>JACAWG010000060.1:34993-35241 GCA_017160915.1 Aggregatibacter actinomycetemcomitans
ACAGGCTCATTTATATCAATTTTAAGTAATATTTATATGAGGCACCCAAATTTGAGTTTACTTCACTCTGCTCCTCTCTTTGCTAAAAAGGGAATTCTTTAATACAAAAATCCCACAGGCTCATTTATATCAATTTTAAGTGATATTTATATGGGGCACCCAAATTTGGGTTTACTTCATTCTGATCCCCTCTTTGCTAAAGAAGGGGATTCTTTAATGCAAAAATCCAACAGGCTCATTTATATCAA
>JACAWG010000061.1:0-166158 GCA_017160915.1 Aggregatibacter actinomycetemcomitans
ATATCGGTTAATCCTTTTATTCTCATATAATCAAAATAAACATAGGCGCCGCCTAAACTAAGTGCGGTTAAACCCAATAAAAAATACCATCGTCTTTTCATCATTTAATCCAACCGGCTGATGTCATCTGAAGCTCTAAAAAATTCCTGTAATGGATATAACGGCTTATTTCCTTTGCTTTTTTCTTGTTTATTTCTTTCAAGTAGCCTTTTCCAAGCATCAAACACTTTCTCCGTTGATCCAAAACAATGCAAAGGTTCTTCCGGATTCGCTTCAGTATTTCCCTTCGTATGCAATCCCCATAGCTCCCGGCGTAAATTCAACGCCACCTTCTGACTCTCCGAAATTATCCCTAACTCTGAATCCTGCTGCATACTCCGTGTGTTTAGATTCACCGAACCGATAAAGGTAAACAAATCGTCCATTATCGTCACCTTGGAATGCACATACACCTCCTGCCATAACGCCTGCTCTATGGCATCTTCATTTGCCACCAATGTACAAATATGACTCTTTATGCCAATTTCATCGGTTACATCACGATACAGCGCTTCAGGACGCGTTTTTGCCTCTTCCGCCGTCCGTTTCAGTTTGTCCAGATCCTCTTCCAACGCCGCCGCCTTCGCTTTTATCCCTTCATTTTCCGATTCTTCCACTGCCTCCTGATAACCCCTCAACACCCGCTCTTTTTCCACTATCTGTTGACTAATGACCTTCTTCAACGCCACATTCGGCATCACATCCTGTCTCCCTAGCTTACCCAGCATCGTATCCGTGGTCGCCGTCCCCGCGCCAATCCCCGCATCCGACGAATTGGTCACCACGAACCAGAATATCGGTGTCGTATCATCCCGCCCCATGGCTTTCATGCTCTGCCAGTGTTGTTTAAATTTATCCACTAGCGGCGGCCAGCGAAAATACTGGTTCTCCGTATAAAGAAAACTCGACACTTTGATGATGTTTCTTAAATAGACCTCTTTGATGTTTTCCACATCCGGTTTGTCATAGGTTCTTAAGATTTGTCCCTCTATCTCCACGCAGCCTTCAGGTTTCGGGTAACCTTTGTAATCCAACGAAAGTGCGGTTCTTTCCAATGGCGTTTTATATGCCGCGTCCCTTGCCGACTGTTCGGCATCGTGCTGCAAGGGAAAATATTGATTGTTTTCACGGTTCCAGGATTCGCAGAAATTGCGGTCCAGGTCTTTAAGCACAATGCCCGTCACTAAACTTGATACGTCTTGTAATGGCGTCGGCGTATGCCTGCCTTCATTCGGCGCATAACGGACGGTTTCCATTTTATGAAAACTCGTATCCCAATAGTTATCCACCATATTATGCTCCATCACAAAACCCACCGCCCTTTCCGGATAAGCAAAATCAATCAATACCGTCTTTTGATGGTGTGAACCCGTTTCAGCTAAGGTTCCCTTAACTGATGCCGGTAATGTGTTATCCACATAATCATTTTGTTGCTCTTCAATCCGGCGGGTCTTAAATTGTAAATTCAGGCACTGGGAGGAATTGGCGAAGTTATGTAAGCGGGAATAGGCGGCATCAAATGGAGCAGAAGCATCAGTTACCCGATATTGCGGTCTTGATTTAAAACCCGCCACCGCCATATACCACCAGTAATCGTAATCCATCTGTTCATCTGTAACACCCTCTTCACGGCGTTTCTGGTATTTTGCCGAGAAAAACGGCACCTCCGGCAAAAACGGCATATTGCCCAAATTCGCCTCCGTAAACGTTTGCGCACCATCCATTGACCATACCAACACTTTAACCTGTACGCCCTCCAGCGCCTTTTGAATGAGTAAGTCGCCGATACAAGGGGAGTAACCGTCCCGTTTGAAAAACATCGACGGCTGAAAACCCCAAATGGCAATTTCAATACTATGTTTTGCTTTCGCAAGGTAATCGTGCAGAGTACCAAACGCCGTTTCACCATTGACTAACGGCTTAATTGTGGCAGGGGCACGAATGTAACATTGTTTCGGATTGGGTTCCGTTGAGTAGCTTGAATCCAATAACCAATTCTGGGCAACTTCGCCTGACCGGTTTGACGGGAAACATTAAAAATCGGCTTTTCGGACATGGTCATTCTCTTGTTTTGATTAAGTTCTGATAACGTTTTGCTTGTTCTAAAGAAGTCTGTTCCTCACCTTCTCGCAATCCAAAACCTTCGGAAGTAATGCTATCGGTTTCCGTGTCCGATTCATACTGTTCAATTATCCGAACCATAAACGCCTGTCCATTCGGTAACATAATTTCAGCCTCTTTTGTTTCCGGCTTAATTTCAAAACAAAGTTCGCCGTTTTCATCAATGACACCATTGCCTATTTCGCCACCATCCAATTTGAACGTAAAAGGCATACCGATATAACCACTTTGGCTCGCATCCACAGAATGCAATAACGTTAATTTAATTTCCTGATTACTTTCACTGCTTTTTCCGTGCGTGGTACGTGTTCGATCAAATGCGGTAATGGTCGGGAAGCCACTCATAATCACATCGCCACAACTGGTTTTATCACCTTCGCGTGCTAATGATTTTCCCCCAATAGAAATGGATTTGGCACCTTGCAAAATAACCCCATCATGCCCCGGGCATTGTACTTTATCACCGACACACGCCGCTTGCCTTTTCCCAAAACTCACATTGGATTGCCCTGAAACAATTTTTCCGACTGAACCGTCAGGATGAACCACAGAATCCCCCACATAAGCGGGATTTTTCCCTTTTGGCGTAATCGTCCAACGATAAACGCGTTTATTTGTGTTATTTTCTTCAGGCATAGTTATTTTCCTACGATGAACGGGAGAACGATAGAGCAACAAAATATAATTATAAAATCAGCACCTTACAATAAGTAATTCCACCTAAGTGATACCTTCGCTTATAAAGAACATCTCCACAAAAACACTGAAAATTTTGACCGCACTTTTCCCCAAAAGACAAAGCCCGACAATTGCCGGGCTTCGTTTGAGCAAGTGGCGGTTTAGAACAATTCTTCCGGTTGACCGCCAGGTGAACCGCCGCCGTCGAGAAGTTCGCTCGGCACATAGTAGCCGCGTTCTTCTACATAAGCACGGGTCGGTTCCGTTCCTTTAATGAAATATTCCACACGCCCGCCGTTGGCTAATAAGCCGGAGCGTAAGTCGATGTGTTTTTCCACGATATTGGCAGGCATCGGCAATTCACGTTCCGGAATATCCTGTAAGATCGGCTTCATATAAGCAATCCACGCCGGCATCGCACTTTTCGCACCGGCTTCGCCGCGACCTAAATTAAAGCGATTATCGTCAAAACCGATATACACCGCCGTCGTCAGATTTGCCCCGAAGCCGGCATACCACGCCACTTTGGAGTTATTCGTCGTACCGGTTTTGCCGCCGATGTCTTTACGTTTAATGTCATTTGCCATGCGCCAACTGGTACCTTTCCAGCCAAGCCCCTGTTCGCCGTAAATTGCGGTATTTAACGCGCTACGAATTAAGAATGCCAATTCGCCGCTAATCACGCGTGGGGCATATTGCACTTCGGATCCGTTGGTTTTTGCATCCGCCATGAGGTTCAGATTCTCCTCTTTCACCGCATCGGCGCGCGGCTGTAATTCCGGAATATCCGGCACGCTTTCGCCTTGATCCACCTCTTCGCCGTTCGTGGATTCATCGGTGCGGGCAAATTCGTCGGCAGGCGTTAAGTCGGTATTTTTAAAGCCGTCCAATTTTTCCGTTTCGCCGTAAATCACCGGAATATTGTCGCAGGTCGGACACGCTACTTTCGGGTTCGCCACGAAAATTTCTTTACCGCTATTATCTAAAATTTTATTGATAATATAAGGATCGACCAAATAACCGCCGTTATCAAACACCGCATAACCGCGCGCCATTTCTAACGGCGTGAAGGATGCCGCGCCCAAAGCAAGGGCTTCGCTGGCAAAATATTGATCCCGTTTGAAACCGAAACGTTGTAAGAAATCCGCCACAAAATCAATGCCCGCCATTTGCATGGAGCGAATGGCAATCATATTTTTAGACTGACCTAATCCCACGCGCAAACGTAACGGACCGTCATAACGATCCGGCGAGTTTTTCGGACGCCATTCTTTTTGTCCCGGTTTTTTCAGCACAATCGGCGTATCCTGCAACACGCTGGATAAGGTTAACCCTTTTTCCAATGCCGCCGCATAAATAAACGGTTTAATGGAAGAACCTACTTGCACCAAAGATTGGGTGGCACGGTTAAATTTACTTTGTTCAAAACTGAAACCGCCCACAATGGCTTCAATGGCGCCGTTGTCACTGTTTAAGGAAACCAAAGCGGAGTTGGCTTGCGGGATTTGCCCCAACATCCAATCGCCTTTGTCATTTTTACGAATCCAGATTTGATCGCCTACTTTCACCGGATTGGCTTGCCCCGTCCAACGCATTGCGCTGCTCGGCAACGTAATTTTATCACCGGAAGCCAAGAGAAGTTCCGCGCCGGATTTGGCAACGCTGACTGCCGCCGCCGGAATGAAGGGGTCGGAACTCG
This sequence comes from Aggregatibacter actinomycetemcomitans, assembly GCA_017160915.1. Taxonomy (GTDB): domain Bacteria; phylum Pseudomonadota; class Gammaproteobacteria; order Enterobacterales; family Pasteurellaceae; genus Aggregatibacter; species Aggregatibacter actinomycetemcomitans_B. Next base: position 4,538 of record JACAWG010000061.1, read on the forward strand.
GTAATTTTTTCAGGAAACCGATAATGGTGTCGTTATCCCAAGGCGCTTCGTCTTTTTTCCATAAAGGCGCGCCGCCACGATAACCATGGCGCATATCGTAAGCGATTAAGTTATCACGCACCGCTTTTTGTGCGGTTTCCTGATCTTTGGAAAGCACGGTGGTATAAACTTTGTAACCTTTGGTATAAGCATTTTCTTCACCGAAGCGTTTCACCATTTCCTGACGCACCATTTCCGTCACATAATCCGCACGGAAATCCATTTGCGCCCCGTGATAACTGGCGACAATCGGCTCTTTTAATGCCGCATCATATTCTTCTTTGGAAATGTATTTTTGATCCAACATACGCCCCAACACCACATTACGGCGTTCCAGCGCACGTTTCGGCGAGAATAGCGGATTCATTGTGGAAGGCGCTTTCGGCAAGCCCGCAATCACCGCCATTTCGGATAAGGTTAATTGATTCAATTCCTTACCAAAATAGGTTTTTGCCGCCGCCGCGACACCATAAGAACGGTAGCCCAAGTAAATTTTGTTTAAATACAGTTCGAGAATTTCGTTTTTATCCAACGCATTTTCAATATCAATCGCCAAAATCGCTTCTTTGGCTTTACGGATCAGGCTTTTTTCCGGCGTTAAGAAGAAGTTACGCGCCAACTGTTGGGTAATGGTACTCGCCCCTTGGGACGCACTGCGTTTGGTCACGGCAACCATTAAGGCACGCCCGATGCCGATAGGATCCAACCCGTGGTGTTCATAGAAACGGCTGTCTTCCGTTGCCAACACGGCTTGAATGAGTTTTTCCGGAATGTCCGCCAGTTTCACCGGAATTCGGCGTTGCTCCCCCACTTCCCCGATAAGTTTGCCGTCGGAAGTGTAAATTTGCATCGGCTGTTGTAGCTCAACGGTTTTCAGCGTTTCTACATCCGGTAAGTCGGATTTGAGCTGGATATAGAACACACCCGCCACAATGCCGCCAAGAATAAATAAAGTTAATAGGGAACTTAATATTAATTTTGCGATCCGCATCGAAAATTTCTCACTTATTTCATTGTCGTTAAAAGGATTAAAAATATAGTTGGTTGCTAAGTATAAAGATTACGCCACAAAAGCAAAAGCGAAAACTCACTTAAATCGTGTAAATAAGGATGAATCCAATGTTTATCAGACACATTCCCACGTTACAAATCGGTCTTTGGTGCCGCGGAGAAACCATCAACGCAGCGTGGATCGACCCGCAAAATCAACCGCACTTTTTGCGCCTCGGCGAACTGGAGTTAATGGAACTGACAAGCCATTTAAACCGTCGCTTTAACCATCCGCGCAAAAAATTAGCCTACAAATTTATTACCGCCATCATGCCCCATCAAATCTGGCAGAAAACCTTGATTTTGCCCCATAACCTGAATCTTCAGGAATGTGAGCAACAGTGCCATTTCAGCTTAACCAACGAGTTGCCGATTCCCGTCGCGGAGGTGTGGTATGACTACGCCGCCACGCCGTTAAAACAGGGCTTTCGGTTAGATATTTTTGCCATTAGACAACAAATCGCCACGGAATATTTGCAACAATTTATGCCTTTACAAATTGATGTGTTGGACAACGCGGCAAAGGCGATGTTGCGTGCGGCGGAATATTTTCTGGGGCACGCCCTGCCGCCCAACGCCGTTTTTTTGTATCAAGACGAAACGGGCTTGCTGGCGGTACAACACAAATTACAGCAAACCCAAACGCTGTTCCAAACGCAAGGAAATCTGACCGCACTTTTGGCGCAATATTGCCAACGTTATGGAGAAGAACCGACGCAGGTGTTCTATTATCAAGCCGAAAAAGACACTCAGGCGATGCCACAAAGCTGGCACGCCATTGAAACCGAGTTGCCGTTCATCGCATTGGGTAACGCCTTGTGGCAACGGGAAACGCCGTTAAAATCCACCGCACTTTTTAGCGCCGACCACGACATCTGAGACGCTTGCCATGAAAAAAGACATCAATCTCCTGCCGTGGCGTATTCAACTGCAACGTCGGCAGAATCAAGCGTTGCTTCGTCAACTTATCCTTTGCGCGTTGGTATGTACAAGCGGCTGGTTAATTTTGGGTTCTTTGGCGGAAAGCCATACGGAAACCGCCGAAACAATACAAAGCGAACTGACTAAAATCCAACCTGAGCAACAACTTACACAGCGACACATTCAGCAACTCCGAAGCACACAAACAGATTCGGAGGAATTGCGCCCTATTTCAAAAGAAACCGTTTTTTCGCTGTTAAACCAATTAACTGAGTTACCGCTCACACAAGGCGAGTTAACGGAATTCGCCCTTAAAACACCGCAACTCACCTTAGCCGGTTACAGCCACAGCCAAGAAGAATTCAGCCGGTTGAATCAATTTCTCACGCAACAACCGCTTTTTGCCGAAGTAAAGCTGACGGAATTTAAACCAAGCGCAAACGAACTGCAGTTTCAATTTGACTTAACCTTGCAGGGCGCGCCATGAAATTCAACGGCATAAACGGCTTTCTGCAACACTGGCACAGTTTGGCGCCCGGGCAACAAAAGGCATTGCTGATTTTTGTCGGCTTATTAGTGCTCTATTTTCCCACATGGCATTATTGGCAACAGCGTTCCCAGGCGGAAACCGCGTCGCAGCAATTACAACGCCAACAGGAAGCGCTCGCCCATCAGCAAAAAATCTTAGCGGCGTTAAAAGAAAAAGCTACGAAGCAATTACTTACACCGGAATTAGCGGGCAAACTCCCGCCGATAAATCAGCAGATTCAACAACTTGCATCAAAATTGCACATTGCGCACAGCCAATGGGATTTTCGCCAAAAACCGTTGCTCAAGTTACAACTGCACGGGCAGTTTACCGATTTACGGGAATTTTTGACCGCACTTTTCAGCGCCAATGACGAACTGGCATTACTGGAATGGCACATTATTAAAAACGCCGACGCCAATGACGGGCATTCCATTTACAGCGAACTTTTATTTCAATTAAACACCAAGGAAAAATAATGTTACGTCCTCTTTTCATTTTATTTGTCGGCGCGTTGTTCAGCTTACCTGTCGCCGCCAATGATCCTTTTGACAAAGCCCAACGTGTCGCCACCAGCCAGAACACATCCATAACAGAAACGACGCTCCCCGCCCTATGCCACAAAGCAACAGACGCGATTTTCCCATCAATACCGTTTAATCAAATCAGCGTCGTAGGCGTGTTGCAACAGCAAAAAGATTGGCAATTACTCTTGCTTGCCGACAACCAAGTGAGCCTCGCCAAACAAGGGGATTTTATTGCAACGGAAAGCCTGAAAATCGAACATATCGGCAAACAGGAAATTCGTTTTTTGCGTTGGGATAACCCACAAAATTGCGAACTCACCACGACATTAAATATAAAATTTTAAGAACTGTTGAAGGAAATAGCATGAAATCGATTCTTTCCCGACGGCTAAAGTGCGGTCTGTTTTTCGGGTGTTTTTTAAGTCTTGCGGTGCAGGCGGAACAAAATCCGGTGTTTTCCATTCGGCTGAAACAGGCGCCGCTGGTTCCGACCTTGCAGCAGCTGGCGTTAGCGCATAATACCAATTTGATTATTGACGACGAGCTGCAAGGCACGGTGTCGTTACAGTTGGAAAACGTCGATTTGGATCAGCTGTTCCGTTCTGTGGCGAAAATTAAACAACTGGATTTATGGCAGGAAAACGGCATTTATTACTTCACCAAAGGCGACACCAATGCGAAATTTGCCGGCAAAATGGACGAACCTTTTTCCCTTGCCGCCCCGATAACGGAAGAGCCCGCGTCGCTGACCACCGCCACCATAAAATTACACTTCGCCAAAGCCTCTGAAGTGATGAAATCCCTCACCGGCGGAAGCGGCTCCCTGTTGTCACCCAACGGTAGCATCACTTTCGACGATCGCAGCAATTTGTTGCTGATTCAGGATGAACCGCGCTCCGTCCGCAACATTAAAAAGCTGATTAAAGAACTGGATAAACCCATTGAACAAATCGCCATTGAAGCGCGCATTGTCACCATTAACGATGAAAGCCTGAAAGAACTGGGCGTGCGCTGGGGGATTTTCAGCCCGACGGAAAACGCCCATCGTATCGGCGGCAGTTTGGCGGGCAACGGCTTTGATAACCTCGCCAATCAGTTAAACGTGAATTTCCCCACGACCACGACACCGGCGGGTTCCGTGGCGTTACAGGTGGCGAAAATCAACGGGCGACTTTTAGACTTAGAATTGACCGCACTTGAACGGGAAAATAATGTGGAAATCATCGCCAGCCCGCGCCTGCTGACGACAAACAAAAAAAGCGCCAGCATCAAACAAGGGACGGAATTGCCCTATATTCTGGTGAACGAAAAAAGCGGTTCGCAAAGCGTAGAATTCCGTGAGGCGGTACTAGGTTTGGAAGTCACGCCGCATATTTCGCAGGATAAACAGATTCTGTTGGATCTCATCGTCAGCCAAAACTCGCCGGGCAGCCGAGTGGCGTACGGCTTGGGCGAAGTGGTTTCGATTGATAAACAGGAGATTAATACGCAAGTCTTCGCCAAGGACGGCGAAACCATCGTGCTGGGCGGCGTATTTCACGACACCATCACCAAAGGCACAGACAAAGTCCCGGTGCTGGGTGACATTCCGGGCATCAAGCACCTTTTCAGCAAGGAAAGCGAACGCCATCAAAAACGCGAACTGGTGATTTTTGTGACGCCGCATATTTTGCGCCAAGGCGAAACCCTAGACGCCTTCAAACAAAAGCGCGCAGGGGCAAATGCTCAAATGACGGCAAAGGGAGAGAGTAAAAAAGGGACTAAATAGGGAATAATTTTGCTTTTCCCCATAATAGACAAAATAATTGTCCTGTTTAGGTTGAAAACGGTAGTGGTTTATTGCGATAATTCCCCCCAATTTTGGGGTGATCTTTTCAACTCTATTCAAAAAGCTTTCACACGACCACATCTGCGTATGTTGCGGTCGTTTCTTATTTTCTAAAGATCACATTCTTTCCGACGACATAAATTTAAGATTATAACAATGGCAGAAAAACGTAATATTTTCTTAGTGGGACCAATGGGCGCAGGCAAAAGCACCATCGGTCGCCAACTCGCTCAATTGCTCAACATGGATTTTGTAGATACCGACGCAGAAATTGAAGAACGCGCCGGCGCAGATATCAGCTGGATTTTTGATGTTGAGGGCGAAGCGGGTTTCCGTAAAAGAGAAGAACGTATTATTAACGAATTAACGCAACGTCAAGGTATCGTGTTATCTACCGGCGGCGGTGCGGTGTTATCTAAGGACAATCGAAACCACCTTTCCGCGCGCGGCATCGTGATTTATCTGGAAACCACCGTTGAAAAGCAATATCAACGCACCCAACGGGATAAAAAGCGCCCGCTTTTGCAAGATGTTACCGACCCGCGTCAGGTGCTGGAAGATTTGGCGAAAATCCGCAATCCGCTGTATGAAGACGTGGCGGATATCACCCTCCCTACCGATGAACAAAGCGCCAAAGTCATGGCGACGCAGATTATCGACTTGATCGATAACTACAACGGTTAAATAACAACCTAAAAGGCAAAGTAAATGTTGTGTGTAAATGTTGAATTGAAAGAAAGAAGTTACCCGATTCACATCGGCGCTGGGTTATTGACGGATACTCATTGTTATCCGCTGAAACCGGGCAACAAAGTCATGATCGTGACCAATCCGACCGTTGCACAATATTACCTTGCCACCGTCACCGACACACTGGAAAAAATCGGCTGTCTCGTTGAACACGTGTTGTTGCCCGACGGCGAACAATACAAAACCCTTGATTCTTTAAACCTGATTTTCACCGCACTTTTACAAGCCAATCACGGACGTGACACCACCATCGTCGCCTTGGGCGGCGGGGTTATCGGCGATGTTGCCGGTTATGCGGCGGCGAGCTATCAACGAGGCGTGCGCTTTATTCAAATTCCAACCACCTTATTGGCACAAGTGGATTCTTCCGTAGGCGGCAAAACCGCTGTAAACCACCCGTTAGGCAAAAACATGATCGGCGCATTTTATCAGCCGAATGCCGTCATCGTGGACACCTTGACCCTAAACACTTTGCCGAAACGCGAAGTGAATGCCGGCTTGGCGGAAGTCATTAAATACGGCGCGATTTTAGATTTCCCTTTCTTTGAATGGCTGGAACAACACATTGACGACCTGGTCGCCTTAGATCAATCCGCGCTCCGGCAATGTATCGCCCGCTGCTGCCAATTAAAAGCGGACATTGTGGCACGGGACGAAACGGAAAAAGGCGATCGCGCGCTGTTGAATCTTGGTCATACCTTTGGTCACGCCATTGAAGCCCATTTGGGCTACGGCAACTGGCTACACGGCGAAGCGGTGGCAGCCGGCTGCATGATGGCGGCGGCATTATCGGAGCAATTAGGCGATTTAACCGAAGCCGATGTGGCGCGACTGGAGAAACTCTTGGCAAGAGCCAATTTACCTACCGTTTCACCAGACGGCATGACGGCGCAGGATTACTTACCGCTGATGATGCGCGATAAAAAAGTGCTGAACGGCAAATTGCGTTTAGTGCTGCTCAAATCTCTCGGTCAGGCTTATGTGGCAACGGATGTTAATCAAGATTTGGTCATTGACGCCATCCATCGTTGTTCTCAATTCGATTAATTATGCCTGAACCCGCCAAACCCGCTACGCCAGCCAAAAGCCGCCCGTTTCTCAAATGGGCGGGCGGTAAGTATCGCCTTACGGACGAAATCAACCGCTTATTGCCGAAACGCAAACAATGCTTGGTAGAGCCTTTCGTCGGTGCCGGCGCGGTGTTTCTCAACAGCAACTTCAAACGCTACATTCTGGCGGACATCAACCCCGACTTAATCAACCTCTTTAACATCGTCAAACTGGATGTGGAACGCTATATTCAAGCGTGCAAACCGATTTTCTTTCACCCGGAAGCCAATACCGAAATTTACTACTACGGCAAACGCAAAGAATTTAATCAAAGCACCGACGTTTTTCAGCGCGCCGTCTTGTTCCTCTATTTAAACCGCTTCGGTTTTAACGGATTATGCCGTTACAATTCCAAAAACGAGTTCAACGTTCCTTTCGGCGATTACAAAACCCATTATTTCCCGGAAGAAGAACTGCGTTTTTTCGCCGCCAAAGCACAAAGTGCGGTCTTTATTTGCGCCGATTTTCAACAAACCTTCCAAATGGCGGACGAAAACTCCGTGATTTACTGCGACCCGCCCTACGCCCCGCTTTCACAAGACAGCAATTTCACCAATTACGCCGGTAATGAGTTCTCCATAGCTCACCAACGTGATCTCGCCAACCTCGCCAAACACACCATGGAACAGCGCAACATTCAAGTGCTGATCTCCAACCACGACACCCCTTTCACCCGCGAAATCTACCAAGGCGCCAAAATCCGTCGCTTAAAAGTACAACGCTCCATCAGCCAAGCGCCGCATAAACGAATTAAGGTGAGAGAATTGATTGCGATGTTTAAGCAAGGAAAATGACTTAGAAAATGACCGCACTTTTAGCGTCGCCAAAGCGCTGTTAATTTTTCATAGAAAAAAGGTCTGACATTACATCAGACCTTTTCTCATTTATGCTGCGTTCATTAGAACGGAATATCATCATCAAAATTATCCATCGGCGCTTCGGCGGCAGGTTTACTTGCAGGCGCGTTGCGTGGGGCGCTTTGTTGTTGGCTTGGATAACTTGGTTGGGCGGACGGTGCGTAGTTTCCGCCGGATTGGCGATCGGCGCGGCTGTCTAACATTTGTAAGACATCGCCTTGGATTTCGGTGGTGTAACGATCTTGACCGTTTTGATCCTGCCATTTGCGGGTTCTTAGGCGTCCTTCGACGTACACTTTAGACCCTTTACGCAAGTATTCGCCCGCGACTTCCGCCTGGCGGCGATAAAATACGATGCGGTGCCATTCGGTGACTTCGCGGCGTTCGCCGGTGTTTTTGTCATTCCAGCTTTCACTGGTGGCAACGGTGATGTTGGCAACGGCTTCGCCATTCGGCATGGTGCGGATTTCAGGATCGTTACCTAAGTTACCGACAATAATCACTTTATTTACTCCAGCCATAATATCCTCTTCTTTTATTCGATTTTGCTGTAAAAAAATTTGCCCTATTCTGCCTGAAAATCAGAAAGAAATCCACGCTTTCAACAAAATTAACTGGATATTTGCACAGTTATTTAAGAATATGCGATAATTGTCGCAAATTTACACTTCTTTCATTTATAAAATCTATTATGGATACCATCGACATTCGTGGGGCACGAACCCACAATCTGAAAAATATTAACTTAACCATTCCACGCGACAAACTTATCGTCATCACCGGTTTATCCGGTTCGGGCAAGTCTTCGCTGGCGTTTGATACCCTTTATGCGGAAGGACAACGCCGTTATGTGGAATCCCTTTCCGCCTATGCGCGCCAGTTTCTGTCATTAATGGAAAAACCCGATGTGGACCACATTGAAGGGCTTTCACCGGCGATTTCCATTGAGCAAAAATCCACCTCCCACAATCCGCGTTCAACGGTGGGGACAATTACCGAAATTCACGATTACCTACGCTTATTGTTTGCCCGCGTGGGTGAACCGCGCTGTCCGCATCATCATGTGCCGCTCACTGCGCAAACCATCAGCCAAATGGTGGATAAAGTGCTTTCCCTGCCGGAAGATAGCAAAATGATGTTACTGGCGCCGGTGGTGAAAGAACGCAAGGGCGAACACGTTAAGCTGTTGCAACAAATTGCCGCACAAGGTTACATTCGCGCCCGTATCGACGGCGAAATTTGCGATTTATCCGATCCGCCGAAACTGGAATTACAGAAAAAACACACTATCGAAGTGGTGGTGGATCGCTTTAAAGTGCGGTCGGATTTAGCCACAAGATTGGCGGAATCCTTTGAAACCACGCTGGAGTTATCGGGCGGTACGGCAGTGGTTGCCTACATGGACGATCCGAAAGCGGAAGAGTTGGTGTTCTCCGCCAACTTTGCCTGCCCCCATTGCGGCTACTCCGTGCCGGAACTGGAACCGCGCCTGTTCTCTTTTAATAACCCGGCGGGCGCTTGCCCGACCTGCGACGGCTTAGGCGTGCAGCAATATTTTGATGAAAAACGCGTGGTGCAAAATCCAAGCATTTCCCTTGCTAACGGCGCCATTAAAGGCTGGGATCGCCGTAATTTCTATTATTACCAAATGCTCACTTCCCTGGCGAAACACTACCATTTCGACATTGAAACGCCGTTTGAAGCATTACCGAAAAAAATCCAGCAGATTATTTTGAACGGCTCCGGCAAGGAAGAAATCGAGTTTCAATACATGAACGATCGCGGCGACGTGGTGCTGCGCCGTCATACCTTTGAAGGGATTTTGAATAACATGGCGCGCCGTTATAAAGAAACGGAATCCATGTCGGTGCGCGAAGAACTCGCCAAACACATCAGCAACCGTCCGTGCGCCGATTGCGGCGGTTCACGGTTACGCCCGGAAGCACGCAATGTGTATATTGAGCAAACCAACCTGCCGGATGTGTCGGAAAAAAGCATCGGTGAAGCATTAGATTTCTTCGGCGATTTACAACTCAGCGGGCAAAAAGCCCAAATCGCGGAAAAGATCCTGAAAGAGATAAAAGAGCGGTTACAATTTTTGGTGAATGTGGGCCTGAATTATCTTTCCCTTTCCCGCTCCGCCGAAACCCTTTCGGGCGGTGAAGCGCAACGAATTCGCCTCGCCAGCCAAATCGGCGCGGGATTAGTGGGCGTGATGTATGTGTTGGATGAGCCGTCCATCGGCTTGCACCAACGGGACAACGAACGCCTGCTTAACACCTTGATCCATTTGCGAAATTTAGGTAACACGGTCATCGTGGTGGAACATGACGAAGATGCCATTTTGAGTGCCGACCATATCATCGACATCGGGCCGGGCGCGGGCGTGCACGGCGGTAGCGTCATCGCCGAAGGCACCGCACAACAAATCATGCAAAATCCGAATTCCCTCACGGGTAAATTTTTATCAGGCGCGGAAAAGATCGAAATACCGAAAAAACGCACCGCACTTGATAAGAAAAAAATGCTCAAGCTGTTAGGCGCTTCCGGTAACAACCTGAAAAACGTCAATTTAGACATTCCCGTGGGCTTATTTACCTGCATCACCGGCGTGTCCGGCTCGGGTAAATCCACACTGATTAACGACACCCTGTTCCCCATCGCGCAAAATGCCTTGAATCGTGCGGAAAATGCCGAAACGGCGCCGTACAAATCCATCGAGGGACTGGAATTTTTCGATAAAGTCATTGATATTAACCAAAGCCCGATTGGGCGCACGCCACGCTCCAACCCGGCAACTTACACGGGCGTATTTACGCCGATTCGCGAACTGTTTGCCGGCGTACCGGAAGCCCGTGCGCGCGGTTACAACCCGGGACGTTTCAGTTTCAATGTACGCGGCGGACGCTGTGAAGCCTGTCAGGGCGACGGCGTGATCAAAGTGGAGATGCACTTCCTGCCCGATGTGTACGTGCCTTGCGACCAATGTAAAGGCAAGCGTTACAACCGCGAAACCCTGGAAATTCGCTACAAAGGCAAAACCATTCATCAAGTGCTGGACATGACCGTAGAAGATGCGCGCGAATTTTTCGACGCCATTCCGATGATTGCGCGTAAATTGCAAACGCTGATTGACGTGGGCTTGTCTTATATTCGCTTGGGGCAGTCTTCCACCACCCTGTCCGGCGGGGAAGCGCAACGGGTGAAACTGGCGACGGAACTCTCCAAACGGGATACGGGCAAAACCCTGTATATTCTGGACGAACCGACCACGGGGCTGCATTTTGCCGACATCAAGCAATTGCTTTCCGTGTTGCACCGTTTACGCGATCAAGGCAACACCATCGTGGTCATTGAACATAATTTAGACGTGATTAAAACCGCCGACTGGATTGTGGATCTTGGTCCTGAGGGCGGTAGCGGCGGCGGACAAATTATCGCGACCGGCACACCGGAGCAGGTTGCCAAGGCGGAAGGATCGCACACCGCCCGCTTCCTCAAAGGCATTTTGGCAAAAGGCTAAAAAACGCTTCATTTTCCCACCGCACTTTTTGTGGCAAGACAAAAGTGCGGTCATTTTTTTAAATGAATTTCGCCATGCACATGACGCTGCAAAATCGCCTTCAGTTGGTCATACACCCACAACACCCTGTCCGCCACCACGGTTTGATAAGGGCGGTATAAATATAACTGCCACTTCTGCTTTTCAATGTCGGGAAACAACTCCACCAGCCGTCCTTGTTCAATATAGGGCTGACAAACGCTGTCGATTAAATATGCACAGGCTCTGCCGGCAAGGGCGGCTTGTAATTCGCTTGCCACATCGGAGGCAAAAAAGACGACCCGATTGGGCATAAAACGTTGCTCCCCATTGATCTGCCATTGCCAAATGCGTTTCAGTTTCGGATCGAGTAAACCGCTTAAGGGATAATTTTGTGCCAAATCCTGCAAATCTTGCGGCTGCCCCAATCGCTTGAGCAGTGTCGGCGAGGCGACGATTTTTTCCGAGAAGGTGCAAATATGGTGTGCCACCCAATCAGGCTCCGGCTCCAGACAAATACGCAAACCGATGTCCACCTGATCTTCCACGATTTTTAGCTTATCAATGCCCACCTGCCAATCAATCACGATGTCGGGATAAGGCTCAAGTGCGGTCAATAATTCAAACAAAATGTGATCGTTATAAGGCATCGGCGGCAAGGTAATGCGCACCGTACCGTGCATGGTTTTGTCGTTCAATTTGGTGGAAGCGAACAAACGCTCGCCTTCCGCCAGAAATTGGGTGGCTTTCGGCAAAAACTGCTCGCCGAACTCCGTCAGTTTAATGTTACGCGTGTTACGTTTGAACAGGCTTTCGCCCAGTAATTCCTCAAGCTCGGCGATCATCCGCGTCACCACCTGCGGCGACACCGCCAAACGCTGCGCCGTTTCACGGAAATTTAAGGTTTCGCAGGCGGAACAAAAATAGCGCAAGGCTTCCAGTTTATTCATATTATTCCTTTTTTAAGAACAGTCTATTCGCATTTTATTCATTTTCATTTTAAAAGAACAGCGATAAAATGCCCGCCGTTAAGCAAATGGCTTAAGTTAATTTTTTATTGGAGAACAACAAATGACCGAATTAAGCAAAAACCCGGTTGCCGACCGCGCAGAGCATAACGCCTTTTTCCCATCCGAGTATTCCCTCAGCCAATATGTGGCGAAAGTGACGGATTTTAACGGTTTTAAGTTTGAAAAACCGTACACCGGCGGTAAACACAAAGTGTTGATGATCGCTTCCGACGAGCGTTATCTGGAAATGAAAAACGGCAAATTATTCTCCACAGGCAATCACCCGGTAGAAACCTTGCTGCCGATGTTGCACATTCACCACGCCGGCTTTGAAATTGAAGTGGCGACCTTATCCGGTAACTCGGTGAAATTTGAAATGTGGGCAATGCCGACGGAAGATAAAGCCATCGCCGAGTTCTACAACCTGTACTTACCGAAATTCCAAAATCCGCATAAATTGGCGGACATTTTGGCGCAAGTCACCGCAGCGGATTCCCCTTATCTCGGCGTGTTGGTGCCGGGCGGCCATGCGGCGTTACACGGCTTGCCGTTCAGCACCGACATGAAAGCGGTGTTAAATTGGGCGTTAGAAAAAGATAAATATGTCATTACCTTATGCCACGGACCTGCCGCTTTATTAGCCGCCGGCGTGAACGAAAAAGCGGAAGATTACCCGTTCAAAGGTTATGAAATCTGTGTATTCCCGGACGCCTTAGACGAAGGCGCAAACGTGGACATCGGCTACATTCCTGGCAAATTGCAATGGTTGTTGGCGGAACGCCTGGAAGCCTTAGGCGTGAAAGTATTGAACGAAGGCATTACCGGGCAAGTACATAAAGACCGTAAATTGCTTACCGGTGACAGCCCGCTCGCTTCCAACAATTTAGGCATTTTAGCCGCTGAGGAATTGTTAAAAGCGGTAGCCTAATAGGTTGTTCATCGGTTCAAAAGTGCGGTCGATATTTTCGGCGTTTTGAAAAACGCTTGGAATTTTGACCGCACTTTATTTTTTCCACGCCATCATTGGAGGTCAACATGAAACTGTCCATCTTAAATCTGGTTCCCGTGCGCGAAGGACAAACCTATGCACAAGCCGTAGATTCCATGATTCGCTTGGCACAGCACGCCGAAAACATCGGCATTGAACGCTACTGGATTGCCGAGCACCACAATATGAAAAATCTGGTCAGCTCCGCCACGGCACTGCTCATTCAACACACCCTCGCCAACACCCGAACCTTGCGGGTTGGCTCCGGCGGCGTCATGTTACCGAACCACAGCCCTTATGTGGTGGCGGAACAATACGGTACGCTGGAAACGCTTTATCCGAATCGGGTGGAACTCGGTTTAGGGCGCGCGCCGGGAACGGATATGCGCACCGCGGCGGCATTACGGCGCGGACAGAATAACCTTGATTTTCCGGCGGAAATTGCCGAACTACGCGGTTATTTCGACGATTGCAACCCCGTTTCCGCCTACCCGTCGGCGGGCTTGAACGTGCCGTTTTATATTTTAGGCTCCAGCACCGAAAGCGCTTATCTCGCCGCCGAACTCGGCTTGCCTTACGCTTTCGCCTCGCACTTCGCGCCACGGATGCTGGAAATGGCGGTGGAGATTTACCGCAAGCATTTCAAACCGTCGCCACACCTTGCCGCGCCTTATGTCATCGTCGGCGTCAACGCCATTGTGGCGGAAACCGATGCGGAAGCCGCACAACTTGCCACCAGCCAAACCCAATTTTTCTTAAACGTGGTCACCAACGCACAACAGAATTTACAACCGCCGTTGGCTTCCGATGAAGAGGTGTGGAAAGCGCAAATTCACGCGAAAAACCCACCGCACTTTGGTCCGGTGGATTTTCAGGAAATCCCGTTATATCACCAAGAACGCGCCGTGGTGGAACAAATGACCGCCTGCTCGCTCATCGGCAGCCCGCAAACGGTAGAATTTCAACTCAAACAATTGCGCGATAAAGTGCATTTCGATGAAATCATCACCGTCAGTTATATTTTTGACGAACAAAAACAAGCCCGTTCTTACGCCATGCTGAAGGATATTGTGGATAAACAATAGAAAAGCAGAACAGTCCCATTCGCCAAAAGTGCGGTCGGTTTTAGCGGCGTTTTTACTTCAACGGCCTAAACTTCACTTGGCTACGTTGTAGGATTTGCAGCAGGTTTTGTTGTTGATCCATTTCGCCGCATTGTTGTTTCAGTTGGATGAGGTTCATGCGTAAATGTTGCAGGCGGTGGATGTGTTTGGCGATGTCTTGAATATGTCGGTCGAGCAATTGATTGATTTCCGCTTTTTGTTGTTCGGAGGCGCTTTCCAGGCTCAACAGCAGTTTGATTTCGTCAAGGGACATATCCAAGGAGCGGCAGTAACAAATAAACGATAGGCGTTGCAGATGTTCGTCCGTGTATAAACGGAAACCGCCGGCGGAACGGGGCGGGCGCGGCATCAAGCCTTTTTGTTCGTAAAATCGGATGGCTTCCACGCTGCATCCTACGGCTTTGGCTAACTTCCCTATTTTCATGTTATCTCCGCAAAAACGTCGGCTCTACCGACGGCACCGAAGGGGTGAACAATCAAGCCGACCTTGATTGTGAATACTTTTAGGCACCGAGGCGAAATTCGGGGTTGATATAAAAGGTTAATTGCGTAATTTCCGGCAAATGTTGCTGAATTAACCGCAATAATTCCTGCTGACGAAACAAAAAACTTTGCCGCACCATGGCATTCGCCACTTCAATGCGCAAGCTGTGTTGTTCAATATTGGCAATGCGATACAAGCCCTTGAACTCGGGCGGGAAAAATCCGTTAACCTGTTGATTTAACTCATTTAGACGAATGCCTTTTTGCATGATTTTTGCCAACGGCGAATCCTGTAATAATGTTTGAATATTTACCGGTTTTTGATAACGCATCGCCTTGTTTTCCGCCTTTTCGCCCTAATATTTATGACATTGTAGCGAATTTCCGCTACAATACCGACAATTTTTTGATATTGAAATCCTTATGATAATTTCTCACAAAAGCAAACATCATTTTTGGTCGCAACTGCTGCTTGGCATGCTTGCGATTTTTGTTTTGCCCGCCGGTCAGGAACTGAATTATTCTTCTTCCGTCGGCAGTGAAAATTATCAAAACGCTCAGCAACAAAACGCGCCGCAGATTTTGACGACCGTTGGGTTGCTGCAACAAACCCGTCAGTTGCAACACCAACCGCAACATACGCCGTTGAATGTTGAAATTCTCCCGCAAAATGAACCGCACTTTTCGCGTTCGCCTTTCGTTCCCAATGCACCGATTCGTGCCGGACCTCAATTTATTTAACTTCGATCTTTATCTATTCCGTCGTTTACTTCGTTAAACGATTTCATTTATCTGTTTTTAAAAGAAAAAATTATGCTTAGAACTATTGCAACTAAAATCTTCGGCAGCCGTAACGATCGCATCTTACGCCGCCTCAATAAAATCGTCGTTAAAATTAATAAATTAGAACCGGAATTTGAAGCCTTAAGCGATGAACAGCTGAAAGCCAAAACCGCCGAATTCCGTGATCGTTTAGGCAAGGGCGAAACCTTGGAAAGCCTGATACCGGAAGCCTTTGCTACGGTGCGTGAAGCCAGTAAACGTGTGCTGGGTATGCGTCACTTCGACGTGCAACTTATCGGCGGCATGGTGCTTAACGATCGTTGTATCGCAGAAATGCGTACCGGTGAAGGGAAAACCTTAACCGCCACCTTGTCTTGCTACCTGAACGCCTTGCCGGGCAAAGCGGTGCACGTGGTGACCGTAAATGACTACTTGGCGCGCCGCGATGCGGAAACCAATCGTCCGTTATTTGAATTTTTGGGCATGACCGTGGGCGTAAACATTCCGGGCTTGTCACCGGAAGAAAAACGCGCGGCATACGCAGCGGACATTACCTACGCCACTAACAGCGAATTAGGTTTCGACTATTTACGTGACAATCTGGCGCACTCGCCGCAGGAACGCTTCCAAAAGGATTTATATTATGCCTTGGTGGATGAAGTGGACTCCATCTTAATTGATGAAGCACGTACCCCATTGATTATTTCCGGTCAGGCGGAAGACAGCTCCGAGCTTTACATCGCCATTGATAAATTGATCCCGAATCTGATTAAACAAGACAAAGAAGATACGGAAGAATATCAAGGCACCGGCGACTACACCTTAGATTTGAAAACCAAACAGGCGCACTTAACCGAACGCGGTCAGGAAAAATGTGAACAATGGTTGATTCAACAAGGTTTCATGAAAGACACCGAATCCCTTTATTCACCGTCAAAAATCACCTTACTACACCATGTTATGGCGGCATTACGTGCTCACACGCTGTTTGAGCGTGATGTGGATTACATCGTCAAAGACGGCGAAATCGTCATCGTGGACGAACACACCGGTCGTACCATGGCGGGTCGTCGCTGGTCCGACGGCTTACACCAAGCCATTGAAGCCAAAGAAGGCGTGCGCATTCAAAGCGAAAACCAAACCGTTGCCTCCATCACTTACCAAAACTATTTCCGTTTATACGAAAAATTGGCGGGCATGACCGGTACGGCGGATACGGAAGCCTTTGAATTCCAGAAAATTTATGGTTTGGAAACGGTAGTTATTCCAACCAACCGCCCGATGATTCGTGACGACCGCACCGACGTTATGTTTGAAACGGAAGAATACAAATTCAACGCCATTATTGATGACATCAAAGATTGCGTAGCGCGTCAACAACCGGTGTTGGTGGGAACGATTTCCATCGAAAAATCCGAATTACTTTCCAAAGCCTTGGATAAAGCGGGCATCAAACACAATGTGCTGAACGCCAAATTCCACGCGCAGGAAGCGGAAATTGTGGCAAATGCGGGCTATCCGGGTGCTGTGACTATCGCCACCAACATGGCGGGGCGTGGTACCGACATCGTGTTGGGCGGCAACTGGAAAGCGGAAGTGGATAAACTGGAAAACCCGACGGCGGAACAAATCGAGGCCATTAAAGCGGCATGGCAGGAACGCCATGACATCGTGAAAAATGCCGGCGGGTTGCACATTATCGGCACCGAACGCCACGAATCCCGTCGTATCGACAACCAGTTGCGCGGTCGTTCCGGTCGTCAGGGCGACCCGGGTTCTTCCCGTTTCTACCTCTCTTTGGAAGATGCGTTAATGCGTATTTACCTCAATGAAGGCAAACTCAACATGATGCGTAAAGCCTTCAGCAATGCCGGCGAAGCCATGGAATCCAAGTTACTGGCGAAAGTCATCGCTTCCGCGCAAGCGAAAGTGGAAGCGCATAACTTCGACGGACGTAAAAACCTGCTTGAATTTGACGATGTGGCAAACGATCAACGCCACGCCATTTATGAGCAACGTAACGAATTGCTGGAAAATGACGATATTTCGGAAACCATCGACGTGATTCGTCAGGATGTGTTCAACAGCGTCATCGATCAATATATTCCGCCGCAATCCTTGGAAGAACAATGGGATGTTCCTGCCCTGGAACAGCGTTTGAAACAAGATTTCGCCTTGGATTTGCCAATCAGCAAGTGGCTGGATGAAGACAATCATCTGCATGAAGAAACCCTGCGTGAGCGCATTATTCAATCTGCCGTGGACGAATACAAACGCAAAGAAGAATTGGCGGGCGAACAAACCATGCGCAACTTTGAAAAAGGCGTC
The DNA here is from genome assembly GCA_017160915.1 of Aggregatibacter actinomycetemcomitans. Lineage (GTDB taxonomy): Bacteria > Pseudomonadota > Gammaproteobacteria > Enterobacterales > Pasteurellaceae > Aggregatibacter > Aggregatibacter actinomycetemcomitans_B. The sequence goes on from JACAWG010000061.1 coordinate 22,406, forward strand.
ATGCTGCAAACCTTAGATGAACTTTGGAAAGAACATTTATCCGCCATGGATCATTTGCGTCGCGGCATTCATTTACGCGGTTATGCGCAAAAAGATCCGAAACAGGAATACAAAAAAGAGTCCTTCCAAATGTTTACGGAAATGTTGGATGCCCTGAAATTAAGCGTAGTGACCACCTTAAGCCGCGTCCAGGTTCGCACCACGGAAGAAATGGAAGAAGCGGAACGTTTGCGTCAGGAACTGGCACAGCGTGAAGCTGCCGCCATGCAGTATAACAACGACGAATCACAAGGCGCGCAACAGGGCACGGAAGAACATCACAAAATCGGTCGTAACGAGCCTTGTCCGTGCGGCTCCGGCAAGAAATACAAACATTGCCATGGCAGCCGTGCCAGACATTAATGTCGTGAGATAAAGTGCGGTAAAAAACACGGAAATTTTTGACCGCACTTTTCGCTTTCAATTTAAAGGAAACCACATGAGGAAACCGCTTGTACAGGTTGCAGCCGGGATTATTCGCAACGAATTCGGACAAATTTATTTAACCCAACGTCTGGAAGGACAGGATTTCGCACAAGCCCTGGAATTTCCCGGCGGTAAAGTGGATAAAGGGGAAACGCCGGAACAGGCGCTCAAACGCGAACTGGAAGAAGAAATCGGCATCGTGGTGCTGAATGCCCAATTGTTCGAACGCTTTGAATTTGAGTATCCCACTAAAGTCATTTCGTTCTTTTTTTATCTGGTGGAAGAATGGGTCGGTGAACCTTTCGGACGCGAAGGACAAGAGGGTTTCTGGCTCGCGCAAAACGAACTGGATGCAGGACAATTTCCGCCGGCAAATGCCAAATTAATTCAACGATTGTTAGCGGAAGCTGACAATTAATAAACAAAAAAGACTCGGTTTTGCCGAGTCTTTTTCATCTTAACGTAAACTTATTTTCCTGCGGAATTCATTGCCGCTTTCGCTTGTTTCAGTGCGTCGTGCGCTTGGGTACAAGCCTGATCACGGGCTGCTTCCGGAATCATTTCAAACTGTTTCTTAGTATCTTCATTTTGTTTTTGTAATGCCGCTTGTTGATCCGCCGGCGCCATTTTGACGAACTCATCCAACTCCGCATAGTATTTTTCACAGGTGGCGGACGCTGCGGAAGCAGACATCGCAAATGCGGATAATAACGTGGCTAATAATACTTTTTTCATGTGTTTCTCCATTATTCGATTAAATATCACTTCGGATTAAGTGACGCTTTATTATACTTATTTTGCTCTGAAAAAACACAATGAAATCCCTATCGATTAGGGGCTAACCGGCAAATCTCACCGATAAATCTTCCAATTGTTGCCAAATATCATCGCTAAATTCCTGCTTGGCGCGGCGTTCCACATCGGCAAGTTGCTGAAAAAAAAGATAGAGTTTACGGTAGGTTAAGCGTTGTACCGCCTGAGTAAATAACGGACGGCGATTTTGCCACACTTTCAGGCGATCAAATTGTTCTCGCAGTTGCGCGGTGGGTAAAGGTGAGTCGAGGGATTGAGGTTGTTCCGGTTTGCTGATGTCCAGCAATGTCATTAAATCGCGCTGCAATGTGCGCAGAAGAATAATCGGCTGAACATCTTCATCTTTTAAACCGGTGAGAATTCGGCGGGCGCGATTTCCTTTTCCGCCTAAAATCGCATCAACCCATTGGAACGGGGTAAATACCGAAGACTGCTCCACCACGCTATTCACGCGGGCAAAGGTAAGTTTACGATCAGGATAAAGCAAATCCAGTAATTGCAATGTTTGCTTGAGCGCCAACAGGTTATTTTCGTAGCTATAACACAGTAACTGTACCGCTTCTTGCTCAATGCTTAGCCCGAGCATTTTTGCCCGATTCGTCACCCAGCGGGGCAACTGCTCCGCATTGGGAGTTTGACAGTTTACCAATACCGCCTGCGGTTCATAGTGGTTCGCCGCCGTAAACCACGCTTGTTTTTCGGCGGCTTTGGTGAGTTTGGCTAACCGGAAAATCGGTAACACATCGGGGTGAAGCAACGAAATGAATTCGGATAAATTTTTCTGCAAAAGTGCGGTCGGATTTTCAGGTAAATCTAAAATAATGAGCTGTTTATTGAAAAATAAGCCCATGGACTGCACCCGTTCGAATAAATCATTCCAATCGGTGGAAGCGTTAATCTCCAGTTCAACTTTTTCATCAAATCCCTGCTGAAGCGCCGCTTGGTAAATTCCGTCGGCGCTTTCATTAAGCAGTAACGGATCCTCCCCCACCAGAAAATACACGCGGGCTAAGTGCCGTTCCAGTGAAACAGTAAGCTGTTTGGGAAATAACCGATTCATTATTTCTCTTGAATTTGGTGCTGCAAGGCAACCATCTTGTTAATTAACTGGCGTGCCGCCTGCTCGCGCATATCCTGCCAGATTACGTCTTTTTCCGCCGATTTCGCCAACGCCGCACGGGAGTTATCAAAGAACGTACGATTTACACGGGTGGAAATCGGGAAACTGTCCTGATTCGGCAGTTTTACGCTGGCGTCCACTTCCAGAATCAGTTGTTTTTCCGCCTCGCGCCCTTGTTTGAAAATGGACACCACTTGGTCTTTGGTGGAAATGCCGTTTAAACGCAACACCGGCACGTTTGTCTGATCTTCCACCAGCGTCACGTTATTCAACTGCAACTGACGACGCATGACGCGTGCCATATCGCTGTAAGGATCGCTGCTTTCCAAACGTAGGGTTTGTAATTCTTTCGGAATCAATTCGCCGTTTTGGAAATGAAATCCGCAAGCGGAAAGCCCGAAAACGGCGGCGGTCAGAAATAAGGTTTTGACGTGTTTAAGCATAAAATCACCTTAAAGATTATTCATAAGCGCATTTGTTCGCTTATTCTCCCCTTCGGGACGGTTGGCAGAGCCGATGTTCAAAAAAACGTTGTTTTTTCCAACCGCACTTTGCTGTAAAGTGCGGTCATTTTTTCGGTTAAATTATTGCGGTTTCACTACCACGTTGAGCAACTTGCCGGCAACGTAAATCACTTTCACAATTTGCATTCCGTCGGTAAAACGTTTGACGTTTTCATCGGCAAAGGCAACGGTTTTCACTGTGTCTTCATCGGCGTCCGCCGCCACGGTGACTTTGCCGCGCACTTTACCGTTCACTTGCACTACGATGAGTTTTTCATCTTCAATCATCGCCTCGGCATCGGCTTCCACCCAAGGGGCGAAATCAATGATGTCCTGATTTCCGAGTTCTTGCCATAAACGGAAGCAAATGTGCGGGGTAATCGGGTAAAGCATACGCACCACGGCGCTCAGGGCTTCCGCCATCACGGCGCGATCTTGTTCGTCGTCCAACGGCGCGCGGGTGAGTTTGTTCATCAATTCCATAATCGCCGCAATGGCGGTATTGAAGGTTTGGCGGCGACCGATGTCATCGCTCACTTTCGCGATGGTTTTGTGTACGTCACGACGCAAGGCTTTTTGGGCAGCGGAAAGTGCGGTCGGATTTAACGACGTTTTTGCCGGATTTTTGTTGTATTCAAACACCAAATTCCACACGCGCGCCAAGAAGCGTTTCGCGCCTTCCACACCGGATTCCTGCCATTCCAAGGTCATTTCCGCCGGGGAAGCGAACATCATGAACAAACGCACGGTGTCCGCGCCGTATTTCTCCACCATTTCCTGCGGGTCGATACCGTTGTTTTTGGATTTCGACATTTTGGTCATACCGGCGTGTACCAGATCATGCCCTTCGTCATCCGTCGCTTTGACGATACGCCCTTTGTCATCACGTTCTAATGTGACCTTGGTCGGCGAAACCCAAATGCGCTCGTTGCTCGGACTGGTGTAATAGAAGGCATCTGCCAACACCATGCCTTGACAGAGTAATTTATTCGCCGGTTCATCGCTGGTGACAAAGCCCGCATCGCGCAGCAATTTATGGAAGAAGCGGAAATACAACAAGTGCATAGTGGCGTGTTCGATACCGCCGATATATTGATCCACCGGCAACCAGTAATTGGCTTCTTCGCTGTTCAGCATGCCTTGTTGGTATTCAGGGCAGGTGTAACGGGCGTAATACCAGGAAGATTCCATGAAGGTGTCAAAGGTGTCCGTTTCTTTCAACGCCGGTTTGCCCTGATAGGTGGTTTTCGCCCATTCGGGATCCGCTTTAATCGGGCTGTTCACGCCGTTCATCACCACATCTTCCGGCAGGATAATCGGTAAATCTTCCATCGGTGCCGGCACCACATCGCCGTTTTCCAAGGTCAACATCGGAATCGGTGCGCCCCAATAACGCTGACGGGACACACCCCAGTCACGCAGACGGTAATTCACTTGGCGCTTGCCCACGCCTAACTGTTCCAGTTTATCGGCAATGCCGTTGAACGCCGCGTCAAATTCCAAACCGTCAAATTCGGCGGAATGAATAAGTTTGCCGTGTTCGGTAAAGGCTTGTTTGGTTAAATCGATTTCTTCGCCATGAATCGGTTCAATAACCTGTTTTAAGGTTAAACCGTATTTTTGGGCGAATTCGTAGTCCCGTTGATCGTGCGCCGGTACCGCCATTACCGCGCCGGTGCCGTAGTGCATCAACACAAAATTCGCCACCCACACCGGCAACGATTCGCCGGTTAGCGGGTGCACCGCATACAAACCGGTCGCCATGCCTTTTTTCTCCATGGTGGCGATGTCCGCTTCGGCAACTTTGGTATTTTTCGCTTCCTGAATGAATTGCGCTAATTCGGGATTATTTTGCGCCGCCAGCGTGGCTAACGGATGGGCTGCCGCCACCGCCACATAGCTGACGCCATAGAAAGTGTCAGGGCGGGTGGTATAAACTGCGAGTTTCTCGTTGGTATCTTTAATGTCAAAGGTGATTTCCACCCCTTCGGAACGCCCGATCCAATTGCGTTGCATAGTTTTCACCGTTTCCGGCCATTGCGGCAACTCGTCTAAGCAATTAAGCAACTGCTCGGCGTAATCGGTGATTTTGATGAACCATTGCGGAATCTCTTTTTGCTCCACCGGCGTATCACAACGCCAGCAACAGCCTTCGTGTACCTGTTCGTTCGCCAACACGGTCTTATCGTTCGGACACCAGTTCACGGTAGAGGTTTTTTTATACACTAAGCCTTTTTTGTATAACTCGGTGAAAAACCATTGCTCCCATTTGTAATATTCCGGACGGCAAGTGGTCACTTCGCGATCCCAATCGTAACTGAACCCCAACAATTGCAACTGGTTTTTCATGTAGGCAATATTTTCATAAGTCCATTTCGCCGGGGCGGTATTATTTTTCACCGCCGCACCTTCCGCCGGCAAACCGAACGCATCCCACCCCATCGGTTGCAACACGTTTTTGCCAATCATACGTTGATAACGGGACACCACATCGCCGATGGTGTAATTACGCACATGCCCCATGTGCAAACGGCCGGACGGATACGGCAACATGGAAAGACAGTAATATTTTTCTTTGTTGTTATCTTGTACCGCTTTGAAAGTTTTATTGTCCTGCCAGAATTTTTGCACTTCCGGTTCAAGCAAATCAGGACGATATTGTTCTTGCATAGAAAATCACCTTAAAAATAAACCGCACTTTTCGGCGGGTTTTAACTTGGAAAATACGGCATAGAATAGCGTAAAACGGGGAAAAATAACAGAAAGTGCGGTGGGAATTTTGGATATTTTTCACGGCGTAAGCTGATGACAAGCCTCATACAACGGCAATAAATCACGAATGCTTTCAACGATAAATTGTGTCGCGTCCAATTTATCCAGTTCGGCTTTTTCCGCATTACGTCCGATACACCAAAAATCCTCGTCGGAACGCAAAGTTAAATCCTGCGGCGTGAATTGATTCACTTTGCGAAAATCATCGTATTCGCTTTCATCGCCACGCCAAATATCGAAATCGGCAAAACGGGTGAAATCAAAATTCTCCAGCCATTGATTATATTGCTGTACATTAATTTGCGAACGATCGGCGCGATAACAATGCCAATCCAGACTCACCGATAACCGACGACGATTCAACAACACCGACAAAATCGCCGCAGAATTGAGATGATATTCATATTTAAAATAGGCGAAAAAATGCCCGCGCACTTGCCAGCCGTTCGTCCAGCTTTCAATATGCGGTTTGGCAAAGGGCGAACCAAGCGCCGCAGAAACCTGCAAAATCGTCGCTTTCCAATTGTCCCAATGGGCTTTGTAATCCGCCTTAATGCGCGGAATCTCCTCCGGGCAGAATTTTTTCATTTGGGCGAATTGGAAGAAGGGAATGTTGAAAAGATCGCAGGCGTTGGCGTTAATTAGATTCACTCAGATCATCCTTTTTTATTTAATTGCTTACTGAATAACTTCAAAACACTGCAAAATAATCTGTTTAAAGGCATCATTCGTCACCGCCCAATCCACAATATCCACTTTCCACGGCAAATCCGATTCGGAGAAAGCCTCCGTTAAATTTGCCAAAGTATTCAGCGAAAGTGGAGATTCGCCAATAATTGCCAAATCCAAATCGGAATACGTTTTGGCATTTCCTTTCACGCGCGAACCGAACGCCCAAACCGAATGATTCGGGACATGTTGATGTAAAATCGCTTTAACGATTTGAAGTTCTTGTTCAGTGATGGTGAGCATGTAAGCGTTCTTGTAAAGATTGCAGTAAAAATTGCGCTTCCCGCAAAAAATCCGGAATACCGGATACCACAAGAATTGCGGTTTCTTCATCATAAGTATGACTGGTACGGCTACGCATTTCACGATATTGCTTCCAGTTTTGCCAATTTCCCAGCAATAAACCTCTTTCATTACCCGTACGAATCAGATCTTGAAACGTCATAGCGTCAATTTGCTCGGGATTCGCTTCGGTGTATTCCAGAAAGCGCTTAAGCATTTTATGGCTGATTTCGTAGGTAAATTCAAAACGTTGAATTAAGCCGTCGCGAATTTGTATATCTGTAATATCCGATTGATAACGCACTAACCCTTCAGCTAAACGGTTAATGGCATTAGTCAATGATGTCAAATCCAGTTCCATCATCATACTTTCCTAAAAAACACGGTAATTTTTATTCACAAGCTCACCCGTTCGCTTATTCCCACTAAAGAGGGTACCGACTGAACCAATGTTCAAAAAGCGTTGCTTTTTTTCACCGCACTTTGGGTGAAATATTGCTTGTCTTCCCAACGTAGCATGGTTAAGCGGTTGCCCCAGACGCAGCCGGTATCGAGGGCGTAAATGTTCGGCGGGGTGGTTTCATCCACTAAACTTGCCCAATGTCCGAAGATGATATTTTCCTTCTGATACAACGGATTATCCAAGGCAAACCACGGTGCGAGATCCGTCGGCGCCTCCTTGACAGGGAGCTTGCAGGCGAAATCCAGCCGATGATCGAGATAACAAAAACGCATACGGGTGAGCACGTTGATACTGTAACGCAGTCGGTCGAGCCCCTGCAAATCGGGCGACCAGCGATCGGGCTGTTCGGCATACATATTTTCTACCAGATGGCGATAATTGCCGTGGCGTAACACCTTTTCCACTTCGTTGGCGCAGGCTTTGGCGGTGGTTAAATCCCAATCGGGTGAAATCCCCGCGTGCACCAGCACGAAATTCTGCGCCGGATTATGAATCAACAAAGGTTGGCAACGTAGCCAGTTCGCCAGTTCGAAAAAATCCGGAGCGGCAAAAACGGCATCCACGCGATCGCGCGGTTTGATTTTTTTCACCCCAAGTGCGGTGGAAATAAAATGTAAATCGTGGTTACCTAACACGGTATGCGCCGCATTTCCCAAGGATTTCACCAAACGCAGGCACGCCAACGAATTATCTCCGCGCGCCAGCAAATCGCCCGTTAAATACAGCGTATCCTGCGTAGGATCAAAGCGCACCTTTTCCAACAGCATTTGAAATTCATCATAGCAACCGTGCAGGTCGCCGATTAAATATGTCGCCATTTTTGACCGCTCTTTTATTCGTCCGAATCCGTCACATCATCTTTATTCACATCCGCCGGCGGATTATCCGCTAACCAGTTCGCCAAACGGGCATAATCGGCGATACTGAGATTTTCCGCACGGGCGTTTACATCAATGTCAAGTGCGGTCAGATTTTCCGTTGAAAATAAACCCGACAAGGCATTGCGCAGGGTTTTACGACGCTGATTAAAGGCTTGTGAACACACCCGATTGAGCCAATATAAATCTTTCACCGGGTGCGGCAATGTGGTATGCGGAATCAAACGTACCACCGCCGAATCCACTTTCGGCGCCGGTTTAAACGCGCTCGGTGGCACTTCCAGCACCGGCATGACCTGACAGAAATATTGCGCCATGATGGTCAATCGCCCGTAAGCTTTGCTGTTCGGCGCGGCACACAGGCGCTTCACCACTTCTTTCTGCAACATGAAATGCATATCCTGAATAATGTGGTGATAGTTAAACAAATGGAACATTAACGGCGTGGAAATGTTGTAAGGCAGGTTACCGAATACGCGCAACTTCTGTCCTTTTTCCGCCAATTGTTCCTGTGCATAAAGAGAGGAAAAATCAAACTGCATGGCGTCGGTTTCGATAACCGTAAGTTTTTGATGTAAAAACGGGTGATGACGCAAACGTTCCGCCAAATCACGGTCAAGCTCCAGCACGGTCAGATGCTCCACCTGTTCTGCCACAGGCTCCGTCAAAGCGCCCAAACCGGGTCCGATTTCCACCAAAAACTGATTCGGCTGCGGATAAATTGCCGCCACGATATTTTGAATAACGTTGTTGTCATGCAGGAAATTCTGCCCGAACCGCTTACGCGCCGTATGGCCTAAATGCTTTTTTGAATTCATTGAATAGGATCTTATAAAAATAACGAAAAGTGCGGTGTATTATAAAGCAAAATCCCGACATTAGGGTCGGGATTTCGGTTAATTTATGTATTTAATATCCGCTCGTTTACGCAGTGCCTGCACCCAGTCGCGGGCGGAGTCCTGCAATTGTTGATTGACGATTTGCTCGTAGGCTTTTTGGCGGTAGGCATCTTCTGTACGGTCGGCTTGACGGGTGTTGGTCACTTCCAGAATGTGCCAGCCGAATTCGGTTTTAAACGGTGCGCTGATAACGCCCTGTTTGGTTGTACGCACCGCTTGGTTAAACGGACCGACATACATTTCCGGGAAGGCATAACCCAAGTTACCGCCGTTGGCGCCGGATAAATAATCTTTGGAATATTTCAACGCGGCATCGGCAAAAGTAGTTTTACCGGCAATGATGTCCGCACGGATTTGTTCAAGTTGCGCCTTGGCTTGCGCATCATTTAATAACGGATTCAGTTTCAATAAAATATGACGTACTTCATATTGCGTGTCGGAGGTCTGAGCTACGGTGCCTTTGGCTTTGGCTTCATCTAGCATTTTCTTGGCAAGCGCTTCAACCTGTTCGCGGGACACATCCACACTTTGGCTGATGGCGTGATTACGCACTTCGGACATCATCACCTGTTGTGCGATTTGCTGGCGATAGGCGCGATAGCTAATGCCCTGATAATCCAATGCATCCAATAATTGACCGAAAGTTAAACCGTTTTGCGCCGCAATGCCTTCAATGATTTGATCGATTTGTGCGTTATTCACTTTCACGCCGGATTCTTTCACCGCCTGATCCACCAGAATATCGTCGATGACTTTATTCAGTGCCGCCTGGCGATCGTTGGTTTTTTTATTGATCACGCTCTTCACCTGGCTTTCCAATATCGGAATGCCGTTAACGGTAGCGACCACTTTTTCCTCGGCGTGAACATGGGCAGCTAACGCAAAAAAGCCGATTGCGGCAAACAAAACAGATTTTAAATTCATCTTCGTTAATATTCCGTTATAAGGTTGAAATTACTGATTAGATTATCAATTTAGCCAAAGGTTCACAAACTTTATTTGGACAACAACGCCACTTCATAGCATTGGTCGAACTTCATGGTGCGCACCTGAATATTTTCGCTTCGGCTGGTCGGCACGTTTTTCCCCACATAATCGGCGCGAATCGGCAGTTCGCGATGACCGCGATCTACAAAGATCACCAATTCTACTTTCGCCGCCCGCCCGAAATCCACCAGAGCATCCAACGCCGCGCGAATCGTGCGTCCCGTAAACAGCACATCATCCACCAAAATCACTTCTTTGTGTTGAATATTAATAAAATCCGACGCGCCGCTGTAAACCGGCACTTGCTCTTCCCGTGCGTGTGCAAGATCATCGCGATAAAAGGTAATATCCAAATCGAAAGCGGGGATGTCGGTTTGCGTTAAGGATTTGATTTTATTCTTAATCAGCTCGGCAATTTCCGCCCCCCGCCGTTTAATTCCGACAATCACCAAATTATCCAAACGTTGGTGTTTTTCAATGATTTCGTGAGAAATGCGGGAAATGGTTCGAAGGAACTGATTTTCGTCAATAATGATTTTTTCCATAGGCTTTAGGAATGCGTTGTGTTGAAGACTAAGATGCGGGCTACAATATCACAAATGCGGTGAGTTTTCTTTACTTGTCTCAAGAAAACCGTCAAAAGAAACGCAATAAAAACCGACCGCACTTTTCCAAAGAAAAATCAGCGCCCTACCACATTCGCCTCAACCGCCACCCGCTCGCCGTTATCAAACATCAATTCCAACGGAAACCGTTCTCCTGCCCGTAACGTTTTCGCAGCTTCAAACACCATAATATGCAAGCCCCCGCGTTTTAACTGCACGTTGCCGTTGGCAGGGATTTCAATCCCGGACAGGGTAAGCATTTTGCCGTGTTGCATACCGTGTAACTCAAGACGCGCCGCCAGAGGGCTTTGTGCGAAGGCGAGATTAACGGGGTCCTTGCCGTCATTGTGTAAATTCATGAAAATTGCCGAGGGTTCGTCAGGGCTTTGGGTGGCGAAGACGGTGGCGTTTTCCACGCTGATTTTTGCGCTCACGCAGAGGGGCAAAAGTGCGGTTAAAATTAACGGCGTTTTTAAAATCGCCCGCATGGGTTTCTCCTTTTTCATGTTGGTCGGCGGTGCCGATTGCCTTTAAACTATAACAGAAAAATGCTATATTACCGCCCAATTTCCCGATGACTCAATTCAATTTAAAACCCCAATGGCAAATTATTACGACATTACCCTCGCCCTTGCCGGCGTATGCCAAGCGGCAAAATTAGTTCAACAACTGGCGTTAAACGGCGAAGCCGATCAACAGGCGCTGGAAACTTCCCTGAACAGCTTATTGCAAACCGCACCGCAAACCACCTTAGACGTCTTCGGTGGCGCCGAAAGCCATCTGAAATTGGGTTTAACCACCCTGTGCGAGCAACTCAACGGCAGCGAGCCGGAGCTTGGGCGTTATTGGTTAAGTCTGTTGGCATTGGCGGGAAAATTGAATAAAACCCCGGCAGCCAAGCAGGAACTGACGCGTCGCGTGCAATATTTACCGACACAACTGGAACATTACCGTTTACTGGACGAACAAATGTTATCCAACTTCGCCGGCATTTATGTGGATGTGATCAGCCCGCTGGGTCGCCGCATTCAAGTCACCGGCGTCACGCAATATTTACAGCAATTAGGCACGCAAAATCGCATTCGTGCCGCGTTGTTAGCCGGTATCCGCGCAGCGATTTTATGGCAACAGGTGGGCGGCACCAAATGGCAGTTGTTGTTCTTTCGGGGCAAAATCGCCGCCACCGCACAACAAATTCTCTCTTCTCTTTAATTTAACTCATGGAGCTTCACGCTATGCAACTCAGCGCATTAACCGCACTTTCCCCCATTGACGGACGTTATCAGGATAAAACCGCCGAATTACGCGGTATTTTCAGCGAATTCGGTTTATTAAAATTTCGTGTAACGGTAGAAGTTCGTTGGCTACAAAAACTGGCGGCGACCGCACAAATCACGGAAGTTCCTTCTTTGTCGCAGGAAGCAAACGATTACCTTGACAGTATCGTAGAAAATTTCAGCATTATTGATGCGGAACGCATTAAAGACATCGAGAAAACCACCAATCACGACGTAAAAGCAGTGGAATATTTTCTCAAAGAAAAAAGCGCGGCATTGCCGGAATTGGCGGCGATCAGCGAATTTATTCATTTCGCCTGCACATCCGAAGACATTAATAACCTGTCCCACGCCCTAATGTTAAGCACGGCGCGGGAGAATGTGTTGTTACCGGCATGGTTAAATTTAATCGAAAAAATCACCGCACTTGCCGAGCAATATAAACGCATTCCGTTGCTTTCCCGCACGCACGGACAACCTGCCTCGCCGACCACCGTGGGCAAAGAAATGGCAAACGTGGTATATCGTTTAAGACGTCAATACAAACAATTACAAACGCTTGAAATTTTAGGCAAAATTAATGGCGCGGTGGGCAACTACAACGCCCATTTATCCGCCTATCCGAACATTGACTGGCATAAATTCAGCGAAGAATTCGTGACTTCCCTGGGTGTGACCTGGAACCCGTATACCACCCAAATCGAACCTCATGATTACATCGCCGAACTGTTTGATTGCGTGGCGCGATTCAACACCATCATCATTGATTTCGACCGCGACCTGTGGGGCTACATCGCCTTAAATCACTTTAAACAACGCACCATCGCAGGCGAAATCGGCTCCTCCACCATGCCGCACAAAGTCAACCCGATTGACTTTGAAAACTCCGAAGGCAACCTTGGCTTGGCAAACGCCGTGATGGCGCACTTAGGCAGCAAACTGCCGATTTCCCGCTGGCAGCGCGATCTCACGGATTCCACCGTGTTACGTAACCTCGGCGTAGGCTTGGGCTATTGCTTAATCGCCTATGCGGCGACACAGAAAGGCATTAGCAAACTGGAAGTGAATGAAGCTCATTTACGCGAAGAGTTGGATCAAAACTGGGAAGTGCTTGCCGAGCCGATTCAAACCGTAATGCGTCGTTACGGCATTGAAAAACCATACGAAAAACTGAAAGAGTTGACCCGCGGCAAACGCGTGGATGCCCAAGCCATGTTTGATTTCATTGAGAAATTAGCCATCCCGGCGGAAGAAAAAGCCCGCCTGCAACAACTCACCCCGGCAACCTACATCGGCGCCGCCGTGGAACTGGTGGAAAAACTGTAAACAGCAAAAAGGGCGTATTCAATACGCCCTTAAAAACACCGCAGAAAATGACCGCACTTTATGGCTTTCCCGCTAAAAGTGCGGCTCTTTTTTAATCCACGTGCTCACTCAGGAAGCCGCCGCTTTGGTGCTGCCACAATTTGGCGTATAAACCGTTTTGCGCCAGCAATTCGGCGTGGGTGCCTTGTTCCACGATTTGTCCGTGATCCAACACAATCAGGCGATCCATGGCGGCGATGGTGGACAAACGGTGAGCGATGGCAATCACGGTTTTATTTTCCATCATTTTATCCAGGCTTTCCTGAATTGCCGCTTCCACTTCGGAATCCAGCGCGCTGGTGGCTTCGTCTAACAACAGAATCGGCGCGTCTTTGAGCATCACGCGGGCGATGGCGATACGCTGCCGCTGTCCACCGGACAATTTCACGCCGCGCTCACCCACATGGGCATCGTAGCCGTGACGTCCCTGCGCGTCGCTCAGATACGGGATGAAATCCGCCGCTTCGGCACGTTCCGCCGCCTCCAGCATTTCCTGCTCGGTGGCGCTTGGTCTGCCGTACACAATGTTATCGCGCACGGAACGGTGCAACAACGACGTATCCTGCGTCACCAAGCCGATTTGGCTGCGCAAACTTTCCTGCTGCACGTCGATGATATTTTGTCCGTCAATGGTAATGGCGCCCTGTTGCGCTTCGTAGAAACGCAACAATAGATTGACGATAGTGGATTTACCGGCGCCGGAACGTCCGATTAAGCCCACTTTTTCGCCCGGTTTAATGGTTAAATTGAAATGGGTCAACAACGGTTTCACCGGATCGTAGGCAAAGCTCACGTCGTCGAATTTAATTTCACCATGTGTAACCTTTAACGGCGGGCAATTCGGCTTATCCAAAATGGTTTGCTGTTTGGTGAGCGTATTCATGCCGTCATTCACCGTACCGATATTTTCAAACAGGCGCGCCGATTCCCACATAATCCAGCGTGATAGCCCGTGTACGCGCAACGCCATGGCGGTGGCGGTGGCAATGGCGCCGACACCCACCAGCCCTTGTTGCCACAACAATACGCCGATAACGGCGGTGCTTAAAATAAGCATCACATTGGTGATATAGGTCAAAGTATCCAACGAGGTCGCCAAACGCATTTGAGCGTGTACCGTCACCATAAATTCTTCCATAGAACGCTTGGCGTAACCGGCTTCACGGGAACCGTGGGAGAACAGTTTCACCGTGGCGATGTTGGAATAGGCGTCAGTGATGCGTCCGGTCATCAGCGAACGCGCATCCGCCTGACGTTCTGCTGTTTTGGCAAGACGCGGGATCAATAAACGCAAAATCGTGACGAACAACACAATCCAGACAATAAAAGGCACGAGGAACCAGCTATCTAATGAGGCAAGCACCAAACCCGATGTGACGAAATACACCACCACATACACCAACACATCCGCGATGGTCAGCACGGTATCACGTACGGCGAGGGCGGTTTGCATGACTTTGGCGGATACCCGACCGGCAAATTCATCCTGATAGAAACTCAGGCTCTGCCCCAACATTAAGCGGTGGAAATTCCAGCGCAAGCGCATTGGGAACACCCCTTGCAGGGTTTGTAAACGCACGGCGGAGGATAAAAACAGCAGGAGAATACTGAGGATCAGCAAGCCCGCCATCCCCATAAGCAAATAGCCTTTTTCCTGCCACAAGGTCGCCGGTGTGTAAGCGGTTAACCAATCGACCAGCAAGCCCATAAATTGGAAGAGCAACGCTTCCATAATGCCGCCGCCGATGGTCAGTATCGCCAAAAGTAAAATCCAGCGTTTCATGCCGTCGATACTGGACCAAATAAAGCGGAACAAGCCTTTTTCCGGCGTTTTCGGCGTTTGGTCGGGATACGGATTGAGGCGATTCTCAAACCAGCTAAAAACTTTTTCAAACATATCTCTTTTTTCCTTAAAAACAAAAGGCAACCAAGTCGTTGCCTTGCAGATTGTGGCGCATTATAGCGTAAATTCCGCGCAACAGATACTAAAGCACTTCGCGCTTTCGATATTGGCTCGGTGTCATGCCGTAAGCCGTTTTAAAGGCCTTACTGAAATGCGCCTCCGATTGATAACCCACTTCCAGCGCAATCACCAACACACTTTTCTGCGTCTTATTTAATAATAACGCCGCCTGCTGCAAACGCAGTTGAGTCAAAAACTTGCCCGGCGCCATGCCGATAGTATGCTGAAATACGCGCATAAAATTCGCCCGCGACATTGCCGCCAATGCTGCCAAGGTGTCCATATTCCATGCCTGTTGCGGCGCGTTGAATAACTGTGTCAGCACCGGATTCAGACGTTTATCCTGCAACCCGGCAAGCACGCCCTGATTTAATTGTTCGCTTTGTAAGCCGTGGCGCAGAATATAAATAAACAGCACGGTAACCAGCGAATCAATCAAGGATTTTGCGCCGCTGTGCGTTTTATCCGCTTCCTGTTGTAACACTTGGATCAACGGCAATAACGGCGTATCACGCAAAGATAAATGCAAATACGACGGCAACGCATCAATAAGCAGCGACGGTTTGTTGTAATACAACATTCCGCAGAACATTTTTAAATCCGGCGAATTTTTCCCGATATGGTAAACCTTAAATAAATTCTGCGGATCTTCCTGTGCATCAGAGGGCGTAATCCGGGTTTGAATAATATTCCCCTGCGCCTTGCTGGCAATAAAGTGCGGTCGATTTTGCGGGAGAAAAAAGATGTCGCCGGCTTGTAAATGAATCTGTTGATGTTCCAAGGTCAGCCAACAATCACCTTGCTCAATTAAGTGAAAAGCGCCCACATACTGGTTTTCACCGGCATCATGCCGCACCTGCCACTCGCCTTGAAACAAGCAGCGAATATTCACTTCACCGCTCACCTGCGCTAATTGAATAAGTTTATCTAAGCAATCCATAATGAGATTTTAAGCATAAAAGTTAAGACGAATTGGCAAGTATGATACAAGAATTTATCTATAATTTGTCTCGAAATTTAAAACACATATTCAAGGAGAAAATTATGTTTGCAGATTGGAAAAATGATGTGGCTCATGTAAAAAAATCATTCGGTGAATTGGGCAAAAAACACCCGAAAATGCTACAGGCTTATGGCGCATTAAGCGCAGCCGCTGCGGAAGGTAACGTGTTAGATGCCAAAACCCGCGAATTAATCGCCCTTGCCGTGGCGGTCACCACCCGCTGTGAAAGCTGTATCGGCGTACACGCCGCCGAAGCGGTTAAAGCCGGTGCGACGGAAGAAGAAGTCGCCGCCGCACTCGCCATGTCCATCGCGTTAAATGCGGGCGCCGCGTACACTTATTCATTACGCGCATTAGAAGCTTACAATACACAAAAAGACTAATTGATTTCGTCAGGAACCAAACACCATCGGCACCTTTGAGGTGCCGATTTTTTATTGGAAAACGTCGTCAAAAATCCATTGGATTTTTTGACCGCACTTTTTATAACAAACCCAACGCCTTCATTTGCACAACGACGTCCTGCACGTCAATTTGCGCCATCAAATTCTTCCCCTTTAGCTTCGTCGCCCAAGGCAGTTGGTCGGAAGGCTTGCCATATTCTTGTTGCACATTTTGTTCATACACGGAAACCACGTTGGCGAGGTTGCGATAAGGTCCGGTACGCAGCGGATTGTGATAGGCGTATAAACCGATGACCGGCGTGCCTTGCGTGGTGGCGATATGCGCGGGGCCGGAATCCGGCGAAATCACTAAATCCACCTCGCGAATCAGGGCGGTAAGTTGAGTTAAGGTCAATTTGCCCGATGTATCCACCGGTTCAAAATCGCACAATACGTTGATTTCCTGAATCATCGCCAGTTCACGGGGGACGGGTGAGCTACATAAAATCACATTCACATCATGTTGATGGGCAATATTCGCGACCTCGGCATAACGTTCTGCCAACCAATCTTTTTCTTTTTTGCTGGAACACGGGGAAATCAGCAAATTTTTACGATTCGGATCAAGATATTGCCGTACCGCCGCCGAATCCGCTTCCGTCACCGGCAAATCCCATTGCGCCGGTGCAGGCGGCACGCCAAGCTCATCGGCGAATGCCATAAAACCGTCCAGCACATGCGGATTGGTCGGATCCTGAATTCGCCGATTCGTAAACAGCCACTGCCCTTCCCGCGCCCGCCGTTTGCCGAAACCGATGCGATAGTCGGCATGAATCCCGAGGGATAAAATCGATGCGCGAAATGCCGTTTGCATATTAAGCAGCACGTCAAATCGACGATGTTTCAGCTGTCGCCATACATTCCACACGCCACGCCAACCGCACTTTTTGTCATACACAATAAATTCAATGCCCAACACGTTGCGTAACAATTGCGCCTCGGTTTTGCCGATAATCCAGGTAATTTTCGTGTCTTTCCAATAACGTTGAATATGTTGCACCGCCGCCAACGCATGGCAAACATCGCCGATGGCGGACAACCGCAGAATGCAAAGGGATTTGGGAGCTTGGGTGAAAAGAGCCATGAGGTTTCCGTTGATCTCGGTTAAATTTGGGAATTGGCGTATTTTAAAGTAGAATGCGCCTATTCGCTATCTCATTTTCATTACTTAAAATGTTTGAATTTCAACTCAAAAACGATTTTTTTCTGTTTAATTTCGACCAACCTTTGGCAAACCAAGCACAATTTTTCGAGGCGGATTTCTGGCGACAACAAAACCGCATTATCGGCTCGGCACAGGGTCGCGGCACCACGTGGTTTCTGCAAACGGCGGATTTATTCGGCGTGAACACGGCGCTACGTCATTATTATCGCGGCGGCTTATGGGGCAAAATCAACAAAGATCGTTATCCTTTCAGCGAACTGAAAAACACCCGTAGCATTGCCGAATTTAATTTGTTAAATCAACTACATCAGGCAGGCTTGCCGGTTCCTAAACCCATCGGCGCGCGGGTACGCAAAGGCAGCTTAGGCATCTGTTATCAGGCGGATTTATTAAGCGAAAAAGTCGAAAATGCCCGCGATCTGACCGCACTTTTACAGACACAACCCCTTGAACCAAGCCAATGGCAACAAATCGGCGCGCTTATCCGTCGCTTGCACGATTTGCAAATCTGCCACACGGATCTCAACGCGCACAACATCCTGTGCCAACAAACGAACAACGACAATCCATTCTGGCTGATTGACTTCGATAAGTGCGGTGAAAAATCCGGACATTTTTGGAAAGAAGCCAATCTGCAACGGCTACATCGCTCGTTCAACAAAGAAGTGGAGCGTATGCACATTCACTTTACCGAACAGAATTGGCGGGATTTGTTGGCGGGGTATTGTCCACCATATTGATATTTAACTATCACATTAATGTAGCTATCTTTATTTTAAACTCTCGATAATGTTAATAATGTCTTTTTGAAAGATTACAAAATTTAATTAAAAGACCCTATAATTGAGAAAAATTATCATTTGCAAAATTAACAATCAATGCTTATGATGAAAAACCAATGTAAGGAGTCTTATTATGCGATATGAAACGAAAGGAAATGGGCAGCCCATCATTCTTTTACCTGGCTTATTTGCTGGAGGTTGGATCTGGGAGCCAACTGTTCAATATCTTCTAAATAGCGGGTTCAAAACATTTACATTTACCGATCCCATTCCGGTTGCCTTTGATGGAAATCCGCAGAAAGCAATCAAAGCATTAGATTCTATTACTGCAAATTGCAATCTACCCGTGTATTTGGTAGGTAATTCACTTGGAGCATTAATTGCTCTACATTATGCGGCGCAAAGAAAGGATAAAGTCAAAGGTATCATTATGAGTGGCGCCCCTGGACAACTTGAAATGGAAGCAGGGGTATCATTGGAACAGTTAAAAACCGGAAAAAACGAATATGCTGCATTGTTAGGAACACGTATTTTTTATGATCAAAGTAAAATTCCCCCACATGGGATAGACGAAGTGAAGTATTTATTTAGTACTGAAAAAATTTTCAAAAACATTGCCCGTTGGTTATATTTTAGTCGTAAATATGATGTACCGATGGTTTTACAAGATCTATCAATCCCTATTGATTTTATTTGGGGTCAGTATGATCTTATTACTCCAGTAGATCCTTGGATTGAGATTGCCAAAGATTTCCCACAAACATCCATGACGATAATAAAAAATAGCGGACATAGTCCAATGGTTGAACAGCCTGAACAATTCATTGATGCCTTGCTATCGAAGCTATTGGTTAATAGATCGTAATATTCAGACTATAAATTAACCAATATTTTCATACATTATCATACTCCTGTATGTAATAACAGTGATTCCATCCTACTGCAGTAGTGTTAGCTGTATTTCTAATATTTGCAGAGAAAGCTTGTGATATTAAGACCATCCACGCTTTGCCTGCAACGCCTTTAATACCGCAGGCGGGACCAGTTGGCTCATGTCGCCGTTGTGTAGGTAAATTTCGCGGATCATGGTGGAGGAGACATAGGACCATTGTTCCACCGGCGGGAAAAACAGGCTTTCGACACCGTGAGTGAGCAGGCGGTTAAGATGGGCTAACTGAACTTCATATTCAAAATCCGTGGTGCTGCGCACGCCGCGAATAATGGCTTTAACGTCATATTGGGCAATGGTGTGCGCCAGTAAATTATCGAAACCGATAACTTCTACGTTCGGCAAATGGGCGCTAGATTGACGCACCAGTTCCACCCGCTCCGTCAGGCTGAATAACGGCTTTTTGCTCGGGCTTTCCGCCACCGCCACTAAAACGCGCGGAAAAAGCACCGCACTTCGTTCGATAATGTTCAAATGCCCGTTAGTTAACGGGTCAAAGGTGCCGGGATAAATTACCGTGGTCATCTAATTTGCCTCGTTCAAATAAGGTTTTAATAAATCCATGACGCGTTGCAATGCGCCGCGATTCTCATTTAACACCGCATAACCGGCATTGCCGTAGCGTTCGCCCAATATTGGCGATGATAAAAACCGTGCCACCGCCTCCGCCATTGCCTGCGGGTTTTCTTCCGCTATCACGACGCCTTGGCGTTCAATTAATTTACTGAAGACTTCAGGGAAATTAAAGGTATGTTTGCCGCTGATCACCGGCAACTTAAATGCCAGAGGTTCTAACGGATTATGTCCGCCGTGCGCCACCAAACTGCCGCCCACCAATGCCACGTTCGCCATGCCATACAGCAACATTAACTCGCCCATGGTATCGCCGAGCAATACCTGCGTTTCCGCCTGTGGCACGACATGGCTGCTGCGACGAATATAATGAAAACCCTGCTGTTCAATGAGCTGCGCCACCGAATTAAAACGCTCGGGGTGGCGCGGCACCAAAATCAGCAATAAATCGGGATAATGCGCCAATAAAGTGCGGTGACTTTTTAAGATAATTTCATCTTCGCCTTCGTGAGTGCTGGCGGCAATCCAAATAGGGCGTTGCGTGTTCCATTGCGCTTTTAACGCCACGATTTGACTTAACAACGCGTCCGTTAAATTTAAATCGTATTTAATGTTGCCGGTGAGCTTTAAACGTTCGGGCGCAATGCCTAATTGGGCATAACGCGTCAGACTCACGTCATCCTGCGGGGCAATCAAGCTGATGTTATCCAACAACGGTTTTAGCTGATTTTTAAACCAGCCGTAACGCTTGGCGGAACGCGCCGATAAGCGGGCATTCACGATGATAAACGGAATTTTTCGTTGCGCTAAGTGATGAATCAGGTTAAACCACAGCTCCGTTTCAATGACAAGGACCAGACGCGGCTGCACAAAGCGAATAAAACGGGCGACCGCATCGGGCAAATCATAAGGCAAATAAACGTGGGTGACGCTCTCGCCGAAAACCGCCTTGACGCGATCGGAGCCGGTGGGCGTCATGGTCGTCACGGTGATCGCCAAATGTGGGTAATCTTGTTGAATACGTTTAATTAATGGCAGGGCTGCGATCACCTCGCCCACCGAGGCGGCATGAATAAGCACGCCGTTGGGTTTCGGTGCGGGCAATTCGCCGTAACACGCGTAACGTTCGCCTAAACGTTTGCGGTAATTAGGCGCTTTGAGGCTGCGAAACAGCACCGAAAGCCATAAAAAAGGCTGCACAAGATACATTAAACAGGTATAAAAAAAACGTAACATAGAAAATACGCCAGCTTATGTTAGAATTGCGAACATTTCATAATGATAAACAAGCGCTTAGTATAAGCGTTTGCGGCAGATTCACAAAGGATAAAAATATGCCTACCATCAGCGTTGCAATGATTGTCAAAAACGAGGCGCACCACCTCGCATCGTGTCTGGATACGGTGAAAGATTGGGTGGATGAAATCGTCATTTTAGATTCCGGCAGCACGGACGACACGCAGCGCATCGCCGAGCAATATCACGCCAAGTTTTATCAAAACACCGACTGGCAGGGCTTCGGTAAACAACGGCAATTAGCCCAACACTACGTCACCGGCGATTATGTGTTGTGGCTGGACGCGGACGAACGGGTCACGCCGGCATTACGTCAATCCATTCAAAATGCCATCGCGCGGGACGCGCCGAACACGGCATATCAAATCCCGCGCTTAAGTGAAGTGTTCGGCAGCCAAATTCGCCATTCCGGTTGGTATCCCGATTATGTCATTCGATTGTATCGCACGGATTTCGCACGCTACGGCGATCAACTGGTCCACGAAAAAGTGGAATTGCCCGCCAACGCCGACATTCAAAAATTAAACGGGGATCTGCTGCACTACACTTATCAGAATATTCACCATTATTTGGTAAAATCCGCCGGCTATGCCAAAGCCTGGGCGGATCAACGGGAAAGCACCGGTAAAAAAGCCACCTTATGGCAAGGCATCAGCCACGCCATCGGCTGTTTTGTCAAAATGTATTTTATCCGATTGGGATTTTTGGACGGCAAAGCAGGGTTACTGCTGGCTATTCTCTCGGCACATTCAACGTTTGTAAAATATGCGGATTTGTGGGTGCGAGCGAGGGGGAAATAGGGTGAAAAATGCAGCGTGAAGGCTGCATTTTTTTTACTGAAAATACTAACTGTTAATCCACTTTTTTATTGTTCTAATTTGTGTCGGCGTTCTGGCAAAATTAAATGTTTTTCGCTTGTTATTGAATTTAATACCTAAAATCACGACAAGTTTATTCAACTCATCAATTTCATATAAATAAAAAATACCATGCAGAAAAAGATACTTATATTTTGTTACGCCCCAATAAAGGACGCGTATTCGGCATAAATTCAAGTATATCGAGTAATTTAGAGAAATCTTCATCGGAAGTTTTTTTATCAATAAAGTCTTTTATGTAAATATTTGCCGGAAAAACTTTATACATAATCAACTTCTTCTCTGCAAAGGTTGAATTTCATCTTTCTCCAAATCGGCATAAAAATCCGCCATCGCTTGAGCTGCCCATTTGCTTTCTTCAAGCGTAAACGGATATTCGGTTTCAAGTTCATTGTCTTTTAACAATGCTTCTTGTGTTAAGACTTTTTCCATATTCAATCCTATTTTTGAATCACCGGACTAACAATAGCACGATTTTATACCACTAAAAAACACTTAAAATTTTGACCGCACTTTTCCGCTACAAAATCATTTTCACCAGTTTATCCGCTTTAATACGGGCGAATTTTTTCAGGAGTTTTTGCACCGGTGCCGGGTATTGGTTTAATTCTTCCAGTTCGGTGTAGTGTTTCAGCACGGTGGTGTGTCGGCGGATGTGTTCCAGTTCGTTTAACACTTGAGGACGCAGTTGCTGTTTCGGGTCGTGGATGAACAAACCGTTTTCCGCATCCAGACGCCACGCACGCGGGTTGAGGTTATTGCCGGTGAGCAGAATATAATTTTCGTCCACCCAAACGCCTTTCAGGTGATAGGTGTTATCGCCGTCTTTCCAGGTGCGTACGGTAAGTTGCCCTTGGGTGATTTCCCGTTCAAACTTTTTGCTGAAACGGCGCAAATTGCTTTCGTACAAATACGGTAACGCACCCGCCATTTTAAACGGTTGATCCGGCGGAATATAAAAATCGTTCGCCACTTTGTTGCCGACGATAATCTCAATTTGCTTGCCTTTGCCGAGCAAATAACGGATTTTTTGCTGTAACGTGTTCGGGAAGTTGAAATACGGCGTACAAATGGTCAGTTTTTCTTCCACCAACTGGAATAAGTCTTCAATGGTCGAATTGAGAATATTGCCTGCGCCGCCTAAACCGAATAACGGTGTAATCGTTAATTCATCGCCAAAAGACACCGCACTTGGCAGTTGATATTGCCCATACGCCGCAAGGTTTTTACGAAACGCGCGAATATTGCCGCGAATTTCTTTGGTTTTCGGCGGATTGGCGGCATCCAACGGCAACACCACATCGGTATCCAGCAGATTCTGACGCACGA
This sequence comes from Aggregatibacter actinomycetemcomitans, assembly GCA_017160915.1. Classification (GTDB taxonomy): domain Bacteria; phylum Pseudomonadota; class Gammaproteobacteria; order Enterobacterales; family Pasteurellaceae; genus Aggregatibacter; species Aggregatibacter actinomycetemcomitans_B. The sequence goes on from JACAWG010000061.1 coordinate 45,945, forward strand.
AATTCACCATGATGTCGGCTAATACGGGGTGAGTGATTTTTTGATAGCGATCGTAACGGTATTTCTCATTTTGCTGTAAATACACGTTATTAATGCTGGCGCCGCTGTATAGCACCGTGTCGTCGAACACAAAACCTTTAATGTGCAGCACGCCGAACACTTCGCGGGTGTTAATCGGTACGCCGAAGAACATATGCGGATCTTCCGCAAGTTGATATTTTTGGCGGGTTTCATAATACCAATCGGCATTGGTGGCGCTTTTCTCCGCGCCTAACAAATTACGTTGCGCCCGATGCCAATCAATTAAAATTTTTACTTCCAGTTCCGGTTTATCCTGCTTGGCACGATAAATTTCATCCAGAATTTCCTGTCCCGCTTCGTCATTTTGCCAATAAAGTGCGGTCACAATAATCCGCGTTTTTGCTTGTCGAATAAGTTGAATAATTTCGCTTTTAAAGGCGGCCGGGCTATAAATAAATTCCACTTGCTCCGGCTGTAACGGCAAACATGACAGGCTTTCAAGACGCTTGCGGGCACGTTCGGTTTTATCTGTAAACATAAATTAGTTCTCTGTAAAAACGCTGTGAGTAAGAACGTAAATGAATTTTAATTAGTGCCGTAGTTTACAATATTTATCGCCCGCCTTGGTAGAAAAAAGGTTTTTTTTCGTTATAATGCTCACACTTTTACACTAAAAATGAGCAAAATCCGTTCATTTTACCGCTATCCATATCGGCACCCACTATGAACCAACATTCAAACAAACCGACCTTCAAATCCGCAACGAAATCTTTCCAAGAAAAAGCCTTTAACGAACGCCATGTCGGCGCAGAACACAAAAAACGCGAGAAAAACCGACCGCACTTTAACGCACCGAATGCCGATTCACGCCCGGAATTCAACAAAAACAAAGGCAAGAAACCGCCCTTCAAGCGCACCGACAACCAAGAAAAAACCTTACATATCGCCGAAAGCACCATGAAAAAAGCCGGCGGTGCGGAAGGCGGCGTGAAAGTGATGGTGAAAAGCACTCAATTCGGCGATAAACCGCGAGAGAAAAAAACCGGTCCGTTGTCGCCGCGCGCACCGGAAAAAATCAAGAAAAATCGTGCCGAAGAAATGAAGGTGTATGGTGAAAATGCCTGTCTATCCCTTTTTGAACAGCGCCCCGGCAATATCGTGCGCTTATGGGCGACCGTGCAAATGGCGCACAAAATCGGCGATCTTTGCAGTTATTTAGCCGCTAACAAAAAGGCGTATCACATTGTGGAGAGCGACGAACTCACCAAAGTCAGCGGCACCGAACGTCACGGCGGCATTTGTATGTTGGTGAAAAAATCCCATCCGTTCACCTTACAAGGTTATTTGGATGTGCCTCATCAAGAAGATTGTTTGGTGCTGTTAGACGGCGTGAATAACGCGCAAAACCTCGGCGGCATTTTGCGCACCTGCGCGTTTTTCGGCGTTAAACATATCGTGGTGGACGACCCGGAAAGCCTCAATTCCGCCGTTACTCTACGCGTGGCGGAAGGCGGCGCGGAATATGTCCGCGTGCTGGAAACCGACGACACCCGCAACGCCCTTGCCCAATTACGCCATGCCGGCTATCAAATTATCCATGTAAGCAGCGACAAAAACGCCCTATTGCTGGATAAAGTGCGGTTAAAAAATAAAACGGTTTTCGTGCTAAGCGAAGGCTCAACGGACACCTTGGCGGATAAAGCCGACGAACAGGTACGCCTGTCTTTCGGCAACCCGCTGAAAAACGGCTTAAATGTCTCGGTGAACGCGGGGATTTTATTGGCGAAATGGTATTTTAGATGAGTAAAGTTATCAGCTTTAACACATTAATCCCTAATTTTATTCCAAGTAAAAATATCGGTATAAATGGATTAGGAATAATTTATGGAAATATTCAGTTTGCGCAAGGACATTGCTTTATCAGTGCAAGTATTTTCATGCACAATACATCGGTAAAAAATAACTGTGTATTTATTATTAAAATCACCGTTATCGACCAAAATTACACTACCCTTCACGAAAATATATTGAAAATTGATACAAGCAAAAGTTATATGCTTGCCTCTGATCAACGATTTTTAGGAGAAACCTATTTTCATGTACCTTCTGCATATAAAGGAAAGAAACTAAAAATAATAATGAATGTGCAATGTATATATGATTCGGGCTCAGGGCTGGTAACAAACTGGTTTCCATATGAACATACCGAAGAGGTCATTGCGGAATGAAAAAATTTGTTATTCCTTTTGTACTGATAGTCGTTCTTATCTCATTGTTTTATTCACACAATAGTAGACAAGAGCAGGAATTATTTGATGAATACCAGCAGAGATATCTTTTAAGTATAAAAACGAATAATCAAGAAGAGTTTATAAGGTTAGCTTCCGATATTGAAAAAATTCGAGTTAAAAATAATAGTGAAAAATGGCAATTAATGTACGTAAACATACTCGTTGCACAATTACATGAATATAAAAAAGCGGTAGATATAATGGAAACCATGCCGATAATGCATAAGGATGCTGCCTTGGGGGTCGGTTTATGTATGTTAAAAGAACGTTTGAACCAATCCTATAAAGCCTGCTATCAAAATGTAATAGATAATGTACCTGAACCTAAATATAACGACATGAATTACTGGGGGGCTGTAGCGGCATTAAATTTGCCTTATACAGAAGAAGATATAAATAAATCCGAAATACCACGTGAACTTCTTGAAAAATATTTGGCGACTGCTTCAGACAGAAAGAAATTTTTACAAGAAACATTTCCTTAGGCGCAAACAGGGAACTTACAACTTATCCGCGTGATGAATCAGCACAAAGCGTTCCCAAAGCTGGTCTTCGCTTTCGACATGGTCGGGGTCGGTGATGATACATTTGCTGATGGGGCAAACTTTTTGGCAGGTTGGGGTGTCGTAGTGACCGACACATTCGGTGCATAAATTGGGATCGATGACATAGATCTCATCGCCGATTGAAATGGCTTCATTCGGGCATTCCGGCAAGCACATATCGCAGTTTGTGCATTTGTCAGTGATGAGTAGTGCCATGGCGTCCTCGGGGAAAATTGAAAGGGTCGGATTATAATCAATACGCTAACAAAATTAAAGGAATTTTATGAACGAAAAACGTATGTTGTTGCTGTCATTTTTTGTGGTGGCGTTTTTAATGTTTTTACTTGCCGGTTGGTATTATTTTTCCAAACAAAAACAAGCCGTTGGCGTGGTGATCGATCGGGATTACGATTACATCATGAAAAACGATCCCATCGGACAGAATAAAAAAGCCCGTACCGATTATTACACACTGGTGTTGTCCTGGTCGCCGGCATTTTGTGAGCGCCAACGTAAGCAATACGGCGATAACCTGCCGAACTCCCTGCAATATCAATGCGGTTTGACTCAACAATTCGGCTGGATTGTACACGGATTATGGTCACAAAACGAACAGGCGCGACGGGTTTCCGATCATCCGCGTTTCTGCCAGGGCGATTTGCCGAAATTGCCGCAGGAACTCATTGAGCAATATCTGCCGGAAATGCCCGGCGCCAATTTAATCCAGGGCGAATGGGAAAAACACGGTTCATGCATGTTCAACAACGCGCAGGATTATTTGGAAAAGATCAAAAATTTATACCGCACTTTAAAACTGCCGAACTATGAATTAAGCCGTAACGAGTTGTTTAGCTGGGTAAAGAAAAATAACCCGCAACTCAAAGATCGCTATCTTGGCACGGCGCGTAACGAATTATTCATTTGTTACGGCTTAGACTGGCAACCGATTGATTGCCCGCGCAATCGTACCGGTTATTAATTAATTTTGATAATCGTTTGCGTAGGATCAAAGGAATTGAGGTTACAAGCTACTTAGATCAGGGTATAATGCGGACAGTTTTTATTTTTAATTTTTCACAAGCAAAGAGGTAAATTATGTCAGTAATTAAAATGACCGATTTAGATTTGAACGGTAAACGCGTATTTATCCGTGCCGACCTGAATGTGCCGGTAAAAGACGGTAAAGTCACTTCCGATGCGCGTATTCGTGCCACCATCCCAACCTTAAAATTAGCCTTGGAAAAAGGCGCAAAAGTGATGGTCACCTCCCACTTAGGTCGTCCGACCGAAGGTGAATTCAAACCTGAAGATTCCCTCCAACCCGTTGTTGATTATTTAAACGAACATCTTGATGTGCCGGTACGTTTAGTGCGTGATTACCTCGACGGCGTAGATGTTAACGCCGGCGAAATCGTTGTATTGGAAAACGTTCGCGTGAACAAAGGCGAAAAGAAAAACGATCCTGAATTAGGCAAAAAATACGCCGCACTTTGTGATGTGTTCGTAATGGACGCTTTCGGTACCGCACACCGCGCCCAAGCCTCTACTTACGGCGTTGCCGAATTCGCCCCGGTTGCCTGCGCAGGTCCATTACTTGCGGCGGAACTGGATGCTCTCGGCAAAGCGTTAAAAGAACCTGCACGTCCGATGGTGGCGATTGTAGGCGGTTCTAAAGTCTCCACCAAATTGGAAGTATTGAACTCCCTGTCTAAAATTGCTGACCAAATTATCGTGGGCGGCGGTATTGCCAACACCTTCATTGCGGCAGCCGGTCACAATGTGGGTAAATCCTTATATGAAGCGGATTTAATCCCGGTTGCCAAAGAATTAGCGGCAAGCACCGACATTCCTGTGCCGGTTGATGTTCGCGTCGGTACCGAATTCTCCGAAACCGCACCGGCAACCGAAAAATCCGTGACCGAAGTAAAAGATGACGAATCCATTTTCGACATCGGCGATAAATCCGCAGAGCAACTGGCAGAAATTATCAAAAACGCCAAAACCGTATTATGGAACGGCCCGGTGGGTGTGTTTGAATTCCCGAACTTCCGCAAAGGGACTGAAATCATTTCTCACGCTATCGCCAACAGCGACGCGTTCTCCATTGCGGGCGGCGGTGATACTTTAGCGGCTATCGATCTTTTCGGTATTGCAGATAAAATCTCTTACATCTCAACCGGCGGTGGTGCGTTCTTAGAATTCGTCGAAGGTAAAGTCTTACCGGCAGTAGAAATTCTTGAAAAACGCGCGAAAAACTAACCGCACTTTTCGATCGTAAAATAATGATGGCGCGCGTCCCCCGACGCGTGCCTACATCGCGAGACAGAGCGCGCATTAAGAAACGCGCGCTATCAATAAAGAATTCTTAACAATTCTTCAAACGGTGGGCTCAACCCCACCCTACATAAAAAAGGAAACACAACTATGGCTAAATTATTAGATATCGTAAAACCGGGCGTGCTTACCGGTGAAGATGTACAAAAAGTATTCGCATACGCAAAAGAACACGGCTTTGCCATTCCTGCCGTAAACTGCGTCGGTTCCGACTCTGTGAATGCCGTATTGGAAACCGCAGCCCGCGTAAAAGCGCCGGTAATCGTGCAATTCTCTAACGGCGGTGCGGCATTCTATGCAGGTAAAGGCATTAAACCTGCCAGCGGCGCCCGTCCTGACGTATTAGGTGCCATTGCCGGTGCGAAACACGTTCATGCTTTAGCCAAAGAATACGGCGTGCCGGTAATTTTACACACCGACCACGCCGCGAAAAAATTACTGCCTTGGATCGACGGCTTACTTGATGCCGGAGAAAAACACTTCGCCGAAACCGGACGTCCGCTGTTCTCTTCCCACATGATCGACCTTTCCGAAGAACCGATGGAAGAAAACATGGCAATTTGCCGTGAATACCTTGCCCGCATGAGCAAAATGGGCATGACCCTTGAAATCGAAATCGGTATCACCGGCGGTGAAGAAGACGGCGTGGATAACTCCGATGTGGATGAATCCCGTCTTTATACCCAACCGTCCGACGTGCTTTACGTTTACGACCAATTACATCCGGTAAGCCCGAACTTCACCGTAGCGGCGGCATTCGGTAACGTACACGGCGTGTACAAACCGGGTAATGTAAAATTAAAACCGTCTATTTTGGGTGCAAGCCAAGAATTCGTGGCGAAAGAACGTAACCTTCCGGCAAAACCGATCAACTTCGTCTTCCACGGTGGTTCCGGTTCCAGTCGCGAAGAAATCCGTGAAGCCATCGGTTACGGTGCGATTAAAATGAACATCGACACCGACACCCAATGGGCGTCCTGGGATGGTATCTTAAACTTCTACAAAGCCAACGAAGCGTATTTGCAAGGTCAATTAGGCAACCCTGAAGGTCCGGATTCTCCAAACAAAAAATACTACGATCCGCGCGTTTGGTTACGCAAAATGGAAGAATCCATGTCTAAACGCTTAGAACAATCTTTCGAAGATTTAAACTGCGTAGATGTTTTATAAGTTAAAAACACATTAAAAACCGACCGCACTTTTGACATATCGATGATAAAGTGCGGTCATTTTTTTAAGCGTTTTTTTACCGATGATGAAGATGACAACATACAAACTCCCCCTGGCAGGGTTGATTAACGCAACGCTGGTGTTCTTTTTTACCTGCCTGCTTGTGTTGAAACACGGCTATAACTATGCCCCGGCAATCTTGTCTCTGATGGGCGTGATTTTTTTCATTTACCGACAACTGCACAAACCGAAAGACAATCTCACCCATGACGGCAATGAGAAATGGTTTGTTGCCACTCTGCTGTTTTATGTGCTGCTCTTTGCCCTTTCGATTTTGTACCATCAGGGCAAAATTCGGGAATTTGACAACCCGAGCCGCATTCTCTTTTTTCTGACCTTGTTGCCGTTGTTGGCGCATTATCCGATACGCTTTCATTGGCTTTTACACGCCATTCCGTGGGGCAGCCTGATTGCGGGCGTTACCGCCATTATTCATCGCTTTATCTTGAACTACCACATGGCATTTGAACACCAAATGCACATTCAGTCCGGCGATATCGCCATGTCGCTGGGTATGTTTTCCCTGGCGATTAGCTTTTATTTTTTCATCAAAAAACAATATCGCTTCGGTGCCCTGTATTTCGTTTTCAGCCTGATGGGCGTATTCGCCAGCTTATTGTCCACCGCTCGCGGCGGCTGGATTGGTATCCCTTTTGTTCTCCTGTTAATCCTTTTCGCTTATCGTCGTTATTTATCGAAAAAATTCTTCGCCGGTTTTTTCATTGCGCTTGCCCTGATTGTGACGACCGTTGCGATGTTGCCGAATACCAAAATTAAAGAACGCATCGCCGCCGCAGAATACGACATCACCGCCTATTTCCAACAAAATAACGGCTCCACCTCCGTCGGCGCCCGTTTTGATATGTGGAAAAGCGTGATCTTAATGACGCAGGAAAAACCGATTTTCGGTTGGGGCGTACAAGGCGTCAACGAAAAACGCAAATTACAGCACGAGCAGGGCTTAATCAGCCAATATGCCGCGTCTTTTAACCATGCCCACAACCAATATTTTGACGATTTATCCAAACGCGGTACCTTAGGTTTAGTCGCTTTACTCGGCGTGTTTTTCGTGCCGTTACGTTTCTTTATGCGACATCTCAAAAGCGCCGATTTGGAACTGAAACTCGCTTCGTTGTTAGGAGCCGTCCATATCGTTTCCGTGATGTTCTACTGTTTCAGCCAGGGCTTTTTCAGTCATAACTCGGGCAATATTTTCTATTTTTTCCCGGTGATTGTGTTTTACGCTTTGGTTAAGCAACTTAGCGCCGCCACAGAGAATCCGCGCCATGAATAACACCGAACTGTTGCAATTTGCCGCGCAATTTCCGTTGCAATATCTGCCGGGCGAACGTCAATGTCGCTTGGCTTATCGGCATTTTATACATCATCCCGTCGCCCGCAAGTTAGTGATTATGGTGAACGGCAGGGCGGAAAACCTGCTGAAATGGACGGAAATCGCGCGGGATTTTTATCATCAGGGCTACGATGTATTGCTGTTTGATCATCGCGGGCAGGGTTATTCGCAACGCCTATTGAAAGACGGCGAAAAAGGGCATTTAGACGAATTTCGGTTTTACGTGCAGGACATGGCAAAAATCATTGAAAATCTGACCGCACTTTATCCTTATCCGACGCAATACCTGCTCGCCCATTCTCTCGGCGCGTTGATTTCCGCCTATTATCTGGCGAATTTTGATCATCGTATTGAACGGGCGGTCTTTTCCGCACCTTTTTTCGGCGTGCCGCTCAAAAAGCCGACGCGCGACGAATTATTGCTGAATTTGATGATGTTATGGGGGCAAGGCGAACGTTATGTGTTCGGCAAAAGCGCCTACAAACCGGTGGATACGGCACAGAATGAGTTAAGCCATAGCGTGGTGCGTATGCAATGGATGAATGAGGTGAATCGGGACAACCCCTCAATTCGGTTGGGTGGACCGACGTTCCGTTGGGTGCATTTGTGTCTCACCGCCATCAAGCATCTGCCGAAAATTCTGCCTCGGATCGAAACGCCGGTGTTGGTGTTGGAAGCGGAACAGGAAAAGATCGTGAACAATAAAACGCTGAAAAAACTGACCGCACTTTTGCCCCATGGCGAACGGCAAAAAATTCACGGCGCCAAACATGAAATTCTGTTTGAAATCGACGAAATTCGCACGCCGGCGCTACAACGCATTTATGCGTTTTTTAATCCAGACAAGCCCGCATAAGCAGCACGCCGAACCAGGTAAACAGCAAACTCCCGAACAAATGGGCGGCGATCACGCCAAGCCCTATCGTCCATTTGCCATTCAACAGATTTTCCACGACTTCCGCCGAAAAAGAGGAAAATGTCGTCAAACTGCCGAGAAAACCGGTAATCAGGAAAAGTTTCCATTCGTTAGAAATCTGCGGGAAATGCCAGAATAGCGCCAGCAGCAAACCGATAAGAAAACAACCGAAATAATTGGCGATAAGCGTACCGAAAGAAAACATGGCGAACAGCGGATTCAGCCATAAGCCCAAGCCCCAACGCAAGCCGGCGCCCAATGCTGCGCCGCCGCTAATCAGCAAAAGCGCGGATAACATCATCAGTAAATGCCGTAAATGGCACGTAAATACGACGCCACCGCTTCATGCCCGTGGCGACCGATAACTTCCAGTTGCGGGGCGGCTTGTTTCAGGCGCGGATCGGCGTTCCCCATCACGCAGCCTTTGCCCACTTCCGTCAACATTTCCACGTCATTCATGCCGTCGCCGAAAGCGATGCAATCCTGCAAATCATAATCTTTTTGCTGCACGACCTGAGCCAGCGTGGAGGCTTTCGATACGCCTTTCCCCATGACTTCCAGACAAATAGGCGTGGAATAGGTAATGTTGGCAAGCGTGCCGAAACGCGTGCGTAATTGTTCTTCCAGTGACACCAAATCCGCCGGTGTGCGTCCGATAAAAAAGACTTTTTCCGTGTCTCTGCCGTGATGATGTTTAAAATCAACCACATCGTAAACAAAACCGGAATCTTTATGATATTTATAAAGCTCGGGAATATCTTTATTGATGAACCAGCCGTCCGCCTGATAACTGTTCACGCACACCCGCGTATCGTCAAAAGAAAGGTTCATGATTTCATAGGCAATGTTTTCGGGCAGGGAATTATTGAGCAGCAGCTCGCCTTGCAAATTATGCGCCTGCGCGCCGTTTGAGGTAATCAGCACCGCTTCTTTCACCTTGGTTTTCTTCAAAATACTCGACACGTCAAAATAATTACGCCCCGTGGCAAGAATAATGTCCACCTTGTTGTCATATAAGCGTTCCAAGGTTTGTGCGGTAAAATCGCCCACCACATGATGCCCGTTGAGCAACGTGCCGTCCATGTCGGAAACGATGGCGCGATAAGGAAGTTTTTGCATGATTTGTTACCTCAACTAAAACGAATGACTAATGGTAGCAAATTTTGCACAAAAATATCCGTTGTTTCCTTGAATTTTTTTAAGAAATGTAATAAAAGATTAAATCTTTCACGCAGTAAAAAAATTCCTCCCTCAAAATAGAAGTTATCGTAAGTATGAACGGTGCAAATTTAATAATCGAGTGCTTAAAAGCACATAATGTGGACACAATTTTCGGCTATCCCGGCGGCGCCATCATGCCAACCTACGATGCCATCTATGATTCCGGTTTAGATCATCTGCTTTGTCGCAACGAACAGGGTGCCGCCATGGCGGCTATCGGCTATGCCCGCGCGTCGGGGAAAGTCGGCGTGTGTATCGCTACCTCCGGACCGGGAGCCACCAATCTCATCACAGGGCTTGGCGATGCATTGATGGATTCCATTCCCATCGTCGCCATTACCGGACAGGTCGCCTCCCCCCTCATCGGCACCGATGCTTTCCAGGAAGCGGACGTATTAGGCTTGTCTCTTGCCTGCACCAAACACAGTTTCATCGTGCAAAACATAGAAGAATTGCCCGAAATTCTCGCCAACGCTTTTGAGATCGCACAAAGCGGCAGACCGGGCCCGGTGCTGGTGGATGTACCGAAAGACGTACAAATTGCACCTACCACAGCAAAGCCAAAGGTAAATCCGCCGCCAAAAACCACCGCACTTCATGAGGAACATTTAACCCAAGCCTTAACGTTATTACGCGAAGCGCAACGCCCGGTCGCCTATATCGGCGGCGGTGTAGGCATGGCGGGCGCGGTGCCTGCGTTACGCTATTTTCTGCACAGCACCCAAATGCCAAGCGTAGTGACCTTAAAAGGCTTAGGCGCCGTTTCCGCCGACGATCCTTATTATTTAGGCATGCTCGGAATGCACGGCACCAAAGCCGCCAACTACATCACCCAAGAAGCGGATTTATTACTGGTATTCGGCGCCCGCTTTGATGATCGCGTGACCGGCAAACTCGACACCTTCGCCCCGCACGCCAAAGTGATTCATGTAGATATCGACGGTGCCGAATTAGGCAAATTACGCCGTCCGAATATCGCTTTACGCGGCGACCTCATTCAAACGCTGGAAACCCTCAGCGTGCCGTTAAATATCGCGCCGTGGCAACAAACCGTGTTAGCCCACAAAACGCAATACGCTTTCCGTTACGGTGAAAATATCGGTGAGCAACTAATCAACCCGCTTTGGTTGCTCAACAGCTTATCCAACAAAAAAACGCCTGACACCATCGTCGTCACCGATGTGGGGCAACATCAAATGTGGTCGGCGCAACACATTCAACATCACGCGCCGGAAAACTTCATCACTTCCGCCGGTTTCGGCACCATGGGCTTCGGCTTGCCTGCCGCCATCGGCGCGAAAAAAGCCCGCCCGCAGGACGAGGTGATTTTAGTCAGCGGCGACGGCTCCATCATGATGAACATTCAGGAGCTCGGTTCCATCAAACGGGGCAAAGCGCCGATTAAAATCGTCCTGCTGGATAACCAACGCCTCGGCATGGTGCGTCAGTGGCAATCGTTGTTTTTTAACGCCCGCCACAGCAACACCATTTTAGACGACAACCCGGATTTCGTGGTGCTCGCCTCCGCCTTCGGCATTCAGGGCGAACGTATCACCTCCGCACATCAGGTGGAAGCCGCACTGGATCGTATGCTTGCAAGCCAAGAAGCCTATTTATTACATATTTGCATCCATTCCGACGAAAACGTGTGGCCGTTGGTGCCACCGGGCGCGTGCAACGCAGATATGCTGGAAAGTATGGAGTAATCACATGGAACACCAAATCGAACTCACCGCCCGACACCGCCCTGAAGTGTTGGAACGCATTCTCCGCGTCGTCCGCCACCGCGGCTTCACCGTCACCAAAATGGATATGCAGCTGACTGATGGAAAAGTGCGGTTAAAATTCACTGTAAAATCCGACCGCACTTTGGCGTTGTTGGTGAATCAGTTGGTGAAGTTGCCGGATGTTTTAGAGATAAAATAGAACTTATAACAGAATAATTTCTTCTGCCAAATCTCCCCTAGCCCCTCTTTGCTAAAGAGGGGAATAAAGTGAGAAAATTTGAATGTCATGATTCAAATACAAACATTGCTAAAGTAAAGATAGGGATGAATCGAATAATATTTGGTTCATAAAGAAGTCCCCCTCTTTAGCAAAGAGGGGCTAGGGGAGATTTGGCGATCTTAATTAACGAAGAAATTTATTGAAAAGAACCTTAACAAAAAATTTACTTGGAGAGATTATCAATGCCAAAACTACGTTCGGCGACCAGCACACAAGGTCGCAATATGGCAGGCGCACGCGCATTATGGCGTGCCACGGGAATGAAAGAAAATGACTTCGGCAAACCGATTATTGCGGTGGTGAACTCGTTCACCCAATTTGTGCCGGGTCACGTTCACTTAAAAGATATGGGACAACTTGTCGCCAAAGAAATCGAAAAAGCAGGCGGTGTGGCGAAAGAATTCAACACCATTGCGGTGGATGACGGCATTGCCATGGGACACGGCGGGATGTTGTATTCTCTGCCGTCACGCGATTTGATCGCAGACTCGGTGGAATATATGGTGAACGCACACTGTGCCGATGCCATGGTGTGTATTTCCAACTGCGACAAAATCACCCCGGGAATGCTCATGGCGGCAATGCGCTTGAATATCCCTGCGATTTTTGTATCCGGCGGTCCGATGGAAGCGGGTAAAACCAAACTTTCCGACCAACTTATTCGTTTAGACTTGGTGGATGCTATGATTGAAGCAGCAGACCCGAAAGTCTCTGACGAACGCATCGACGCGATCGAAAAATCCGCCTGCCCGACTTGCGGTTCCTGCTCCGGTATGTTTACCGCCAACTCCATGAACTGTTTAACGGAAGCCCTTGGTTTGAGCTTACCGGGTAACGGCTCTATGCTCGCCACCCACGCCGACCGTAAAGAATTATTCTTAAAAGCCGGTCGCCAAATTGTAGAACTCTGCAAACGCTATTACGAACAAGACGACGAAAGCGTGTTGCCACGTTCCATCGGCACATTTGATGCCTTTGAAAACGCCATGAGCTTAGACATCGCCATGGGCGGTTCAAGTAACACCGTATTGCACTTACTCGCCGCCGCGCAAGAAGCGGGCGTGGATTTCAAAATGGCAGACATCGACCGCTTATCCCGCGTGGTTCCTTGCTTGAGCAAAATCGCACCGAACACCAACAAATACCACATGGAAGACGTTCACCGCGCAGGCGGCATTATGGGCTTGTTGGGCGAACTTGATCGTGCAGGCTTAATCCACAAAAACACGCACACCGTACTGGGCATGACCATGGGCGAACAGCTCGACCAATACGATATTATCCGTAACCAGGATGAAGCCTTGCTCAAATTCTTCCGCGCCGGACCTGCGGGCATCCGCACTACCCAAGCCTTCTCACAAGATTGCCGTTGGGACACCGTGGATAACGACCGCGTAAACGGTTGTATTCGTGATAAAGCCCACGCCATTTCCCAAGAAGGTGGCTTGGCGGTGTTATTCGGTAATCTTGCCGAAGACGGTTGTATCGTGAAAACCGCGGGTGTGGATGAATCCATTTGGAAATTCACCGGCACCGCAATCGTATTTGAAAGCCAAGAAGACGCCGTCGCCGGCATTTTGGGCGGCAAAGTAAAAGAAGGCAACGTAGTGGTGATTCGCTACGAAGGTCCGAAAGGCGGACCGGGTATGCAGGAAATGTTGTATCCAACCAGCTACTTAAAATCCATGGGTTTAGGCAAAAAATGTGCGCTGTTAACCGACGGACGTTTCTCCGGCGGCACATCCGGCTTATCCATCGGACACGCCTCTCCGGAAGCGGCTTCCGGCGGTGCAATCGGTTTAGTGCGTGATGGCGATACTATCAACATCGACATTCCAAACCGCGCGATTAATCTTCAAATCAGCGACGAAGAATTGAGCGCCCGCCGTGCCGAACAGGACCAAAAAGGCTGGGAACCGGCAAATCGTCAACGTGAAGTGTCTTTCGCATTAAAAGTGTTCGGACATTTCGCGACATCGGCGGATAAAGGCGCGGTGCGTGATAAGACGCTGTTGAAATAACGTAACGAGTCCCCCTCTTTAGCAAAGAGGGGTTAGGGGAGATTTAGCAGAATTAACTCCAACCTCATCATTGAATTTAATCTCGTCAAAATCTCCCCCCAGCCCCCTCTTTACAAAAGAGGGGGAGTATCAATTCAGAAAAATTAAAACTATGAAAAACCTACTCACCAACCCACAACCGAGCCAAAGCGATTACATCAACGCTATCGTGAAACTTGGCTCACGCGTGTATGAAGCGGCAACGGTCACACCGTTGCAGAAAATGGGCAAATTGTCCGAACGACTTCACAATAATATCTGGATCAAACGGGAAGATCGCCAGCCGGTAAACAGTTTTAAACTGCGTGGCGCGTACGCCATGATTTCCAGCCTTTCGCCGGAACAAAAAGCGGCGGGCGTGATTGCGGCTTCCGCAGGAAATCACGCACAAGGCGTGGCGTTATCAGCGAAACAGCTTGGCTTAAAAGCCCTCATCGTAATGCCGCAAAACACGCCGAGCATTAAAGTGGATGCGGTACGCGGGTTCGGCGGCGAAGTGTTATTACACGGTGCCAATTTTGATGAAGCCAAAGCGAAAGCCGTTGAGCTTGCCGAACAAAAACACATGACCTTTATCCCGCCTTTCGATCACCCATTAGTGATTGCCGGGCAAGGCACGCTTGCCATGGAAATGTTACAGCAAGTGGCGGACTTGGATTACGTGTTCGTGCAAGTGGGCGGCGGCGGTTTGGCGGCTGGCGTGGCGATTTTATTGAAACAGTTTATGCCGGACATTAAAGTCATCGGTGTGGAATCCAAAGATTCAGCCTGTCTCAATGCCGCGTTGGAAAAAGGCGAGCCGACGGATTTGGCGCACGTGGGCTTATTTGCCGACGGTGTGGCGGTTAAACGTATCGGTAACGAAACCTTCCGTTTATGCCAACAATATCTTGATGATATGGTGTTGGTGGACAGCGATGAAGTGTGCGCCGCCATGAAAGATCTGTTTGAAAATGTGCGCGCGGTGTCCGAACCTTCCGGTGCGCTCGGCTTGGCGGGCTTGAAAAAATATGTAAAACAACACAATATCCAGGGCAAAAACATGGCGGCGATTTTATCCGGCGCCAATTTGAATTTCCACACTCTGCGTTATGTGTCCGAACGTTGCGAAATAGGCGAAAACCGCGAAGCCTTGCTTGCCGTCACCATGCCGGAGCAACCGGGCAGCTTCTTAAAATTCGCTCATGTATTGGGCAGCCGCGCGGTAACGGAATTCAGCTACCGCTATGCCGATGACAAACGCGCTTGCGTATTCGTCGGGGTTCGTACCTTAGATGAAGCGGAAAAAGCCGACATCATCGCCGATCTCACACAAAACGGCTTCGATGTGGAAGATATGTCCGACGACGACATCGCCAAAACCCATGTGCGCTATTTAATGGGCGGACGGGTCGCCGACCACGGAGAGCGCCTTTACACCTTTGAGTTCCCCGAACAAAAAGGCGCATTGCTGAAATTCCTCGAAACCCTCGGCACCCGCTGGAACATTTCGCTGTTCCACTACCGCGCCCACGGGGCGGATTACGGCAACATTCTTGCCGGCTTCCAGTTAGAACAAGGCAACAGCGCCGAATTTGAACAAGCGTTAGAACAGTTGGGCTACGTTTATCAGGACGTCACCGACAGCAAATCCTACCGCTATTTCCTGCGTTAAAAAACACGCGCCGAAATGACCGCACTTTACGCGCAAAAGTGCGGTCAATTTTTTCTGCGTTTTCGCCTTTCCTCTCACGATAAAACGATTAAAAATCCGCCGAAAATAAGATAGAATGCGCCTTTCTTTCCCTTATCAAATTGACTTTTTAATCTATGCCCGAACCGAAAAAGCAGATTTTAGTGGTTTCTTATTCACAAACCGGTCAACTTCATGAATTGACGGAAAATTTTCTGCAACCGCTAAAGCAATACGACAATATCGCCATTGAGGAATACACGGTAAAGCCGTTGCAACCTTATGATTTTCCTTGGAAATTTATTTCATTTTTTAATCAATTTCCCGAATCCGTGCATCTAAAACCGGCGCCCATTGAAACGCCAATATTACAACGGGAAAAATACGACTTGGTGATCATCGCTTACAGCGTTTGGTTTCTTTCGCCTTCGCAACCCATCACGGCATTTTTACAATCGGCACAAGCCAAAGCGCTGAAGGACACGCCTGTGATTACGCTTATCGGTTGTCGCAATATGTGGCTGATGGCACAGGAAAAAATGAAGAACATGCTGACCGCACTTGGGGCGAATCTGATCGGCAACGTGGTGAAAACGGATCAATCTAATGCCTGGGCGAGTTTTATCACCACGCCCGCATGGATGTTAAGCGGTGAAAAACGTTATTTCTCATGGTTGCCGAGCGCCGGCATCAGCGATAATGAACTTCAAGATATGCAACGCTTCGGCGCAAAACTGGCAGAAACCTTATCGGCAAATCAAGCGTTGGACACCCCCCTTTTCCGCAACATGGGCGCGGTGAAAATCGATGAAAAATTGATGATAAGCGAAAAAGTCGGTCATCGCAGTTTCTCGTTGTGGGGCAAATTGCTGTTAAAGTGCGGTCAAATTTCACCGCGTTTTCGCCGGGCAATGCTCTATTTTTATATCGCCTTTTTAATTATACTAATCCTCACCGTAGTGCCGCTTTCCGCACTCATTAAACGCCTATTAAAACCATTATTAAAAGAAAAATTAGCGCGCCAAAAACGCTATTTTGCCGAACCTTCAGGGGAATAAATTTGACTGCATTAACTGATGTTTATATCAATCGTGTCGGTGTTTTTTTGCCGAATCAACCCGTTGATAACGATCACATGGAACAGGTGTTGGGCATGGTGGGCGACACGCCTTCACGGGTGCGTAAAATGATTTTGCGCTCCAACGCCATCAAAACCCGTTATTACGCCATTGATCCGCTCACCCGCGCCACCACGCACACCGGCGCCGAACTGGCGGCGGAAGCCATTAAAGATTTAATCGCGCAAGGTATGAATGTCAATGAAGTGAGCTGTTTGGCGTGCGCCACGTCCTATCCCGACCAAATGATGCCGGGGCAAGGCGTGATGATTCACGGTTTAATTCCGAATGCGCCCCCTTATGAAGTGATGACCGCCGCGGGCATTTGCGTCGCCGGCATGGCGGCAATGAAGCACGCTTATAACGCCGTGCGCACCGGCGAGCATCAGGGCGCCATTGCGGTGGCGTCGGAAACCGCTTCCGCCATGAATCGCGGAGAACATTTTCAGGCGGAAATCCATCATAAACAATTAGACGACGCCAAACCGGAAATCGCCTTTGAAAAAGATTTCCTGCGTTGGATGCTTTCCGACGGCGCGGGCGCGGTGCAACTGAGCAACAAACCGAATGCCGACGGCGTGAGCCTGAAAATTCAGTGGATCGATCTGATTTCCTACGCCAATGAAATGCCCGTGTGTATGTATGCGGGCGCAGAAATTCGCGACAACCAATTTATCAGCTGGAAAAATGTCAGCAAGCAGGAACGTGACGCGCGCAGCCTGATGTCCGCCAAACAGGATGTCAAACTGCTCAATGAAAATATCGTGCGTTATACGGTGGAAAAGGCGCTGTTGCGCTTAATCGAAAAATACGATCTCAACGCCGAAGACATTGATTATTTCCTGCCCCATTATTCGTCAGGCTTCTTCCGCGATAAGCTGCTGGACGGGTTAAAAAACATCAATTTTGTGATTCCGCAAGAAAAATGGTTCACCAATCTGGAAACCAAAGGTAACACGGGATCTGCTTCTATCTATATCATCTTGCAGGAATTTTTAGAAAAATATCCGCTTAAACCGGGACAAAAAGTGCTGTGCTACATTCCCGAAAGCGGGCGTTTTTCCTCCTGTTTTATGTTACTGGAGGTGGTTAATGGAGATTAAAGACATCCCGCAAGACGACAGCAAAATCTTTCGCGGGCAGCGCAAAGTGGTTTATGCCACCCAAAACGGCAACTACCAAAGCGCCACCACCAACGGCTGGGAAACGGAAGAATTCGCCACCGAACAGGCAGTGGAAGAACTCAACCAACTCACCGCCGACGCACTGGAAGCCGTAAAACGCGGCGAAAAATCACCGCTCTTTTACTATATGTACCGCTACCGCTTCGACCTCATCGGTCTTTCCCAAGCCACCGGCTTCTGGCAATGGCAAATCAAACGGCATTTTAAACCGAGCGTGTTTGAAAAATTGTCGGATAAGGTGTTGGGGAGATATGCGGAGGTGTTTGGGGTAGAAAAGGAACATCTACATGAAAATTTATTCTTATAAAGAATTAAGAAATAGTTTTAAAGAAGAACATTTTGCATCTCTAATGGATAAAATAAAAAAGTCAAATCCAAATTTAGGCAATAATTATTTAGAAAAATACTGTTTTATGATAATTGACGACAATAAAAAATTGCAAATAAAACCCAAAATAAAAATCATACCTAGTTCAGAAAATGATCCATTTAATGGAGATAGGGAGATAAAAAAACATATATCTACTGTAACATCTAATATGGAGGCACTAATTCAATTAAAAGGTATTATCTCTTCAATAGATTATATTATTAATAATATAGAAGATAGTAACATTCCACATGAATTTACTTTTGCAGGATGTATATCTATATTTTTTTCTCTTTTTAAAGAATCAAAAGGATTTAATAAACTAGACCAAAGTTTTATACAATCCGACAATTCACTTAAAGACATATTTGAATTTTTAGAAAAATTAAGAGACGAGTTTTATTGTCACAAACAAAGTGCTATAGGTTATAACATATTAGGAATGTATGTTGAAGATAATAAAATTGTCGCACATACTAAAGAAGAAACAAAAACATTCTTTATTTACTCAGACATGAAGGAATTTTTATCTAAATTTAGATTGCTAGTAGATAAAACCATGACTTACATAGAAGAAAGTAGATTGAAAGAGTCTAAAAAACAATTAGAAAAAATATTAAACCACAAAAAGTACAAAGATAAATTAATGGAAATAATTGAAAAAGAAGGTAAGGATGAAATTACTCATTCAAAGTTAATCTATGAAATCTTAAATAAAATAAAATTAAGAGATCGCATAGCAATTAAAGGTAATAATATCTAATTATACATGGAAAATTTCTATCACCAACACACAGCCCACTGCGAAAGCGGTGTCATGTCCACCCTGCTGAAAGCGAAAGGAGTGGATTTTAACGAAGCCATGGTTTTCGGTTTGGCATCGGCACTGACCTTTGTTTATATTCCGTTGATTAAAGTGAACGGATTGCCGCTGATTTCTTACCGTATGCCGCCGCGTTCCATTATCAAAACGTTGTCGAAGCTACTAAAAGTTCGGTTAAAAATTCAAAAGTTTCGCACGCCGGAAGCCGGGCAGCAGGCGTTAGATCAGGCGCTTGCGGAAGGCAAACTGGTGGGGCTGCAAACCTCGGTTTTCTGGTTGCCTTATTTCCCGCCCGAAATGCGTTTTCATTTTAACGCCCATAATTTAATCGCCTACGGCAAAGAACAAAACGATTATCTGATTAGCGATCCCGTGTTTGAAACGGTGCAGCGTTGCGCGGCGGAAGATTTGCAACGGGCGCGTTTTGTAAAAGGCGTATTGGCACCGAAAGGGCTGATGTATTACATTGAAAATCAACCGAATTTAGCGCAAATTGAGTTGCCTGCATTAATCCGCAAAGCCATCCGAAAAAACGCCAAACAAATGCTGGCACCGCTGTTTTTTGTGGGTGTGAAAGGCATTCGCACCGTCGCCAAACAAATTGAAAAACTGGCGAATCATCCTTCCGACAAATACAAACGCCTCTATCTCGGGCATATCGTGCGTATGCAGGAAGAAATCGGCACCGGCGGCGCAGGCTTCCGTTATCTCTACGCCTATTTCCTCGAACAAGCCGCAGAAATCTGCCAAGAACCGAAATACAAACAAGCCTCCGAACAAATGACCGACATCGGCGATATGTGGCGCCAATTTGCCGGGTTATGTGTGAAGCAGTGCAAAAAGCCGACGATGGAAGGGTATAAAATGGTGGCGGATTATTTGCGGGAGATTGCGGATAAAGAACAAGATTTATGGCAGGTGTTGTATAAATTATGATTACTCTTGAAAACATTTCTCACCGTTACCCCAACGCCGAAAAAAATGCACTAAGTGCGGTGAATTTTCACATTGATTCTGCGGAAACCGTAGGGCTCCTCGGTCCCAACGGCGCCGGCAAAACCACGTTGATGTCGTTGCTTGCGGGGTTGCAATCGGTGCAGCAAGGGGAGATTTATTTTGATGGCGTGCCGTTTGCGAAACTGGATAAAAAACAACGCCATCAGATTTCATTGGTACCGCAGGATTTTGCCTTTTATCCGTTGCTCACGGTGTGGGAAAATCTGAAATTTTTTGCCGCACTTTATGACGTCAAAGACAAAAGCTATTTGCAGGCATTGTTGGAACAAGTGGATTTAACCGCCCATAAAAATAAGCTCGCCAAGCATTTATCAGGTGGGCTGAAGCGCCGTTTGAATTTTGCCATCGGCTTGATTAATCGCCCGAAAGTGATTTTTTTAGATGAAATCACCGTGGGTATTGATCCGCAATCGCGTCAATTTATTTTAGATAGCGTGGCGGCGTTAAAACAGCAAGGGGTGACGGTGATTTACACCTCCCATTATTTACAGGAAATCGAGCAATTATGCGATAAATTGGTGTTGCTCAATGAAGGAGAATTGATTTATCAAGGGTCCGTGCAAGGCATTTTAAAAGAAGGGCAAAGTCTTGAACGCTTTTATTTGGACTTTTTAAATAAGGCGGCGAAAACATGCTAATTGCGTCGATTTTTAAAGAAATTCGCCTATTAAGTCGCGATCTGCACGGTGTCGCGGTGTTGTTCATTATGCCGATTCTGTTCATGCTGATTATGTCGGCGGCGTTGAGCAATGACAATGCCTTAAGCAACAGTTCGGAAATCGTGCTGTTGAGTGAAAAAAATGCGCTGAACGATGATTTCCTGCAAGCCTTAAAAAACGAAAAACTTGCCGTTCGCCAAGCGCCCTTGGAAGAACTGGCGCAATATCAGCATGATCTGCAAGCCGGTAAATTTGATTTGCTGATCCTCAATCCGAATAAAAAACAGACCGCACTTTCCGAAGAACAACACCTGCAGCTCTGGCTGAATCCAAGCGTGGATCGCAGTTGGTTGCTGGGGGTGAAAGGTGTACTGCAAAAGCATTATTCGCAATTACGTTTAAACGATTATCTGGCGGATAATCACATCACATTGGAAAACAATAAACGCAAACAAATCAAAGAAATACAAAACAAAGTCAATAAAGAACTGGATAGTAAATTCGCCCAAATTAACGATTATCTGGCGAAGGATTTATGGCAGGAAATTTATGTGAATCGCCAAGGCAAGGAAGTCACCAAGCCGAGTTCGGTGCAACACAGCGTGCCGGCATGGCTGATTTTCGGGATGTTTTTTATTATGATTCCACTCTCCAACGTGATGGCGATGGAGCGTCAAACCAACACCCTGACCCGCCTGCGCATGGCGCGTGCCTCGGCATTGAGTCAGATTCTCGCCAAAATGATCCCTTATTTTTTCATCAACCAACTGCAATTTGTCGGCATGGTGGCGCTCGGCTATTTCGTGCTCCCCGCACTCAACATGCCGGCATTTGAATTATCCGGTGCGTGGTTGCCTTATTTTGTACTGTCCGGTGCGGTCAGCCTGGCGACACTAGGTTACGGCTTATTCATCAGCGTCATCGCCCGCACCACCGAACACGCCGTGGTGCTTGGCGGCGGCGGGATTATCATTATGGCGGCGATCGGTGGTATCATGGTGCCTGTCTATGTGATGCCGGAAGTGATGCAAACCGTGGCGCAATTTTCCCCTATGGGCTGGGCGTTAAGCGGTTTTCAGAACTTACTGCTGAACCATTACACCCTGAGCCAAATTCAGCAACCGCTTTATTTATTAAGCGGTTTCGGCGTCATCACGTTACTTTGCGCCACGCTGATTTATCAACGACAACTGACAACGCAAGCGAGATTTTAGAAGGCGAGCGGGACGGCACAGGACCGTCCCCTACAGTGATAAAATTTAAAACGGTATTGTGGAAACGAACCCTGTGCCCGACCGAAAAATGGATAAACAGAACCAGGTTATTTATGTCATACCAATTTACCTTAGAACCCGAAAAACTCGAATCAGAACTCAAAAAACTGATTATTCGGGAAACGGAAAAAGACGAAGTTGATCCGATGGACATCAGCGACGACGAATGGCTGTTCGGCGAACAAAGCCGTATTCAGCTGGATTCATTAGATGCCTTGCAGGTGGTGGTGGCGCTCCAAGCCCACTTCGGCGTACGTTTGCAGGGCGATCGCATGGTGCGTAAACACATGATGAACGTACGCGATCTTGCCGCCTTCATTCGTGCACAACACGCCAAAGCCTGATGAACGTTTACCTCACCGCCGCCTCCGCCAAGTTTGCCGACCATGTAGGGCAACGCACCTCCAATATGTTGGGGCAACCGCTCCGTTTTCCTTATTTCAATGCGTTTGACGAACACCTGCTTTCCCTTGAACGGCTTTATGCGTATTTTGATGAAGAAATTGACCGCACTTTACAGCAGGCAGGCTGGGACAAAAGCGAACTGAAAAACATACCAATTTTGCTCGGCTCCACCGCCTATGTCATCAGCGACTGCGAAGCGCGTTTGGCGCACCACCTGCCCTTACCGGACACCCATAGCCTTGCGGTCATTGCCGATCATTTGCGGGCGCGTTATCAAACGGAGGTGTTCAGCCTTGCCACCTCCTGCACCTCCTCCGCCCAAGCCATCGGTTATGCCTATAAAATGCTGAAAAGCGGGCGATACGAAAAAGCCCTGGTGATTGGTTTTGAAATGTTTAACCGACTGACTTTTGAACATTTCCAAGCCATGAATTTATTATCGCAGGACGAACAATATACGCCTTTAAATCAATCAACGGGCATTGTACTGGGTGAAGGCATCGGCTGCGTGGCGTTATCCGCGCAACCCAATTCGCAGCTTTCCTGTGAAATCGTGGGCGTCACCACGCTCACCGATAACGAAAATCTCACTAACAGCAGCGAATCCGCGTTGCGTGAACTGATCACCGCCTGTTTACAGCGCGCCGATTTAGCCCCCGCACACATTGACGGCGTGAAAATACATGGCGTCGGCGGCAACAGCGATGACATGGAACGGCGCGTGTTACAGGCGATTTTCCCGCACGCCCAATGGATTGCCGTAAAAGCCCGGACGGGGCACACCCTCGGGGCAAGCGGCGCGTTGGAAAGCGCATTGCTGTTCGAGCAATTGAAAACGGACGCGAAAAAGTGCGGTCGTTTTTTAAATTATTTTTTAGGCTTCGGCGGCAGCCACATTGCATGGATAACAAAGGTGGGCGAATGACATTTTATCTTCAGCAAACGCATCAATTTCTCTGCAATCACACGGATGATAAAACCTTGCGCCAACAGTTAAAAGCGATGGGTATCGATGCGCGCCGTTTGAGCCGTTTCAGCCAAATAGCCTTACTTGGCGCGCTGCCGTTAAAGCCTTATCTTGAGGAAAACAGCGGCATTTACTTGGGTTCGCCCTTTAATTCGCCGAGTAAATTCGACAAGATGTTTCATCAACTCATGCAACAAAACCTGCCGAGCCCGTTAGATTTCATGGCGAATATCAACAACGCGGCGACCTTTCAATTGGCGCAATCGCTACAAATTAAAGGAAATTCGGTATTTTTAGCGATAAATCAACAAACGATTTGGCAACCGTTGCAGCTGGCGTTGTTGGATTTGGAACATGAAGCGATGTCATCGGCGCTGGTCGGTTGGATATTGGAAGCCGATCAAGGACAAAAAGAAGGCGCGTGTTTTTGGGTGGTATCAAAATCAGCGGAAAGTGCGGTCAAAAAAGTAGATGTTTTGCCAAACGCCGATGATGTGCAGGAGATGGATTTTTTGTCCGTTGTAGAAACGGCAATATTGTAAAGATTGGCGCCGGTTTGTAGGGGACGGTCCTGTGCCGTCCCGTTTCAATTCGGCTGTCACAGGATCCCCTACCCATTACCCCTGCCAACGCTTAAAAATCAACGAAGTATTCACGCCGCCGAAAGCAAAGTTATTGTTCATCACATAATCCGTTTCGATATGGCGCCCGTCCCCTTGAATGTAATCCAACTTGCCGCAGCGCGCATCAATATTATCCAAGTTGATGGTCGGCGCAAACCAGCCGTCGCGCATCATTTCAATGGAAAACCAGGATTCCAACGCACCGCACGCACCGAGAGTATGCCCTAAATAGCTTTTTTGCGAGCTTAACGGCACCTTGCCAAACACCGCTTCCGTCGCCAAGGTTTCGGCAATATCTCCTTGTTCCGTCGCCGTGCCGTGTCCGTTGACATAGCCGATTTTTTGCGCGGATAAATGGGCATCTTTTAATGCCAATTCCATGCAACGTTGCATGGTGTCTTTTTGCGGGCGGGTGACGTGTGCGCCGTCGCTGTTTGCGCCGTAGCCCACCACTTCCGCAATAATATTCGCTCCGCGAGCTAAGGCGTGTTCCAGTTCTTCCAGCACGAAAATCCCCGCCCCCTCGCCGATCACCAAGCCATCACGATCGTTATCGTAAGGGCGCGGTGTTTTACTCGGATTATTCACATTGCGACTTGCCGCGTACAACGAATCAAACACATAGACTTCCGACGGGCAAAATTCCTCGGCACCGCCGGCAAGCATCATGGGAATCAAGCCGTATTTGATGGATTCATAAGCGTAGCCAATGCCCTGACTGCCGGAAGAACAGGCGCTGGAGGTGGGAATAATACGCCCCGTTAAGCCGAAGAAAATACCGATATTGGCGGCGGTGGTGTGGGGCATCATGCGCACATAGGTGTTGGCGTTGAAGCCATCGGATTTGCCGGTCATCAGGAGCTCGGCGGCATCTTTAATATCATTCGTGGAGCCGGTGGAAGAACCGCACGCCACGCCCATTCTGCCGTCTTTGAGATAGGCAAGAATATCGCCGTTTTCGTCCAGTAAATCGGCACTCGCCAACGCGCGTTCGGCGGCTTCAACGGCGAATTGCGACACCCGCCCGAGGCTGCGTAATTGTTTACGGTTCCAATGTGACGGCGGCTGATAATCATGAATTTCCGCGCCTAAACGGGCTTCCAGTTCAGGGTAACGCTCCGCCCAATCCGCTTTGGCTTGCACGGCGTTTTGTTTGCGTTGGAACGCCGTTTTAATGTCCTGCCATGTTTTACCGAAGGCGGTAACGGCACCAATGCCGGTGATCACAACTCGTTTCATCTTTTTTTCTCGTTATTCAATTAGCAAATGGGTCAGCACAAACCGCCGTTCACGGCGATCACTTGGCGGGTAATATACGCGGCTTTTTCGTCCATCAGGAAATTCACCGCGTGCGCCACTTCTTCAGGATCGCCCATGCGTCCGGCGGGAATCATTTTCAGGATCTCATCAATAGGCACATTTTCATCTAAAATATCCGTATCAATTAAGCCCGGCGCCACACAGTTCACGGTAATTTTGCGTTTCGCCAGCTCCACCGCCAGAGCTTTCGCCGCACCGATAATACCGGCTTTGGAGGCGCTGTAATTGACCTGACCGCGATTGCCGATTAAGCCCGACACGGAGGTAATACACACGATGCGTCCCGCTTTACGACGGCGAATCATCGGCATCATGATCGGATGTAACACATTATAGAAACCGTCCAGATTCGTGCGTAAAACCTGATCCCAATCCTCGTCGGTTAACGCCGGGAATGCGTTATCACGGGTTAATCCCGCATTCAGCACCACGCCGTAATAAGCGCCATGGGCTTCCACATCGGCGGTAAGCGCGTCTGCGACCGCACTGCGGCAGCTAACGTCAAACTGTAACACGCGGGCATTTTGCCCCAGTTCACGCACGGACTGCGCCACCGCTTCCGCTTCTTCTACGCGACTGCGGCAATGCACCACAATGTCAAATCCTGCCTGCGCCAAACGTAAGGCAATAGCTTTGCCGATGCCGCGGCTGGAACCTGTAATTAAAACTGTTTCGCTCATATGATTTCCTTAGATTGCATAAAAAGTGCGGTGTTTTTCACGGTAAATTTACACCTGCGGTCGGAACACGTTCAATGCGCCTTCCACAATCACCTGTTGGCTGACTGCATCAATTAATTGGCAATCAAACACGCCGAAACCCGTGGCATCTTCAATGGAAAGCTTAATTTGAATGCGTAATTTGCTACCGATAGCAATGTCCGGTTGATGAATGCTGAGTTTGCGTGAGCCGATCCAATAGCCCAAGGTGATGGGTTTGCCGGCGCGTACGCATTTGCAACCTGCCCAGGCGGCAACCCCTTGCGCCATGATTTCTGCGCCAAGAAAACTGGGCAATTTGTTGTCTTTCACCAACAGGTTATCGGGGCGCACTTCCGCTTCCGCCACTAAGAAATCATCGCCGAAATCCGTGACCCGATCCAATAAAATCATTTTGCCGCTATGTGGCACCAAAGGCGCAATGTCGGTGATGGGGCAAGTTAAATCAAGCATCTCGTTCTCCTAAAATCAGCACTGTGTTATTGCCGCCGAAAGCAAAAGAACTGCTTGCGCCGATGCGGGGTTCGCCGCGCCAATGGCTGTGTTCGTCGGTAATCGCAATTTTCGGCAACGCGGGATCCGCCTGTTTGTCCCACAATTGCGCCGGCAACTTGCCCTGCGGGTTTAGTTTGCGGTCGATGACACCCCATAAAATCGCGGCTTCCACTGCACCGGCGGCACCAAGGGTATGTCCGGTGTAAGGCTTGGTGGTGGTGCAAGGCGTGTTGTCGCCGAAAACCTGATGCACCGCCAAACTTTCCATTTGATCATTATGCACCGTTCCTGTGCCGTGCAAATTGATCCAGCCAATGGCATCGGCGCGGAGTTCGGCGCTATCCAACGCGGCGCGAAACGCGCTGATTGCGCCCTCGCCTTCGGGGTGCGGGGAAGACATATGATAAGCATCGCTGCTGGCGCCATAGCCCAACAATTGAATCACCGTGTCATCTAATTTTTCCCGACTCATCACGAAAACAGCGGCGCCTTCACCGAGATTAATCCCGTCACGATTCACGGAAAGCGGATTGGAACGCTTATCGGATAAGACGGACAAAGAACCGAAACCGCTGATGGTCAGCGGCGAAAGTTCATCTACACCGCCGCAAATGACCGCATCACATAAACCGGCGTTCAGCAAACGCGCCGCGCTAATCAGCGCTTTGGCGCCGGAAGTGCAGGCGGTGGAAATACCATAACTCAACCCTTGCAAACCGTATTGATAGGCAACGAAATCGGAAGGCGCGGAAAAATATTGTTGCTGTTGTTTAAACGCCACACCGGACCAATCATCATGACCGACGGCATATTTAAACACCGGCACGTTTTCGTCCACACCGGTGGTGGAGGTGCCGATAACCACAGCAATGCGTTGGCGTCCGAAACGGGCAATCGCCTGTTCGATTTGCGGTTCAATTTGTGCTAAACAATGCCACAACAGCTGATTATTGCGACTTTGATGTATCGCCGGCAAGGTTGCTGCAAACGGGCGTAAAGGCACATTCACTTCACCGAATACGCGGGTTTTTCCTTCGGTGTGATACAGCTTAAACGCCGAATCGGAAAGCGCCAATGGGGAATCGTCGGCAGCCAGTAAACGCGTAATGTGCGTTTCGATGCCATCGCCGAGGCTGCTCAAAATAGCTGGTTTACTTAGATAAAGTGCGGTCATTTTTTCCTTTAATTTAATTCTTCAATACGCCAACGGCTGTCATCCGCCAGGTGAATTTCAATCTGCGGCGGACGCAATGTAATCCGCCAGACTTTGTTATTCCGAATAAAATAATCGTTGCCCTGCGCCACAGGTTCAACCCGACTGAAAGCAAACAACGGTTGTTGCGGGTTTAATGCTGTCGCCAAGGCGGAAAACAAACGGCGCGCCTGCTGATTCGGCATGATAAAGCCGTCATTCTGCCAGCCTTGCGGCGTTAAAATCACCCGTGCCAAGGGCGCGCCTAAGGGATCCGTTTGTACCCAGCGCCATTGTTGCGCTTCGGCTTGCAACGTCAGCAGGCTGGCTTGTTGTAACTGATGTTGCGCATTTAACTGCTCCACTTTAAACACGCGCACCGCCTGTTGTTGCGGCGGCAATCGTTCCACCTGCGGTAACGAGCTGCACGCGGTCAGCCAAAAGCAGAACAACAGGGCAAGGTATTTCATCATCTCAGCGCGCGCCTTAATCCTGTGTGGCGGTGCCGCAAAGTTCCGCCAAGGCTTTCAAACGCGGACCGGATTTCGCCACAAACGGATTTTCCGTATCCCACGCATAGCCCGCCAAAATAGAAGACAGCATTTGGCGAATTTCCGGTTGCGGATGACGCGCGTAAATCACGTCCTGGAAGGAATGATCATACCAGCCGTTCACGTAAGTACGGAACGCATTCACGCCCACCATCAGCGGTTCGGCAAAGGCGCTTTGCCAATCCACCGCTTCGCCTTTTAACTGGCGCGGAATAATGCGGGACGCCAAACGGGCGGAATGCAACGCAATGGTCACGCCCGAAGAGAACACCGGATCGAGGAATTCGGCGGCATTGCCCAATAACGCGAAATATTTGCCATGTAAGGTTTTCACGTTGGCGGAATAGCCTTGGATATTACGGTACGGAAACTCATTTTCCCAATTCGCATTGGCTAAAATACGTTTCAACATCGGGCATTCCAAGGCAAATTTATTCAATATGGTTTCGTTGTCGCCGTCCAAGGTTTCCGGCAAGCCCACCACGCCGA
The DNA here is from genome assembly GCA_017160915.1 of Aggregatibacter actinomycetemcomitans. Lineage (GTDB taxonomy): Bacteria > Pseudomonadota > Gammaproteobacteria > Enterobacterales > Pasteurellaceae > Aggregatibacter > Aggregatibacter actinomycetemcomitans_B. The sequence goes on from JACAWG010000061.1 coordinate 74,802, forward strand.
TGGAACAACGATTGTCGGCAAACGGAATTAACCATAGCCATACATCACGGTGTACGGGGTGAGTGGTGATTAAAATCTTATTACGGTCAAAATCGGGATCGGTAATGTTATCGTCAATGTGGGTAAAACGGGCGACGCGCGCCGGCAGTTCGGACGGCGTTTCCAACTCCAGTAAGCGCGGCAACACCCGACCGTAACCGCTGGCATCTAACACAAAGCGGGCGGCGAGATCATATTCCGCGCCATTTTCCGACCGCACTTTTAAGATTGCCGATTCGCCCGAATTGTCTAAATTTAACACTTCGTGACCAAAACGGACTTCCACGCCTTTTTTGGCGGTTTCATCAATCAGAATTTTATCGAAAATCCCACGGCGCACTTGATAAGTGGTGCCGGGACCGGCGGTGAATTTATCGGTGAAATCAAAATAGGTGTAACGGTTGCCCCAGGTGAATGCCGCACCGTTTTTAAATTGGAAAGTGGGTTCCGCATTGACGGCATCCACCAAATCCGCTTCAGCTAAAATGTCCATGCAATAAGGCAACAGACTTTCACCGATAACAAAACGCGGGAAATGTTGTTTTTCCAACACGCAGACATTAATGCCTTGCTTGTGTAACAGCGAAGCGGCAACGGAACCGGAAGGCCCCGCGCCGATAATCACCACATCAAATTGTTCCATTTGGGTTCTCCGAATTAACGTAATAGTTTAAAAGTCAGGATGACGCTCAATAACACACCGAGGCTCACGCTTAAACCGAAGGAAGCCACCGCCGGCGTGGAGCTCAGCCCCAATAATACGAAGGAAATGAGGGTTGTCATTGCCGCCAATAATACCGCAATGTATTTGCCGTATAAAGGTTCATTTGTAGTTTGCATATACGCGGTGTAGTCAATGCCGATCGCCGATACCAGCAACAGTCCGAACATAGTAAATAAACTGATGGGCAAACCGACCCAGCCGAAAATCGCCACAGTGATGACAATGGCGCACAAGGGCGGAAGCAACATGGTGAAAGTGCGTTTAACCCCGAATAAACGCCACAACAACACACCGGCGAAAAGGAACGAAAGCACTTTCAGCCACGCCGCCTGATCGCGGGTTTGCTGAAACGCCTGATTCAAGTGCGCCCGCTTATCCTGCCAGAAAATATCCTGTTGGTTTGCCAAATGCGCAAGGGAAACGGCACTATGCCCGCTCACCTGCACTATGCCTGCTACCTGATTCTCCGCCAATTTGCCTAAATAGAGCGGCTGCCAGGCTTGCCTGACGGTGGATTGCAAGGCTTGCTGCAAGGATAACGGCGATTGTGCGCTTAACTCTCGCAATGCCTGTTGTAATTTTTCCGCCGGCACGCCGATGTCATCCAACACAGCGAAATCCTGCGGTTTGAGTTTTGCCTGTAATTCCGTTATAAATTGCCGCTGTTGCGCTTCCGACATCACCCATTGGGACAGGGCGCTATAAGGGATTTGCCATTCATCCAGTTTTGCTGTCAGCGCCCGTTCTTTTTCCAATAAGTCATCATCGTTGTCGGCAAGCACTAGGAAATAACGGTTGCCCAACTCCACGCCGGTTAAATCCCCGATTTGCTTCGCCTCGTCCAACATCGCCTGCGGCATGGAAACCCATTGGCGAATATCGTCACGCCATTCGGAACGATACAAACCACCGCTGATAAAAATCCCCCCTAACAGGATTGAAACCACGCCCACGCGACGGGTAAAAAACGCGTCCAAAATCCACCGCACTTTGGGGTTCGGGGAGCGCGGTTTGTTTTGATAACGACGGAATAAAGCAGGCAGAAAAAGCAAAGTGGCGAGCATTGCCGTGATTAAGGCGACGGCGGAGAACAGCGCGGTCTGTTTTAGCACCGGCAGTGCGGTAAAACCAAGTAAGCCGTAGCCCAGCAACGTTACCAGCAGGCTAATCAGAAAAGTAAAGCGCAGCCTTTGCATTGCCTGCGCGGCGTGCCATGGTTGATGAAATAAGGAAGACGCTAGCCAGTGCAGCGGAAAATCAATCAGCACCCCGATTAAACTGGTGCCGATAACGATGGTGAGAATATGAATTTGTCCGAAAGCAAAAATCGTGGCGGTGACGCCGCATAACATACCCGCCATAATCGGTAAAAACAGCCACAACACACGTGCCGTTCTGAACACGAGCAACAGCAGCAACAGCGTCAGGCTCACGCCCAAGGCGCTCATCAGGGTACTTTCCCGTTCCGCTTTGACTTTGGCGTCAATGGCGAACAACGCGGCGCCGGTCACCAACATGTCGCCCTGTTCCGCTTCAACGGCTTGACGATTTTGCGTTAAAAGTGCGGTCAGATTTAACGACGGATCGATAAGGTTTCCCTGTTGTAGCACGCCACGCAACAGCACCCGGGTTTTATCCTTGTCCGTGAGATACAACATACCGTTTTCGGCATGCCATTGAATCTTGCCCTGCAATTGCGCCTGTGGCAAAACGAACCTGCCGAAACCGAGCCAATCCTGATCCAACGGAAGCAAATTGGTTTGCACGAAAGGATTCATGATCTGCTCGGCGTAATGTTGGAAATAATCCTGCGGCGCATGAAGCAACTGATGGCGAACGTATGGTGGCAAAGTGGCAAGGCGTAATCGGGCGATTTCGGCACGCAGCGCCGTAAGATCCGGTTGCATTTTTGCCTCCACCCGGGCAAATAATCCGCTCTTTTGCCATTGCTGCGCAACCTGTTCCGCCAGCTGAAATGCCTTTTGCGGCGATGAATGTCCCACGAGGGAAATGACTTGTTGATTGAGTCGCGCTTCCTGTTGGGCATCCGCCCGCACTTGCACGGCAGTCCAGCCCTGTTCCTGCGGCAGCAGGGCGCGCAAATCCGTTTCCAGCCAATCGCCTTTTTTCACCGCATAAGCAAAGAGCAACAATGTCGCCGTCAGGAACAGGGCATACAGAACGGAAAGTGCGGTGGATTTTTTCATCGTTTTTTATTCTAACGCGGATTGTGCGAACGCTGCCAAAGGCTGATTTTGTTGAACATGGTCAAATTGAATATGGGTTTTGTCGCCCTGTTTTTCGTTTAATACAATGGCTTTTACCACCTCATCACCTTGAATCTGAATATCGGTAAAAATCTGTTTCATCAGCAAGGAACTCGGGGTTAAGGTCAATTGCCAGTTTTTCGCTTCACCTGACAACGCCACCTCAAACTGCGCTTTCAAACCGGAAATGTCGCCCGACAACAGCCCCAGAAACAGATTGATTTGTTCCGTCTGCCCCATTTTGCCGTTTGCCACCCATTGTTTGCCGTCCCATTGCATAATACCGTCGGTTTTCACCCGCAGTTGATTGGCGAAAGGTTTTTCCATTTGCCATAACAAGCCTTTTTTTGCCAACAAGGTGAACTTGCCCTGTGTGGTGATGGGCTTGGCAAGGGATTTGAGAAAACGCTGCTGGGTGAAATTGCCCTGCACGTTTTGCGGGGTTTGCAGCAAGGTGATTAATTCCGCTTCGGAAAAGGCAAAGGTCAGCGGGCTGAAAAACAGGCAGCAAAATACGAAAAACGTCCTCATGATGCGTTCTCCGCCTGAAAAGTGCGGTGATTTTCTACTGCACTTCGCCAACACGGCGGGGTTTGCAGTTGCATTTCGCCGCTTTTGATTTCCACCGCCACTTGGGTGGTGCTGCCGCTGGTGAGTTTTTGATTGGTCGCCACATCACGAATCAGATAATCAATACGAATGCAGCTTTCGTATTCCACCAACGCCAGTTCCACCCGAATTTTCTGGCGGAAAAGGGTCGGTTTCACATATTTCAAATTCAATTGCACTACCGGCCAGCCATAGCCTTTTTCTTTCATCACATCATAAGTGTAGTGAATCTCTTCCAAAAAGGCACAGCGCGCCATTTCCAGATATTTCACATAATGCCCGTGCCACATAATATTCATGGAATCCACGTCAAAAAACTGAATTTCATATTCGGAGGCATGATGGCAGTAAACGTGTTTTTTCATTTTGAATAATCGTCCCAGAAATCGTAAAAATTAAACCAATAGAGCGGGTTTTCTTCGCATTCTTTGGCAAGAATATCGGCATATTGTTGCATGGCGCGTTTGATATTCTCGTTGCGCTGTTTGCCTCTGCCTTCAATGGGCGGGGAAAAATGGCGTAATTTTAAATGGTATTCGCCCCGTTTCTTCAAACAGAACACGGTGTTAATCGGCGTTTTCAACAGGCTCGCCAACAACCACGGACCTTGCGGGAAAGTTGCCGGTGAACCCAGAAAATCCGCCTGTTCGGTTTTGTCGCCGCGCACCGGAATGCGATCGGCGGCAATGGCGATCCACTCGCCCCGTTCAATACGCTCGTTCAATTCCAGCATTTTTTGCGCGTCCAAATCTTCCACCTGAATTAACGGCAACGAGGTGGCGCCCGCCTTTTCCAAGGTTTCGTTAAATGCCTGCGCATGGCGATTATGCACCAAAATATTCAGGCGGAAATTGCCGTGATGCCCGCTGTCCACCAGCGCGCGACAAATTTCAATATTGGCGAAATGGGAACAAATCAGAATCTGCCCGCGCCCTTCGGAACGAATGTCATGATACACGTTATCGCTGTCGTCCAAAATCAAATCGGGATAACGGATTTTTTTCTGCCACACGGCAAAGCGATCGGCAATGGCTTCGCCGAACGCCAGGAAATGACGGAATAAGGCGTAGCGGGGCAGGATCAGCTGCGGGAAAGTATGCTGTAAACGCTGATGATAACGTCGAATGTGGCGACGCGCTTTTGCGGAGGTGAGGAAAAAATAACTCACCACGATAAAGGTCACGATGCGAATCATCCAAAGCGGGCAATATTGCACGATCAAACGGGTCAAATTTAAGAAAAACTTACTGCCCCGTTCATGTTGCTGCGCCCAATGTTGTGAAGTCATACTTTCCGCCCCGTGCAAATGCGCCCCAGCATACCAAAAAATAATCGGGTGTGCAGTTTGCTGATTTCCCAGTTATCGGCAAACCCGCGAAAATGCGAAATGCCGCCCGGTTCGTAACGCACCGGCGTATCCACCCACACCAACGGGATTTGGTGCCAGTGGGCTTTCACCAAAATATCAATATCAAAGTCCATGCGATTGCCGAGGGACTCCTGTTGCATGAGCGACAAAATGGAGGCTAAAGGATACAACCGAAAGCCGCACATGCCGTCTTTAATATCCAAGGAAAGGGTGTGAATGGCATTCCAGAAATCGGTGATTTTGCGTCCGTACAGGCGTGCTTTCGGTGCGTCGTCGCTATAAATCGGGCGACCGCAAATAAGTGCGGTGGGATTTTTCTGCATTTCTGCGATCATCTTTAACACATCGGGCAAGTGATGTTGCCCGTCCGCGTCCACTTGTACGGCATGGCTGAAGCCCATATCCGCCGCAAGGCGAAAACCCGTTTTCATCGCCGCGCCTTTGCCGCCGTTGGTCGGGCAATAATGCACGAAAACCTCGGGCTGTTGTTGCAGCGTCCGTAATACGCTCAGATGATTTTCGGCGGAGCCGTCATCTACGACCAAAACGGGCAAATCCAAGGCGCGCAACTGCTGCACCACATTGCCTACGGTGGCGGAATGGTTGTAATGAGGAATAATCACAATGACCTTTTGCATTAAAAATGTTCCTCTTTTTCCGTTAAAAAGACCTGATTAAACGCCTCTTTGCTGAGTTTTGACTGGCTGTTGCGCGGCAATTCCGTGGTGAATCGCCAAAAACGCGGTAAGCCGGCGCGCTCTTGGGTTTGCATTAAAAATGTGCGTAATTCATTGACCAATTCATGACGTCCCTGTTGTTGGTACGCCGCAATGCCCGTCTCATTCAAGGCAACCCAAGCCGCCGGGCGTAAATGCTGCGGATGTTGCGCCACATAACAATCCGTCACCCAGGGATGACGCAATAAATGCTGTTCGATGTTAACTAAGGAAATGCGTTTATCGCCGAATTTCACAATGCGATCAAGACGCCCCAGCAAATGGAATTTACCGTCAACCAACTCGGCGGCATCGGCGGTTTGTTCACGTCGGTTGAGCCAATCGGAGTCAACCCACAATGCCCCTTCTTCGTTTAAGCCTACTTGGGTAAGCGGGGTCGGTTGCCACAAACCGTCATCGGCACGAAAAGCGATAGCGCCGGTTTCCGTGCTGCCATAGCATTCGATCAGCGTGATGCCTAATCGCTCACGAATGGCATTGCCTACATCGGCGGGCAATACGCCGCCGGAGGAAATGATGCCTGCAAAGGAGCATTGTTTTAATTTCGTATCGGCTAAATTTAAACGGGTCAACAACGCCGGACTGCTAATCCACACGGTTTTCGGCGCCAACAGACTTTCTTCGATTAAATATTCCGGATAAGGCAACTGCTTACGGGCAATACTCCAGCCCATAGTGAGGGGCAGCATAATGCGATAGGACAAGCCGTAATGATGCTGTGCGGAAACGCTGGACACCAAATGTATGCCGTTACCGGCAGGGAAAGGCAAGGATTGGCGAATCGCCGCCGATTCCAGCCACATTTGTGCGGCGGTCTTCACCAGAATCTTCGGCTGACCGCTGCTGCCGGAGGTTTTCAGCCAAATTTCCGATTGCAGATGAGGAGTAAAGTGCGGTCGTTTTTCCCAGTGTTTTTTCGAGACCTGTTGCGTAATGCCATACTCGGCGAACAACGCGTCATCCAACAAAAAATCGGCGTTTTCGTTGATCCATTGCTGATTTTCCGCCAGTAAATTGGGCGGCAGTAAAATCCGCACACCGGCATGAAAACACGCCAGCATGGCGCAGGCAAACAAGGCGGCATCCTCAAACCAGAACGCCACGGATTTCACGTTATCCTGTGTCAACTGCTCGGCAATTTGCCGTGCGCGCGCACGAAAATCCGCCCATTGCCAATCAGGGTTGCGCGCAATCAGCGCGGTCCCATCGCCTTGGTCACGCCATAAATCGGGGATATTCAAAAAATGTAGGTTATTCATCATATTTGTTGTTTTTTGACTTTTTGTCGAACCAGCCATTCGCCCGCCATCACCACGCCGATAAAGCAATAAGAAAGCACCCCGGTGTATAACGCCCAGAAATCGTAATATTTCAACCAAATAGCCGAGGCGGTAATGACGATATTAATCACGAAGACGCCGCACCACAGTTGGGTTACTTTGCGCGTATAACGCACACCGGCTTCGCTTAAATCGGGCGTTTGCAGACGGGCGAGACGCTCCACCACGGTTTGCCCGCGCCACAGACTGCCGCCGAACAGGGACAACATTAAGCCGTTAATAATAATGGGATACCAAAACATGGTTTCAACGGAACGGGTAATGCCCACCACCGCCAGAATCAACGCCATCGCCCAAGCGAAATAGCGTTGCCCTTGTTGTTGCAAAAAGCCCTTCGCCGCCCACAGCAGTGCCATTATCCAAGGCAGGTAAAACAACGGCGTTTGGTCTTCGGCAAACAGCCAAATGATGGGATAAGCCACGCCGGTGAGGCTGAGTAACACATTAATAAGCATTTTCATCATCGTGGCTCCGAGGGCGCTACGGCAACTACGCCTGCGCCAGAATCGCTACGCCGCTACAACAGATTTCGTCGTCCACCTTTAATTGAAACGTGATTTTATCCAGCGATTCGTTGGCGTTCAGTTGTAATACGAAAATGTCGTTCGGACGAAGGAATTTTTGGAATTTGAGCTTATCGATGCGACGGAATGCCACTTCACGCCCTAAGAACGCGTTCACTTTTTCGCTAATCCATTGCAGTTCAATGACGCCCGGCACAAGCGGGAAGTTGGCGAAATGATCTTTCAAATACAGCAAATCCAACGGCACTTTGCCCGTTGCCTGATAGCGCCGTTCGTCTTTTTCCTGCGTAAACCAAATCGGATCGCGCTGCGCTTCCACACAAGTGCGGTTAAATTCCAGTTTATTTATTTTCGATTGGCTGTTGCGCGGAAGTTTATCGGTAAAACGCCAGAAACGCGGAATAGCGGTTTTGTCCTGGGTTTCCGCCAAATAATCTTTAAACTGTTCGATGAGATAACGGCGCCCTTTTTCACGCAAGATCTCAACGCCCTGCGCATTTAAACCGACCCATGCCGCCAAGCGGGGCACCTCGGGGTGCTGCGCGATATAACAATCGTCCACCCAGTCATGTTGCAGCAATTTGCCTTCAATGCCGGCAAGAGAAGTGCGTTTATCGCCGATTTTCACAATGCGATCGCTACGCCCGAGCAGACGGAAGCCGTCCGCTAAAAATTCCACCACATCGGCGGTTTGTTCGCGGGCGGACAGCCAGCAACCTTCAATCCACAAGGCGCCCTGTTCATCACTGCCTAACCGACTGTTCGGCAACGTTTGCCACAAATGAATGTCGTCACGAATGGCGATAGGGCCGGTTTCCGTGCTGCCGTAAATTTCAATCACCGGCTGTTGCAACACCCGGCGCATCTGCTCGGAAATGTCTTCCGCCAATGCACCGCCGGAAGAAATCACCCCCGCAATAGTTTGCGGCATTTTGGTATTCTGCCAGTCAATTCGTGTCAACATGGCGGGGCTGCTGACCACCACCGCTTGCGTGCTTTTTTGCGCTTCGCTGATGATACATTCCGGATAAAACTGCTGTTTGCGCCCGATTTGCCAACCGTTCACCAAGGACATCATGATATGCACGGTTAAGCCGTAAATATGCTGAATGCTGACGGTGCTCAAGGCGGTAACGGCGTTGTCCGCCTTAAACGGCAATGCCATCGCAAGGGCTTCCGCACCAAGCCACATTTGTTCGGCGGTTTTAACGATGGTTTTCGCTTCACCGGTGCTGCCGGAGGTTTTCAGCCAGATTTCGGTCTGATTGGTGTAGTCAAAGAGCGGTGGATTTTGCGGGTGTTTTTCAAGGTGGCGGGATTCACCGAAGCGCTCAAACCATTCCGCCGTCGGTTGGTCTATATCGCTGTCGGTAAGCCAGAGATCGGCGTTTTCATTCACCCATTGAATGCTTTCCGGGGTGAAATTCGGCGGAAATAGCACCCGCACATTGGCATGCCATGCCGCTAACAAAGTACACGCCAGTTTGGCGCCGTCCTCCAGCCAAACGGCAATGGCTCGGCTTTGACGCTGTTGTAATTCGGCGGAAATTTGCAGGGCTTTTTGCGCGAAATCCGCATAACGCCACTCGGGATGGTTTGCAATAAGGCTATTGTCGGTGTATTTGGCAAACATTATTGTGCGTTTTGGCTCAGTTTCAGAACGGCTTTAACCACATCATCCACGGTGCGAACATTACGGAAATCTTCCGCTTGTAACTTGTGTCCGGTTTTCCGTTTAATGTGGTCGATTAAATCAATGGCATCAATGCTATCGATTTCCAAATCTTCATACAGATTGGTGTCTGGTTTGATTCTCTCCGGCTCGATTTCAAATAACGATTCCAGCGCTTCACTGAGTAAGTCGCGGATTTCCTGTTCGGTCATGGTTATACCTCACCTTTTTGGCTGCGGATAAATTGCGCTAACGTGGAGACGCTTTCAAAATGGTCACGAAGTTGGGTTTGCTCGCTATCCAACTGTAAACCGAAGGTTTTTTGCACCGCCAAACCAAGTTCAAGGGCATCGACGGAATCCAATCCTAAGCCGTCGTCGCCGAACAGCGCGGTATCGTTATCAATGTCTTCAATACCAATATCTTCTAACGCGAGGCTATCGATAATAAGTTGTTTAAGCTGTTGTTCCAGTTCCATTTTCGTTGTCCTTTGTATGTGTGTTGAAATAATTTTCCAGATATTTGGTTAAGCGGCGCGACGCCATAGGAATTGACTGTTCTTTCAACCAATCTTGCGGATCAATATCATCGCCGACAATCAATTCATATTGCATACGTTTGCGCGGGATTTTATACCACGGATGTCCTTTTTTTAAACTGAGCGGATTCATGCGAATCACCACCGGCGTAATCACTTTGGCGCTGCGTAAACCGATGGATACCGCGCCACGATTCAGTTTCACTTCGCCGTCCCAGCCTGTGCGCGTACCTTCGGCAAACAGCAATAACGCCTGTTGTTGCAACACCTCATGACTTTGCTCCAACAATTCTACGGATTCCGTATTAGGCAAGAAACCGCAGGCTAAAATTTGGTTGCGCATGGTGGGGTTATCCAATAGCTCCTTTTTCACAATGCAATTCAGGGTTGGCGTTTTTCCCAAAATGAGTACCACGTCCAATAAAGACGGGTGGTTCGGCAAAATAAGCTGTCCGGCACGCCCGAGTTTTTCAAAGCCTTTATAGCTCACTTCCAACACGCCGGCACAGGCTAAATAGCGGATGAAATAATACCAGATGCCGCCGACGAAACGGCGAACTTTCAATTGGGTTTGCAAGTCGCCATGTTTACGCGCATAAGGATAAAGCACCAGTTGTAACAATGTGCCCGCCACGCCCCAAAACAGAAAACCGATGGTGGTGAACACAAAGCGGCGCAACCAATCTAGCTTTTCTGCCATAACCAAGTTCCCCCGGCGCTACTCGGCGTATGCCATTGCGTACAAGCCAGATGTTGATTTTTCACCCATTCCAACGCCGTATCAGGCACGTCGTCCTCTTTTGGCGCTTGATGAGTCAGGCTTAACCGGTATTGCCCGCCTGCCTCAACCACCAATGCCAAGGCATAGCTAAACGGCAGGCGAACCACAGGCTGCACGTTATAACGCGGTTCCAACGGCGATTCGGCGATCACCACCAACACTTTTTTTGCGCCTTCTTTGAGCAATAAATAGGCTTCCAATAACGCGGTTTCCAAATTGTCTTTATTTGCCGTTAAAGAGGTGGTTTCCGCTTTCACTTGGCGTAACTCCGACCATTGCCCGATAAGCGCATTGTGCACCGACAAACTAAAGGAAGTCGGCGACACATTGCCTTCCGTTAACAACGAAGACCACAACATAAAATTGCGGTTAATCTCACTGTTTGCGGAAGCATACACCACGGGCAAATTGGATTGTTCTTCCACCAAATCCCAGGCGGCTTCAAAAAACAAACGGGCGGAATCACTTAAACGGCGACGTTTGAGTGGCGGAAGAAAGGCAAGTTTAGGCGCAAAATCGGCGAAATTCGCCTGATTTTGCTGCCAATAGGCATAACCCGATTTCCAATCCTCGGTGCTTAATTGCTTATTACACACGATTTTCCAATCGGTTATATTGAGTGAAAACTGACAAATCGTTTGCGTCATGCTAGCTTATTGAAATAATTGATTAATCATTAAGTCTGTTTGACCTTGTAAGCCGACCTGATCAACGCGATCTTTTTCATCGCCACGACGTTTATAAGATAAGAAGCCCAAAGATTGCTTGCTGGCGATGTCGCGCAAATCCAGTTTGGCCCTGGCGATAATACGGCTATTTCCTTTGACAGTGAAAAATAAAATACGATCACAATTGCCTTTTTCTTTCACCAATTCGGCGGAAATATTCTTATTCTTTAAGCTTTTTTTCAGCGCTTCGACAAAGTCGTCCGGTGCGCTTCGGGTGCTGCCTTTCAGGCAAGGATGTTTCATGTTGTAATCGGTTGCGTTAACAGGGCGAAGATCGGAAACGCCGGAAGAACAGGCAGTCAAGCCAAATGCCGCCAAACAGACGGAGAGCAGAAGTTTTTTCATTGCATCCTCAGGTAAGTTAGTAGATAAAGATAAAAAGTAAAAAAATCGGTTCAATTTTACCTAGGCTCCCGACCGAAAGCAATTGGCGCAACGCAAGAAGCGTATATTCTTTATCAATAAAAATGCTATACTTAGCGCGGTTTTCAACTTTTTTTTACGTTCAAAGGAGATTTTCATGAAACTGATGACTAAATTAAGCCTTGCCGTGGCGACCGTATTTATCGCTGCTTGTGCACCGCGTGACACCACACATCACTATGATATTAAAAGTGCATTGAACTCCCCTGAAGCGCAAGGTTTTCTTAACCCGAGAGTAAAACTTTACTTCGGTAAACCGGCACCGGGTAAAACGGTGGTTGCCAATACCGTCACCAACAAGAAAACCAATGCCGCCAACAAATCCGACGAAAAAGCCTGCCAACGCGCCTTCTTGTCCGCCGTTAAACAATTACAGGACAAAGCCCAATCTTCCGGTGCCACCAAAGTGGGCAACATCGTGAGTTACTACAAGAAAAACGTTTATAAAAGCACCACGCAATATGAATGCCACGCCGGTCACCTTATCGGTGGCGTAGCCTTAAAAGGCGACATTGTGAAATAAGCGCTAATAACGCAAATACATAGAAATAACGGGCGGGTTTCGCGCCCGCCCGTTATCAAGAAGAGATTTAAAAAAACGTCCCCAAAACCGACCGCACTTTACGCGTATAACCGCAATAAATCCGGCAACGCATTCATTTCCACCGTCGGCAAAATACGGGCTTCACTGAATGTCGCAATGGTTTTTCCGCTCAAATTTAACCACACCGACTGACAACCTGACTGCATGGCGCCCTGCACATCCGTGAGTAAATTATCGCCGACGTGTAAAATCTGTTCCGGCGCAACATTAAAATGGCGCGCCGTTTGTTGAAACAACGCTTCATGCGGCTTTGCCCGTCCGTGTTCGCCGCCGCGCAGCACCAAATCAAACTGTTCAAACCCGATACGCGCGGGATCCACATTGCCGTTGGTGATTGCCACTAATTTATATCGTGCTTTCAACTGTTGCAGCACGGCAAAACTTTGTGACGGCACGTCAATTTGATGGCGCCAATGTAAGAAGTAATCCATGGCGGTTTGCGAAACGCCGGCAATTTCCACCGCACTTTTGCCCCGCTCCGCCAGCAGCGCCTGCAAACTGCGCAAGCGCCATAAGGTCACATCTTCCGCCATCAGCGGGTTATGTTGTGCGGTGGCGCTTTTATACGCCGCCCACATTTCCAAACTAAAATCCGCCATGTGGCAATGTTGTTGCACGAAGGTGACGAATTCCTGTTCCGCCGTGGTTATGACTTGTGAATTGTCGTAAAGGGTGTCGTCTAAATCGAAACCAATCACCTGAAAAGGCGTTAAAGTGCGGTAGAATTTCATGGCGTTTTTCCCTTATTTTTTACGTTTCGCACGCGGGTGGGCGGCATCATACACCGCCGCCAAATGTTGGAAATTAAGGTGGGTATAAATTTGCGTGGTGGATAAATTGCTGTGTCCGAGCAATTCTTGCACCGCGCGCAAATCGGAACTGGCTTCCAGCATGTGGGTGGCGAACGAATGGCGCAATTTATGCGGATTCAAATGGCTGTTCAAGCCTTGTCGAATGCCCCAGGTTTCCAAACGCATTTGAATGGCGCGATGCGACATTCGGTTACCCAATTGGCTGACAAACAACGCGTCGTCTTTCGGGTTAAATAACAACCGCACTTTCAGCCATTGCTGAATGGCGTGGGAGGCATAACGCCCGAGCGGCACCACCCGTTCCTTGTTGCCTTTCCCGATAACCCGCACTTCACGGGAGCGGAGATGAATGCTGTTGAGATTCAAGCCCTGCAATTCGGACAGGCGCAACCCCGAACCATATAACAATTCGATAATCGCCCGATCGCGAATATCAATGGGTTCTTTGCTGTCATTGGCAAGCAGTTGCTGCACCTGGTCGGTGTCAATATTCTTCGGCAGATGTTTCGCCTGTTTCGGCGCGGAAATGCCTGTCGCCGGATTCACTTTCAACTCGCCCTGTTGCACCAAATAAGTCAGAAAGCGACGCAACGCGGAAAGGCGCAATGCCAGACTTTTTTCTTTTAAACCGTCCTGCTTACTGCTTTGCGCCACCACATAACGCACCACGCTCGCCGTCACCTGCTGCCATTGGGTAATGCCCGCGCCCTGCAAAATCGCTGTGACCCGCGCAAGCTGACGCTGATAATTGCTCAAGGTATGCGGGCTGACCCGGCGCTCAATGCGCAGATAGGTGAAATAATGTTGCAGGGCGTTTTGCATAAGTCACTCTTACAAATAAACCACGCCGTCATACACGTGGGTGGCGCTGCCGGTCATGTATAACGGATGCCCTTCACCCTGCCATTCGATGGTCAAACTGCCGCCGGGCAAATCCACCTGCACTTCGTTATCCAACAAGCCTTGCATAATGCCCACCGCCACCGCCGCACAAGCGCCGCTGCCACAAGCCTGGGTTTCGCCTGCACCGCGTTCGTACACACGCAGTTTGATGTGCTGACGATTCACCACCTGCATAAAACCCGCATTCACCCGCTCCGGAAAACGTTCGTGATTTTCCAATAGCGGACCGAGTTGTTCCACATTGGCGGTTTGAATATCCTCCACCTGCACCACGCAATGCGGATTACCCATAGACACCGCGCCGCACAGCACCGTTTGGATTTCCGTGCGCAAAATATAATTTTTCTCAAATTTATTGGCGGTAAACGGAATCTTATTCGGCTCCCAAATCGGCTCACCCATGTTCACCCGCACATTGCCGTCGTCTTTCACGGTCAGCAACATTTTGCCGTTTTGCGTACTCACGGCGATGTCTTTTTTATTGGTTAACGCTTTGAGCGTCACAAAACGGGCAAAACAACGGGCTCCGTTGCCGCACTGCGCCACTTCGCTGCCGTCCGCGTTAAAAATGCGATAATGAAAATCCAGTTCGGGATCATACGGCGGCTCCACCACCAACAGTTGATCAAACCCAACGCCGCGATGACGATCCGCCAAACGTTTGATGGTTTCCGTCGGGAAATAAACGTTCTGCGTCACCGCGTCCACCACCATAAAATCATTACCCAAACCGTGCATTTTGGAAAATTGCATGTGTATCCTTAAATTCATTCAAACGATGGCAAGCATTATAATCAGCCCCGTCGGTTGAGTAAATCGATTGATTCTATACTTGATATGAAGAAAAAGTGCGGTCATTTTTCACCGCACTTTTTTGTCTGAGAGAAAGAGAAATAAATGGCGGAACTAATCCACCGCATATCCCTGCGGCGGGAGCAATTCGCCGTCTAAATACGCGTGGTTTTCCAGCAGTTTTAAGCGATCATCCACGAACCATTTTATGGCTAAAGGATAAAAGCGCCGTTCCTGCTCTTTCACCCGTTCTTCAATGTCGGCGAGGGTATCTTCCGGGAAAATCGGCACTTTTGCCTGCAACACGATGGCGCCGCTATCCACTTCTTCGTTCACGAAATGAATGGTCATGCCATGTTCCGTATCGCCTGCGTCCAACGCGCGTTGATAAGTATTTAACCCGGGATATTTAGGCAACAGGGACGGGTGAATATTCAGAATTTTACCGGCGAACCGTTGGGTAAATTGAGGGCTGAGAATTTTCATGTAGCCGGCGAGAACGATTAAATCCGCCTGTAAGCGTTCGATTTCATCACCGATATGGCGATCCATGTCGGCGTTATCGGCAAAGTCACGGCGTAAAAAAGCGCGGTGAAAAATGACCGCACTTTTTGCCCGTTGTAAGCCGAAAGCGTCCGCTTTATTGCTGAATACACCGACGATTTCGGCATTGATAAAGGAAGATTGGCAGGCGTCGATGATCGCCTGCAAATTGGTTCCCTCGCCGGAAAGGAGGACAACGATTTTTTTCATTAGCGAATAATCACTTGTGCTTCGTCATCGCCTAAATGTTGCACTTCACCGATCACCCAGGCATTTTCCCCCGCCTGACGCAATAAACCGAGCGCGGTTTCCACATCTTCCTGCGGCAACGCCACAACCATGCCCACGCCGCAGTTAAAGGTGCGGTACATTTCATGGTCGGTAATATTGCCTTGTTGTTGCAGCCAATCAAACACCGCAGGCCACTGCCAGCTGTTTTCATTAATCACGGCTTTCACGCTCGGCGGCAAGACACGCGGGATATTTTCCCAGAAACCGCCGCCGGTTAAGTGGGCGATGGCGTGTACATCAACGTGTTTGATGAGCTGTAAAATGGATTTCACATAGATTTTTGTCGGCGCCAATAAATGATCGGCTAACGGACGATCTTCCAATTGCGCTTCGGCAGGGTTCACGCCGGACACGTCCACCACTTTACGAATTAAGGAATAACCGTTGGAATGCGGCCCGCTGGAACCCAAGGCGATTAACGCGTCGCCCACTTTCACTTCGGAGCCGTCGATAATTTCGGATTTTTCCACCACGCCCACGCAGAAACCGGCAAGGTCGTAATCCCCTTGATGGTACATTCCCGGCATTTCCGCCGTTTCCCCGCCGACCAACGCGCAGCCGGATTGTTCACAACCGTTGGCAATGCCTTTAATCACGCTGGCGGCGACATCCACTTCTAATTTGCCGGTGGCGTAATAATCGAGGAAAAACAACGGTTCCGCCCCTTGCACCACCAAATCGTTTACGCACATGGCAACCAAATCAATCCCGATGGTGTCGTGACGGTTTAAGTCGATCGCCAAACGCAACTTGGTGCCCACGCCGTCCGTGCCGGAAACCAAAATCGGCT
The DNA here is from genome assembly GCA_017160915.1 of Aggregatibacter actinomycetemcomitans. Lineage (GTDB taxonomy): Bacteria > Pseudomonadota > Gammaproteobacteria > Enterobacterales > Pasteurellaceae > Aggregatibacter > Aggregatibacter actinomycetemcomitans_B. The sequence goes on from JACAWG010000061.1 coordinate 91,288, forward strand.
CTTTATATTTTGCCGGAATAGCGCACAACGCACCGAAACCGCCCAAACCGCCCATCACTTCCGGGCGTGTCGTGCGTTTAACTTCGGGTTTAATACGTTCGACTAATGCGTTACCGGCGTTAATATCCACGCCGGCATCTTTGTAACTTAAGGATTGTTTGCTCACGATGGTTTCCTGTTAATTGCTTAAACGAAAAATGATGCGCATTGTAGCACGCTTACGCAATCGTTTGCGATATGTGCAAGGGATTTTTCTGTTGGGCGACGCTTTCAGTTAGCTATTCCATGGGAATTGTGCCAAAATGAAGCCATAGGAAAATAAGAGGTCGGAATGCAAAAGGAGTCTGATATGAAAAAAACGATCGTAATTCTCACCGCACTTTTATTGGCTGCCTGTACAAATCCCCCTGCAACCCAAACCGCCCCCGCCCAAAATGCCGACGCTCAGGCACAACAAGAAGTGCCGATTACCCCGCCGAAAGACACCAAAAACGGCTTTTTACAACTCATGCCGGGCATTTTTTATTATGTGGATATGGATTCCGTTTGGGTGGATAACCAAGACAAACGCCTGATTCATTTTGATGCGGTGATTAATTTAGATAAAGGGCTGTATGTGTTTAAAGAATACCCGACGCTTTTCGCCAAATCCATACGCCAGTATAAAATCCTGAACTGCGAAAACTTCCATTTCACCCATGTGCGCAGCGATTTCTACGCCGATTTCTGGGGCGACGGCATCCGCACCGCACCAAAACGCCAATCCCAACACACCATCACATTGCAACCGCAATCTTCCCTGTATATTCTGGGGCAAGTGATGTGCGCCAATATGTATCGGCGGAAGTAGGATAAAAAAGTGCGGTGAATTTTCACCGCACTTTCAACAACAACCCCATGAAAAAAGCCATTTAGCGTTCACTAAATGGCTTTTATTATTGCGGGTTTAATGGCTTATTGTTTTGCCACGATTTGACCGTCCACGTAGTCCACATCAATCACTTTATCAGGCAGCAAGGCGCCGGATAAAATTTGTTGTGCCAACGGATTTTCGATTTCTTGCTGAATTGCCCGTTTGAGCGGACGCGCACCGAAAATCGGGTCGTAACCGATGTCGCTGATGAAATCCAGGGTAGCATCGGTAAAGTTCAATACATAACCATGGGTTTCCATGCGACGGGTTAAGCGTCTTAACTGAATATCGGCAATTTGACGAATATTCTCTTTGTTCAACGGGTGGAACATGACGGTTTCGTCGATACGGTTGATAAATTCCGGACGGAAATAACGACCGACCACTTCCATCACCATGCTTTTCACCGCGTCATACCCTTCCTGTGCGTGTTCCTGAATCAAGTCGGAACCGAGGTTGGAGGTCATAATCACCACCGTATTGCGGAAATCCACGGTTCTGCCTTGTCCGTCGGTGAGACGACCGTCGTCCAGCACTTGCAACAGAATGTTAAACACATCGTGGTGCGCTTTTTCCACTTCGTCGAGCAAAATCACGGAATACGGACGGCGACGCACCGCTTCGGTTAAGTAACCGCCTTCTTCATAACCCACATAGCCCGGAGGTGCGCCCACCAAACGGGATACGCTGTGTTTTTCCATGAACTCGGACATATCGATACGCACCATGGCATCTTCGCTGTCGAATAAGAAGGACGCCAAAGCTTTGCACAACTCGGTTTTACCTACACCGGTCGGGCCTAAGAATAAGAAGGAACCAATCGGACGGTTCGGATCCGCCAAACCTGCGCGACTACGACGAATGGCGTTCGCCACCGCATCCACCGCTTCGTTTTGACCGATAACCCGTTTGTGCAGGAATTCTTCCATGCGCAATAATTTTTCTTTTTCGCCTTCCATCATTTTGGCGACCGGAATGCCGGTGGCGCGGGAAAGCACTTCGGCGATTTCCTCGTCGGTCACGCGATAACGCAGCAGGCTCATTTCTTTGCCCTCGGCGCCTTCCGCTTGTGCCAATTGTTTTTCCAATTCGGGAATTTTGCCGTATTGCAATTCGGACATTTTGCTCAAGTCACCGGCACGGCGGGCTTGTTCCATTTGCGTACGGGCATTTTCCAGTTCCGCTTTAATGTGTTGCGTGCCGGACAGGGCGGCTTTTTCCGCTTTCCACACTTCTTCTAATTCGGCATACTCACGTTCTTTTTCCGCCAATTCTTTTTCCAGCATTTCCAAACGCTTACGGCTGGCATCGTCATCTTCTTTTTGTAACGCCTGTTGTTCCAGTTTGAGCTGGATAATTCGACGATCCAAACGATCCAACGGCTGCGGTTTGGAATCGATTTCCATACGAATACTGGATGCCGCTTCGTCGATTAAGTCGATGGCTTTATCCGGCAACTGACGATCGGAAATATAGCGATGGGAAAGCGTTGCCGCCGCCACGATTGCCGGGTCGGTAATTTGTACATGGTGGTGGATTTCATAACGTTCTTTCAAACCGCGCAAAATGGCGATGGTGTCTTCCACGCTCGGTTCACCCACAAACACTTTTTGGAAACGACGTTCAAGCGCCGCGTCTTTTTCAATGTATTGACGATATTCGTCCAAAGTGGTCGCGCCCACGCAGTGCAATTCACCACGCGCCAGACTTGGTTTGAGCAGGTTGCCCGCGTCCATGGCGCCGTCGGTTTTTCCTGCGCCCACCATGGTGTGAATTTCGTCGATGAATAAAATTACTCTGCCTTCTTCTTTGGCGAGTTCGTTTAACACCGCTTTCAAGCGTTCTTCAAATTCGCCGCGATATTTCGCCCCGGCGATTAACGCGCCCATGTCCAACGACAGCACACGTTTGTTTTTCAACCCTTCCGGCACTTCGCCGTTCACGATACGTTGCGCCAAACCTTCCACAATGGCGGTTTTACCCACACCGGGTTCACCGATGAGCACCGGGTTGTTTTTGGTACGGCGTTGCAACACTTGAATGGTGCGGCGGATTTCTTCATCACGCCCAATCACCGGATCCAATTTGCCGCTTTCCGCGCGGGCGGTTAAGTCGATGGTATATTTTTCGAGTGCTTGGCGGCTTTCTTCCGCATTTTGGTCATTCACTTTTTGTCCTCCGCGAATCTGCTCGATGGCTTGTAAAATCTGTTCTTTTTTTGCACCGCACTTTTTCAGGATCTCACTCAGAGTGCCTTTTTCTTCTAAAGCGGCAAGCAAAAAGATTTCGGACGAAATAAATTTATCCTGCCGTTGTTGTGCCAATTTGTCACATAAATTCAAGATGTTAAGCAACTGACGGGAAATTTGCACATCACCGCCGTTGCCGGACACTTGCGGGAGCTTGGCAAGCTCGTTGTTGATTTCGTTACGCAATAAAGCGACGTTCACGCCGCCTGTGGTGAGAATCGGTGCCACGGAGCCGTCTTGTTGATTTAACAACGCACTCAATAAATGCACCGGTTCAATAAATTGATTATCCTTGCCGACCGCCAAAGATTGCGCTTCCGCCAAGGCTTGTTGGAATTTTGTGGTAAATTTTTCAATATTCATAATGTCTTCCCTTGATAGTTCCAATGGATGTTCTGTTGAACATTTGTTCGCCAAAATTAAATAAGATCGTTTTAATGGATTTCAAGGGAAAAATGCAAAAATTTTAATTTTGCCTATTGATTTTTTAGGTTTGATAGGTTTTGCTTGGTTTGAACTTTTCACATGGAATTTTGTTCTAACGAGAACATTTATCGTCTATTTTGTTACCTAAAAGTGCGGTGCGTTTTCACCGCGTTTTTTCATTCACCAAAAAAGGAAGAAAAAATGAAATCATTAAAATCGCTGCTTGCTTTAGCTGTCGCCATGACCGTTTCCACCACCGTATTCGCCGAAGAAAGCGTGTTCACGGAAGTCAAAGACGGAGCGAAATCCGCCTGGCAAACCGTGAAATCCGATGCCAAAACCGTGGGCGGTAAAGTGAAAGAAGGCGCGGTGAAAGTTAAAGACGCCACCAAAGAGAAATTCGTCGAAGCGAAAGAAGCGACCAAAGAAACCTTTAGCGAAGCTAAAGATGCTACCAAGGAAAAATTTACCGAAGCCAAAGATGCCACCAAGGAAAAATTTGCCGAGGGGAAAAAGGCGGTAAAAGACACTTTTCAAAATGAAAAACCGGCGCCGGTAGAAGACAAATCCACCACCAAAGAAAAAAGTGCGGTGGAAAATAAAGCCAAAATTACGCGTAGCAAAAAAGTGGATATTAACACTGCCGATGCGGCAACCTTAGAAAACTTATCCGGTATCGGCGAAGCAAAAGCCAAAGCGATTGTGGAATACCGCGAGAAAAACGGGAAATTTAAGAATCTGAATGATTTATCCAACGTGCCGGGCATCGGTGACGCCACCTTAGAAAAAGTCAAATCCCATGTGCGTTTTAACTAATTTTGACGGATAAAAAATAAGGGCTGTTCAACACAGCCCTTTGTTTTTGGAAGTATTTTTTAGCCAGTAATTATTTGACCAATTGCACCAGAATACGACGAATCGGTTCTGCCGCACCCCACAATAATTGGTCGCCCACGGTGAATGCCGCCAAATATTCCGGACCAAGATTAAGTTTGCGTAAACGCCCGACCGGAACGCTCAATGTGCCGGTGACTTTGGTCGGTGTTAATTCGCGTAATGTGGTTTCTTTGTCGTTCGGAATCACTTTCACCCACTCATTGTGCGACGCCAAAATTTGTTCGATTTCGGCAAGCGGAATGTTGCGTTTTAATTTGATGGTGAAGGCTTGGCTATGGCAGCGCAACGCGCCGATACGCACGCATAAACCGTCCACCGGAATCGGGTTGTCGCTTAAGCCCAGAATTTTGTTGGTTTCTGCGTAGCCTTTCCATTCTTCTTTGGTTTGACCGCTTTCCAATAATTTGTCGATCCAAGGAATCAGGCTACCCGCCAACGGTGCGCCGAAGTTATCGATCGGGAAGTCTTTGTCACGCATTTTGGCGGTCACGGCGCGTTCAATATCTAAAATGGAAGAATTCGGATCCGCAAGTAAGCCTTTCACTTCACCGTTTAACTCGCCCATTTGCACCAACAACTCACGCATATTTTTCGCGCCGGCGCCGCTGGCGGCTTGGTAAGTGGCGACGGAAATCCATTCCACCAAATCTTTTTCAAATAAACCGCCTAACGCCATGAGCATTAAACTGACGGTACAGTTACCGCCCACATAAGTTTTCACGCCGTTTTTCAAACCTTCGCTGATCACGTGTTGATTCACCGGGTCCAACACGATAATCGCGTCTTTTTCCATACGCAATGCGGATGCCGCATCCACCCAGTAACCGTTCCAACCGGTGGCTTTTAATTTCGGATAAACTTCGTTGGTATAATCGCCGCCTTGGCAGGTCACGATAATGTCCAGTTTTTTCAATTCTTCAATGTCGAACGCATTTTTCAAGGTGCCGGCGTCTTTACCGCCGAATGTCGGTGCAGCTTGTCCCGCTTGAGAAGTGGTGAAGAAGATCGGATTGATATTTGCAAAATCATTTTCCTGCTGCATACGATCCATTAAAACGGAACCCACCATTCCGCGCCAACCGATAAAACCAACGTTTTTCATAAGTTTGTCCTTCTAGATAAGATTGAAAAGATGTTGTGTAAGGGCTTAATTAATAGCAAGAGATCACGCACAAAAGCAAGTGTTTTTCCGATATTTTTTCGCTTTTTAAAAATAATCGAAAAAATGACCGCACTTTTTCAAACGCGTACTCGTCCATCAATGGCTGAGCCATCACCCGAAGGCTTAATCAATTAACCCAGCCTTCACCAAAAACCGATAAATGCCGTCTTGGTCGATGGGATCCGCCACATGATCGGCGATGGCTTTTAATTTCTCATGCCCGTTGCCCATGGCGACGCCGACACCCACGCGGCTTAGCATTTCCAGGTCATTTAAGCCGTCGCCGAACGCCATCACATTTTCCATTGCCAGCCCTAAATGTTTCACCGCCGCTTCAATGCCACGCGCTTTGGAACCCTCCGCATCGAACAAATCCACGGATTCCTCATGCCAGCGCACCATGCGCAAGCCGTCCAATAAACCGCAATTTTGCACCAATTGGTCTTGATCTTCGCGATAAAAAGGCAGAATTTGGCTAATGGCGTGATGTTCAAAAAACGTTTTATCCACCACATAATCTGTGGTAATCACATCAAAAGAGCGGGTCACCCGTGCGTTTTTCTCCGACACGCTCACGGCGTCATCGGTAATAAACGCGTAGGCAATATGATGTTGGTCGAAAAAATGGGTTAAACGTCGAATTTGCTCGGTAGGAATCGTATGCTTGGCAATCACTTGATTCTTGTGGGTCACGGATTGCCCGTTCATGGTTACGAACAACGCCATGCCTTCCTGCTCAATCAGCTGTTTCACCTGCCACGGGAAGGTCGTGCGCGAGCGTCCGCTGGCAATGGCGGGAATAATGCCGTTTTGTTTGAGTTTGCGAATAAACAACGGCACGCTTGCGGGCAAATGATCCTGTTCTTTCATAAACAGGGTTTCGTCGATGTCAAAGAAGATTACTTTAATTTGGTCGCGATAATTCGGAATCGTCATACTGTCTCTCTTTATTTAAAGCAAAAATGTTGCCGAATTTTATCATTTTTGCGAGGCGGATCCTAAAATCGATGGAAAAACATCGGAAAAAACCACCGCACTTTTATGATGCGTCATTTCCATCCCCAAAAGTGCGGTCAATTTCATGAACGTTTTTCAATCCTGCTGCGTGCATTGCCACACGCCGCTTAAACTTGCCGGACATGGCTTATGCAGCCGTTGTAACCGCACCATTCGGCGTTTTGCCTATTGCGGTTGCTGCGGGGCGGAATTGGCAGAAAACGCGTTGCATTGCGGAAACTGTATGCGGCAGGAGCCGGCATGGGAGCGCATGGTGATTATCGGGCGTTATAACGAACCGCTTTCCACCTTAATTCATCGTTTCAAATTCCAGAATCAATTTTGGCTCGACCGCACCTTAGCCCGTCTGTTGTATCTGGCGATTCGTGACGCGCGCCGAACCCATCAGCTGCCGTTACCCGAGGTGATTCTTCCCGTGCCGTTACATCATCTTCGTCAATGGCGACGCGGCTATAATCAGGCGGATTTACTGGCGCAGCAACTAGCCAAATGGCTCAAAATTCCCGTTGATAACGGTTTGCTCCTCCGCACCAAACGAACGCCCACACAACGCGGCTTAACGGCGAAAGATCGGCGCCATAACCTGAAAAATGCTTTTCGGATTTCAATCGATAACAAGGATTTTCCTTATCGTAGCGTGGCGTTAGTGGACGATGTGATCACCACCGGCTCCACCTTAAACGAAATCGCCAAGCGGTTACGCCAAGCCAATGTGGCGCATATTCAGGTGTGGGGGCTTGCCCGCACATAGCGCTCCCTAAAAAGCGGTAATCCGCTTTTTTTATTACAGCAAAAGGTAGAAAAAAAACAGCGTGAGGCGTATCATGTCCGACAAATTTAATCTGATTTTATTGTGGGAGAGTTATGCAACAAATTACTATTTCAGAAGCGGCGCAAGCGCATTTCCGCCGTTTATTGGATCAACAGGAAGAAGGCACCAATATTCGCATTTTCGTAGTCAACCCCGGCACACCGAATGCCGAATGCGGCGTGTCTTACTGCCCGCCGAATTCCGTCGAAGCCAGCGACACGGAAATCAAATACGACAGTTTTTCCGCCTTTGTGGACGAAATCAGCCTGCCGTTTTTGGAAGAGGCGGAAATTGATTACGTCACCGAAGAACTGGGCGCGCAACTGACCTTAAAAGCGCCGAACGCCAAAATGCGTAAAGTGGCGGACGACGCGCCGTTAATCGAACGGGTGGAATATGTCATTCAAACCCAGATCAACCCGCAATTGGCAAGCCACGGCGGCAAAATCACCTTATTGGAAATCACCGATGACGGCTACGCTATTCTGCAATTCGGCGGCGGTTGTAACGGTTGCTCCATGGTGGATGTCACCCTGAAAGATGGCGTGGAAAAACAACTGGTCAGCCTTTTCCCGGGCGAACTCAACGGCGCCAAAGACGTCACCGAACACCAACGCGGCGAACATTCCTATTATTAAGCCGAAAGAAAAACCACCCGATGCGGTGGTTTTTTGTTGCCTATAAAAACTATTTGGCGTGACGTTCTTTCAATTTCCCAATCACATCCGCCCAGCTTAAATCCGCGTCCTGCAATAACACCGTCAGGTGATACGCCAAATCCGCCGCTTCGCAAATGGTTTCATCGCGATCTCTCACTGTCGCCGCCAACGCCGTTTCTACGCCTTCCTCACCCACTTTCTGGGCAATGCGCTTCGTGCCGCGTGCATATAATTGCGCCGTGTAAGAGGTTTGCGGATCCGCCCCTTTGCGTGAATTTAACAATTTTTCCAGCTTACTGAAAAAGATCCAATTCGGTTCATCTTTCAGCTGACTAAAACAGCTTTCCGTGCCCGTGTGACAGGTCGGTCCCACAGGATCCGCCAAAATCAGCAACGCATCCTGATCGCAATCCAAGCTCATATCCACCACATTCAGAAAATTCCCCGAGGTTTCCCCTTTCGTCCACAGCCGATTTTTCGTCCGCGAAAAGAACGTCACCTTCTTCTCCGCCAAGGTTTTTTCCAAGGCTTCCGGATTCATATAACCGAGCATTAACACCTCACAGGTAGTGGCGTGTTGCACGATAACGGGGAGGAGGTTGTTGATTTTTTGCCAGTTGATGTTTTGTGTGTTTAGCATTGTCGTCCTCAAACTTTACTCTAAAAAGGTTAAAAAGAAATTACCGTGTCCCCAAATTTCCTCATAATGTTTCACGGTATTTTCTACAGTCATGTATTTATCGTAATTTGTCGTTGTAGCGCCTTTCTTCATATAAAGCTTATACCCAAGGTTATTTGCGGCTTGTATTGTCGATTCTATACAAAATGGCGTTTCAGCACCGCAGATCTCTATGCTTTTAATATGGCGTTCGTCCAAGTATTGTTTCAAATTTGTCTGATAAAAAGCACTCGGGAATTGTTTATCAACGAAAAAAGAACCTTTGTCATGCTTCAAATCAGGTACTATTTCCCATTCTGGGGTGTTTTTGACTAAAAAATCAGCATTGTGCTGAACAAAAATAATAGGTTTATCTTCAGCATAATAATCATCAATACGCTGATTTACTAATTTAATAAGATTGTCATAGTTATATATTTTTCCATTCCTAAAACATATACCATTTTGTAAATCAATGACTAATAATACATCTGCTAGCATTGTTATTCCTCCCTTGATAGCGCCCGTTTCCTAACGGGTGCTGCAACTTATTATTTCTTATCGCGTATTCCGGCACACGTTGGGAAACGCGCGCCATCGTTCAGCTATCGTTATCTCTAAAAAAAAACGCCTTCAAAAACGACCGCACTTTTTGGCGTTACAAGCGCACTTCCACGCCTTCTTTCGCCAAATACGCTTTCAGTTCGCCGATGTTAATAATCTGCTTGTGAAACACGCTCGCGGCTAATGCGCCATCAACATTCGCGTCCACAAAAGCATCGCGGAAATGCACCATTTCGCCGGCACCGCCCGAAGCAATAAGCGGCACGTTGCACACGCCGCGCACCAATTTGAGTTGGGTTAAATCGTAGCCGTTGCGTACGCCGTCTTGGTTCATCATATTCAGCACGATTTCGCCCGCGCCGCGTTGTTGTACTTCTTTGACCCAATCGAGCAACTGCCAGTGGGTTTGACGGGTGCGGCTTTCGTCGCCTGTGTATTGATTTACCCAGTATTTGCCTGTTTCCAACTCAAACCAACTGTCGATTCCCACCACAATCGCTTGCACGCCGAAACGGTCCGCCAAGCGGGAAATCAACGTCGGGTCGGCAAGGGCGGGGGAATTGATGGAAATCTTATCTGCGCCGAAAGCGAAAATCTGTTCCGCGTCTTCAATGGTTTTGATACCACCCGCTACGCAGAACGGAATGTCGATGACCTGCGCCACGCGCTCCACCCAGCTTTTATCCACGGTGCGACCGTCTGATGAGGCGGTGATGTCGTAGAACACCAACTCGTCCGCCCCTTCTTCCGCATAGCGTTGTGCGAGCGGCACGATGTCGCCGATGATTTCGTGATTGCGGAACTGCACGCCTTTCACCACCTGCCCGTTTCGCACGTCTAAACAAGGAATTATCCGTTTTGCCAACATTCGATTGCCTCCGCTACATTAAATTTGCCTTCCAACAATGCGCGCCCCACAATCACGCCCGTCACGCCCGTGCCTTTGAGGGCTTCTATGTCCGCCAGCGAGCCGATACCGCCGGAAGATTGAAAATGCACGTCAGGGAATTTAGCACACACTTCGCGATAAAGGTTTACGTTGGAGCCTGCCAGCGTGCCATCGCGGGAAATGTCGGTACAAAGCACGTGTTGAAGACCAAAAGTGCGGTAGTTTTCCACGACGTTTTCGAGGGTCAGCGTGCTGGTTTCCTGCCAGCCTTTAATCGCCACCCATTTCTGCCCGTTTTCAATACGCACGTCCAACGCCAACACGAATTTCTCCGCGCCGTATTTATTAAACCAACCCTGCACCATGTCCGGTTGTGTCACCGCCGTGGAGCCAATGACCACGCGGTTTGCGCCCACAGCCAACAAATCGGCGACGTCCTGCTCGGTGCGAATCCCACCGCCCACCTGAATCTTGCTTTGCGTGGCAGCGATAATCTTGCCGATCAGTGCGGTCTGTCGTCTCAAAGGATCTTTCGCGCCCGTTAAATCCACCAAATGCAACTGCTGCGCGCCTTGTTGCAGGTAAACGGCGAACTGCTCAATGGGATTGTCGCTGTAGGTGGTTTGCTTGGCATAATCGCCTTGATGCAGGCGCACAACGTGCCCGTCGATCAGGTCGAGGGCGGGGATGATGATGGATGTTTGCATATAATCCTCTCTTAGTATGCCTAGGGTAACAAGTTACCCTAGGTTACGCATAATTCTGCCCTGCTAGGGCAGCTATAAGTTGTTTTCAAAAAAAGTGAGATCAAATTTAATGCCTTCATTCTGAAATAAAGCCATCATTTCATTTTTAAAATCTGCGGTTTGATGGTGTGTTTTTTGATTTTTAATATAATTGATGATTTTATCTTTCTCTAATTCACCATAACTCAAAGCACAATATCCCACAGACCATTCGGTAAAATCAGGAAATAAATGCTTATTCTCGTCTAAAAATAAATGCGTGGCTTTCTTTAGTTTACGCACAAATTCTGCAACTGAAATGGTTTGGTGTAATTCCACAAATAAATGAAGATGATCGGGCATTCCGTTAATTCGGTATAAAATAGACTGATGTTCCTTTATAAATCCCCAAATATAACGATATAAAACCTGCTCGTTTTCTTCATTAATGGCATAAACACCATACTTCGTCCGAAAAATAATATGATAAAACAAACGTGTATAACTCATTTTCCCCTAACCACTACCCCAACGGGGTAGAATTATGCCTACCCTAGGAGGGAAAAACGTGCAATCATATGATTTCAACCTTTCGACCTAGATCGCAAAATTAAATTTTCTCCACAAAATTCCTCAACAACGCCGCGCCATTTTTGCCCGAGCGTTCGGGGTGGAATTGCACGCCGTAAAAGTTATCTTTGGCAATGGCGGCGGAGAAATCCACGCCGTAATGGCTGGTGGCGATGGTGTTTTCGTTCGGCAGCACGGCATAGCTATGCACAAAATAGAAATGGCTGTCTTGCGCAATGCCCTCAAACAGTGGGCAGCCTTCGGCATAACGCACGTTGTTCCAACCCATATGTGGCAGCGGTAAGCCTGTGTCGGGGATTAACGCCGTTTGGCTTGGCATGAGGTTGAGCGTTGCCACGTTGCCTTCTTCGGAAAAAGCGGTCATTAGCTGCATTCCCAAACAGATACCCAGCACGGGTTGAGTGAGGTTTTGGATTACCTCAACCAGCCCGCGATCTTGTAAGTTTTTCATCGCCGCAATCGCTGTTCCCACCCCAGGGAGAATCAGCTTATCGGCGGATTTGATTTTGTTGAGATCGCTGGTGATCTCGGTCGCATAGCCCAATCGGTCAAAGGCAAATTTGACGGAGGAGAGATTGGCGCAGGCGGTGTCGATGATGGTGATGTTCACTTATTATTCTCCTTAGGTATAGTGGCATCTTCAATATGAATTTTTCTTTCTTTACCATCTTTTTTAAAGCCATTTATATCATTGTCTAATTCTAATTGAATATGATCTATGGTCAGTCCAATATAAATCTTAATTTCATCTATTATTAAATTTTTACCATTACAAGGCATTAAATCATCAACTATTTTATTTCCCATTAGTGAAAAATCTATTTTTTCACATTTCTGAATTAAGATATCTTTGCGATTATTTATAAGATTAATTCCATTTATGATGCTTCCTAATGATATAATAGAATAATCTTTACCTGATATTCTTTTACCATTATTTAGAACATCTCTATTATTAGAAGTTACCAAAACATTATTTTTAAATGGATACCTAAGCAGAGGATCTCTTATAGTCTCATAACTTAAATATAAAGAATCATATATAGAATCAAGTTCTTCTCTAGATAACTTGTTTTCTTTGGCTTTATTTTCTAATGAATTTAATTTAGTTCTTATCTTAGCAATTTCACTTTGAATCAAAATTGCGTCACTTCTTTCTTCTATAGAATTATCTGGGAAGATATATTGCCAAGCCACATCAAAACTTTTTGTTGCTATTGCACCTAGTAAGAAAATACCTATTGCTTTTATATGTTTTTTCGGATTTATATTCATAAAGTCACCTTATATTTTAACAAAATTTACTTTTATTTTCGGACAGGCATAAAGCCTGTCCCTACGGTTCATTATAAAACACCTTTCGAACTCGGCAACTCATTCCCTTCAATGCGAATTGCCTGTCTCAACGTCCGTCCGAAGGCTTTAAACAAGCTCTCGATTTTGTGGTGGTCGTTGTCGCCTGTGGCTTTGAGGTGGAGCGTGGCGAGCATTGAAAATGCTAGGGATTGGAAGAAATGCTCGGTTAGTTCGGTGCTGAAATCGCCCACTTTGTCGCGTTTGAATTTGGCGTTGAATTTGATCCACGGTCTGCCCGATAAATCTAAAGCGCACTCGGCACGGCATTCGTCCATTGGCAGCATGAAGCCGAAGCGGGCGATGCCGCGTTTGTCGCCAATCGCCAGTTTTAACGCTTGTCCCAAAGCGAGAGCGGTGTCTTCCACGGTGTGGTGTTCGTCGATCCACAAGTCGCCATTGCATTGCACGTTCATTCTAAAGCCGCCATGGGTGGCGATTTGGTCGAGCATATGGTCGAAAAAGCCCACGCCTGTTTTGATGTTGTTCACGCCCGTTTCGTCCAGCCACACTTGCACTTTGATGTCCGTTTCTTTGGTTTTGCGCTCTACTTCTGCGTAACGTGGTTGACGGTCGCCAATGTTGGTGACGGCTTCGCCGAGTAATTTTTCCGCAATCAGATCCCAGTTCAATTTTTTCGGATCGTATTGCAACGCACGAATGCCGAGGTTTTCCGCCAGTTGCACGTCGGTTGCACGGTCACCAATCACAAAAGAGCGGTCAGGATCGAACAAGTTTTTGTCGATGTATTTTTTCAGCAACTTGGTTTTCGGCTTGCGGCATTGGCAGTTGTCCTCGGGCTTGTGCGGGCAAATCAGCACGTCATCAAACTCAATGCCCTGCGATTTGAATAGCGCCATCATCGCATTGTGCGGCTTGTCAAAATCTTCTTGCGGAAAGCTCGCCGTGCCAAGCCCGTCTTGGTTGGACACCATCACAAAGCGGTATTTGCCTTTGAGTTTTAGCAATGCGGGAATCACATTCGGCTCGAATTTCAGCTTCTCAAGGCTGTCAATCTGGAAATCGGTTTTCGGCTCGTCGATAAGCGTGCCGTCGCGGTCGATGAAAAGGGTTGGTTGCATGGTTTTTCCTCTCTAAATGTATATAAACTGGCGATCTGATCCCCCTCTTTAGAAAAGAGGGGTTAGGGGAGATTTGATTGCGATATTGATTAACCACATAAATTAATTTCTCCGTTAATTTAGTCTGCAAAATCTTCCCCCTGCCCCTCTTTGCTAAAGAGGGGAGTTTTTTTGCATTATTTTAGTACAGCGATGGCTTGAATCACCCTCTCATTCTCCTCCTTCGTCCCCACGGTAATCCGAATGCAATTCTGTAAATTCAATGCCTTATTTTGGTCACGAAGAATAATCCCCTGCTCCCACAATGCCTTAAACACGCGTTCACCGTTTTGGCATTTGATAAGCAGATAATTGGCTTCGCTGTCGTACACTTTTTCCACTTGTGGTAGAGCAGCTAAGCTGTCTGCCAGTGCTTTTCGGTTTGCCAAAATCTCTTGTGTGCGGGTTTGCACGAGGGCAATGTTTTCCGCTTGCAAGGCTTGTTCGGCGATGTCGGCACTTGGTACGGGGATGGGGTACGGGGCGATGACTTTGCTGAGAATTTGGATTAACTCAGGGTTCGCCAATACGAAACCGCAACGCAAGCCCGCCAAGGCGAAGGCTTTGGAAAGGGTGCGGATGATGGCTAAGTGCGGGTAATTTTCAAGTTGTTTTGCCAGTGTCGCTTTGGGGCAGAATTCGATATAGGCTTCGTCCACCACCACGATGGCTTTGCCTTGGGTGAGTTGCAAAAGTTCGAGCAAATCCGACCGCTTGAGCAGGTTGCCTGTCGGGTTATTCGGGCTGCACACAAACACCACTTTCACGCCGTCTAATTGCTTTTTGATTTCCGCTAAATTAAGTTGGAAATCGGCGGTTAGCGGCACGGTTTTACACGCCACGCCTGCGGTTTCGGCACTGACGGCGTACATTCCGTAGGTCGGTGGGCAGAACAAAATCGCATCTTGATTCGGTTCGCAAAAAGCACGAATCACCAATTCAATGCCTTCATCGCCACCACGGGTGACTAGCACATTTTCAGGCGAAACGCCCGCGTAATTAGCATACGCCTGCACAACCGCTTGTGGCTGTGGCTCTGGGTAGCGGTTTAAATCCTTGCCTGAAAGTTGGAAACTCGGCGAGGTCGGGTATTCGTTCGCATTCAGCCAGATGGTGCCGTTGCCACCGAGTTTGCGGGCGGATTGGTACGGCGTTAAGGCTTGTACGTTTTGTCGGGATAGGGTTGTAATTGTCATTTTTTCGTCTTCCTTTGTAGGGTGTGTGAATTGGAACAATTCACGCACGCCTTGTATTTTTTCATCAAATTTTGACCGCTTGCGTGCGTGAACCTGCGGTTCACACACCCTACGGATCTAGGCATTCAGTTTTTTCAATCTCAAACTCACCGCCATTTTGTGTGCCATGAGCTGCTCGGCTTCTGCCATCACTTCCACTGTTTCGGCTAAATCTTTGAAACCTTGCGGCGTGAGTTCTTGTACGGTCATGCGTTTGCTGAAATCGGCTAAACCCAGGCTGGAGTAAGTTTTGGTGTAGCCGTAGGTTGGCAGAACGTGGTTGGTGCCGCTGGCGTAGTCGCCCATACTTTCTGGGGAATATGCACCTAAGAAAATCGAGCCGGCGTTGTCTAAAAGCGGCAATAATTCACGGGCGTTTTGGGTTTGC
The DNA here is from genome assembly GCA_017160915.1 of Aggregatibacter actinomycetemcomitans. GTDB lineage: Bacteria > Pseudomonadota > Gammaproteobacteria > Enterobacterales > Pasteurellaceae > Aggregatibacter > Aggregatibacter actinomycetemcomitans_B. Next base: position 106,946 of record JACAWG010000061.1, read on the forward strand.
ACGATTAAGTGTTCCGGGGCGTATTCATTGCTGATCGCCACACATTGCGCCAAATCGTCGGCAATCAGAATGCGACTGTGAGACAACGCCTTGCGGGCAATTTCTGCGCGGGGCAGTCGGGCGAGCTGTTGTTCCACGCAAAGTGCGGTCTGTTTTGCCAGCGTTTCGCTCGGTGTCACCAAAATCACTTGCGAATCCGCGCCGTGTTCCGCCTGTGAAAGCAAATCGGAGGCGACAAATTCGGGCTGCGCCCACTCATCGGCAATCACCAGCACTTCCGAAGGCCCAGCCGGCATATCAATGTTGGCGCCGTTAATCATTTGGCTCACTTGGCGTTTGGCTTCCGTCACGAACGCGTTGCCCGGACCGAAAATCTTATCCACCTTCGCCACACTTTGCGTGCCTAACGCCATCGCCACTACCGCTTGCGCGCCACCCACCGCATAAATGGTTTGCACGCCGCACAAATCGGCGGCATACAGAATTTCGTCGGCAATCGGCGGCGGCGAACAAAGCACCACTTTTTTGCAACCCGCAATCTGCGCCGGAATGGCAAGCATTAACACCGTAGAAAACAACGGTGCGGAACCGCCCGGAATGTATAAACCGACACGGTTAATCGGGCGCGTCACTACCTGGCAGCGCACGCCGGGCTGGGTTTCAATATCCACCGCCTGCGGCTTCTGCGCTTCGTGAAAGGCGGTGATATTGCGCTTGGCATTTTGAATCGCCCGCTTCAACGCCTCGGGAACCCGCGCGGTGGCGTCCGCAATTTGTTGTTGCGTCACAATCAGGCTGTCAAGCTTGGTTTTATCGAATTTCTCCGTCAGCTCAAACAACGCCTTATCGCCGTTCTGCTGCACAAATTTAACGATATTTTCCACCGCACTTTTAATCTCCCCGGACGCGGAAATCGCCGGGCGGGTGAGGGCTTGTTGTTTTTCGTTTTCGGATAACGTGTTCCATAGTAATGTTTGCATATCTCAATCCTATTTTTTCAAAAAATTGTTATTTTTCTGATTGGGTTCCCTTCTTTGCCGCCCTTGTGGAGTTGAATTTGTAGGAAAATTTGTACTGTTTGAGCGTAGCGAGTTTACAAATTTTCCGTAAAGCAAATTCAATGGAACAAGGGAAATAAGGCAAAGCAGGGTCGCCTTTCTTTTGGTTACTTTTACTGTGCTTAGCTTGCACTTCATGCCGTTGGCATAGCCAACGTTCAAAATGCATTGCATTTTGTCTTTGGCGAAGCAAAGAAAAGTGACAAAGATTGTTATTCCATCATCTTCTCAATCGGCAACACCAAAATGGAGCTGGCGCCCACTTCTTTAAGGCGTTCCATGGTTTCCCAGAACAGATTTTCCTGGCTCACCACATGCATTGCCACTTTGGAATCGTCGTGCGCCAACGGCAGGATGGTTGGGTTTTCGGCGCCCGGTAAAAGTGCGGTGATTTCTTCGAGTTTATTTTTCGGCGCGTGCAGCATGATGTATTTGGATTCGGCGGCTTGTTGCACGCCTTGAATGCGGGTCAGGATTCTGTCCACCAGCGCTTGTTTGTCGGCGCTGAGCGGTTCGGCACGTTGGATTAAACAGGCTTTGGAACGGTAAATCACTTCCACTTCTTTCAAGCCGTTAGCCTCTAACGTGGCGCCGGAGGAGACCAAATCACAAATGGCATCGGCAAGTCCGGCGCTGGGGGCGACTTCGACAGAGCCGTTCAGCAAGGTGCTTTTGAAAGGCACGCCTTGTTCTTTCATGTAACGTTTGAGTAAATTCGGGTAGGAGGTGGCGATGCGGGCGTTGGCGAAATCCCAAATGCCGTTGTATTGATAATCGCGATCCACGGCGAGGGATAAACGGCAACCGCCGAAATCCAACTGACGCAACATTTTATAAGCCACCGTTTCGCCGGCGGCAAGACGCCCCAATTCTTCTTCCTCCAGTACGTTCTCGCCGATAATGCCGAGATCCGCCACGCCGTCAAAAATCAGTCCCGGGATGTCGTCGTCACGCACGCGCAGGATTTCGATGGGCATATTTTCCGCATAAGCAATTAAGCGCTGTTCATTCCAGTTGATTTTCACCCCGCACTGGCTCAGCAATTCCGCACAGTCTTTGCTTAAGCGCCCTTTCTTTTGCATGGCAATGCGTAAACGTTTTTTGTCAGTCATGTTGTTACCCTCATTTTTTAAACCTAAAAAAGCAAAACCCCTCGAAAGTTGCCTTCCGAGGGGTTTATAAACGGTGATTGATTATGTCTGCATTTCACTCGTACTCGGAAGTTATCTCCCGAACACGCCGAATGCCCGAAAGATTATTCAGGTAAGCAGTGATGATGGTGCAATGCGTTGGTTAAGTACATAATGAATCCTTTTTAATCAAAAGATGGTTGGAATATAACCAAGAAAAAAACGTTATGCAAGGGATTTTTTGCATAAATTTTCTTCAGGGTAAGTGTTTTTAGTATATTCAATTCTGTTATTTTTTAATTTTTTCAAATAAATTAGTAAGTTGTTCAACACCATCGAATGTGCTTGGAACTTTATCTGAATTAGAAAGAATGCTACTAAAAATTAAATTTTCAAATTTATCCAATACTTCCTTATCATCCTTTTTGATGTTTTTAGCATAATCAACATAGCTTTGGATAAACTGACAAAGGGATTGTCTTAACTCTAACTGCATGATCTGTGTTTCCAGAGAAGAATAATGGCTTAAGACAACCCTAAATATATAAATCAGGATAAATTCCAAACCAGCAACAGGCAACATTTGCTCCCACCCTATTGAACTAAGCGCCTCTTGAAGATCAAATACATTAAATAATCTACCAAGAATATATGCTAAAGGAATAAAAGCTAAAATAACGCTGAGGAAAAATAGCGTCCCAAAAGTAATCTTTTTACTAGTTTCCTTTTTAGAAAGGATGTTCGAAAAACCTTGATTTAACCCAACAAAGTTAAAAGCTTTTTCCTGCTCTTTTAATTGTGATGCCAATCTATTAACAGTATTTTCTTTAGAAGATAGTAACTGAACAAAAGAATCTATTTTTTCTTGTTGTTCTATATTAAATCTAGAATTTCTATCTTCAACATCTTTTGATAGCTCCTCGTACTTTAGAAATGCATTAAACGTTTTTCCACCAAGATAAAAATTTAATATATCTATATCCATTTTATTTTTTATATATTCAACAGAATAAATACTCACATCTTTAAAAAGAGAAGGATCTTCATCTATAAATTTACTCCATAAATCTTCAGAAAAAACATCACGTTCCCCAGCTCTACGAAGGTAAAGCAAATATTCTCTTAAAAAACGAATACAATATAAATAAAATCGTTCAAAATAATCCCTATATCTTCCTTCTAATAATTCATTAAACTCTTTTCCGATATAAAAATAATTAAATGGACATGTCTTTTCTAAAAAAGCATCATCTTCAATTAATTCAATAAATTCTCTACATATTTCAACCCTTAATGAATCTACACTATTTAGGTTATTATTTTGCATTCTTAATAAACCATCTGCAGCTCTACTTAATGTATCCTTAGTAAACATAGAAAATACCTCAGGAGTCTTACCAAAAATAAAATACCAAGCTCGCTCTCGGTATTTCTATTACTTATTTCTTCACAATATTTCCCGCCAAAATGGTCAATACCATTACGCTTAACGCCGGAATTAACCACGCCAACCCATTGTCATATAACGGGAAATTCTCAAGAAGCCGTTTTACGCCGGCAGGCAATAATTCCACGTTATTCAGGCTGTCGCACAAACTGAAACACACGGTGACGGCGATGGTGGCGTTATAGGTTAATTTCACCTGTGGCAGTTTGGCGCGCACCATTTGCAGCACCACCAACATAATCGCCACCGGATAAATTAACAGCAAGGCGGGAATGGTCACTTGCAATAATTTGGTTAAACCGTTTTCGGAAATGATGGTGGTCATGATAGTAAAAAACACCACCCAAAAGGAATACGGCAAGCGGTTGGAGAATTTGGCGAAATAGTAAGCACAGGCGCTGGTGACGCCCACAAGGGTGGTTAAACTTGCCAGGAAGATAATGCCCGACATAATCCAGGAGCCTTCTTTGCCGAATAGAACGCCTACGTAGCGGGAGAAAATCTGCCCACCGTTGCCGGCGCCTTGTGCCACCATGTCGCTGGTGGCGCCAAGATAGAACAAAGAAAAATACAATGCGGCGAGTAACACCACCGAAATACAGCCGGCGGAAACGGTGTAGCGCATGATTTTGTGCGGTTCGGTGACATTTTTGCTGCTTAACGCGCGGGCAACGATACCGCCGAAAGCAATCGCCGCCAATACGTCCATGGTTTGATAGCCGCTGATTAAGCCCGTGGTGAGCGCGGAACCCTCGGCGTAGGCTTTACTTGGCGCGGAAATCTCGGATAACGGCGAAATAAATACGGTCACCGTCACCACCACCAATAACACCAATAACGCCGGCGTCATAAATTTGCCAACGCTGGAAATAATGGTATTCGGTTTTAACATGAACAACATGGCGATAATGTTAAATACCACGGCGAAAATCAGGTGGTTCGCCGGCGTGTCCGCCATTATCTCCAGCGGCACCAACGCCATTTCATAAGCGACGTTGGTAATGCGCGGCATGGCGAACGTGGAGCCGATCACCAAATATAAAGTGGCTAAAAACAGCACTTCCGCCCATTTCGGTAAATCGCGGGTGAGTTCTTCGCCTCGCCCCAAAACCGACACGACCACCAACGTGATAAACGGCATGAATACGCCGGTGAGCACAAATCCTAAGGCAGCGGTCGCCCAATGCTGCCCTGCGGTGTAACCTTCCATAGGTGGAAAAATAATGTTCCCCGCGCCCAAAAACAGCGCGAAAATCATCATTCCTAAAACAACAATATCTTTGCGTGAAAACATAATGAATTTCTCTTGTTATAAAAAGCCGTGGCATTCTACTACAAAAGCCTTGCGATTCGTAATGAAACCCTGCGAAATACGCTAAAAAACGCGGTGAATTATGACCGCACTTTTCCCCGTAATTCGCCCGCACGGCGATTGAGTTCATCCCGCCTTTGTTGTAAACTACGCTCCCGTCTTGATAGATTATATTTATCCTAATTTTTCCATCCATCCCAACAGCAACAAATAGGTTTCTTATGGCTACCAATTATATTTTCGTCACAGGCGGTGTGGTTTCTTCGCTTGGTAAAGGCATTGCGGCGGCATCACTTGCGGCAATCTTAGAAGCGCGTGGTTTGAACGTCACGATCATGAAACTCGACCCTTACATTAACGTCGATCCGGGCACCATGAGCCCGACCCAACACGGTGAAGTGTTCGTCACCCAAGACGGCGCGGAAACGGACTTGGACTTAGGTCACTACGAGCGTTTTATTCGCACCAAAATGACCAAACGCAACAATTTCACCACCGGCAAAATCTATTCCGAAGTATTACGCAAAGAGCGCCGTGGTGACTATTTGGGCGCCACCATTCAAGTGATCCCGCACATTACCAACGAAATCAAAGCGCGCGTTATCGACGGCGCGGCAGGGCATGATGTGGCAATTGTGGAAGTGGGCGGCACCGTGGGCGACATCGAATCCCTACCGTTCCTGGAAGCCTTGCGTCAGCTTGCGGTGCAAGTGGGGCGCGAACGCACCATTTTCATGCACTTAACTCTAGTGCCGTACATTCCGACCGCGGGCGAAGTAAAAACCAAACCGACCCAACATTCCGTGAAAGAGTTGTTGTCTATCGGCATTCAGCCGGACGTGCTCATTTGCCGTTCCGACCGCATGATTCCGCCGAATGAACGCGCCAAAATCGCCTTATTCTGTAATGTGCCGGAACGCGCGGTAATTTCCCTGAAAGACGTGTCTTCCATCTATCAGATTCCGGCATTGTTGAAATCGCAGGGGTTGGATGATTTCATTTGCGATCGCTTCCACTTAACCTGCCCGGAAGCGGATTTATCCGAATGGGAGCAAGTGTTGTATCAACAAGCCAACCCGACGGGCGAAGTGACTATCGGCATGGTGGGTAAATACACCGAATTGCCGGATGCTTATAAATCCGTGAACGAAGCCTTAAAACACGCGGGCTTAAAAAATCGCTTAACCGTCAACATTAAATACATCGATTCACAAGACGTGGAAACCAAAGGCGTTGAAATTTTAAAAGGCTTGGACGGCATTTTAGTGCCGGGCGGTTTCGGCTATCGCGGCGTGGAAGGCAAAATCCTCACCGCCAAATATGCGCGCGAAAACAATATTCCGTATTTGGGCATTTGTTTGGGAATGCAGGTGGCGTTAATCGAATTTGCCCGCAACGTTGCCGGCATGAGCCACGCAAACTCCTCCGAATTCGACCGCACTTGTGAACAGCCGGTGGTGGGTTTAATCACCGAATGGCAAGACGCCGACGGCAATACCGAAGTGCGCAACGACGAATCCGACTTAGGCGGCACCATGCGTCTCGGCGCGCAAAAATGCCATTTGGCGGAAGGCAGCCTGGCGCGCAAATTATACGGCGCCGAAACCATCGAAGAACGTCACCGCCACCGCTACGAAGTGAACAATGTCCTGCTTCCGCAAATTGAAAAGGCAGGCTTGAAAGTCACCGGGTTATCCGCCGATAAAAAATTGGTGGAAATCATTGAAGTGCCGAACCACCCTTGGTTCGTCGCCTGTCAATTCCACCCGGAATTCACCTCCACCCCGCGTGACGGTCACCCGTTGTTTGAAGGCTTTGTGAAAGCGGCGAAAGACAATCAGAAAAAATCCGACTAACGGATTCTGAAGACAAAACAAAAGTGCGGTCAAAAAAACACATGGATTTTTAACCGCACTTTTTGTTTTCTCAACGTGATCACCCTCACAAAAACCCGCTTCATCCCTTGTCCTTCCATCCCCCTTTGATTATAGTGAATTCCTCTTGTCGGAGTGCCGAAAGGCTGAGATCGTCGAATATGACGGGATCCGTGGAACCTGTGGGTTAATGCCTGCGTAGGGAACAAGTTTTCTCCTCTCAACGCCTTTCCGTCACGCCGCAAACCGTTTTCCATCAATCTTTGGAGTTTGTGCTATGTCAGAATCTCATTTTATTGTGCCTTCAAAACCCTTTGCGCCCACCGAATTTAAACTTGGACTGTATGCCATCGTAGACAGTGATGAATGGATTGAACGGCTGATTCATGCCGGCGTGAAAACCCTGCAAATTCGCATTAAAAATCGTTCTCCCGCCCTGGCGGAAAAGGAAATTGCCCGTTGTATCGAACTGGCGCGCGAACATCAAGTGCGGTTATTTATTAATGATTTTTGGCAGCTTGCCGTGAAATACAAGGCTTATGGCGTGCATTTGGGGCAGGAAGATTTGGCGGAGGCGGATTTGGTTGCCATTCAACAGGCGGGATTGCGCCTTGGTGTTTCCACCCACAACGCAGAAGAAATCGCCCGCGTGCTGCCGTTACGCCCTTCCTACGTTGCCTGCGGGCATATTTTTCCGACGCAAACCAAAGAAATGCCGTCCAAGCCGCAAGGCATTGAGAATTTAGCCCGTCAGGTGAAACTGCTCGGCGATGTGCCAAGCGTTGCCATCGGCGGTATTAAGGAGGCGCATTTTGCCGATATTCTGGCTACCGGTGTGGGAAGCATCGCGGTGGTCAGCGCCATTACACAGGCGGCAGACTGGCAAAGTGCGGTCAAAAATTTACTGCATTATTTTGCTTAGGGCGTCACCTAACATGGTCCGATGACGTTTAGCAATCCGTTCCGGGCAGCTGAAAAACGCCAAAGATATTGACCGCACTTTCGTTCCGGAAATTGGATCAAAATCAAGTTCGGCGCATTTTTTACAAGACAAAATGGCAAAATAGCTTTATCATACCAAGCATTTTAGGACTTGCCCTAACTGGTTTTAATTAACTTATATGAGGAAAATAAAATGGCAAAAATCGTTAAAGTCATTGGTCGTGAAATCATCGACTCTCGTGGTAATCCAACCGTTGAAGCGGAAGTGCATTTAGAAGGCGGTTTCGTCGGTCTTGCAGCGGCGCCATCAGGTGCTTCTACCGGTTCACGTGAAGCGTTGGAATTACGCGACGGCGACAAATCCCGTTTCTTAGGTAAAGGTGTATTAAAAGCAGTTGCGGCAGTAAACGGTCCGATTGCAGAAGCAATCATCGGCAAAGATGGTTCAAACCAAGCTGAAATCGACCAAATCATGATCGATTTAGACGGCACAGACAACAAATCCAAATTCGGTGCAAACGCCATTCTTGCCGTTTCTCTTGCTAACGCCAAAGCGGCAGCAGCATCTAAAGGTCTTCCACTTTACGCTTACATCGCAGAACTCAACGGCACGCCGGGCGTGTACTCTATGCCATTACCGATGATGAACATCATCAACGGTGGTGAACACGCAGACAACAACGTGGACATTCAAGAATTTATGATTCAGCCGGTGGGCGCGAAAACTTTACGTGAAGCGCTTCGTATCGGCGCCGAAGTGTTCCACAACTTGGCGAAAGTATTAAAAGGCAAAGGCTTAAATACTGCGGTGGGTGACGAAGGTGGTTTCGCACCAAACCTTACTTCTAACGCAGAAGCATTGGCTTGCATTAAAGAAGCCGTTGAAAAAGCGGGCTATGTGTTAGGTAAAGACGTGACATTAGCCATGGACTGCGCCTCTTCCGAGTTCTACAACAAAGAAACCGGCAAATATGAAATGAAAGGCGAAGGTCGTTCATTCACTTCTCAAGAATTCACACACTATCTTGAAGAATTAACCAAACAATACCCAATCGTGTCTATCGAAGACGGTCAAGACGAATCCGACTGGGATGGCTTTGCATATCAAACTAAAGTGTTAGGCGATCGCGTTCAATTAGTGGGCGACGACTTGTTTGTAACCAACACCAAAATCCTGAAAGAAGGTATTGAGAAAGGTATCGCAAACTCTATCTTAATCAAATTCAACCAAATCGGTTCTTTAACCGAAACCTTAGCCGCAATCAAAATGGCGAAAGATGCAGGCTACACCGCCGTTATCTCTCACCGTTCCGGTGAAACTGAAGATGCAACCATCGCTGACTTAGCGGTTGGTACTGCGGCAGGTCAAATCAAAACCGGTTCCATGAGCCGTTCCGACCGTATTGCGAAATACAACCAATTAATCCGTATTGAAGAAGCCTTAGAACGCGCAGGTACACCGGCACCGTTCCCGGGCTTAAAAGCGGTTAAAGGTCAGGCTTAATCACAAACGCTGATTAAAACGTCGTAAAAACCCACCGCACTTTTTGTTGAAAGATAAAAAGTGCGGTGGGTTTTTTATGTGTTTTTTAACGCAGTTCAGCCTGCGTAATTCTCAAACCAGCTTTCCAAAATCAAACAGGCGGAAATGCCGTCCACTTTGCTTTTATTCAGGGCGCGATAGCCGCCACGACCAAAAATTTCGCTGCGGGCTTCGGTGGTAGTAAGGCGTTCATCCTGTAAATCCACCGGCAAATTAAAACGCCCGTGCAGACGTTTGGCAAACTTTTTGGCGCGCAAGGTTAAGGGCTGTTCCGTACCATCCATATTCAGTGGCAAACCGACCACAATGCGCGCCGGTTGCCATTCCCGAATACATTTCTCAATGGTGTCCCAATTGGGAATGCCGTCCTGTGCTTTAAACGCCGGCAAGGATTGTGCGGTGCCGGTGATACTTTGCCCGACGGCACAACCGATACTTTTCGTTCCGAAATCGAAAGCAAGCACCGTGATGCCCATTAACTGTGTCCCACCTGACCGGCAAAATTATGGGAATCAATGCCTAATAATTGATTCGCCGCCCACCAGCGTTGTTCATAGGGCAGATCAAACAGAATTTGTTCCGTCGCCGGCACGACTAACCAGGAATTATTCATAATTTCCTGTTCGAGCTGATTCGCTTCCCAGCTGGCGCAACCCAAAGTCACCAGGTATTTTTCCGGTTCTAACATCGTACCGAAAGTATCCACCACATCTGCGGAGGTGGTGAGCATGAGGTTGTCATTAACCCGATAACTGTGATCAAAAGGCACTTTCGTATTGGTATGCAAAATAAAGCCGCGATCGATATTCACCGGACCACCGGCAAGCACCAGTTTATCGTTATAAGTGCGGTGGGTGACCATCATGAAATTCATTTTGGCGCCCAGCTCCGCAATACTTAAATCCGTCGGCTGGTTTAACACTAACCCCATGGAACCTTTTTCGTTATGCTCGCAAATATAAATAACAGTCCGATAAAAATAGCTGTCATCTAAATTCGGCATGGCAATGAGCAAATGATCTTGTAAATCCATCATATTTTCTTTCTTCTCTATCCTAAATCACCGAAACACACCTGTAAGGCGGTAATTGCTGCCATGGCGGCGGTTTCGGTGCGTAATACACGTTTTCCCAATAACACGTCCACAAACCCTTGTTGCTCGGTCTGTGCAATTTCCTGTGGCGACAAACCGCCTTCCGAACCGATTAATAAACGCACACCTGCCGCCGGGATTTCAGGCAAGGTACGAATAGAATAGTTTGCTCTCGGGTGTAAATTCAATTTGAGCGCGTTATCGGGTTCCGCGCACCATTGTTGTAATTTCATTAACGGACGAATTTCCGGAATTTTATTGCGCCCGCATTGTTCACAGGCGGCAATGGCGATTTTCTGCCATTGCTGAATTTTTTTCTCCATCCGTTCGCCGTCTAATTTCACACCGCAACGCTCCGACCATAAAGGCGTAATCACATTAACACCCAATTCAACGGACTTCTGAATGGTAAACTCCATGCGTTCGCCACGGGAAATCACTTGCCCTAAATGGATGGCTAAGGGGCTTTCGCGATCGTCAAATTGGCGGTTTAGAATATCCACTTCAACGGATTTTTTCGTGACGGCTTTAATGACGGCTTGATATATATGGTTGCTACCATCGAAAAGTTCAAGTTGATCGCCTGTCTGCATACGCAAAACACGACCGACATGATTGGCGCCGTCTTCCGAAAGCGCGCAGGAGGAGTGCTGATTAAGCGGGGTTGGGTGGTAAATTCGAGGTATTCGCATGATAGAGCAATTGGGTAAAAATAATTTGCTCTATCATAACAGAAAAGCAGATGACAAAATGAAAAATGCGAAATTAATATTCCCAATTATCCGGGTCAATCCCCAGTTCGCGCATGATGACTTTTGCCTCTTCCGGGATTTCGTCACTGCGTTCTTTCAGCAAGTCTTCGTCCGTCGGCAAAGGTTGCCCGGTAAAGGCGTGTAAAAACGCTTCACACAGCAGTTCGCTGTTGGTGGCATGGCGTAGATTACGAATTTGACGGCGGGTGCGCTCGTTAGTCAGAATTTCAAGCACTTTAATCGGAATGGATACCGTAATTTTTTTAACTTGTTCGCTTTTTTTTCCGTGTTCCGCATAAGGACTAATATATTGTCCGTTCCAATCCGCCATAGTTGATTCCTGAAATAACCTTATTGTTTGAGGCAATATTCTAATAAAAAATAAGGATAATAACAATCTAGCCGTGAAGACTGCTAGATTTCCATATTATAACCAGACAAAAAGAAAGGCACCCTTTGATGCCTTTCCTGTGTGAAACCGAAATTAAAAGGTTTTCACCAAATCTTTGAGGTACGCCTTAAATTCACCGGCAAGTTTATTATGGTGCAGTCCGTACTCCACAAAGGCTTTCATATAACCGATTTTGTCGCCACAGTCGTAAGAAATGCCTGTCATGTGGAAGGCTTCGACGGTTTCCTTATCAATCAGCATATCAATAGCATCGGTTAACTGGATTTCATCGCCTACGCCCACCGGAGTTTTTTCCAACAGATCCCAAATGGATGCCGAAAATACATAACGCCCCACAACCGCCAAATTAGACGGCGCTTCATCAATGCTTGGCTTCTCAACGATATTATCGATTTTTGCGCTTTCGCCCGGTGGAATTTCCACACCGCCACAGTCGGCGATACCGTAACTGCTGACTTCTTCAGGTTTAACCAGGCTCACCATGATTTGGCTGGCCTGGGTTTGTTTAAAGCGTTTTAACATTAACGCCAGATTTTCTTTTTTCTGATTAGCGGAAAATTCTGCCAGCAATACATCCGGCAACACCACGGCAAAAGGTTCGTTACCCACCAGCGGACGACCACACAATACGGCGTGCCCCAACCCTTTCGCATTGCCTTGGCGAACGTGCATGATGGTGACATTTTTCGGCACGATGGAACGCACTTCTTCCAATAATTGGCGTTTTACGCGTTTTTCCAGCATCGTTTCCAATTCGAAGGAAGTATCAAAATGGTTTTCGATGGCATTTTTTGAGGAATGGGTTACCAGAACGATTTCTTTAATACCGGCGGCGACACATTCGTTTACCACATATTGAATTAGCGGTTTATCCACTAAAGTTAACATTTCTTTCGGAATGGCTTTAGTAGCAGGTAACATACGTGTACCTAAGCCTGCAACAGGAATAATCGCTTTCATTTAGTTTTCCTTCTATTAGATAAAAATGACCGCACTTCTCTGACAAAGAAAAGTGCGGTTAGTTTCCAACGCGTTTTATTGACGTAATAACGCCAGAATTTCTTCTGTTTTTTCCGCCATTAATTGCTTATCGCCACGGGTTTCCAAGTTCAAACGAACGACCGGCTCGGTATTTGATGAACGCAGGTTGAAACGCCAGTTCGGATATTCAATGCTAATGCCGTCAATTTCATCTACGCGAATTGCATCTTTTTCATAAGCGGCACGCACACGGGCAATGGCGCTTTTCGCATCGGCTAATTTGCTGTTAATTTCCCCCGGAGACGGGAATGTATTCACACTATTATTCACCAACTCACCCAGGGATTTACCGGTAACGGAAACCAATTCCATCACCAACAACCATGGAATCATGCCACTGTCGCAATAGAAGAAATCACGGAAATAGTGGTGCGCACTCATTTCACCGCCGTAAATGGCATCGACGGCGCGCATTTTTTCTTTAATGAAAGAATGTCCGGATTTCGACATCACGGCTTCACCGCCGTTTTCTTCCACTAATTTCACCGTATTCCAGATTAAGCGCGGGTCATAAATAATTTTCGCACCTTTGTTTTTTTGCAGGAATGCCTGACCTAACAAGCCGACAATGTAATAACCTTCAATGAAGTTTGCGTGTTCATCGAACAGGAAGCAACGGTCGAAATCGCCATCAAACGCAATGCCCATATCCGCCTTGTGTTTTAACACCGCATCAATGGTGTCCTGACGGTTTTCGTGCAACAACGGATTAGGAATACCGTGCGGGAAAGTGCCGTCCGGATTATTATGCACTTTGATGAACTCGACAGGTACGCGTTTTGCTTTAAATTGCGCTTCAATCGCATCAATCACATGCCCTGCGGCGCCATTACCCGAGTTAATCACTAACTTCAACGGTTTTAGCGAATCGAGATTAATATAAGATAAGAGGTGTTCAACGTAATCACCAAGTACGGAAAGTTGTTTATACTCGCCACGTTTGGTCACCGGCGGGAAATTATTTTCCTCCGCCAGACGTTGAATATCCGCCAACCCGGTATCCGCACTAATCGGACGTGACCCTTCACGCACTAATTTTAAGCCGTTGTAGTCCATCGGGTTGTGACTTGCGGTCACTTCAATACCACCATCAGTTTTCAAAAATGATGTAGCAAAATAGACTTCCTCTGTCCCCGTTTCACCTAAATCAATTACATTAACACCGGAATCCAATAATCCATTTGTTACCGCACTTTTTAGTTCTTTGCTCGTTAAGCGAACATCGCCACCAACGACAATTGTTTTGGGCTTTAAAAACTGCCCAAATGCACGACCTATACGATAAACAATATCTGCGTTTAATTCATCGCCTAAGCGACCACGGATATCATAAGCTTTAAAGCAAGTTAGTTTAGTCATAATTTCACCATCTTCATTGATCATAAAATTTGCTACGCTTTCTGTTCATCCTTTGCTTGATGAATACGTTGGTAAATTTCTTCTCTATGAACAGAAACATCCTTGGGTGCTTGCACACCGATTTTGACTTGGTTGCCTCGTATATTCAGGATCGTGATAGAAACATCATCGCCGATGAGCAAGCTTTCGCCAACTTTACGGGTTAAGATCAGCATATAAACTCCTCACCTTTCTAGTTTATTTATAACTTCCCTATTGTGCTTCCAACATCCCTATCAAAACGTTAAACATTCTTTTATTTGATTCGGTATTTGCTTTACAACCAACACAAAAACCGAACCTTAAGTACAAACAAAGCCTATAAATTCGCTTTCAACCAATCGGAGCAAACCGATAACGCTTTGTTTACATTTTCCGGCTGAGTACCGCCGGCCATGGCCATATCAGAACGGCCACCGCCTTTACCACCAACTTGTTGAGCCATCAAATTCACTAATTCGCCGGCTTTTACTTTCCCTGTCAGATCCTGAGTTACCCCTACAATAAGATTAACTTTTTCATCTACTACGGAAGCAAATACAACCACCGCCGAACCTAATTGATTTTTCAGGCTATCAACCATTGAACGTAAAGACTTCGCTTCAATACCATCAAGTTGTTGCGCAATGACAGAAACACCATTAATTTTCACCGCACTTTGTGCCAGGTCATTACCGGCTTGCAGCGCAGCTTTTTCTTTTAATGTTTGTAGCTCTTTCTCAACTTTCTTAAATTTATCTTGCAACAGAGAAATCTTATCCGTAATGGAATTGACATCCGATTTCAGTAATTCGGCGCTTTGATTTAATAAAGATTGTTGGTTTTGTAACCATTCGATTGCAGTTTCGCCGGTAATCGCTTCAATACGACGAATGCCCGCCGCCACTGCCGTTTCCGTTATTATTTTAAATAGCCCGATGTCACCGGTACGCTTCGCATGGATACCACCACATAATTCAATGGAGAAATCCCCCATGGTCAATACGCGCACCTGATCGGAATATTTCTCGCCGAACAACGCCATCGCACCTTTCGCTTTGGCGGCTTCCAGTTCCATAATATCCGTTTGAATCGGGTTATTCGCTCGAACTTGCTGATTAACTATGCGTTCTACTTCGGCTAATTGCGCTTTACTGATAGGTTCATGTTGAGCAAAGTCAAAACGCAATAACGCATCAGAAACAAGCGATCCTTTCTGAGCGACGTGTTCGCCTAAGACCTGACGTAACGCGGCGTGCAACAAATGGGTTGCAGAGTGATTTAATGAAATGCGTTGACGGCGAACATCGTCAACCACTGCATTCACCGACTGCCCGACGGATAAACTACCTTGGGTAAGTTCACCGATATGACCGAATACCTGACCATATTTTTGGGTGTCTTTTACGTCAAAATTAAAACCGTTGCCTTCTAAGCGCCCGATGTCTCCGATTTGACCACCGGATTCCGCATAGAACGGCGTATTATCTAAAATAACCACCGCACTTTGACCGGCATGAATGGCATCCACCGGCTTACCGTCATGGAAAAGTGCGGTCACTTTTGCCAGCGTTTCCGATTCGGTATAGCCTTCAAAACGGGTCATACCGTCAACACGAATAACATTGTTATAATCCATACCGAACTGGCTGGCGGATTGCGCGCGCAAACGTTGGTTTTCCATTTCGCGCTCAAATCCCGCTTCGTCGATGGTAATACCGCGTTCACGACAAACATCGGCGGTTAAATCCAGCGGGAAACCGTAAGTATCATATAACTTGAACGCCACTTCGCCGGATAATACCTTGTCT
Source organism: Aggregatibacter actinomycetemcomitans (assembly GCA_017160915.1). Taxonomy (GTDB): domain Bacteria; phylum Pseudomonadota; class Gammaproteobacteria; order Enterobacterales; family Pasteurellaceae; genus Aggregatibacter; species Aggregatibacter actinomycetemcomitans_B. The sequence continues at coordinate 122,738 of JACAWG010000061.1, forward strand.
TTCACTTCGGCTAAAGCCTCATCCAATAAGGTCAAACCACGTTCCAGCGTGCGCGCAAATTGTTCTTCTTCCAAACGCAGTAATTTTTCCACGGTGGCTTGGTGTTTTTTCACTTCCTCGCCCGCCTGCGCCATCACTTCAATTAAGGTCGGCACAAGCTTATAGAAAAACGCTTCAGTGGCGCCCAATAAATGCCCGTGACGCACTGCGCGACGGATAATGCGACGCAACACATAACCGCGTCCTTCGTTGGAAGGCACCACGCCGTCTGCGATTAAATAAGCGCAAGAACGAATGTGGTCGGCAATGACGCGTAACGACTTATTAGTTAAATCTTTTTCACCGGTCAATTCCGCCGCTTTGGCAATTAATTTTTGGAAAATATCAATATCGTAGTTGGAATTCACATGCTGCAACACCGCACTGATTCGCTCCAGACCCATACCGGTATCCACAGACGGTTTCGGCAATTTTTCCATCGTGCCGTCAGCGTGGCGATTAAATTGCATGAACACGATATTCCAGATTTCAATGTAACGATCACCGTCTTCTTCCGGCGATCCCGGCGGCCCGCCCCAAATGTGATCACCATGATCATAGAAAATTTCGGTACAAGGACCGCAAGGACCGGTGTCGCCCATTTGCCAGAAGTTATCGGAAGCATAAGGCGCGCCTTTGTTATCGCCGATACGAATAATGCGTTCTGCCGGAATACCGATTTCATCGTGCCAAATTTTATAGGCTTCTTCATCGGTTTCGTACACGGTGACCCATAATCTTTCCTTCGGTAATCCCAACCATTGCGGAGATGTTAAAAATTCCCAACCGAAGTGGATCGCGTCATGTTTAAAATAATCCCCAAAACTGAAGTTTCCGAGCATTTCAAAGAACGTATGGTGTCTGGCTGTGTAACCCACATTTTCTAAATCATTATGTTTTCCTCCGGCACGCACACAACGTTGGGCAGTGGTGGCACGGCTATAAGGGCGTTTTTCCAAACCTAAAAAAACATTTTTAAATTGGTTCATTCCCGCATTGGTAAATAATAATGTCGGGTCATTTTCCGGAACCAAAGAACTACTTGCTACAACTTGATGCCCCTTGCTATGGAAGAAATCAAGATACGATTGTCGAATTTGTGCTGTTGTCTTCATTTACAAGCCTTGCTTTCTTAAAATATCTTTAGAATTAAAAGGTAATTAGGTAACTGCGTATTGTTACACACTTTTTCCATTTATAAAAAACCTTTTTAGCTATAATGTTTTATTTTCCCGACAAGGTGAAAAACAAAAACCGCACTCACATTCAGAACTCGTGAAAGTGCGGTTAGTTTTTGTATTATTTTCTACAACTTATTTACTATTTGTCTTATTCGTCACGAAGAGGAACAACAAGCATATCAACAGTAATTGAATTCATCACCTGACGGGTGGAGGACATCAATTTGCTCCAGAAGTCTTGGTGGTGACCGGTGACAAGTAAATCTACATCATATTTTTCGATGGCATCGGTTAATACTTGACCTAAATCCCCACTACCACTGAGTTTTTCGGTGATCGGGTAGCCCGCTTGTTCGGCAAGTTGGATCAACGCTTGTTGGGTTTCGCTGGAAATACGATCCTGCATTGATACCATATTCACGTCAATCAGCCCTGTGTAAAGATCCGAGAAGTTAACATCCACATGAATAATGGATAACTTCGCATCATGACGTTTTGCTACGCCGACCGCTTTTTTCAACAAGAACGCACTTTCTTCTGAAAGATCAACTGCAACTAACACATGTTTGTACATAATCGACTCCTTATCTGATCAGGGTTAATTTACTTTGGTTGTATAGTAGCACCGGGATACAAAAAAAAATATGTGCTGGATCACATTTTGAGAAAAACTTTCATTTACAATGAAGAAAATGATCCCAAATGCCTTTTGTGTTAGGATCAAGATCCCTTTTTTAACGGATTTTGAGCATAAAATGACCTATTCCATTCATGATTTTACCCAACTCATCGCCCAACTGCGTGATCCCGAACACGGTTGCCCGTGGGACGTTAAACAAACCTACCAATCCATGATTCCGTGCCTGAAAGAAGAAGCCTACGAAGTCATTGAAGCCATTGAGCAAAATAATGTGGAAAATCTTAAGGAAGAATTGGGCGATTTGCTTTTACAGGTGGTCTTTCTCAGCCAATTGGCAGCGGAAGAAAAAAAGTTTACCTTTGATCAAGTGGTACAAGACGTTGCGGAAAAAATCGTGCGCCGTCATCCCCATGTGTTTGGCAACAAACACGCCAATAACGAGCAGGAAGCCTTGCAGAACTGGAATGCCATGAAAGCGCAGGAGCATCAAAATCAAGGTCGCACCTCTATTTTAGATAATATTCCCCATGCCTTTCCCGCCTTAATGCGGGCAGAAAAATTGCAAAAACGCTGTGCTAAAGTCGGATTTGATTGGAAAGCCATCGCGCCGGTTTTCGCCAAAGTGGAAGAAGAATTGCAGGAAGTGAAACAGGAAATAGCACGCTCCCCGCAGGATCAACAGAAAATCGAAGAAGAAATGGGTGATTTGTTGTTTGCCACCGTCAACTTAAGCCGTCATTTGAAATGTCAGGCGGAAGAAAGCCTGAGCAAAGCGAACCAAAAATTTGAACAACGCTTCCGTCGGGTAGAAGAAAAATTAAAACAACAAAACCGCCGTTTTGAAGAGACTTCACTGGTCGAAATGGATGTATTATGGGATGAAGTGAAGCGGGAAGAAAAACACCGCTAAAATCCACCGCACTTTTACTGCGTCAATCAAAAATACCGAGCGCTAAACTCGGTATTTTCCTTTCTAATCAATGCCCAACACTTTACGCCCGTTGATGCTGGCAATATTCACCATGGCATCCAAATCCGGGAAGCGGCAACCTGCCGCCAACAGGCTTAACTCCTGCCACATATCGCCTTCGCATAAAGGCACCATGTAATCACAGATATTGTCGGTGCCGATAGCAACCGTAATGCCTTCCGGGATCATTTCATCCGCCGGCGTGAGCGCATTATGGAATGGCATCAGTTCCTCTTTTCGGTTACTGTCAATCCATGCCATCGGGCAGGCAATCATCATCATTTGTGCCTGACGCATTTTTTCATATAAACGATAACGATATTCTTTGGAATGCGAACCGATAGAAATACCGTGAATCGCCACCACCCGACCTTGCATACCATGCTCAATGGCTTTGTCGCACAACTGCTCCGTTTCTTTTTCCTGCGGCGAATTGAACTGATCCACGTGCACATGGCACATAATGCCGAGGGATTTGGCTTTATCCAACAAAATATCCATAGCGTCCAAACCGCGCCCGTAATCCAATTCGTCACGATAAGGCAAGCCGCCGATCATATCCACCATTTCCGAACCGATGTCGAACCATTTACGCGCCGTCGGTTCAATGACGCCTTTCAACGTTTGGTTGGCAAATTTCAGAATAATGTCATTTTTATACACTTCACGCGCTTTGTGGGCGGCGATAATGGCGCGATCTTCGCACACCGGGTCAATATCCACAAAGGTACCGAACGCCGTGACCCCTTGGGAAATCATCAATTCGATGGATTGACAAAAACGGGCGTAATAATCATCTACGGAGGAGGTGCGTTTTACCTCGTCCACCAAGTCCCACTTTTGCTGCAAATTACTGCTGTGATAAATCCCGATTTTTTCCGGAGTCATGGTAAAAGCGCGGTCGGCATGCGCGTGTGCATTAACCCAGCCGCCTTTTTTAATAATTTCATCTCGAATATAGGTTTTGAAACTCCGAACATGATTCTTCGTCATAATTACTCCATGGTAGGCAAATTGGAAAATGTGATGGGCGCAAATAGAAAAAAATCCTCAAAAGAGGATCGTTTATTAATTGAAAAAAAAAGGCGAACAATGAAGCGGATTCATTGCAATAACGGATAATGTTATAAAAAATTCGCAGATTTTTAATTAATAACATCGTATTTGTCCTGATATAAATTGCCCGCTAGTATAAAGCGAGCAACCTTAAAAATATAATCGGTTTTGACTATTGGTCAGGCGTATTTTTAATCATTTTTCCAAAAATGAACGCTCTTGATTAAACACTTCCAAAAACAGCCCTAACGGCGGTCTTTCGGAGGAAATTTTCTGATAAGTGCGGTCATATTTTTGATAGTTTCCGCGGGTATCAATATGATATTGCGTGCCGTCCGGCTGAATAATCACATTCCAGCGATAATTGGACACCAAGACCCAATCCGGCGTCTGGCTCAAGTCAAACAGATCACGCCCCTGCGCGTAATCGCCAATGGGGTTTTTCACCTTGAAAACATGTTTCATTAACGCCGGCAACACATCCACATGAGATGTTAATTTTGTCACTTTGCCTTTCGCCAAACCTTGCCAATGCACAATCAGCGGCACCCGCACTTCATCTTGGGCGAAATAGCTGTTTTCTTCTTTCTCCGTGAGCTGCCGGAAAGTGTAGCCATGTTCGGCGGTAATAATCACCAACGTATTCGGCAAATCCAACTGCGGCAAAATCCGCCCCAATAATTCATCAATTTTGGTGCGCTCCTGCGCGTAATTTTCCGGTGATAAATTCGGTTTAATGTCCAGGCTCAAATAACCCCAGAACGGTTTATCCTGCGTCTTTGCCGTCTCCAGCCAGCGTTGGAAAGCATTTACCGCGCTTTGATTGGAAGTGTCACCGGTCAGCTTGGTTTGCTGATAAATCGCACGCCGTAAAATGCTGGCATTAAACTTCCTGCCGGAAAACAGCCCTTGCGCGTATTTCTGTTGCGTCATGCGTCCAACCAGTGCGGAAGGGGTTTTGTTGCTCAGTAAGCTGTCGGTGTAATTTGCATTCAGACCATAAAACAAGCCCGTCAAACCGGCGTTATTGTTATTGCCACTACTGTAATGATTGGTAAATTGCGTGGAATCGGCGGCGAACTGCGCTAAATTCGGCATGATCTCTGCATTAATGGCATCATAACGCAAACCGGAAACCGTAATCAGGACGATATTTTGTTTATCCTCCGGTTCATCAAAAGTCAGCGGCTTTTTCGGATATTCAATCGCCAACGCATCCAAACGCCCTTCCTGAGCCAGCCGTTCGGCATATTCCTGCTTATTGATAAAGCCATGTTTTTCTAGGAACGAACGGGCGGTCATCGGATAGGACAACGGGAAATTGGAACGCTGCATCGTAATCGGACGATACAAATACGCGTCCGCCCACGCATAAATCAGATGGGTGGCGCTAAACGTACAAACGAAAAAAATGCCCACGCCTTTCAGCCATTTTTGCCGTTCCAAACTGCGCAATTTTTGCCAAGACCAACGGGAAAACAGCATTTGTACCAATAAGATCAACGGCATCGGCACGAAGAAAAGTTGCCAGTTGCGGGAAAGTTCGCCGTTTTCCGGATTCACCAGTAAATTCCAGACCAAGGAGGAAAGGTGAAGATTAAAACGAACGAAGACTTCCGTATCCACCAATAGCAAGGTATTGCCGATAGTGGCAAGAATGACGGTCAGCCCACGAAAAGTGCGGTGGTTTTTGACGATAAAACTGAGGGGGAAAATCACCAGCAAATAAAAGGCGAAAACAATAAAACTGAAGTGCCCCAATAAGCTGATGAAAAAATACACTTTGCCGAATAGGGTGTCGGGCCAGTCGATAATAAAAGCATAACGGGCACCGATAAAAATCGCCCATAGAATATTAAAAAAAGCAAACCAGTGACCCCACGAGATTTTTTGCGAGGTTTCTTCACGATATTGTTTGCTGTTGAATTTCCACATAATGTTATTGGTTCGCCGTGTTAACGGAGTTCAGCAAAGCGTCGGAAAAGGCTTTCGCCAGCACTTGTCGTTGCTGTTTTCCGACACTGCCGAGCAGTAAATTGGTGGTCATATTGCCTAACACGATTAAGGATAAATCCAGCGGCGCTTGGTGTTTTTCAAGCACTGCAATCATGTCGTTGAGAATTTCATCTATTTGTTTATCTTGATATTTTGATTGAATTGCCATGTTTGGTTGGTCTGCCGATTTAAAATGCCGCATATATTAACCGATAATTGCGCTAATCCTAACATATTTTGTTAGTTCTGGTAAAAAGTGCGGTTATAATAGGCGGAATTTTTTTAGGGACAATTTCATGAGCATTACAGTTAAACAAATTATTCTCCACCAAATTATCAAATCCAATCAAACCGAAGCGGAAAGCGTGCCGCAACTGCATAGCGTGCTACGTGAACAAGTGCTGACAATCACGCCGGAAGTGGAACAGATGATGTTGCAGTTACACCAAGGCTATCAAAACAAAGCGAAAGGTTATGGTGTTTTTCTGGACTCCTCGGTGTTTGCACAAAGTCTGAATCGTTTGTTGGAAAATGAACTGGAATTTCTACCGTTCAGCTATGAAGCGACGAATTTACTGATTAACGAACTGGGTAAATATAATTTTGCCGATAACGGCACCTTGGTTTTATGCCAATATAATTTTCTCGCCACCGATTACCTGTTTATCGCGTTATTGGATAGTCGTGTCAGTATGTTGGTAGATGACAAACTGGAAATTCAACGTACCGAATATTTAGACATCACCCAATTTGATGTGGCGGCACGCATTAATTTGACCGACCTGCAGCTTAATGCCAATTCCAATCGTTACTTAACCTTCATCAAGGGGCGCGTAGGACGCAAAATCGCGGACTTCTTTATGGACTTCCTCGGCGCGGAAGAAGGACTCAATCCGCAAGTACAAAATCAATGTTTGTTACAGGCGGTGAGTGATTACTGCGCGCAAGGCGAGTTAAATCGTGAACAAACCCAGGCGGTAAAAAAACAGGTGTTTGAATACTGCAAAGGGCAGATAAATAGCGGCGAAGACATTGAACTTACGGAACTTTCCGGCGAGCTGCCGACTCTAAACCAACAACCTTTTGCCGAGTTTACTCAAGCGCAAAATTACGGCTTGGAAGAAAATATACCGCCGGTTCGCACCGCACTTAAGTCGCTCACGAAATTCTCCGGCTCCGGCAAGGGGGTGACTATTAGTTTTGATGCCGAGTTAATTAATCAACGTATCATTTGGGATGAAGCCGCCGATACGCTTACAATCAAAGGGCTCCCGCCAAATTTGCGCGATCAGTTGCAGCGCCAGTTAAAAGAACAGAATTAGTTTGGCAATTAATTAAACTTTCGGTATCATCGTCCACATTATCCAGAGAATAAAAAGGCAAAGAAATGCAATTCAGATCTGTTGTAACCGCACTTATTTTCGCGCTCAGTGTTACCGCCTGCTCCACCGTCAATAAAGTTGTTTATCGTATTGATGTACCGCAAGGCAACTATTTGGAAGCCTCAAAAGTTACGCAATTAAAAACCGGCATGACAGCCCAACAGGTTCAGTATTTACTCGGTACGCCGGTTCTCATCGATCCTTACAGCAACCACGCCTGGTATTATGTTTACTTACAACAAAAAGCCTATGAAACGCCGGAACAGCATACGTTGGTCGTACACTTCGACCAAAATGGCACCGTAAGCAACTTTGACTTGGACAAACCGTTACCGAATGACGATAAAGTCGAGGTGAATAATACCATTATCACGGCACCTGACGCGCAAGCTAAGCGTTGGTGGCAATTCTGGAAATAATCTTCACTCTTTTTATTTGTAACCCGAATAAGGCTTAACCTATGGCTAAAATTTTACTTGTTGATGATGATGCGGAACTCACCGAACTGTTGGCACAATTATTAGATTTAGAAGGCTTTCAGGTGAATGTCGCGAACAATGGTAAAGAAGCACTGGAATTACTTGACCATAGTTATGATCTCATCTTATTAGACATTATGATGCCGGTCTTAAACGGTATCGAAACATTAAAACAAATCAGAAAAACCTATTCCACGCCGGTCATGATGCTGACCGCCCGTGGTGATGACATTGATCGTATTTTAGGGCTTGAATTGGGAGCGGACGACTACCTGCCGAAGCCGTTTAATGATCGTGAATTGGTTGCACGAATTAAAGCGATTTTAAGACGCACCGCACAGGCAAATAGTGCAAAAGATCCGGCAGATGTGGACAAAGTTGAATTTGGCGGCATCGTGTTTTATCCGGGACGCCAACAGGCAATGTTGGGCACAAAAGATCTGGAACTCACCGGTACCGAATTTGCGTTACTGTTAAAACTGATCACCAATCCGGGATTAATTTTAACCCGTGAAGAACTCAGTCTTGAAGTTTTAGGCAAACCGCTTACGCCTTTTGATCGTGCCATTGATATGCATATGTCGAATTTACGGAAAAAATTACCGTCTCGTCCCGATGACCTCCCATGGTTTAAAACACTTCGTGGTCGCGGTTATTTATTAATTGCGGAAAAATAACAATAAAGGCTATTTTTATATAGCCTTTTTCATCCCTAGCAATCATGTTCAGAAAAGAATTTATTTTTAACTCACTCACCATACGAATTTTTACCTTCTTCTGGCTCACATTTTCTATTTTACTGATCTTTATTTTTCTATTGCCTTATTTTGATGCCCATATTTACTCTAACCTAAAAGAATATGAAGTTGCCAAATACCAAAAAGAAATTGCGACATCCATTCGGAACAACCAAATTTCCCGTATTTTAGCGGGCGTCCCCAGTTTCCCGAATGATCGATTTACTTCCCACCCGGTATTAATTTCACCTAGCGGGCAAATTCTCGGCGCACTCACCGAAGAAGAAAAATCGGTACGCCAATTTATTTTTAATAACGCCTCACTGGATCAACCGCTAAAGAAAATCTATTCCAACATTCAAATTGTCGGTCCGTTTTCGCTTTATTTAAATCCTGAGCATAATCAATCTTATAGCTTGTATTTTGTCAATCAGATCAACGCGCAAAAAGAAATCCTGAACTACATTTTTGACCGCCCGTTTTTCCTGATTATTTTGGTCATTTTGATTTCTACGCCATTATTATGGTGGCTATCGCGCAGTATCGGACAGCCTATTCGTAACTTACAACTGGCGGCGAATGCCGTCGCGGTGGGAAATCTGAATATCAATAAAGAGCTTGAAACCAAAGGTTTAATCGAACTGCGCCAAGTAGGACAAAGTTTTAACCGAATGATGCTTTCCCTTGAAGAGGTCTTACTAAACCAACAATCGCTGTTATCTTCCATTTCTCACGAGCTAAGAACGCCACTAACCCGTTTACAGCTGGCAACGGCGTTATTACGTCGTCGTTTAGGCGATAGCAATGAAATTCAGCGTATTGATACGGAAGCACAACGTTTAGATAAAATGATCAATGACTTACTGCAACTTTCCCGTCAGCAGCTGCACAGTCACCTGGAAAAAGACATCTTCCCGGTACCTTTACTTTGGGAAGAAATTTTAGAAGATGCGGAATTTGAAGCGGCTCAACGAAATATTCGTTTTAATGTGGAACAAGGCATTGCCCATCCTGAACAATATTACCTCAACGGTAACCATGGTCTTCTTGCAAGTGCGGTGGAAAATATTGTCAGAAATGCGTTGAAATACACGAAATCGGCAATTTCAATGCATATCTACACCCATGAAAATGACTTATTTATTCGTATTGAAGATAACGGCGCAGGTTTACCGGAAGATGAATATGAAAAAATCTTTAAGCCGTTTTATCGCGTTGATGAAGCCCGCACCCGCGAAACCGGCGGCACAGGTTTAGGCTTATCCATTGTTGCCAACACCGCGAAAGATCATCACGGTGCGGTCTGGGCAGGAAAAGCCAACTTGGGCGGGTTAGCCGTCACCCTACGCTTACCGCTTTGGGTGGCAAAATAACTTAAAAATCGTTAAATAAACAAAAACCCCATTGAACGAACAGCGCAATGGGGTTTTTATTTCGATAAACTTAATTAGTGTAATGCCGATACCACAAATAAAAAGACTTTAAGTAAAGACGCATTCACCAAGTCAATAAAGAACGCCCCTACCATCGGCACAATCAAGAAGGCTTTATGTGACGGCCCGAAGCGGCTGGTAATTGCCTGCATATTGGCAACCGCAGTCGGTGTCGCACCAAGACCGAAACCACAGTGACCGGCACTTAATACTACCGCATCATAATCTTTGCCCATCATACGGTAAGTCACATAAATCGCGAAGAGCGCCATGATAACCACCTGAATTGCCAAAATAACCATGACCGGTAATGCCAATCCTGCCAATTGCCATAATTTTAAGGACATTAATGCGATAGCTAAGAATAAGGACAAACCCACATTACCCAAAACATCCACAGCGGAATCGGCAACGTTAAACTTGAAGATATGGGTTAAGGAGTTACGAATGACCACCCCGGTAAACAGACACCATACGAACGTCGGCAATTCAATAACGGTACCTTTTGTATGCGCATCCAAGAATTGACCGATAAGCAAACAGCACGCCATCATGGTAATTGTTTCAATTAATGAACGGGTTGTAATTTTACGTTGATAAGTGGGATGCTCAAAGGCTTCTTGTACATCATCAACATCATCATTTTCCGGATTCTCGCCATGATTCATTTTACGCAATAAATGACGCGCCACCGGACCGCCGATAATACCGCCGGAGACCAAACCGAAGGTTGCACAAGCCATGGCTAATTCCAATGCGCCTTCAAGGTGGAATAACTCCGTTAATTTACCTGCCCATGCCGCACCGGTACCATGTCCGCCGGTTAACGTGACCGAACCGGCAATTAACCCGTAAGCAGGGTCGATGCCGAGTAAGACGGAACCCGCCACACCCACGGTATTTTGTACGGCAATCAATAGCCCTGCCGCGATCACGAAAATAATTAACGGTTTACCGCCTTTAACCAGGCGTGCAAAGTTGGCACTTAAACCGATGGAAGAAAAGAACACCAACATCATGGTGGACTGCAAATGCGTATCAAACGTAAAAGACAATCCCCAACCCTGATATAAAACGGTCAGAATAATCGCAACCAAGAAACCGCCCACAACCGGCTCGGGAATATTATAATTTTTCAAGAAGGAAATACGTTTTACCAGAAAATACCCAAGCAGCAGCACAAAGCCCGCTAATGCGAGGGTTTCAAAAGTATTGAAAGTCATAGAACATCCTCTTTTTAATGATGAAATCCCGGTTATTGTTAATCATTCTAAACACCGGGAAATTTTATGCGAAGAATAAAAAATTTTTATCGATCACGAAAGGAATTTCAATTTAGCAGAAAAATCGGGCGACTGCCAGGAAAACGCATAAAAATTTCATCCGGTCTAACAACTTAACCAAAACGTGACAGGACCGTCATTAACCAAACTTACCTGCATATCCGCCGCAAAACGTCCGCATTCCACCTTTAATTTCTCACCGCACTTTTGCACGAAATACCCATAAAGCTCATTTGCTAATTGCGGTGGTGCGCCTTTAGAGAAACTTGGGCGTAGCCCTTTTTGCGTATCCGCCGCCAAGGTAAATTGCGACACCACCAATAATTCGCCGCCGATTTGCTGCACATTCAGATTCATTTTGTCATCCGCGTCGCTAAACACGCGGTAATTCAACACCTTCTCCGCCAATTTATCCGCTTTTTGTCTATCATCGTCTTTTTCCACGCCCAGCAACACCAACAATCCCTTGCTGATTTGTCCGACAACCTCACCGCCTACTTCTACTTTTGCCTGGGTTACCCGTTGAATTAATGCAATCATATTGTTTTCCTACACGTTAAATATTGTTCTAAATTGGCAATATAAAACTCAATATCTTGTTCTTGATATCCTAAAATCCGACCAATCTCTCTTTCTATACCGGGTATAAACTGAGTTGCACCTTCCGCTAACAAATACTTTAATTTCTCCGCCTGAACCTCATAACCTTTCCGATAAACAATAAAATTTATTAGCACAAAGTCACCAGCCAACACATCAATTTCATTGGCTTGCTCCATAACAGCAAAAGCCCCTTGCTCAATGTAAGGGAAAAATTCAGCAGGAATCCCTAAGTCATTATTAAATAATGCAACATTCTTTTCATGATTAAGCATTAATTGTAACTCTTTGCCTTCATGTGGTCCCAAGATACCATTCATAATGAATTCTCTCGTTTTTTCGACCGCACTTCCGCCAGCACCGCAGCCAGTTGCGCGCCGAGCAGCACGAAAGTCCAGCTTAACTGAATCCATAACAGCATAATCGGCAAGGTCGCCATAGCGCCGTAAATTAACTGATAAGACGGAAAAGTCACGATGTACCAGGCAAATGCCTGCTTACCCAGCGTAAAAAACACCGCGGCAATCAGCGCCCCGGCAGCGGAATGTTTAATGCTGACTTTTTTATTCGGCACCACCATATAAATCACGGTGAAAATAAACCAAGTGGAAAGAAACGGCACAAAACCAAGTAATTTCAAGCCGAAAGAAGAGGCGGCAGAATGCTCAAACATGTTTTTTACATAAGAACTGGCGGCAATACTGGTGCCCACTAACAGCGGGCCTAACGTCAAAATCAGCCAATAAATCGCAAAAGAAGTAAAAATCGGGCGGGTGCTGGTGTCATGCCAAATGCCGTTCAGGGTGCGGTCGATGGAATTAATCAACATCAATGCCACCACAATCAAACTGATGATACCCACCGCACTCATCTGTTTGGAATTATTCACAAATTCATCAATATATTGCCCCACCACATCGCCGGCGGACGGGGCAAAGTTAGTAAAAATAAACTCTTTTAACGCACCGGTAACTTCGTTAAACACCGGAAAAGCGGAGAAGATAGAAAACACCACCATAATCAGCGGCACAATGGCAAGCATGGTGCTGTACGTCAGATAACCGGCGGCTTGTGTGAGCTTATTGTGATTAAACCGTTGCCAAAACAACGTACAAAAGGGTTTAAGATCAATCATAACAATCCTCCGCAGCAATGCTTAAATTTTTTGCCGGATCCGCATACGCAAGGCTGTTTCATGGTCGGCAGCGGCACCGTCGGATCCACAAAATACCAACGCCCGTCAATTTTTACGAAAATCGAACGTTCATGATGCGCCTGCTCACCGTCTTCGCCCTGAAAAACGGCGTTAAATTCCACCGCACTTTGCACCTTTGTCAGGGTTTCCGTGTTCAGGATCTGCAAACCAAGCCATTGCGTATTTTCCGCCCATGTTTGAATCGCCTGCACGTTCAGCAGCTTTTGTTGGCTCGGCACGGTGGTTTCTACAATATAAGGCACATTTTTTAACACATACGCAGCGTAGCGCGAGCGCATGAGTTGCTCGGCGGTTTCGGGAAACTGCGCATAAGAATGAAAACGCCCGCAGCATTCCCCATAGATTTTCCGGGACTGACAAGGGCAATGGGAATCTAAAAGTGCGGTCATTTTTAACCCTGTTTTTGTTGTAACTTGGTAAGCTGAGAATGCAACGAACGTTTAAATGCCGGCGCCAGCACCTCAAGTGCCAACGCCTGTTCCAATTCGTTAATCGTGTTGGGCGCCGAAAGCAAGCGGTTCAAATGGCGAATAGTAAAGTCGGGATGCGGACGCGCCTGCAAAATTAATTTATCGCCTCGCTGAATTTCCCCCTCGCGCACCACCCGCACATACCAACCCGACCAACCGGAGCGATACACGGTTTGTTGTGTGTTCGGATTATTGGTATTTTTAGACAGACGCTCACAAGGTTTGCGCGGCTGCGACACTTCCACTACGCAGGAGCCGATTTGATAAATATCGCCCACACACACGGAATCTTCATTCAGCGCGGAAACCACAAAATTCTCGCCGTAAACCGCCGTCCCCTGATAAGAAAAATTTTCGCCTAATAGTGAATTTAACGCCGGAAAGGCATCTGCCGACATAAAAAACAGCGCTTTATCGACGCCGCCATGATGGGCTTTCAATCCCACATCATTGCCTTCCGCACCGAGCGCGTGAATTTTCACCGTCTCAACCGGCGTCTTACGAATAGCGCTTTCATAGCGCGAGCCGTCGGCAAAGGTAAGCTGTTGCACCTCGCCGATTTTAATGATCAAAATTTCTGCCGTTGCCATCCCTTTCCCCGTTATTCTCTGAAATGTACGGAATTATACCGTAAAAACAACTTATTTTTTGACCGCACTTCTATTTTTAAATATCATGCGGGAAATTTATCCGTCATTTATCAGGAACAATCAATATGCAATATTTACTCGCCCAAACCGAACAAAATCAACAACTCGGCATTACCGCCAAAATGGCAAACCGCCACGGCTTAATTGCCGGCGCCACCGGAACCGGCAAAACCGTCACCTTACGCAAAATGGCGGAAGCCTTCAGTGACGACGGCGTTCCGGTATTTCTGGTAGATGTGAAAGGCGACTTATCGGGCTTGGTGCAAGCGGGCGCCATGCAAGGCAAAATCGCCGAACGTATCGAACAGTTCAATTTAGGCGGTGAAAGCTATTTAAGCGGTTATCCCGTGTCCTTTTGGGATGTCTTCGGCGAAACCGGCATTCCGCTGCGCACCACCATTTCCGAAATGGGGCCGTTGCTGCTCTCCCGCTTATTGAATTTAAACGCCACCCAAGAAGGCTTGCTCAATCTGGTATTCCGCGTTGCCGATGACAAAGGCTTATTGCTTATCGACTTAAAAGATCTGCGCGCCATGTTGAAATATGTGGCGGAAAATGCCAAAACCTTCCAAGTGGAATACGGCAATGTATCCGCCGCCAGCGTGGGCGCCATTCAGCGTGCATTATTAACGCTGGAAAATGAAGGCGCGGCGAATTTATTCGGCGAACCGGCGCTGAATCTGGAAGACTGGTTGCAAACCCGCGACGGTCGCGGCGTCATCAATGTGTTAAATTCGGAAAAACTGATCAATTCCCCGCGCATGTACAGCGCCTTCCTGCTTTGGTTAATGGCGGAATTATTTGAGCAGCTGCCGGAAGTGGGCGATCCCGATAAACCGAAATTCGTCATGTTCTTTGACGAAGCCCATTTATTGTTCGACGGTGCACCAAGCGTGTTGGTGGATAAAGTGGAACAGGTTGTACGCCTGATTCGTTCCAAAGGCGTGGGCATTTATTTCGTGACCCAAAACCCGCTGGATTTGCCGGACACCGTGCTCGGTCAACTGGGTAACCGCGTACAACACGCACTACGCGCCTTTACGCCGCGCGATCAAAAAGCGGTGAAATCGGCGGCAGAAACCTTCCGCTCCAACCCGAAAGTCAATGTGGTAGAAACCATTTCCACCCTTGGCGTGGGGCAAGCGCTGGTCTCTTTCCTCGATGAAAAAGGCATGCCGACACCGGTGGAAATCGCCTACATTTTCCCGCCGAAAAGCCAATTGGCGCCGATTACCGCCGAACAACGCGCCGCGTGGGTGAAAGACGACGACTTGTACGCGTTCTATAAAGATTATGTGGATAACGAATCGGCATTTGAAGTACTAAATGCGCAGGCGGATCTCGCCGCCGTAGCGCAAAAACAGGCGGAACAAGCCAAACAGGAAGAAGAAAACGGCATCATGGGCAGCCTCAGCCGCATGATTTTCGGCACCAAAAAACGCGGCGAACAACTCTCCGTTACCGAACAAGTCGTCAGCAGTGTGGCAAAATCCGTCGGCCGCAATATTCGCAACCAAGTGACAAAACAAATCATGCGCGGTATTTTGGGCGCGTTTAAGAAGTAAAATTCACCCGTAAAAATGACCGCACTTTTCGGTATTAGGCTTGCAATATCAGGCGTCTCATCCCCAAAAGTGCGGTCGTTTTTTCAAACGTTTTTCAGCCAGCCCCAATCTCAGCCTTTAATTAAGAATAATTCTCATCTATAATCTTCCTGTTCTCAAGAAGACAACATTCGTCTTTTCCCGACGGCAGATTGCGCCGTACTGTCCGCCACACATGACTCCACGCGGTTTAACCGCGCGTTTCCACAAGGAGGTAATGATGTTTAAAATTCAGGATGCGGTCAGCGAGACCCTGCTTATTCCGCTCTATATGCGTTATCACGAGTCCCTCAAGCCCGAGCCGATTATTCACGACGCGTCTGCGCTACGCCTGGTGCCGCAAATTGATTATGATTTCAGTAAGTTTGACACCGCTATCCGCAGTTCGGTGGGGTCGGCGATTCGCGCCACCTATTTGGATAGCATCACCAAAGCCTTTATTCAACAACACCAGCAACCGATTATCGTGATGATCGGTTGCGGGCTGGATGCACGCCATGAGCGCGTGGGCGACATCGGCAAAAATGTGCCGTTTTATGAGCTGGACTTGCCCGATGTGATTGCATTGCGCAAACAACTGATGCCGCCAGCAGAAAATGAAATTCTGCTTGCCGCGTCGGCATTTGACACGGATTGGATGGACGAGTTACGCACCAACTATCCGCAGGCGCAGTTTTTATTCGTTATTGAAGGCGTGCTGATGTATTTCAATGAAGCGCAGGTGAAAAAGCTGTTTGAAGATCTTGCCGCCCGTTTTCGTGGTGGAGAAATCGCCTTTGACATCGGCAGCACGTGGATGAGTCGCAATTCGCAAAAACACCATGACGTGATGAAACATATGCGGGCGCAGTTTGATTACGGCTGCGACGATGATCATGAAATGGAACGTTGGGCGGATAATCTGCACCTGATTTCGGCGAAATATATGTTTGATTTTCCCGCCTGGAAACGTATCGGTTTGCTGCAAGCCGCCATCATGTGGATTGTGCCGACGGTGCGTAAGTCTTATCGTTTCCTGCATTATCAAATTAGCTAAAACGGCGTTTAAAATTTGGCGCAAAAACAAACCGCACTTTGATTGCTGAAACCAAAGTGCGGTCGAATTTTAAGGCGTTTTTTACGATTACTCTACGGTAACCGCTTTCGCCAGGTTACGCGGCTGATCCACATCGGTGCCTTTAATCAGCGCGATGTGATACGCCAATAGCTGCATCGGCACGGTGTAATAAATCGGCGCGGTGATTTCGTTGACCGTCGGCATGGTGATGATTTTCATCCCTTCCGCTTCGGTAAAACCCGCTTCTTTGTCGGCGAAAACATACAACTGACCGCCGCGAGCGCGCACTTCTTCAATATTGGATTTGATTTTTTCCAATAATTCATTATTCGGCGCCACCACGATAACCGGCATATCCGCGTCAATTAACGCCAATGGTCCGTGTTTCAATTCGCCGGCGGCATAGGCTTCGGCATGAATATAGGAAATTTCTTTCAGCTTCAAGGACGCTTCCATGGCGATCGGATAATATTCGCCGCGACCTAAGAATAAGGCATGGTGTTTTTCGGCGAAATCTTCTGCCAAGGCTTCAATTTGTTTATCGAACGCCAAAGCTTTTTCAATTTCTGCCGGCAACGCTTGTAAGGCTTTGACCATTTCCTGTTCTTTCTCGGCAGAAAGCGTGTGTTTCGCTTTACCGATCGCCACCACCAACATTAACAATGACGCCAATTGCGTAGTGAAGGCTTTGGTCGAAGCCACACCGATTTCCACGCCGGCGCGGGTCATGAAGGCTAAATCAGATTCACGCACCAAGGAGGAACCTGCCACGTTACAAATGGTCATTGCCGCCATGTAGCCTTTTTCTTTCGCCAAACGTAAGGCGGCTAACGTATCCGCCGTTTCACCGGATTGGGAAAGGGTAATCAACAGGCTGTTCGGGCGCACCACGAATTTGCGGTAACGGAATTCGGAGGCGATTTCAATATCGCAGCTGACGCCTGCCAAACTCTCAAACCAATAACGCGCCACCATACCGGAGTTGTACGACGTACCGCAAGCAACGATTTGAACGTGTTCGACTTTTTCCAGAATTTCTTTGGCGCCGTTACCGATGGCTTCAACCACCACGTTATTGTGGGTCACACGACCTTCCATGGTGTTGATCAGGGCGGTCGGTTGTTCGTAAATTTCTTTTTGCATGAAGTGGCGGTATTTGCCTTTTTCCGCCGCATCGTTTTCTAAATTGGAATCGTGCGCTTCACGTTCTACTTTGTTGCCTTCGCGATCGTAAATATCCACGGAACGACGGGTAATCTCGGCGATGTCACCTTCTTCCAAGAAAATAAAACGACGGGTGACGCTTAACAACGCAAGCTGATCGGAAGCGAGGAAGTTTTCACCAATCCCCAAGCCAATCACTAACGGGCTGCCGGAACGGGCGGCAACCAAGTGTTCCGGTTGCATACGATCCATTACCACCATGCCGTAAGCGCCGGTTAATTGTTTCACCACTTTTTGCACCGCTTCCAATAAGCTGCCTGCCGTGCGCATTTCCCATTCCACCAAGTGTGCAATCACTTCCGTGTCGGTTTGGGAGGTAAACACATAACCGCGTTCTTTCAATAACATACGCAATTCTTCATAGTTTTCAATAATGCCGTTATGCACCACAGCAAAATTGCCGGAAACGTGCGGATGGGCATTTTCTTCGGAAGGTTCGCCATGGGTTGCCCAACGGGTATGCGCAATCCCGGTGCCGCCGATTAATGGTGTTTTTTCCACTGCATCATCTAACGCTTTCACTTTGCCTAAACAGCGCACACGTTGCAATTCATGTTGCGAATTGACCACCGCCAAACCTGCCGAGTCGTAACCACGATACTCAAGACGATGTAATCCGTTAATTAAAATTTCCGCGATATCACGTTGTGCTACTGCACCGACGATTCCACACATAAGCTTTAGCTCTCCTAAATTAAATAAAAAAACGTTTGTAAAAACCACCGCACTTTAAGCGCAGATCACTTCTACGCCATGGGCTTCAATACGGTTTTTGCTTTCCTCCGACAGCAAACTGTCGGTAATTAACACATCAATTTGCTGCCAGCTTAATTCTACATTGGGCATTTTGCGCCCGATTTTTTGCGATTCCACCATCACAATCACTTCACGTGCCACTTCCGCCATGACGCGGCTTAAACCGACCAATTCGTTAAAGGTGGTCGTGCCCCGTTCAAAATCAATGCCGTCCGCACCGATAAATAACTGATCAAAGTTATAAGAACGCAACACCTGTTCCGCCACATTGCCCTGGAAAGATTCGGAACGGTTATCCCAGGTGCCGCCGGTCATTAACAGGGTCGGCTCATTTTCCAAAGAACGCAACTCGTTTGCCACATACATGGAATTGGTCATCACCACCAAACCTTGTTTGTGATTCAGCTGTTTAATCAATGCTGCCGTGGTGGTGCCGCTGTCGATAATAATGCGATTATGATCGCGAATGCGTTCCGCCGCGACTTTCGCAATCGCCAACTTTCGTTCCGAAAGAAAATCTTCCTGCGCATCTTCCAGTAATTCCTGCGGCATTAAAATTGCGCCGCCATAACGACGCAACAGGAAACCATTACTTTGCAACACCGATAAATCTTTACGAATCGTCACTTCCGAGGTATCGAATAATTGCACCAATTGCTCGACGCTGATTTCGCCCCGTTCCTGCAATAACTGCATAATACCATGGCGACGCTGTTGCGTATTACGGGTCTGGATATTTCGTTTAGTCATTTTTAGGTCAAAATAGTTCAAATTAAATTTCGGTTCGAAAGTTTAGCGATATTTAGGCGGGATGTAAACGGTAGAATCTACGGGAAGGAAAAACAAAAAACCCTGTTTTGATAAACAGGGTTCCATTAATTAAATATAAGGGCTAATTATTTAACAGCGTCTTTTAATGCTTTACCGGAAACGAATGCCGGTACTTTAGATGCAGCGATTTTGATTTCTGCACCGGTTTGCGGGTTACGACCGGTACGCGCTTTGCGTGCGTTCACTTTAAATGTACCGAAACCGATTAATTGTACAGCTTCACCTTTTTTCAAGCTGCCGGTGATAGCGTCTAAAGTTGCTTCTAAAGCTGCTTTAGCTTGTTTTTTGTTCAATTCAGCTGAGCTTGCAATAGCATCAATTAAATCTGTTTTGTTCATGGATTAGTACCTTCTATTTTTAAATAAATTTGACAGTGGTGGAATAAACAACGTTTCACATTATCTATTCAATGACCATAATCACTGGAATCAGTGCAGTGCAAAGCTTAATCTAAGTTGCACTTAAAGCAAAGCGGGAAATGTTATTTTTGCAGAAAATATCGCACTATTGGTCAATTTTTACACAAATATTCGAAATTCCCACCTCGCGCAACTCATTTTTTAAATCCAGAATCAGCTCAACATCGTGCTTTTCAGTGTCTTTCAGTGCGCGATAAATCTGCCATTGCACGTCCAGTTCCTGCTTAACTTCCTCCGTTTCCTTTAATTCCGCCTCGGATAATTCACGTTCATGTTGCTCCACCAGCAAATCCGCCACCGTTTGCAACGATAATTGGCTTAATTTCACCGCTTGGGTTAGGGAATCGCCGGCGATGATGGTATGTAACAGTTCCGATAACGCTTCACAGGCATCTAACGCGGGCACTACGCCGTAAAAATCATAGTCGTTCACATCGGGAATGATGTTTTCCAGTTTTTCCAACTGATTTTCAAAATTAATCTTCGCGTCTTTAACGGTTAAATATTCCCACACCAAATTCAGAATATTGTGATACACCTTGGCATGTTGCGGTTGTTCGGTGATTTGGCAAAACAGCTGATAATTAGGGTACATCCGCTCGCACAGGCACGCCATGAAAGTCAGGTGTTGCCAGGTGGCTAAATTTTCTAAACGTTTATGAATAGGATTTCGTATCATATTTCCACCGCACTTTAGAGATGATAAGGCTGAGACAGTTGATGTACCGCGTCCACCAACACTTTCGGGCTTTCTACCGGTACATCCTGATGAATGCCGTGACCGAGGTTAAACACATGGCCGCTGCCCGCACCAAACGCCGCCAAAATCGACCGCACTTCGTCTTCAATTCGGTTTGCCGGTGCGTATAACACGCTCGGATCCATATTGCCTTGCAACGCCACTTTATGCCCTACACGACGACGGGCTTCGGCTATGTCCACAGTCCAGTCCAGCCCCACCGCATCACAACCGGTACTGGCAATGGCTTCCAGCCATAACCCGCCGCCTTTGGTGAACAGTGTGACCGGCACGCGACGCCCTTCATGTTCGCGAATTAAGCCGTCCACGATTTTGTGCATATAGTGCAGCGAAAATGTCGGATAATCACGGTGCGCCAACACGCCGCCCCAGGTGTCAAACACCATCACCGCTTGCGCGCCCGCTTTAATTTGTGCATTCAAATACAAAATGACGCTGTCGGCGAGTTTATCCAACAAGGCGTGCAATAACTGCGGTTCGGCATACAACATTTTTTTGATTTTCGTGAAGGCTTTGGAAGAACCGCCTTCCACCATGTAGGTCGCCAAGGTCCACGGGCTGCCGGAGAAGCCGATTAACGGCACTTCACCTTTCAGTTCACGGCGAATGGTGCGCACGGCGTTCATCACATATTGCAGTTCCTGTTCCGGGTCAGGAACGGGTAAATTTTCCACCGCACTTTTGCTATCGATGACCCATTCAAATTTCGGTCCTTCTCCTGCGCCGAAACTCAATCCCAGCCCCATGGCGTCAGGAATCGTTAAAATATCGGAAAATAAAATCGCCGCGTCCAAAGCATAGCGACGCAAGGGTTGTAACGTCACCTCACACGCCAACTCTGCATTGCGGCACAGAGACATAAAATCCCCCGCCTGCGCACGGGTTGCCTTATATTCCGGCAAATAGCGCCCCGCCTGACGCATCATCCAAATCGGCGTCATATCCACCGGCTGACGTAATAACGCTTTTAAATAACGATCATTTTTCAATGTAGTCATTCCCGTTCCTTATCATGGTTTATTTTTATGCTGTTTACACAATTCAAGTGTGGTTTCAATTAATTTGCGTGCGATAGTGCCGTGCGGCGGCAATTCCGGCAACGGTTGGTCGTAATCAAACCATTGCGCGTCATAAAGTTCTTCACGCTGAATAGTAATTTCACCGCTTTCATAATCGGCTAAAAAACCCACCATTTGCGAATTAGGAAACGCCCAAGGTTGGCTGCCGAAATAACGCAAATTTTTTATGTTAATTTGGGTTTCTTCCCAGATTTCGCGATATACCGCCTCTTCAAAAGTTTCACCCGCTTCCACAAAACCCGCTAATGTGGTGTAAATGCCGCCTTTGTGGCGCATATGGTTTGCCAACAGAATTTGTGAACCGCGTCGCACCGCAACGATAATGGAAGGGCAAATGACGGGATAGGTATGAAAACCGCAGACACGGCATTTTACCGCCCATTCTGCTTGCATTTGCCCGGTTTTTCCACCGCACTTACCGCAAAATCGATGGGTTTGGTAAAAATGATTTAACTCCACGCCACGGCTAAGCAAATTAAATTGTACTTGCGGCAGCGGCAGTTGGTCGCGTAGGGAAAAATATGTGCGATTGTCGTTCACTTGTGTTTCCACCAAATATAGCGGCTGTCCCAGCCATTCGCCGATGCGCATGGCATGAAGCCCGACGAAGCCCAGTTCGGCGGCATTGCCGAAAGGAAGATTGCCATCAATTAAATGTATTGTTGATCCCTGAGTGAAAAGCCAAAAGCCTTTATCTTCAGGCTGAATAGCGTTCATTTTTAGCCCCTGTTTGAATGCGTGAAAAACGCGTCGATTATTGACCGCACTTTATTGATGTGAGCGTGAAAAAGTGCGGTCATTATAGTGGGTATTTTTCCATTTAGCGAATCATGCCAACAAAAAACCCGAGACTGGCTCGGGTTTTTATTGACGGGAATCTTATTCCGCGTGATCGTCTTCTTCTACCATGTTTAACATTTCGGTTAAACTTGCCGACGCATCTTCGGAGGTCATCACGAATTCGGAAGCAATTTCTTCTTCATCCGCCGCCGATAATCTTACCGGCACCTCGTCATCCGCAATGGCTGTCGGGTTTTTATGACGATTTTGGTGATACGCAAAACCGGTACCCGCCGGGATTAAACGACCCACGATGACGTTTTCTTTCAAGCCGCGTAATTCATCACGCTTACCGGCAACCGCCGCTTCCGTTAACACACGGGTGGTCTCCTGGAAGGACGCCGCGGAGATGAAGGACTCGGTTGCCAAGGACGCTTTGGTGATACCCAATAATTCGCGTTCATATTCCACCGGCGGTTTGCCTTCCGCTTCGCGTTTGCGGTTAACGATTTTCACACGCGCCACTTCCACTTGTTCCCCTTCGAGGAATTCGGAGTCGTAGGCTTTGGTGACGATGGCTTTACGCAACATTTGGCGTACGATCACTTCAATGTGTTTATCGTTAATTTTTACCCCTTGTAAGCGGTAAACTTCCTGTACTTCGTTAACGATGTATTCGGTTACGGCATGAACACCGCGTAAACGCAAGATGTCATGTGGCGTTTCCGCACCGTCGGAAATTAAATCCCCGCGTTGTACCATTTCACCTTCGAATACGTTCAATTGACGCCATTTCGGAATCATTTCTTCGTACACTTCGCCTTCCGTCGGGGTAATCAATAAGCGACGTTTACCTTTGGTTTCTTTACCGAAGGACACGATACCGGAAATTTCCGCCAAGATGGCAGGCTCTTTCGGTTTACGCGCTTCAAATAAGTCCGCCACGCGCGGAAGACCACCGGTAATATCTTTGGTACCCACGGATTCTTGCGGAATACGCGCCAACGGATCACCCACATGCACTTCTGCGCCGTCATCTAAGGTCACGATCGCCTTACTTGGCAAGAAGTATTGCGCCGCAACGTCGGTACCCGGCACCAAGACATCGTTACCTTTCTCATCAACCAGTTTGATTGCAGGGCGCAAATCTTTACCGGCGGTAGCACGTTCACCCACGTCTTGTACAACGATAGAGGAAAGACCGGTGAGTTCATCGGTTTGACGGGTGACAGTTAAACCATCCACGATGTCCACGAATTTCACAAAACCGCCCACTTCGGAGATCACCGGCATAGTATGCGGATCCCAGTTGGCGATGGTTTCGCCGGCATTCACTTCTTGGTGATCGCCTTTGCTTAAAATCGCACCGTAAGGCACTTTATAATGCTCTTTGGTACGACCGAAATTATCCACGACGGTCAACTCCGTATTACGGGAAGTCAATACCAATTTGCCTTCGTTGTTCGTCACGAATTTCGCATTGGCTAAACGCAATGTACCGTTGTTTTTCACTTGTACGCTGGATTCTTTGGCCGCCGCAGATGCCGCACCACCAATGTGGAACGTACGCATGGTTAACTGTGTACCCGGTTCACCGATAGATTGTGCCGCGATAACACCTACCGCTTCACCTTGGTTAATCAGGTGACCACGCGCCAAGTCACGACCGTAACATTTCGCACAAACGCCGAAATCGGTGTTACAGGTTACGACGGAACGCACTTTGACGCTGTCCACAGAATTTTCATCCAACACATCACAAAGTTTTTCATCCAGCAGGGTATTGCGTGGAATTAAGACTTCTTCCGTACCCGGTTTGAAGATGTCTTCCGCCGCTACACGACCTAATACCAATTCGCGTAGAGGCACTTTTTCATCGCCACCTTCGATTAACGGAGTCATCACGATACCTTCGTGCGTACCACAGTCATCTTCGATGATCACTAAGTCTTGTGCCACGTCAACCAAACGACGGGTTAAGTAACCGGAGTTCGCGGTTTTCAACGCGGTATCCGCCAAACCTTTACGCGCACCGTGGGTAGAAATAAAGTATTGTAAAACGTTTAACCCTTCACGGAAGTTCGCGGTGATTGGGGTTTCGATAATGGAACCGTCCGGACGTGCCATCAAACCACGCATACCCGCTAACTGACGAATCTGCGCCGCAGAACCACGGGCACCGGAATCCGCCATCATAAAGATACTGTTGAAAGAGGCTTGTTTTTCCGGCTTACCTTCGCGGTTGATCACTTCTTCCGAAGACAGGTTTTCCATCATGGCTTTGGCAACGCGTTCATTGGCTGCCGCCCAAATATCGATCACTTTGTTATAACGTTCGCCCGCTGTCACAAGACCGGATTGGAATTGTTCCTGAATTTCGGCAACTTCTTCTTCCGCCGCAGAAATAATTTCATATTTCTTCGCCGGAATCACCATGTCGTCGATACCCACAGAGGAACCGGAACGTGCCGCGTAAGCAAAACCGGTGTACATGATTTGGTCGGCGAACATAACGCTGGCTTTTAAGCCTAAACGACGATAGCTTTCATTGATTAACTTAGAAATGGCTTTTTTGCCAAGAGTTTGGTTAAACAAGCTAAACGGCATGCCTTTCGGCGCGATCATCCATAAGATGGCACGACCGATGGTGGTGTCGGTTAAGGTTGTTTTAGGTTCAAACTCACCGGCGTCGTTTTTCACATATTCGGTAATACGCACTTTCACGCGGGAATGCAATTCCGCCTGACCGGTACGATAGGCTTTTTCCGCTTCGCGCGGATCTTGCAATAGCATGCCTTCACCTTTACCGTTCACTTTTTCGCGGGTCATGTAGTAAAGCCCTAACACCACGTCTTGTGACGGAACGATAATCGGATCGCCGTTCGCCGGAGAAAGAATGTTATTGGTGGACATCATTAACGCACGCGCTTCTAGTTGTGCTTCAAGCGTCAACGGAACGTGCACCGCCATTTGGTCACCGTCGAAGTCCGCGTTAAACGCCGCACAAACAAGCGGGTGTAATTGAATCGCTTTACCTTCGATTAAGATCGGTTCAAAGGCCTGGATACCCAAACGGTGAAGTGTCGGCGCACGGTTCAACAGAATCGGATGTTCGCGAATCACTTCCGCCAGAATATCCCAAACGATGGCGTCTTCACGCTCAACCATTTTCTTCGCCGCTTTAATGGTGGTGGCATAACCACGGCTTTCTAACTTCGCATAGATAAACGGACGGAATAATTCCAGCGCCATTTTCTTCGGCAAACCGCATTGGTGTAGGTGTAAGTATGGACCTACGGTGATAACGGAACGACCGGAATAGTCAACACGTTTACCCAACAAGTTTTGACGGAAACGACCTTGTTTACCTTTAATCATATCCGCTAAGGATTTTAACGGACGACGGTTAGAACCGGTGATCGCACGACCGCGACGACCGTTATCCAATAACGCGTCCACGGATTCTTGCAACATACGTTTTTCGTTGCGCACGATAATATCCGGTGCGATGAGATCCAATAAACGTTTTAAACGGTTGTTACGGTTAATCACACGACGATATAAGTCGTTCAAATCGGAAGTCGCGAAACGACCGCCGTCTAACGGCACTAACGGACGTAAATCCGGTGGAAGTACCGGCAATACGGTCATCACCATCCATT
Source organism: Aggregatibacter actinomycetemcomitans (assembly GCA_017160915.1). Taxonomy (GTDB): domain Bacteria; phylum Pseudomonadota; class Gammaproteobacteria; order Enterobacterales; family Pasteurellaceae; genus Aggregatibacter; species Aggregatibacter actinomycetemcomitans_B. The sequence continues at coordinate 149,041 of JACAWG010000061.1, forward strand.
CCGGTTTGTTGCCGGATTGCAAGAAAGCTTCCAATAATTTTAAGCGTTTCGTGATTTTCTTACGTTTGGTTTCGGAATTGGTTTCTTGTAATTCTTCGCGTAAATTTTCGCATTCCGCTTCCAAATCGATACCGCGCAATAAGGCTTGAATGGCTTCCGCCCCCATTTTGGCGTCGAACTCATCCTGCCAACGATCTTCTGCGTCAAGATATTGTTCTTCGGTTAATAACTGACCGCGTTCCAAATCGGTCATGCCCGGCTCGATCACAATGTAAGATTCAAAATAAAGCACGCGTTCAATATCACGCAACGGCATATCTAACAACAAACCGATACGGGACGGCAGGGATTTTAAGAACCAAATGTGCGCCACCGGGGAAGCCAATTCGATGTGCCCCATACGCTCACGGCGTACTTTGGTTTGGGTTACTTCAACGCCACATTTTTCACAAATCACGCCACGGTGTTTTAAGCGTTTGTACTTACCGCACAAACATTCGTAATCTTTTACCGGTCCGAAAATACGGGCACAGAAAAGACCGTCACGTTCCGGTTTAAAGGTACGATAGTTGATTGTTTCAGGTTTTTTAACTTCACCGTATGACCAAGAACGGATCATGTCAGGTGAGGCTAAACCGATTTTAATCACATCAAAATCTTCAGCGGTTTTTGATTGTGCTTTTAAAAACTTAACTAAGTCTTTCACAGATTTGCTCCTGTCGGAGTTAAACTTATTCAAGTGCGGTCGTTTTTCAAAACGTTTTTAAAATCGACCGCACTTGGGCTCAATAGGGGTCAATACCCTGACTTATTCTTCGTCCAAGTCGATGTTGATACCAAGTGAACGGATTTCTTTCATGATTACGTTGAAAGATTCCGGTGTGCCCGGATCCATTTGTTGGTTGCCGCTGACGATGTTTTTATACATCTTCGTACGACCGTTCACGTCATCGGATTTCACGGTTAACATTTCCTGTAAGGTATAAGCCGCACCATAAGCTTCAAGTGCCCACACCTCCATCTCACCGAAACGTTGACCACCGAATTGCGCCTTACCGCCCAACGGTTGTTGGGTAACAAGACTGTAAGAACCGGTTGAACGCGCGTGCATTTTGTCATCAACCAAGTGGTTCAATTTGAGCATATACATGTAACCTACGGTTACCGGACGCTCGAATTTTTCACCTGTGCGACCATCATAAAGGGTAATTTGACCGGAAGTCGGTAAACCACCAAGCTCTAATAAGCCTTTGATTTCTTTTTCATGTGCACCGTCAAATACCGGTGTGGCAACCGGCAAACCTTTACGCAGATTTTGCGCCAAACGCATCACTTCTTCATCGGTAAAGGTGCTGAGATCCACTTTTTGTGAACCGCCGCCAAGGTCATAGGCTTTTTGCATGTATTCACGCAATTTCGCGATAGATTGTTGTTGTTTAATCATCGCATTAATTTGATCGCCGATACCTTTCGCCGCCAAACCTAAGTGAGTTTCCAAGATCTGACCGATGTTCATACGGGACGGAACGCCCAGCGGGTTCAATACGATTTCAACAGGTTGACCGTTTTCATCGTATGGCATGTCTTCCACCGGGTTAATTTTTGAGATAACCCCTTTGTTACCGTGACGACCCGCCATTTTATCACCCGGTTGAATTTGACGTTTCACCGCAAGATACACTTTAACCACTTTCAACACGCCCGGTGCCAAATCGTCGCCTTGGATAATCTTGTTGCGTTGAACTTCCAATTTACGCTCAAATTCTTTGCGTAATTCTTCGTGCTGTTCCGCCAACTGCTCTAATTGGTGTTGTTTTTCTTCGTTATCTAACGTTTGTTCCAACCATTTAGTGCGGTCTAATTTATCCAAGGATTTCGCTTCAAAACCGCCGGATAACAACAGATTGCGTACGCGCATAAACAAGCCGGCCTCTAAGATCTCAAACTCTTCGCTCAAGTCTTTTTTCGCTTGTTTTAATTGCATTTCTTCAATTTCTAACGCACGTTTGTCTTTTTCCACACCGTCGCGGGTAAACACTTGCACATCGATAACCGTACCGGAAACGCTGTTTGGTACGCGTAGAGAAGAGTCTTTCACATCGGAGGCTTTTTCACCGAAGATCGCGCGCAATAATTTTTCTTCCGGGGTTAATTGGGTTTCACCTTTTGGTGTCACTTTACCCACCAGAATATCGCCGCCTTTCACTTCAGCACCGATATACACGATACCGGATTCGTCCAACTTACTTAGTGCAGCTTCACCGACGTTAGGAATATCCGCAGTAATTTCTTCCGCGCCTAATTTGGTATCACGCGCCACACAAGAAAGCTCTTGGATGTGAATCGTGGTGAAGCGATCCTGTTGAACCACGCGCTCGGACACCAACATGGAATCTTCGAAGTTATAACCGTTCCACGGCATGAACGCTACGCGAATGTTTTGCCCCAACGCCAATTCACCTAAATCAGTAGAAGGACCGTCTGCCAGGATTTCACCGCGTTCCACCGGATCGCCCAATTCCACACAAGGAATTTGGTTGATACAGGTATTTTGGTTAGAACGGGTATATTTAATGAGGTTATAAATATCAATACCGGCTTCGCCCGCAACGGTTTCGTCTTCATTGACTTTCACCACGATACGGGACGCATCTACATATTGAATAGTACCGCCGCGTTTTGCCACGACCGCCACACCGGAGTCAAGGGCCACCGCTTTTTCAATACCGGTACCGACTAACGGTTTGTCCGCACGCAAGGTCGGCACGGCTTGACGTTGCATGTTCGCACCCATCAAGGCACGGTTCGCATCGTCGTGCTCCAGGAACGGAATCAATGCCGCCGCCACAGAAACCACTTGTTGGGTAGAAACGTCCATGTAGTGAATTTCTTCCGGTTTGTACAAGCCGGATTCACCATGTTCACCACGACAGGTTACGAAGGCATCGGTAAAGCGGAAATCATCATCAAGATTGGAGTTCGCCTGTGCGATAACGTATTTACCTTCTTCAATGGCGGACAGATATTCGATTTCTTCGGTGACTTGACCGTTCACCACTTTACGATACGGGGTTTCCAAGAAACCGTAGTCGTTGGTACGCGCATAAACGGAAAGCGAGTTAATCAGACCGATATTCGGACCTTCAGGGGTTTCAATCGGACACACACGACCGTAGTGGGTGGCGTGTACGTCACGTACTTCAAAGCCAGCGCGCTCACGGGTTAAACCGCCCGGACCCAATGCGGAAATACGGCGTTTGTGGGTCACTTCCGATAACGGGTTGTTTTGGTCCATAAATTGAGACAATTGAGATGAACCAAAGAATTCTTTCACCGCAGCGGAAATCGGTTTTGCGTTGATTAAATCTTGCGGGGTAACAGCTTCCAGATCACCTAAAGATAAGCGTTCTTTCACCGCACGTTCAACACGAACCAAGCCGATACGGAATTGATTTTCCGCCATTTCACCCACGGAACGAATACGACGGTTACCCAAGTGGTCAATATCATCCACTTCACCGCGACCGTTACGGATATCAATCAATTTCTTCATCACACTGACGATATCTTCGTTGCTTAAGGTGCCGCTGCCAGTGGTTTCTTCAATGCCTAAAGAGCGGTTGAATTTCATACGACCTACCGCAGATAAATCATAACGGTCGGAAGAAAAGAATAAATTATCAAATAACGCTTCCGCCGCTTCTTTTGTCGGTGGTTCGCCCGGACGCATCATACGGTAAATTTCCACCAACGCGCTTAAACGGTCATTCGACGGATCGACACGCAGGGTTTCGGAAATGTACGGACCGTAATCCAGGTCATTGGTAAATAGGGTTTCCAGCGTGGTATAACCGGCTTGTGCCAATTTCGCCAATAATTCAAGGGAAAGTTCCATATTCGCCGGACAAATCAATTCGCCGGTTTCTAAATCCACATAATCTTTCGCGGCAACTTTACCGATAATATATTCGGTCGGCACTTCCACTTGAGTGACTTTATCTTTTTCCAACGCTTTAATGTGACGGGCGGTAATACGACGACCGCGTTCTACATACACCTTACCTTTGGCTTCAATATCAAAGGCGGCGGTTTCACCGCGTAAGCGCTCCGGCACTAAGGTCATCAACAATTTGTTATCTTTGATTTCAAAAGCGATTTTATCAAAGAAAAGATCTAAGATTTGTTCGGTGGTGTAGCCTAAAGCACGCAAAATAATGGTTGCCGGTAATTTACGGCGACGGTCGATACGCGCATATAAGTTATCTTTCGGATCAAACTCAAAATCCAACCATGAACCACGGTAAGGGATAATACGTGCGTTATAAAGCACTTTACCTGAAGAATGGGTTTTGCCTTTATCACTATCAAAAAATACGCCCGGACTACGGTGCAATTGAGATACGATAACACGCTCGGTACCGTTAATCACAAAAGTACCGTTATCGGTCATCAACGGGATTTCACCCATGTAAACTTCTTGTTCTTTAATATCTTTGATCGTGCCCGGTGCCGCGTCTTTGTCATAGCTGACTAAACGCAATTTCACACGCAACGGTGCCGCATAAGTCGTGCCGCGAATTTGACATTCACGCACATCAAATACCGGCTCGCCTAATTGATAGCTGACATATTGTAATTCGGTATTTCCGTTCGTACTGACAATTGGGAAGACGGAGCGGAAAGCGGCTTCTAAGCCTTGTTGACCATCCGGATCTCTTTTAATAAATTTCTCAAAAGAATCGATCTGGATTGTTAATAAATAGGGAATATTTAAAACTTGCGGACGTTTGCCGAAGTCTTTACGAATTCGTTTTTTCTCGGTATAGGAGTAAACCATAGGGTTCCTCTGCTTGCTGTTCAGTGACCCACAATCAACACACAATAATTTGGGCAAATATTGGTGATAATGTATTAGATACCGTTTTAGATGACCGCACTATGAACCTTACTTCTTGAGTGGGCATGACTCAAATTAACATGCTTGATTTAATTTGAGGAAACAAAAGTAATCAAACGGCAAATTTACTTCTGTTTTTGATAGCACAAAATGGCTGATGGTTACCCACCAGCCATTTAGCCTGAGAAACAGGACGAAATCGAATCAAAATTATTTGATTTCTACTTTCGCGCCGGCTTCTTCTAATTCTTTCTTAAGTGCTTCTGCTTCTGCTTTAGCGATACCTTCTTTCAATACAGCCGGTGCAGATTCAACTAAGTCTTTAGCTTCTTTCAAGCCTAAACCGGTTGCACCACGTACTGCTTTGATTACCGCTACTTTGTTAGCGCCTGCTTCAGCAAGAACTACGTCGAATTCAGTTTTTTCTTCTGCTGCCGCTGCTGCACCACCTGCCGGAGCTGCCGCTACTGCTGCCGCTGCTGAAACGCCGAATTTTTCTTCCATCGCTGCGATTAATTCAACGATTTCAGTTACAGATTTAGAAGCAATCGCTTCAATGATTTGTTCGTTAGTTAATGACATAACAATCAATTCCTAAAGTAAATAAAGTTAATTGGATGAAGAAACGCTTGATTAAGCCGCTTCTTGTAATTTGTCGCGTAATGCCGCAAAAGTGCGAACAAGTTTGCCTGCCGCAGCTTCTTTCATTGTGCCCATTAAACGTGCAATTGCTTCGTCGTAAGTCGGTAATGTTGCTAAGAATTCAACATCTTGGATCTTACCTTCAAAGGCTGCACCTTTAAGTTCAAACTTATCGTTTGCTTTAGCAAATTCTTTGAACAAACGTGCCGCAGCACCCGGATGTTCGTTAGAGAATGCGATAAGTGTCGGACCGGTAAAAGCGTCTTTCAAACACTCGAATTCAGTGCCTTCTACCGCACGACGTAATAAAGTATTACGAACAACGCGCATAGAAACACCGGCTTCGCGTGCAGATTTACGCAATTCGGTCATTTTATCTACAGTAACACCACGGGAATCCGCGATCACGGCAGAAAGGGCACCTTTGGCTGCTTCATTTACTTCGGCAACAATTGCTTGTTTGTCTTGAAGATTTAATGCCATTGGCTGTTAGCTCCTGAATACACTCCGATTGCTCGGAATTTAGATACCTAATAACAAAGCTATTAGGACGAATTCGGTGCACAGAAGCAAGAAAATTCTTATTCTGTTCACCATCTACGTAGGATGATTAAGATTACTCCCCTACGGTCTTGGACGGGGCTTGAATGAGGTCAAGCACCAACCAGAAATGTTAAACCGCAAGCAAAGTGCGGTCTAAAAAGGACGAAAATTATAACGACCGAAACGGCATTTGTAAAGCCCGATGATAAAAAATCATCAATTCGCCCGCAATAAACGTCGCAAAAAATAACCGCACTTTTAAAAGTGCGGTCATATTTCATCGTATTTCTACGGATTAAAGTGAAGCTTGATCAATCGCTACACCGGCACCCATTGTGGTAGAAAGGCTGACTTTCTTGATGAAGATACCTTTAGACGTGGTAGGTTTCGCCTTGCTTAAAGCGGCTAACAACGCTTGAAGGTTTTCTTTCAATTGCTCTTCGGAGAAGTTTGCTTTACCGATAGTGGTGTGGATGATACCGTTTTTGTCGTTACGATAACGGATCTGACCGGATTTCGCGTTTTTAACCGCTTCGGCAACGTTTGGTGTTACCGTACCGACTTTCGGGTTTGGCATTAAGCCGCGCGGACCTAATACTTGACCTAATTGACCGACAACACGCATTGCATCAGGAGAAGCGATAACAACGTCAAAGTTCATTTCGCCTTTCTTGATTTGATCAGCCAAATCTTCCATACCGACTAAATCCGCACCGGCTGCTTTAGCCGCTTCTGCGTTTGCACCTTGAGTGAACACAGCAACGCGAACTTCACGACCGGTACCATGTGGTAATACGGTTGCACCACGTACGTTTTGATCGGATTTACGCGGGTCGATACCCAAGTTTACGGCAACGTCAACGCTTTCAACGAATTTAGCGGTCGCGAATTGTTTTAACAATGCGATAGCTTCGTTGATTTCGTATGCTTTAGTAGAATCTACGCCAGCTTTGATTGCTTTCATTTTTTTAGTCAATTTAGCCATCGTATTACTCCTCTACCACTAAGCCCATTGAACGAGCAGTACCGGCGATTGATTTCATTTTGGTTTCGATAGTCGCACCGGTCATATCGGCTGCTTTGGTTTCAGCGATTTGACGGATTTGATCTAAAGTCACTTTACCCACTTTATCCTTGTTCGGTTTACCGGAACCGGATTTAATGCCTGCCGCTTTTTTCAATAACACGGCCGCCGGAGGAGTTTTGGTGATGAAAGTGAATGAACGGTCTGCATAAACAGTGATAACAACCGGAATCGGTAAACCTTTTTCTAAGCTCTCGGTACGAGCGTTAAATGCTTTACAGAATTCCATGATGTTCACACCTTGTTGACCTAATGCAGGACCAACCGGTGGAGACGGGTTTGCCATACCGGCTGCAACTTGCAGCTTAACGTAGGCTTGGACTTTTTTTGCCATTTTAGTTTCCTCTGAATGGGTGATAACGCTATTGCTAGCTCCCCTGTTGTTAAAAAGGGTTGCATTCTAATCAAACGCAACCGGTTTTTCAAGTAAAACGCTGAAAAAATCTACCGCACTTTCGCAAAAGTGCGGTAGAAAATTCGTGTGTTTTTACTAGTTATTCTTTTCTACCTGACCGAACTCAAGCTCAACCGGCGTAGCACGACCGAAAATAGACACGGACACTTTCAAGCGGCCTTTCTCGTAATCAATTTCTTCCACTGTGCCGTTGAAGTCCATAAACGGACCTTCGGTCACACGCACTTCTTCGCCCGGTTGGAAGGTCGTTCTTGGTTTCGGCTTGTCGCTGTTTTGTTCCAAGCGATTTAAAATAATATCCGCTTCACGATTGCTGATTGGCGCCGGTTTATCCGGTGTACCGCCGATGAAACCCATCACGCGCGGCACACTGCGCACCAAGTGCCAGGTATCGTCATTCATTTCCATTTGCACCAGCACATAACCCGGGAAATATTTACGCTCGCTTTTACGGCGTTTGCCCGCCACATTCTCAACCACTTCTTCCGTCGGCACCAACACTTCGCCGAACTGATCTTCCATATTGTGAAGTTTAATGTATTCACGCAATGTGGTTGCTACGCGCGCTTCAAAACCGGAGAACGCTTGCAACACATACCAACGTTTTTTGTTTGCGGTTTCGGTCATTTTAGAATCTCCAGTCGGTTAAAAAGGTAATAATGCTGACGATAATTGAATCCAACCCCCAAAGGATTAAAGACACAAACACGGTGACACCGACAACCATCAATGTCGTTTGCGTCGCTTCCGGGCGGGTCGGCCAGACGATTTTGCGTAATTCGGTACGGGCATCTTTAAAGAAGCCGAGGGCTTTTCTGCCTTGGTTGGTGGTCGCCGCAACACCTAAAGAAACCAACAGCAAGACGACAATCGCAACCACGCGAATCGGAGTAGAATATTGGTCTTGGAAATAAATATTACCAAACGCGGCCGCTGCAATAATCAGCACTGTCAGCAACCATAAAAAAATGTTTAATCCTTTAGCCTTTTCAACGGGAGCCTCAGGCGCATTTTTCTTTTTCTCAATCTCTAATGCCATAAAAATTTATCCATTATGTAACTTTAAAAAACGGGGATCCTTTTTCGAACGCAGGATTATAGCAGTTAATTTTCCAGTTTCATAATTAAAATTACGGATTTGCTTAAGTGCGGTTGAAAAATCCGATGAATTTTATGACCGCACTTTATACCGTGATCGATGACATGAAATTGCCTTTTACTCCAAACCTTCCCACCATTTTTCCTGCGGCGGCTGGGCAAGTTGGAAGACTTGTCCGATTTTCGGCGTGGCGATGCGCAGGTTTTGTTCGGCGGCGGCGCGGGTGAAGCGTTCGATGGGGTCTTTCCAGCGGTGGTTGGCGAGGTCGAATTTGCCCCAGTGTATCGGCATAACCAAGGACGAGCCGACTTCACCGGCGGCTTTGGCGGCTTCTTCGGGGGTTTCGTGAATGAGTGCCCAGCCTTTGTCGTAGGCGCCGTTTTCAATCATGGCGAAATCAAACGGGCCGTATTTGGCGATGATGTCGGCGAAATGTTTGCCGTAGCCGCTGTCGGCGCTGTAGTAGATGGACAAATCGGGCGATTTGACGACATAGCCGCCCCACAGGGTTTTGTTGCGCTCGAAGGTGCGTCCGCTGAAGTGGCGGGCGGGGACGTAGGTGATGTCGGCGTTGCCGGCGCGAGTTTGCTCTTCCCAGTCCATTTCGGTGATTTTATCGTCGGCGATGCCCCAGCGTTGCAGGTGCGCTTTCACGCCCAAGGGGACGATGAAGCGTTTGGTTTTGGCGTCGATTTCACGGATGGCGCGGTAGTCCAGATGGTCGTAGTGGTCGTGCGAAATCAGCACGGTGTCGATGTCGGGCAATTCGGCGACGGTCGGCACATGGCTCATGTCAAAAGGCTTGCCGGTAAACGGTACGGGCGAGGCTTTGTAAAACACGGGGTCGGTGATAAAGGTTTGCCCGCCGGTGCGGAACAGCACGGTGGAGTGTCCGAACCAGACCACGCTGCCGTCGGTGATTTGCGATTTGTCCAAAGCGACGGTCGGCAAAGGTTTGACAGGGTGTTTGCCTTCGGGCGGGTTCAGCATTTTCCAACCCCATTCGAGGATGGACGGCGACTCGTCGGAAGTTAAAAGCTCGGTCGGCTCAAGATTGACAAATTCCGTGCCGTTAAAGGCTTTGGAGGCGCGGATTTTTGCCATGCTCGCTTCGTCGGGCGTGCCGCCGAACACGGGGTGGAAGGTGTAAAAGGCGAAGCCTGCGCCGGCAATGAGCGTCACCAAGAGAAGAAATACGACAAAGATTTTCATGATAATACGTTTTGACATAACTACTTGTTTATTAAGAATGAATCAGATAATTAGCGTGCGACAGGAGCACCTTAAGATAAAAGTGCGGTCGATTTTGACCGCGTTTTTCGTTAGACGGTTGTCCTTCGGTGAAATGTATTATACGGACATTCGCTTTGATGATTAGATACGAAAAAACAAAATGACTTTTAGCCTAAGACTAACAATAAGAAGCGATAAAACCGAATGGAAAACCGACCGCACTTTCATTTGACATTTGAAAAACGAAAAGTGCGGTTGGAAAAAGCAACATTTTTATTTTAACGCGTCCACACCTGTTTCGCGTCTTTGGTTTGCGGGGTGTTTTGCGCCATGATGCCGCTCAGTTTGTGCGGGCGGTAGGTTTCTTCCAGATAAACCAAATCTTCGGCGGAAAGCTGCAATTCGACCGCGTTGACCACACCGTCGATATGGGAAATTTTGGTCGCGCCTGCCACGGGGGAGTCGGTTTTGGTGAGTAGCCAGGCAAGGGAAACTTCGGTCATGGAGACGCCGTATTTTTGCGCCAGTTCCGCCACGCGCTGGATGATGGTGCGGTCTTCGTCGGCGGTGGCGTCGTATTTGCCTTTGGCGTAGCTGTCTTCTTGGGCGCGTTTGGTTGGGCTGTCGTCCAGACGGGACAGGCGGCCGCTGGCGAGCGCGCTGTATGGGGTGAGGGCGATGTGGTCTTCGCGGCACAGGGGGATGAGTTCGCGCTCGTCTTCGCGCATGATGAGGTTGTAGTGGTTTTGCACGGAGACGAATTTTGCCCAGCCTTCGCGTTCGGCGAGGGCGTTGGCTTTGGCAAGCTGCTAGGCATAGACATTGGCGATGCCGATTTCGCGCACTTTGCCTGCTTTTACCGCTTGGTTCAGCGCGTCCAGCACCTCGGCAACGGGGGTGTTGTAGTCCCAAATGTGGTAGATGTAGAGGTCGATATAGTCCGTGCCGAGGTTTTGCAGGCTTTGGTTGAGGGACTGTTCGATTGCCTGTTTGCCGCTCACGCCTGCGGCAATTTGGGCTTGGGTGCGTGGTAGGAATTTGGTGGCGATCACCACCTCTTCGCGTTTTGCCATGTCGCGCAAGGCTTTGCCGACGTAGCGTTCGCTGCTGCCGTTTTGGTAGGCGATGGCGGTGTCGAAGAAGTTGATGCCTTGTTCCAAGGCATAGCGGATGATGGCGCGGCTGTCGCTTTCGGGTAGCGTCCAGGTGTGCTGTCCGGTGGCGGGGTCGCCGAAGCCCATGCAGCCGAGGCAGATGCGGGAGACGTTGAGGCTGCTGTTGCCGAGTCGGGTATATTGCATGATGTATTCCTCTTCAAAAGTGCAGTCAAAATGACGGGTGTTTTTTGCCGTGTCAACCGCGCGGATTATTTTTTCAAACGTTCGATAAGCTGTTTTTGATAGTCGGGCAGGCGGCTTTCCGTCACGCTTTCAAACACCAAAGGCGGAAGATAAGTCATGCCCGCGTGCAGCGCGCTGGCTTTCATCGGCAGGAACACATCGGCAAGCTCCACGCCGATTCTGCCGTTTTTGCCGTAAGTGGAACGACCGCCTGCCGCCGTGCTGACCACCAGCATTTCCTTGCCGCTCCATAAGCCCGGACCGACGCTGCCCCAAGTGTCGTTCAGATAGGCTTTCATCATCGGTGTGATGTTGAACCAGTGGGTCGGGAACATAAACACAATGCGATCGTGTTCGCGGGTGATACGGCGTTCCGCCTCGCCGTCGATGGCGCGGGTGTCGAAGCCGTAAAGGCTTTCCAGATTACGTACCGTTACGCCTTCCACGCTTTCGGCGGCTTGCTGCAAGCCTTTAATCATCACGGAGCGTTCGAGATAAGGGTGCGACACAATCACCAGGGTTTTGATGTTGGTTTTCTCTGCCGCGCCGGCAAATGGGGAAGACAGGCTTGCGGCAGCGGCAAGCGCCAAGCCCGCTTTAATAAAATCACGGCGATTGTTCATAACGGTTCTCCTTGAAGTCGTCATAAAGTGCGGTCAAAAAAACAGATGAATTTTCTACCGCACTTTACGTTGTATTGGACGGAAATGTTATTTGCCCTTCCGCTCATCACGCGGTTGGGTAAGCATTTGATTAATCGCATTACTGCGCCAGTTCAAATAATTTTGCGTTTTTTGCCCTTGCGGATTCGCCATTTCAAAGGCATGAAACACACCCGGGATCACGAATAATTCTGTCGGCACGCCCGCCTGAATCAGCTTGTTGGCGTAATCCATGTCTTCATTCACGAATAAATCCAAGTCGCCCACCATCATGAAGGTCGGCGGTAAATCGGCGACATTGGTTGCCATTGCGGGAGAAAAATACGCCATTTGGTTGTCCGGAATGGTTTGTCCGCCGCGCAACGTGTTCCAACCGTAGCGATTTGCCGCCGCCGTCCAGACGAATTCGCCGGCAACCGCATTACGGTACGGCGACTGTTCGGTGCCGGTGCGATAATCCAGCATCGGGTAAATCAACACTTGCCCTTCCGGCTTAAATTCGCCCTGATCGCGGGTATATAACGCCAAACGCGCCGCCAAGCCGCCACCGGCACTTTCCCCCATCAACACGACACGCTGATTATCCACGCCAAGTTTGTCCGCGTTGTGATACACATAACGCAAGCCGTGGTAAGCATCGTGCAGATCTGCCGGGAACGGCGCTTGGGTCGCCAGACGATATTCCACGCTGACTACCGCCGCCTGTTGTTTATCCGCAAGCGCCTGCAAGCTGTCGCCGCCCATTTTGGCGTTGCCTAACACGTAACCGCCGCCGTGCGTGAAATAAATCACCGGCAATTTGCCCTGCGCCCGTTGCGGTTTATACACATATAAATTCACTTCCGGCTGCTCACCTTGAGTCGGTGCAATCCAATGTTCGGCGGGTTGTTTGCTTTCCGCCGCACGACGAATATTATTTTCTGTGGATTTTTCGCGGGTTTGCGCATCGGAAAAATCCACCACCCAGTTTTTCGCCGCTTCGCGATACTCAGGATCGACTAAATGCAACGTGCGTAATTCCTGCGCGGAAACGGAAAAACCAAGGCTTAATGCCAAGGCGGTCAATATAAATTTTTTCATCATACGCTCCGTTATTTATCGTTTAACCCATCAAAGGATAAACCGCCTTTGTTCCCCAAATACGTCGGTTGAATCTCGATACTTTGCTTATCCACCAACATCTCGGCGGTTTGTTTCAAATAATCCTTAAAATGCGGTGTTTCGCGGTGTACCGCATAGGCATCGTCGTTCGCATAGATTTCAAAGAACATCCATTTACTCGGATTTTCCTGTTCCGTGGCGGCATACATTGCGATTACGCCCTCTTCCACTTTTAACGATTGCGCCATTTCGGGTAACACAATGGCTTTGAATTTGTCATTTTCCGACGGTTTCACTTCCACCATGACTAAATTCGTCCGGGTGTCGGCAGTTTGCTCAACTTTCTTATCGCCTAAAAATTGCGGTGTCAGCAAGGTGCGCTTTTTGTGATCCGTTAAAATCTCGGGCGAGGCGGTTAAAAATGCCTTGTATTGCGGTGAAGTGCGGTGGATTTCGTAAGCGTTTTGATCGGCATAAATTTCCACCATGTACGCCATATTCGCATCGGCTTTTTGTTTCACCGAGTGCATTGCCAGCGTGCCTTGTTCCGTTTGCATTGAGGTTCTAATATTCTGTTCGCCCACCGCGTCATATTGCGCGTTTTTGCCCGGCTGAATGCCCAGTTCAAACAGATTGATAATCGGCGCGGCTTGTACGGTCATTGCCATGCTCATGAGTCCTAAAAGTGCGGTCAGTTTTTTTACCATTTTATTTGGTTTCCTGTGTAGGGATAGGCTTTATGCCTGTCCGGTGTTGATTGAATATATTGAACAAGGACAGGCATAAAGCCTGTCCCTACATATTATCTTACGCCTCGCCTTCCCAGCCGCCGCGCGTATCCACGCCCGTATCTTTGGCAAGTTGCTCAAGTTTTGCCGCTTCTTCATCGGTCAATACGATTTTTGCCGCCTCTGCCGCGTCGCTGACATGATGGACTTTGGTTGCGCCCACCAGCGGAATCGTGCCTTTGTGGATTGCCCAAGCGAGGGCGATTTGGGCGGCGGAAGCGTTTTTGGCTTTGCCGATGTCCGCCATTGCGTCGGTGAGTTTTTGCAGTTGCGGCAATACTTTATTATAAGTCGCCGCGCGCATCGAGCCTTCAGGTAGCGGATTGGCTTCGTTGTATCTGCCGCTTAACGCGCCTTGCTCAAGCACCATATAGGCGAAGAAGGCAATGCCGTTTTGTTTGCAGTAATCCAGCAGACCGTCGTCGATGGAATTGCGGTAAAGCAGGCTGAAATGGTTTTGCACCGCGTCGATTTTAAAGCCTTCCGCGCCCAAAATTTCATTGACGCGTTTGACTTGTTCCAAGCTGTGGTTGGACACGCCGACGGCTTTGACTTTGCCGCTTTTGAGCGCGGGAATCAGATGCGGCGTCCAGCGTTCTACGTCTAAGGAGTTGTGAATCCAGTAAATATCGATTTCATCCACGCCCAAGCGGTACAGGCTGCCTTCCAGCATAGCGGTGAACGGGTCGGCGGCGTTTTCGTCGGCAAGATTGGGCGTAAATTTGGTGGATACAATCACGCTGCCTTTAGGCTGCTGGCGGATAAATTTGCCCAGCTCTTTTTCCGAATCGCCCAAGCCGTAAGCATAGGCGGTATCCCATAAATTCAAGCCTTTGGCAATTGCCGCATCAAAGACTTCTTTCATCTGCGCTTCGGTCAGATGGTTGCCGAACACCGCGTCGCCGCCGAACATGCCCACGCCCCAAGACCAGGTGCCGAGTGCGATTTTAGGTAATTGTTTCATAATCTTTTCCTTCTTTAATATATTGATTAGGTTTAAAAGTGCGGTTGTTTTTTTCAAACAAATCGCTTGTTGATGTGGTGTATTATACGCGCTTTATTTTGTTTAATTAGATAGCAAATAATGAAATTAGTTTTAGGTGAAAACTAATAATCTTATTTCTTATCGAAACTCAAACCGCCCTTATTCGCCATCACACCATTTTGGATCTCATCACGTTGTTCCAACTTGGCGAGATTGTTGAATGCTGTCGGCACAGCGTCGGCTTGTAACGCCGCATTATCTCGATACACGTCTATCACATACCACAACGCAGAATTCGTTGTGGATTGCACCAGATATGTGGCAATTCGACCATTGGTAAGCTGTCCGCGTTGCTGTTTGAAAACCGGGGTTAAATCGGCGTTGTTTTCTGTGGCACGATAACGGCTGACGCGTGCCGGCGTGTTGTTTTCCAACGTAATCGCAGCGGGCGCTTCCAAAATAAAACGCGGCTCCACTTCAATCAATTGACGATCAAGATAAATGCCTTGCGTGTCCGCCACAAATTTTTTGTACCAAGGTTTCGCTCGGTGAACTTGCTCTGCTGCCGCATCTTGATAAATTTCCACCACAAAAAAATCATTCGGTTGTGCCGCCTTCGGCAAGGCATACATAGTAAATGCGGTTTGCTCGTTCGGTAAGGTATCGGCAATATCCGTATGAATGGCTTGACGGTAGATTTCCACTTTGTCAGGTTGCACAAGCAATTCGCCAAAACGAAATTGTGGTGTGGCTTGCAGCGTTGTCGATAACGCCAGTGCGAATAGTGCAACAAACGTTTTGTACTTCATTTTGCTTTCCTTCTTTTATGTGTTGATCATGGTTAAAGTGCGGTGTTTTTTACAAGTGATTTTCGATCTAAATCCCAAACCCACCATCTACCGCATAATGCCCGCCGGTGGCGTAAATCGCTTTGTCGGAAGCAAGAAAGACAACAATCGGGGCGATTTCATCAGGCTCGGCAAAGCGTCCCAGCAGCACGATGTTTGCCACCGCGTCTTCATAAGATTTGGTTTCTTCGGCATTTAATCCCAAGCCGTCATACAAAGGCGTTTTGGTTGCGCCCGCCGCCACGCTGTTGACACGGATGCCGTATGGGGCGAGTTCTTTTGCCCAAGTTTGGGTGAGGCTGAGTACGGCGGCTTTGCTGGCGGTGTAAATGGAATTCATCGGCATGGGGTTGTTCACCAAGCCCGAAGTAATGTTAATCACGCAGCCTTTGCCGGCTTTGAGCAGCGGAATGGCTTGCGAGGTTACATCAATCACGGCGCGCACATTCAGGTTAAACGTGCGGTCAAAATCCGCCAAATCCACGTTTTCAATCGGCGTTACCGGGGCGATGCCTGCGTTGTTCACCACAATATCCAGCCTGCCAAAGCGCTCTTCAATTTGTGCCAATACTTTCGCCACATCACCCGAATCCAGCACATCCGCCACCATAAAATCAATGTTTTCGTGCTGCGCCGCGCTTTCCTGCAACTGCGCTTCACGCCGCCCGACAATAAAGACGTTTGCCCCGTCTTGCGCCAACTGCTTGGCGATACTGCGTCCGATACCCGTGCCGCCGCCGGTAACGAGTGCGATTTTGTTTGATAATAAGTTCATGTTTTCTCCCGTTGAAAAATTAATTAGTCGGTACGCCTTCAACGATCATCACGCTCGAATCCGTTGAGCTTTGGCGAATCGGGCGAAGTGCAGAATATTCAGGCGAGTTATACCAGGCTTTGGCTTTCTCAAGGCTATCAAATTCAATAATCGCCATACGCCCTTTGCCGGCTTCACCTTCAGTGACCTCGGGGGTTGAACCGCGAACGATAAATTTACCGCCATAAGCATCTAAGGTTTTCACCATTTGTTGACGATACGGCTCTAATTTTGCCGCATCTAACACTTCAGTTTCGCCAATCACGTAGGCTTTGGGAATTGCCATCGCAGAGGCTGCAGCGGTGGATAAGGCTAGTATGATTAGTACTCTTTTCATTTTGAACTCCAATTTGATTTGTCACGTTTCGGTGAAATCTCACCGCTTGATGGAGAGTATTATAGGCGTTTTATTTAGTTTGATTAGATAGCAAATGATGAATTAAGAGTTAGGGAAAAACTAATAATAAATCGGATAATTTCTCCGCTAATTACTACTGCCAAATCTCCCCTACCCCTCTTTGCTAAAGAGGGGATTATTTCAAAGATGGTTAAAACTTTGTGCGTTTTCAAAAAAACAAGAATTATAAATGAGCCAAGGAAGCTTTATTTAACAAAGAACCTACCCCTCTTTAGCAAAGAGGGAATTGACCGAGCGAATATCAATTTC
>JACAWG010000061.1:166284-251095 GCA_017160915.1 Aggregatibacter actinomycetemcomitans
TATGTAGTAGCAAATAAGCCAAATAATCTTCATTTTATAAAGAATATTCCCCCTCTTTAGCAAAGAGGGGTAGGGGAGATTTGGCAGAATTTAAAACGGAGAAATTAGTTAATTAGCTTTTATCCCAAACAACCTTTCCGCATTTTTATACGCAATTAACGCTTTTTCTTCCTGTGAAATCGGTAAGTTTTCAAGAAAATTTCGCGCGCCGTCAAGCGTTTGGTACGGGTAATCCACCGAGAATAAAATACGTTCTGCGCCCACCAAATCATACATAAATTGGAAATGCGGTTGGGTAAGCATACCGCTTGGGCTGACGAAAACCTGTTGTTTGAAGGTATCGGTCAATGTGCGCTTTAAGCCCGTAGCGGCTTGTGGCAGGCTGTCGTCTAAACGTTGTAAATAGAACGGCAGCATTTCGCCCCAGTGTCCGCTGATGACCTGTAAATTCGGGTAGCGATCGAATGCACCGGAGAGCATTAAACGCAACAAATGGATTCCCGCTTCGTTATGCCAGCCCCAGCCGAACATGGAAAGGCGGGCGCTGACTTCATCATCAAAGCCGCCATAATAGGCTTGCTGCACGGCAGGCACGGGAATACCGGGGTGAAGATAAAGCGGCACGTTCAGCTCATCAAATTTCGCCAATAATTTTTCATAACGCGGGTGGTCGAGAAAATCATCCGACGGACGCCCATTCAACAAGGCGCCACGCAACCCCAATTCTTTCACCGCACGTTCTAATTCTGCAGTCGCTTGTTCGGGTTCCATCCAAGGCAAGGTTGCCATCGCCGCAAAACGATTCGGGTGTTTTTTGATGGCGGCGGCAAGGTTATCATTCGCCTGTTGGTGCAATTCCAGCGGGGCAAACTGCGGAAAACCGCCCACAGAAAGCACTTGCATATCAATGTTCGCCGCGTCCATCTCCGCCAAACGCTTCGCATCAAATTCCATGCCTTTCGGGTTAATTAAATCGTTCTTTTCAATTTGCGGACGACTGTGATCGGGATTATTGCCATCTTGCACACGCTTACCCCAGTTGGTGAGGTAAGGTGCTTGCTGCAATACTTGTGGCATAGTCGCTTTAGCGATGTTAGGGTCTAAAATATGTTCTTCTACGCAAATCAGTTTCATTTTATTACCTTTGCTTTCGTTGAGTTGAGAAATCGGTTGTGCGATGCTGACGTTGGGTAAAAATCCACTCGCCAAAACGACCGCACTTTGAGTGATAAATTGGCGACGGCTGAGATTGTTCATGTTTGTAAAATTGTTGTGGGATTTGACCGTTTGTGTGAAAGTCCCCCCTCTTTCGTAAAGAGGGGAGTTTTGTTTTACCCCTTCAAAACCTTAACCACTTCCACACCCACTTTGTGTGCAGACGCCGGGTTTTGACCGGTTACTAAACGGCCATCCACATACACATTTTCAGACCAGTTTGGTGCTTCGTGGTGGATTGCGCCGTGTTCAACCAATGCAGTTTCAAGCAAGTAAGGTACGATGGCAGTTCCTTGTACTTCATCTTCTTCTTTATTAGTAAATGCTGCCACGTTTTTGCCTTTTACAAGGTATTCACCATTGCTTAATTTTGCATCTACTAAGGCTGCAGGTCCGTGACATACGGCGGAAACCACGCCGTCATTTTCATACACTTCGCGAATTAAACGTTGCGCATCTTTGTTTTCGCGGTAGTCCCACATAGTGCCGTGACCGCCCGCAAAGAAAATCGCCTGATAGTCTGCGCCGTTTAATTCAGAGACACTTGGCGTGTTGGCTAAACGGGCTTCTAAATCGGTTTCGTCCCAGAAATATTTATTTACAGGATCATTGAAATCAAGACTGTCTTTATCAATCGGTGCTTGACCGCCTTTGATGGATGCAATCACGGTCTTAAAGCCCGCATCTTCCATTACTTTTAACGGGTGGGTTAATTCGCTTAACCAGAAGCCTGTTGGAATACCTGTGTTACCTTTTTCAGTGGCGCTGGTGACCACACATAAGATGGGTTTTGTCATTTTATTTTCCTTTTTGATAATGTTTAAAATAATTAAATTTTGTTTTCCGGTGAGAATAAATTTTCCCACAGTGTATAGTTATCGAATGGAATACATTCAAAATTCAGTACGCCGGCTTGAGCCAATGGGAAGGTTTTACACGCCTCTTGAGCCTGTTTAAGGGTTTCGGCTTCCATCATAATGACGATGCCCGGGCGATCTTTACGAAAATAAATATCGCGCACCAAACCTGATTTGATTCCCTCCCAAGCGTGCTTGGTTTCATTAAGCAAGTGCGGGGCATAATCGTCTAACGTTACGCCTTCGCGTGGGTGATCTATAACTAAAATACGCATTTTTTACTCCTATACACATTTATTGAAAATTTATGCTATCTATTTTTAATAGATGAAAATATTATAGCGAAAAAATTTCCGATTTTTAATAAACGAAATTATTTACAAAAAGTTTTAATTGATGAAATTCAGTTGTTCTCAGATTTACTTGAAAATTCATTAACTGAAATTTTTAAGTAAAAGAGACAATAATGGCGCAATTAAACCCTTCTAAAGCCGATCACCTGATTGGCAAACGCATTCAAATGCGACGTAAAGAAGTCGGGCTTACCGCCGATCAACTTTCCGAAAAAATCGGCATTTCTCAACAACAACTGCTTCGCTATGAACGCGGTGATAATAAAATCAATATCAGCCATTTAATGCTTATTGCTCAAGCATTGGATACGCCATTAAACTGGTTTTTCCTTGATTGTTGCAGCAAAGCCACGCTCACCAATGAAGAACTGAAAGCCCGTTACGATTATCACTGGCAACAGTTCGATCACCAGCAACGTCAAGCTGTGGTTAATTTCCTTGATTTGCTGAGTGCAAGCTATCAAAAACAACAGGACAAATAACACAAAGTGCGGTCGTTTTTCCCAATGTTTTTACAATGCCTTGTTGTCTTGATGAGATGTATTATACGCACTCTATTTAGTTTGATTAGATAGCAGATAATGAATTGAGTATTAGTTAAAAACTAATAATACTATCGTTTGTATTTTTCAAAATACACCCTCTACAAAGCAAAAAAGACAGGCAAAACCTGTCTTTTTTCGTTTGAGGAATAATTACCCTTTCACCGCTTTCCCAATATCCGCCGCGATCATTTTCGGGGCGAATTCTCGGATTTCATATTCGGCGAAATCCGGGTAGTAGCAATCTTCTTCCAAGATTTTTTGCAACTCTTCACGGCTTTCGGTTTCCGCGAAAATCACGCCTGAATGGGCATCGGTGTCGATGTAAGGACCGAGCATTAAAAATTTGCCTGCCTGGAAGTATTTTTTGAACCATTCCACATGGATTGGGAATAATTCGTTTTGTTTTTCTTCAGAAACGCTTGGGTTTACGGTGATGTTGATGATGTACATTTTGATGTCCTTTTTTAGTCATTGGATAATTTCTTCGTTGTCTCTTCTGCCAAATCTCCCCTAACCCCTCTTTGCTAAAGAGGGGAACTCTCCTCATAAAGCGAAGATCATTTGCCTCATTTACAACGATGCGGAAGAGAAAAAATAAAACGCTTATATTCGCTCAAATAATCCCCCTCTTTAGCAAAGAGGGGTTAGGGGAGATTTGGCAGTAGCAATTAACGAAGAAATTCAGTTAATTATTTAATATAAATTAAGCAACAGCTTTCTCAATCGCCGCCACTAAACGTGCCGCGTGATCCAGTGCCATGGCTTTTTGTTCGGCGACTTTCGCTTCGTCGCGTCCCACATAGCTTACGCCGCAGGTGATGATCGGCGCTTGGTAGTCCAAAGCACATAAGGTGGCGAAGGTTTCAAATTGCGGCAGGTAATCTTCCACGGTGTGTTTGAAGAAACCGTCTTTTTGATAGATTTCACGCGGTGCACCGGTGGTGGTGGAGATGATTAATTTTTTACCGCCGATTTTTGCCGTTGAACCGTGTGCGAAGCCGTGCACAAACACTTTGTCGATCCACAATTTCATCAAGCCCGGTACGGAATACCAAGAGAACGGGAATTGGAACACAATCACGTCCGCGTCCAAAATCGCCGATTGTTCCGCTTCAATATCAAATTGATAAGTCGGGTAAAGGCTGTCTAAGCGACGGATTTTTACATCGGGTAACGCGTTTTCGACCGCTTGTAGAATTTCCACGTTTGCCACGGAATGGTTTAAATCCGGGTGACCTGAAACGATAAGTACATTTTTCATGTTGTTTTCCTTGTTTGTTGATTCGTCATCTGATGTTGCACATTATACGTAAAATAATTATGATGAGTAGATAGACAAAAACTAAAATACTTTTAGGGATAAACTAACAATGCAACAGGATAATTCTTATTACGGACAACTCAACGTGTTCCAAACCATCGCCCAAGAAGGCAGCATTTCGGCGGCGGCGCGTAAATTGCAAATTGCCGTACCTTCCGCCAGCCAATCCTTAAAGCTGTTGGAACAAAAAATCGGCGTGCCTTTGTTTCACCGCACCACGCGCAATATTCAACTGACCGACGCCGGCAAACAACTGCTGGAACGTACGGAAGACGCCATGAGTACGTTACATCAGGCGCTGGAAGAAGTGCAAAACTACGGTTCGGCACCGAGCGGCACGGTGCGCCTGACCCTTTCCCGTTTTGCTTATCATTTGCTGCTGAAACCGATTTTGGCGGAATTTCATCAGCGTTATCCGCAAATTCAGCTGGAAATTTCCCTCAATGACGCGTTAACCAACCTGATTGAAGATGGCTTTGATTTGGGCATTCGTTTTGGTAATCGGCTGGATGAAGGCATGGTGGCGCGGAAATTGATGAATCCGTTTAAAGAAGGGCTTTATGTCAGCGAGTCTTACGTGGCGCAATACGGCATACCGAAAACGCCGAAAGCGCTGACAGGGCATAAACTCATCGGTTATCGCTTCATTTCCTCCAACCGCATTGAACCGTTGGTGTTGGATATTGACGGGCAGGACACCGCGTTGGATATGGATATGCCGTTGATTTGTAACGACCCGGAAATTATCGCCGACGCCACCCGTGAGGGCTTGGGCATCGGGCGCATTTTTGAAACCAGTCTGCAATTGTTCCCCGACAAAGCCCAATTTATCCCCGTGCTGCAAAAATACTGGCGTCAATACCCCGCGCTTTATTTGTATTATTTACAGCACAGTCAAAAGGCGAAAAAAGTGCAGGTGCTCATTGAATTTTTGTTAGAGAAGGGCAAAGAAAGGGGCTACATTTAGCCTTTTGCAAGACGAGGCGTTCTTCGCTTAAAAGTGCGGTCAAAATCCACCGCACTTTTTTCTTCCTCAGTCCAACCAACGAAACGCCCGGCGCAATTCTTTCGTGCCGTTACGTTGATAACAACGCCCGTGGGCGAGGATAATTTTCTCCGGTTGCCATGCCAGCATTTGCGCCAAACATTGGCGGGCGGCGGGTTTGTCCTTAAACGTGGCGCGCCAATCAATCGGCGCTTTGCCATCGGGATCGGCAATGCCGGCAAAGGACATCACATGCGCCCAAAGGCAGCTGTGGAATTTCTTCGTTTCAAAATTTTCAATCAGATCGGCAAGAATCAATGTGCGGCTGGCGTAGTGAAAAAAATACGCTTTCCTGCATAACCGAACTGCCTTTAAAGGTAAGTTGTCCCAGTTCTTCCGCCCATTGTGGCGGCGCGTGATCGCTTAACTCCGCATCAAAATCCACCTGAATATGTTGCGACATGGCGCGCTCCCTTACGCCCGCGCTCGCCCAAGCCGTCGCCTGCGGATAATGTTTTTTCCACGCGGCGATATAGGCGTAATGAATTTTATTGGGTGAAACAAGATGACACACTTCCCCCAAGGCATCGATTTCCGCCAACAAAGCAGGATGTGGCGCAATGGGCGAATGGCACCACAAACTGCCGTCGCGCAACCGCACAAGAGTCATTCGCGTGCTAAACGGGATTTGAATGCCAAGGGGAAAACGCATGTGAATCATATCGCCATCGGCAATCCAAATATTGTCGGCGATGGGTTTCAGCGTATTCAGCGGACGATACAGATAAATTTTATCGCGCATAGGGTTCTCCTTATCAAAAGCCCGCTTAAATGGCGCATAAACCACAGAAGCGATTTATTCTCTGCTTTAGGAAGTCGGCAAACCGGCGTACAAAAAACGTTGTTTTTTATCACCGCACTTTTACCACAGCTGATACAACGCGATAACCAACGGCATGCTGAACATACAAAGCAGCGTCGTCACGCCGTAAATGGCGCTGGCTTTTTGCGGATTGTTGCCGAAAATCAGCGCCATTTGCGTCACCGTTGACGCGGCGGGGCTGGTGGTGGCGAGAAAGCTAATCATGGCGATGGTTTCGCCGTTTTCCACCCAACCGGCGAAGCCGCAAAGTTTAATCACCACCAGCAGAAAAAGCGGAATCAGCAACAAGCGTAAAAACGTCACCAGATAAATGCGTTTGGAAGAAATAATGCTGCGTAGCGGAATGGCGGCGATGAGCATTCCGGCAATCAACATGGCGTTCGGCCCGATGAACATGCCCACCGATGATAAGGTGCCGTTAATCATTTCCGGCAATTTAATCTGAAAGGCGAACAGCGCCACGCCGATCATAATGGACCAGATGTTGATATTTTTCATCACGGTTTTCAGCGTCAGGTTGCCTTTGCCCACAATAATCAGGCGGCAGTGCGTCCAGAACAAAAAGGTTTGCACGACAATAAAACACGTGGCGTAAATCACCCATTCTTTGCCGAACAACGCCATCACGAGCGGAATAATCAAATTGCCCGAATTGGAATAAATGGACGCGGCGTGTTCGATAGGATCGAGCTTCAGCGTCTTCTTCAGCAACGCGCCGATAAGGATCAGCATGATGTGTAGAAACACCGCCATGCCAAGAGACAACATCAACCCTTGCAGAATTTCCGGCGTGTAGGAAATCTGAAACGCCTCAATCATCACCGCCGGGCTGATAATATACAGCCCGATGATCGACAGCGGTTTGCTGTCTTCCGATTTGAGTAATTTCGTCTTCACCAACCCGTAACCCATTAAGACGATAAGGGTTAATTCAATGATTTTGGTGCCGAGAATGAGTGCGATGTCCATGGGTTTCTTCGTAAAAAAATAATTAAAAATCAGACCGCACTTTGCCGATAAACATAGCCATCCCCCTGCGGAATAAATTCAAACAGATGGGTAATGCAAGGCGGTGCGTCCTGTTCCTGATGAGAAACGAACAACAGCTGGGTGTCGCTGTTATTCACCAACTGCCCGATAAAATGGTTAACCAGCTTACGGTTCATGCCGTCCAAGCCTTGTAGCGGTTCGTCCAGAATCAAAATCGGCGGGTGTTTCACCATGGCGCGAGTAATCAGCAGCAGGCGTTGTTGCCCCCAAGAAAGAGAGCGAAACGGGCGATTTGCAAGCGGTTCCATATTCAGGCGGGTTAACCACTGCAAGGCTTTTATGCGTAGCGCGCCGGGAACCGTTCGATACACCCCGATACTGTCGAAAAAGCCCGACAATATCACCTCCAACGCCGAGCAATTAACCCGATAATCCATGTGCAGTTGACTGCTCACATAACCGATATGACGTTTAATGTCCCAAATCGTTTCGCCGGAACCCCGTTGTTTGCCGAAAAGCACCACATGATTGGCGTAAGATTGCGGATGATCGCCGCAAATCACCGACAATAATGTCGATTTTCCTGCGCCGTTCGGTCCTTTAATCCACCAATGCTGCTTGGGCGCCACCGTCCAGCTGAGTTTATCCAGAATGACTTTCCCGCCGTATTGAACGGTCACGTTTTTCAGTTCAAAAGGATTTTGATTTAATGCCGGTTTCAGTGGCGGCACAGCGCTTTCCGGCAACGGCGCATCAATATGTTGTTCCGCATATTGTAGCTGCCGGAATACGCTTTGGCTTTCAATTTCCGCCCGTTTCCCCTGCAAAATCAACTGATGATTATCCAATACCGCCAAATGTGTGGCGCAGGCGGGAATGTCGGAAAAGCGGTTCACAATCAGCACCAATGCCATTTTCTTATTGAGCTGCCGCACTAATTGTTGCCAATCCCGCACCGATTGCTGATCCAGCCCCTCAAAAGGTTCATCCAGAATCAACAATTCCGGCTCGGCAACCAAGGCTTGCGCCAATAACACTTTGCGGCTTTCCCCCGTAGAAAGCAACATAAACGGGCGTTCCAGCAAGGAAGCGATATGCAACTGCGCCGCATAATGTTCACATAATGTGTGGTTATCGCCCCCGTTCAAAATGATCTGACGCGTGGTTTTACCGAAGTCATCGGGGCTTATGGCGTCATTGTTACGATCTTTGAAGGTCTGTTCTAAAATTTGCTGTTGCTGCTCAAAAGACAGCCGTTGAATGCGTTTAAAATCACAATGATATTCACCGCATTCAAGCCGCAAGGCGCCCTGCAATGCCAGAGAAAATGCCGTTTTGCCACTCCCGTTGCTCCCCACCACAACCCAATAATCATGCTTTTGCACAATAAAGTGCGGTAGATTTAACAAACGTTTTTCATGTAGCACAAATCGCGCGTTTTCAATATGAAGTTGAGACATGAGGAATCCGTCAACATTATTTACCACAGGCAGAAAGCACCACGGAACAATTTTTACCCTGCCCATTGCATTCCTGCAAGGCTTTTTGTTCCGCTGCCTCCGGTTTGGAAAGCGTACTTTGGGCGACGGCATAATCCTGCGTTTGCTGCCCGACAGCCAGCGCCACACAGGCATGATTGGCGGAAATCACAATACGACAGCCCTCCGCATTGCCGCCATTTGACGCTTGCATACAGCCTTTCAACGCATTATTTTCCGTGGCTTTCTGCATGGAATTGTCGCCATAGCCAAAAGCGCCGTTTTCCGGATTATAAGCGATAGTGCTCCAATACATCGGGAAGTCCCGTTTCGGCGGCTGCGGTCGAGTCGCAATCACATCCTCTTTCGCATAACTCAAGGCACTTAACAACAGCATTGCCATCATCATGAATCTTCGCATACTCTCTCCTCTTTTAACGCGTTTTACGGTGCATACAACATACACCACTCATCAATAGCATACGCTTTCCACATATATTTGTGACCTATTAAAACAAGAATCGCGTTAAGAAACCACGCCTTTCGCCCAATTCACCGCCGTTTCAATGGCTTTTCGAGCTTGCGGGCTGTTACGCCAACAGGTGGAGCCGGTTATTTCGGCGCCACGTTGGAGAATAAAATCCGGGCTGGTGGCGGCGAGTGTTTTGACATCATCCAAGCCCATTTCTTCCAAGCGTTTCAAGATGGTCGCACCGATGCCCTTTTGCGCCAAAAGAGCGCGTTTTTCAGAATCGCTAAATGGCATATTATCGTCCTTACAAGATAAAAAAATGCGGTGAAAATTCACCGCACTTTATTCACATTGATATTACGCTTCCGCTTTCGGTTTAATCACCGCATACACCACGCCGGTCACGACAGAGCCGATGGCGATGGCGCCGAGGTACATCAACGGTTGGGAGACGAACGGAATCACGAATAACCCGCCGTGTGGCGCTTGTAGTGCAATACCGAAGCTCATGGAAATCGCCCCTGCGATCGCCCCGCCCAACACGGAACTGATAATCACGCGAATCGGATCGGCAGCCACGAACGGCAACGCCCCTTCGGAAATAAAGCATAAGCCCAGCACGAAAGAGGCTTTGCCTGCGTCACGTTGATTGGCGGTGAATTTATTACGCGCCAACCACGTGGCGATTGCCATACCGATTGGCGGCACCATACCGGCTGCCATGGCGGCTGCCATCGGGGTATGAACCTGCGACGCCAACATCCCCACGGAGAAGGTGTAAGCCGCTTTGTTCACCGGACCGCCCATGTCGATACACATCATGCTGCCGATAATTACGCCGAGCACCATGGCGTTCACATCGCCCATGGATTTCAACCAATCGCTTAACGCCGCCATAATTTTGGCAACCGGCGGGTTGATGATGTAAATCATCGCCAAGCCCACAATAAGCGCGCCGAGTAACGGTAAAATCAAAATCGGTTTTAAGGAGGTTAAACTTGGCGGCAATTTAATGGCGTTGTTCAAGCCTTTCACCACATAACCCGCCAGGAAACCGGCGATAATCCCGCCCAAAATCCCCGCGCCCGCCGAGGTGGCAAGCATACCGCCGATTAAACCGACCGCCAACCCCGGACGGTCGGCAATGGAAAATGCCACATAGCCTGCGAAGACGGCAATCATTAAGTGGAACGCCGCCCCGCCACCGATGTCCATTAAGGCTTTCGGCAAGCCGCCTGCGATGGTTTCGTCTTTGAACGCTTCAATACCGAACATGAAGGAAATAGCGATAAGTAAACCGCCCGCCACCACCAACGGCAACATGTGCGATACGCCGGTCATCAGGTGTTTGTACACGCCTTTCTTCTCACCGCTTTCTTCCGCTTTCGCGCCCACTTGCGCCGCGCCGCCGTCAAACACCTTGGCTTCTTTGAAGGCCTTGTCAAATTCCTGCGCGGTTTTCTTCAGCGCAAGACCGGTGGAGGTGCGATACATCAGTTTGCCTTTGAATTTGTCTAACGGCACATCAATATCCGCCGCCACAAACACCAAATCCGCCGCCGCCACTTCTTCCGGCGTAATTTCATTGCCGGCGCCCACTTGACCGCGGGTTTCCACTTTCACCTGCCAGCCCTGTTGTTTGGCGTAGGTTTCGATGGCTTCGGCGGACATAAAGGTGTGCGCTACGCCCGTCGGACAGGCGGTTACTGCCACGATGTTTTTAATTTTACCGTCAGAAACGACCGCACTTTCGGCAGGTTGCACATAATCCTGCGCTTGTTGAACGGCGGTTTCCAGTAACTGTTCCGGCGCGTTAAAGTGCTCGTCGATTTTCGCCAAAAACACTTTTTTGCCGTTAAATTGCGGGTTATTCGGTAATTGATCGCCCAATACGATAATCAACTCCGCCGCATCGGCGTTATCCACGATTTGATGTTGGGTCGCCGCCGCGCTAAGCATTTGGCGCAATAAAAAGGCTTTTGCATTGCCGAAACCGGCGGATGGAGTGAAATAAATATGCATAAAATTATCCCTCAATGACAGTGATTTTGACATTGTTTAAAATCGGTTCGAGTAAGCTGCGGTCTGAAATGCCCACGTTACTTTGCGACACGGCAAAGGCGGATACCGCGCTGGCGAAGGCGAGCGTTTCCTGTTGCGGCAAGCCGTTAATTACGCCGTAAATCAAGCCCGCCACCATAGAATCGCCCGCACCCACGGTGCTGACCACATTTTCACATTTCGGCGGCTGCGCCTGCACGACGGCGCTATCGCTTAACCACAAAGAACCGTTGGCGCCCATGGAAATAATCACATTGGCAATGCCCTGCGCTTTTAGTTTTTTCGCCGCCACGATAATGTCGTCCAAGGTCGGCAGCGCATGACCAATCCAGGCTTCCAATTCACGATGATTCGGTTTAACCAACCAAGGTTGCGCCGTTAAGCCGGCGGTCAATGCGGCGTTGCTGCTGTCCAAC
Organism: Aggregatibacter actinomycetemcomitans; assembly: GCA_017160915.1. GTDB lineage: Bacteria > Pseudomonadota > Gammaproteobacteria > Enterobacterales > Pasteurellaceae > Aggregatibacter > Aggregatibacter actinomycetemcomitans_B. The sequence goes on from JACAWG010000061.1 coordinate 177,861, forward strand.
ACCACTTTTACGCCCGCCTGATGTAACTGTTTTAACCAGTCGGCGAACCGTTCCGGCGTCACGCCACGTGGCAAGCTGCCGCACACGGCGACGATGTCGAAGGCTTTGCAATAGGCAAGAGAATCCGCCACAAACTGTTGCCACGCCTCGGCACTGATTTCATAACCTAAGAAATTCAAGTCCGTAACGTCCGCTTCCGTTTCAGTGATTTTCACGTTAATGCGGGTTTTGCCCGGCACACGTTGAAACTTATCTTGTAACCCTAATTTATCGAACAGGGTGACGAAATCCCCTTGATTATCTTCCCCAAGAAAACCGCCCACGGTGACGTCCACGTCTAAATCTTTTAACACTTTCGCCACGTTAATGCCTTTGCCCGCCGGGAACAAACCGAGGGTTTCCACGGTGTTCACTTCGCCTAATTCAATGCGTTTTAAACGCCCGACCAAATCATAAGCGGCGTTTAAGGTGATGGTTGCGACTTTTGCCATAATTATTCTCCCAATCCTGCGTTGATCGCCGCGCCGATGCCGTCGATGGCTTGTTGTGCCTGCTCGCCGGTCGCCACGAAACGCAGACGATGACCTTTCACGACACCCAGCGCCACCACTTTCATCAGGCTTTTGGCGCTGACCAGCTGTGAATCGCGTGACAGGTTTTGCACCGCGACGTTGGCGTTGTATTTTTTCACTTCGCTCACTAACACCGCCGCCGGACGGGCATGTAAGCCGTGTTCGTTTTTCACTTCAAAAATGCCTTCCACCGATTCACCCGGATTTTGCACCGCACTTTCATTGCTTGGCGCGGAAGCTGCCGGCGTTGCACCCACGACTTCGATGGTGTCCGGTTCGCTCGGCGGCACGGCGGAAACGCCTTCGCCAAGACCGGCGGCAATCACTTTGCCGATAGCTTCCATGGCGGCTTGCGCATCTTCACCTTCCGCCACAAAACGTAAACGATGTCCTTGGGTCACGCCCAACGCCACGATTTTCATCAGGCTCTTGGCGCTTACCGGCGCACTGCCGCGCGTGAGGTTTTCCACATTGATTTTTGAGGTAAATTTCTTCACTTCGTTGACTAAAATGGCACTCGGACGGGCGTGTAAACCGTGTTCATTACGAATGGTGAAAGTACCGACCACGCTGCCGCCCGCCACCGCCGGTTCACTTGACGCGGTTGGTGCGGCTGCGGCTTCAGGAATTGCGGCGCCGTTTAAGGCGGCGACGATTTGTGCGCTATCGCCGTTTAACAGGGTTTGTTGCACCTTGCCGTCCAATAAACGGGTTAACGCCTCGTTGATTTGATCGTTGGCATAGGCGACCGTCACCACGCCGTGCACGGTTTTGTTATTCAGATTGAAGGCTTGTTTGGCGCGGTTGAACGCTATGGCGTTCTTTTGATTGCCTGCCACCGCGTCGGTCACCCATAAACCCTGTGCCAACGGTAACGCCGGATTGGCGATGACTTCGGAAACGTATTGATTATTGACCGCACTTTGTTGCTCCAACTTGCCCGCGTTGATGGCGATTAAAGTCAACAGGCTGGACGTATCCACATCCAAACTGATATTTTCGGCAGCCACGTTAAATTCGTCCGCTTCGCCCATTAAAATGGCGCGGAATTTTTTCACATCGGTCAGCGTGGCGAGTTTGGCGGCGGTGTCTTCGTCGCCCAGCACGTGCGTCAGCTGGCGCAGCAACGCCAAATGTTCGTCGGAGCGCGCGGCAATGCCGATCACCACATAAGCGATATTGCCTTCACCCCATTCAATGCCTTGCGGAAATTGGAAAATCTGCACGCCGGTATTTTTCACCATGCCGCGGGTTTCTAACGTACCGTGCGGAATGGCAATACCGTTACCCAAAAACGTCGAGGTTTGTTGTTCGCGTCCTAACATTCCTTGCAGGTAGCCGCTTTCCACATAACCCGCTTGTTCAAGCGCATTTGCCGCCATTTCAATGGCTTGCTGCTTATTGTCGGCTTGCGCCGCCAAATGAATGTTACTTTCAGGTAAATTAAACATTCTGTCTCCTTGTATCTACGAGGTATAAATAAGGTGCTGAATAACGCAAAAACCTTTCAGCCTTGGGTTAAAAATACAAAAAACTGCCGGTAAAAACCGACAGTTTTTTCATTATTTTCCGGTGCAAAGTTTGAGCAGCTGCTCGGAACCCTGCACGATATATTCATCATTTTCTGACCGCACTTTGCCTTTCTGTAAATCTAACATGGCATCATAAATGCCTTGTGTGGCACTCGGCGTATCAATGTGATTCCAGCAATCCGGGCTTAGCTTGGCGAAATTGCCCTGCAACGCCTCGGCGTGAAGCACACCGCTGTAATAAGCGTACACATCGGAATCCTGACCTTGCGGGCTATACAGTTTTTCTTTGATTTGTTCTACCGGAATGAGGATTCTGCCCAAATACCAGTCTTTCGCGCCGCTGGCGAACGAGTTGACGTTGTAGTTATCGTTTACGCGATCGCGATAGGTTTCCACCGTGGCTTCATAAGCGGTGGCGTAGGATTTTTGATCGATTTTATCTTCGTCTAAGTTAATGACGGTTTTTTTGTCGCCCATAAACGGCACATAAGAGGAAATAGAAGAAAGGGAACACGCACTCAACAGGGAGGCAAACACAAGAATGGAAAGTTTTTTTAACATAAAAATCCTTGAATGTCGGTTAAATCGGATAAGTTAACGCAAACGTGGCAGCCATTATACTGTTTATGCCCGGTTTCGCAATAAATAGCGAAGAATAGTTACGCCTGTCCGTTAAGTTGCTGCAACTCATCTAACGTATTGATATTGGCAAACGCCTTTTTATTTTCCGAAAAATCCACGCTCACCGCGCCGTTTTGGCGCATAAAATGCAGCATGCGGCGTTCGCCCGAGGCTAAATAGGCGGCAAGTTTGTCTTTCAGACTGCGCGCCATTAAACAGAAGGTCGGATGTTCCCGCTCGCCATCGTGGGCATAGGCAACAGAAACGCCGTGAAAAATGACCGCACTTTTGAGCTTTTCCAGCAGATTTTCCGGAAAAAACGGGCTGTCACAGGGTACAAATAAGACAAAATCCGTGTCGGATCGTTCCAACGCCGTCAAAATCCCGCTTAACGGACCTTGAAACCCCTCCAGATTATCGGCAAATACCGGCAACCCCGCAGCGGCATAACATTCACGGTGACGATTGGCATTCACCGACACCTGCGCCACCTGCGAACGCAGCCGTTCAGAAATCCACTGAAACAGCGGTTTGCCGTGCAATAATTGTAAGCCTTTGTCCGCACCGCCCATACGCGTCGCCCGTCCGCCGGCTAAAATTACCGCGCTGATTGAAATTGTCATGTTTTCTTCCGTCGTTATATTTTCTTCCGAGGTTAATTCAAGTATGATCCCGCCGTTTGTTTCTCAATAATAAGGAAAAGCGTATGAAATGTCATCGCCTGAATGAAGTGTTGGAACTTTTGCAACCGTACTGGTCTAAAGACTCCGATTTGCATTTAATGCAGATTTTACAAAAAATCGCCGACGAAGCGGGGTTTGATAAGCCGCTAAACGAATTATCGGACGAAGTGATTATTTATCACTTAAAAATGGCGGGAAAAGACAAATTCGAACCGATTCCCGGCATCAAAAAAGATTACGAAGAAGATTTTAAAACCGCCTTACTCAAAGCGCGTGGAATTATTAAGTAGTTATATTAAGGATCGTCAATGAAAAAATGGTTATTTTTAGCCCTTGCCGCCGCGTTTTCCGTCTCCGTGCAGGCACAGGATTTAACGGAAGGCAAACAATACACCGTGGTGGAAGGTCAACAACGCACCGCCCAGCCTGAAGTGATTGAATTTTTCTCTTTCTATTGCCCGCATTGTTATTCCTTTGAAGCGCAATATCACATCCCGCAAAAAGTTGCCGAAGCCTTACCGGAAGGCACCTCTTTCAAACAGTATCATGTGGATTTCTTAGGTCGTCAATCAGAAAACCTAACCCGCGCCTGGGCGTTGGCAATGGCGATTAAAGCGGAAGATAAAGTCAGAATGCCATTGTTTAAAGCGGCACAAGCCAACGCGTTAAGATCGATGAGTGACATTCGCCAAATCTTTATCGATAACGGCATTTCCGCCGAGCAATTTGACGGCGGCATCAACAGTTTTGCGGTGAACGGTTTAGTCGCCAAACAGCAAAATTTGGTGGAAAAATACCAACTGCGCGGCGTGCCGGATTTCTACGTGAACGGCAAATATCGCGTGAACATGGAAGGTCTGGCGCATGACGAAAACGGTTTTGTCAACGAATACGTTGAAACCGTAAAAGGTTTATTGCAAAAGTAAGCAAAAATTGGTTTAATGCCTGCCGATTTTATTTTCGAATAGTATTTTAGAGGATTATATGGCTGAGAGTTTTAGCGTCACACGTCGTTTTTTCGATGACAAAAATTACCCGCGCGGCTTCGCCCGCCACGGCGACTACACCATCAAAGAAGCACAGGCTTTAGAGCAATACGGACAAGCATTCCGTGCGTTGGATGCAGGCGAGCGCAAACCGGCAACGGCAGAAGAAAAAGCCTTCGTGGCGTTCTGTCGCGGTGAACGTGAAGCGGAAACCTTCTTTGAGAAAACCTGGAATAAATATCGCAGCCGTATTTCCACCAGCAAACGCCTCTACACCTTATCCGGCGTGGTGGGTGTGGATAATCTGGACGACTACTCGGCAGACTAATCACGCAATAACAATCAGAAGGCTTGGGGTTCCGAGCCTTTTGTTTTACCGCCAAACCAATGAGTTCCTATGCTTAATTTACCCGTTGAACGTTACCCCGCGCTACTCGCAGAAAAGCAAAAAAAACTGACCGCACTTTTCGCCCCGTTTAATGCCCCCGAATTACAGGTTTTTGCCTCACCGACACAGCATTTCCGTATGCGTGCGGAATTTCGGATTTGGCATGAACAGGACGATTTCTATCACATCATGTTCGATCAGCAAAGCAAGCAACGTTATCGGGTGGACCGCTTTCCCATTGCCAGCGAACTGATTAACCGCATGATGGCGGCGTTATTACCGTTGCTGAAACAACCAACGGTGCTGCACCACAAACTGTTCCAAATTGATTATCTCAGCACCCAAAGCGGGCAGATAATCGTCAGTCTGTTGTATCACAAAACCTTAGACGACGCCTGGCAAACCGCCGCACAAGCCCTACGCACCCAACTGCAACAACAAGGCTTCAACGTGCAGCTTATCGGGCGCGCCAGTAAGCAAAAAATCTGTCTGGAACAGGATTACGTGGACGAAATCCTCAGCGTACACGGCAAGCAGTATATTTATCGCCAAGTGGAAAACAGCTTCACCCAGCCGAATGCGGCGGTAAACGGTAAAATGCTGGAATGGGCGGTGGATTGCACCCGCAACAGCCACGGGGATTTATTGGAGCTGTACTGCGGCAACGGCAATTTTTCCATCGCCCTGGCGCAAAATTTCCGCCAAGTCCTCGCCACGGAAATCGCCAAACCGTCGGTGGCGGCGGCGCAATTTAATATCGCCGCCAACAAAGTGGAAAATTTGCAGATTATCCGCATGTCCGCCGAAGAATTTACCCAAGCCATGCAAGGTGCGCGCGCGTTTAACCGGCTCAAAGGCATTGATTTGAACGCCTACCAATGCAACACGATTTTCGTCGATCCGCCCCGTGCCGGCTTGGACGAGGAAACCCTTAAATTAGTGCAGCAGTACGAGCGCATTTTGTACATTTCCTGCAACCCGCACACCCTGTGCGACAACCTGCAAACTCTCTGCCAAACCCACCGCATTGAAAAAGCCGCGCTGTTCGATCAATTTCCTTATACGGAACACATGGAAGCGGGCGTGTGGTTGGTGAGAAAGCCATAACATGAATATCCAACTCCTCTGTGAAACAAAAACACCGCAAAAAACGACCGCACTTTTCGCCGACACGGGCTTAACGCACGATCCGCATAGTCCCTTGGCGTTGGTGTGGACGGAAGCGGACGGCGTGGAACGGTTGGAATTGCGCAAACTGGACGAACCGAAACTCGGCGCGGTATTTGTGGATTTCGTCGGCGGCGCGATGGCACATCGACGTAAATTCGGCGGCGGACGCGGCGAAGCGGTGGCAAAAGCGGTCGGCGTAAAACAGGATAAACGCCCGACCGTCATTGACGCCACCGCAGGATTAGGGCGCGATGCCTTTGTGCTGGCGGCGCTCGGTTGCCAAGTAAAATTGGTTGAACGCCACCCGGTGGTGCGCCTGTTGTTGCTGGACGGCTTGCACCGCGCTTATGCCGATGAAGAAATCGGCGACTGGATGCAACGCAATATGCAACTGTTGCCTTATCGGCACATCAATGAACTCAACCCGGAAACGGATTACGCCGATGTGGTGTATCTCGACCCCATGTATCCGCACAAAGCCAAAAGCGCGTTAGTCAAAAAAGAAATGCGCGTCTTCCAACACCTCGTGGGCGCGGATTTAGATGCCGATGAACTGCTCGCCTCCGCGTTACAACTTGCCCGTCAACGGGTCGTCGTCAAACGCCCCGACTACGCCGATTTTCTCGCCCAAAAACCACCGCACTTTTCCCGCGAAACCAAAAACCATCGCTTTGATGTGTATGTGAAACATGAGTAGGTGGATTTTTACACAAAATTTTGTGATCCACCCTTCATTTTTTACATAAAATTAACAAAACCATCCTTCCCCGCAATAGAATGAGAAACATTCTCATTTTATTATTTCATTGGAGGAAAGCATGAAATGTTTTGTTAATCAAACGGGTTCTGTTGCCACAGTGTTGATGTTCACCTTGTTAGGAGTGCCTTGCGCCACCCTCGCCGACCAGGACGCCGATCCCGCCACCTTAGAAACCATCAATGTCAATGCCACCGCAGAAAATAAAGCCATTGCCGGCAAAGATGAGGTTTACAGCAAAAACAACAGCACGGAATACAAAAGTAAAAAAGAAATCGAGACCTATCACAGCCAGTCCGTTGCCGATTTATTAAGCGGTGTCACGGGCGTGTATAGCGGCGATGCCCGTAACGGCGGTGCCATTGACCCGATTATTCGCAGTTCATGGGGACAGGGACGTATTCCGGTGTTAGTGGATGATACGGAGCAGGCAATCACCATTTGGCGTGGATTTTCCGGGGTGAGCAACCGTAACTATCTCGCCCCGTTTTTAGTGAGTGAAGTTAGTGTAGAAAAAGGCCCGAATTTAGACCGCACTTTGCGTTCCGGCGCGGCGGGCACAATCCGCATGACCACCTTAAACCCCGACGACATTATTAAACCGGGTAAAAAATGGGGAATCGAACTGAAAACCGAAACGGCGAATAACTCCATTAAAGCCCGCCCTTATCAAGGCATTCCTATCGGTCAGGACTATCGGATTGTTTCGCCTGACGGGCGCGCAGAATTAGCCGAATGGGCATTGTATTTTAAAGATGATGATCGAATTACTCCGAGGGCAAAAGGCAGAAATAAAATTTTACGTGATAATGCGGTGCGCTTGGCTTTAGCCGCCAAAGACGACGCTTATGAAGTATTGGGCGCCTATGCCTACCGTAGCAAAGGTAATTATTTTGCCGGTAAGCGGGGCGGGAAAAAATACGGGGAAGGCTCAACCGGACCGCTAAATTTGGAGTCGAATTCCGATGATCCTTATATCCCGCTTATCGCCCGAATTTATAAACCCGGCGAAGAAGTGCCGAATACTTCTTATGAAAGCCGTTCTTGGCTACTCAAAGGCAAACTTCATTTCAATAAATATACGTCGCTTTCAGCCAACTTCCGACACACGAAAATCAATTACGGCGACATTATGCCCTCCCGATTGGGTTACAGCTACGCCGCACGGAGCACCGTCACCGAATGGCCGCTTGCCGATGTAAAACAGAAAACGGGGAATGTTGAATTTTCTTATAACCCGCCCGATAACAAGTGGATTGATTTAAAAATCGGGGTTTGGGCAGTAAAAAATGATACGGTGACGAATACCTCCGGCGGTTCTCCCGGGGATGTGCTTTTTAGTGACTATAACACCAGACTCATCGGTACGTTATCCCGATTCCAACTTGCCGATGAGTTCGGTGATAAAGCCTACGCGATGGATCAGATTGAAGATCCCGCCGAATATAAACGGATGAAAGATCGCTATGATGAAATTTTTAATGCCAGAATCAAGGAATACATGAAGAACCCTCAATTTAAGAATATTGACGGCATTTTCAACACCCAACCCGCCCAAGCGCAATTTGCCCGCGATAACCACATGGGGATTACGTTTAGCAATGCGATGGAATTATCACCGAAACTGCGGTTAAGCGTTATGGCAAATTACCGACGCGAAACATTAGACAGCACCAATGTCTATGAACTTTGGGACAAATACCAGCTCAGCGCCTTTAATCGATATGACACCACAGCACAGCTGGAAGGCGAGGATTATACTTGTGTCGATGATGATCTACATGGTATTTGCCGGGTATCCAATACCGCCCGCTCAGGTAATCGAAAAGGGAAACGCAATGAATTCAATGCGGGCTTTAAGTTTGAATATATGCCGACAGATTGGTTATTACTGACGGCGGGAATGAAATATACCCACTACAAATCAAAAGATCGTGGGTTACAAGAAAAAATTTCGTATTTAAAACAAGAAGACTAACACCGGCACGCATTCCATTCAACATCAGAAAGCTAAAACAAGTCAGCCCTGAAGTCACTCAAAACTATTTGAATTTTGAAAGAAAGAATGGATTAGCCGGATCGCTTTATGCCGAATTTGAAGCACAAAMCCCAATMCCCGCCGATGACTCACCCGAACTCCAAAAATGGCTAGACGACCGCGAGGCTTATCTTGTTTCACACGGTTGGACACCAACAACAGAGGAGGAATATGAAGCCTTTACGCTACTTGGTGGGAATGATGGTGAATGGGACGAAACGGCAACACAAACGATTTATTGGGAACGGGACGAATACGGTAATTTTTCCGCCCAAAATTTTCCGCTTTGGGATGGGCGCATAACCAAAGAAATGCAGGAGAAAAAAGTCATTCACCCTCAAACAGGCAAACCGGATTATTTATATTCTCTTGCTTACTCCAACGGAGAGCCAGAAAAAGCCCATATCACCAAAGCACAATGGGAACAAATGAAAAAAGCGGAACGTAAAGACCACGCCTGGGCGCCGTCTTTAGGGGCTACGGTATTTTTAAGCGACAACGCCCGCGTGTATGTACGCTATGACGAAACCAAACGAATGCCGAGCATTTTTGAAGACACTATCGGTTATTCCGTCGATATTTTAACCCCGCTCTACAAACGTAAACCGGAACACAGTAAAAATATCGAAGTGGGCTATGTACACGATTTACGCGGTTTCTTCCCAAGCCTGCGCCGCGCCGATATTCGCGTGAATTGGTATAAAAACACCACCCGTAATATTTTTGACCGCGACATCAACTATGAAATGAAACAGTTCGACAAGCGTATTCTGGAAGGTGTGGAATTCTCCGCCCGTTATGACCAAGGCAACTTCTTCGCGGATTTCGGCATTAGCTATAACATTAAAAACAAATTCTGTGATAAAAGCTCGTCAATTCAAGATTTAGGCGGTGCTATCGATATACATAACTTTCAACCGCTTCCTGAATGCGTCAACGGCGGTAATGCGAACGGCTATTTGAAAAATACCATTCTGCCGAAATACAGCATTACCTCCAACCTCGGCTTGCGCTTCCTCGAAGAACGTTTGGAAATCGGCACCCGCATGGTGTATCACACCAACGTCAAAGAAACCCGCAACAAATCTCTGCGTGATGCCGGCTGGTTCGCCAACAGCAACAACAACCCGCGCTGGCAACCGGTGTTCTTGGTGGATGCGTACATGAACTACAAATTCAACGAGAACTTCGCCACCACGCTCTCCGTCACCAATTTAACGGATCGCTACTACCTCGACCCCATGACCCGCTCCTCCATGCCGGGCCCGGGCAGAACCGTGAAATTAGGCTTAACGGCAACCTTCTAACTCACCAAAAGTGCGGTCAAAATTTTAAGTGTTTTTTTGACCGCACTTTCCCAATGTTACAAATTTCACAAAAATCATCCCGCCCAATAAAAAACCTAAAAAATGTTATACAGATCACGTTCCTAAAATTTATTTTCGTTATAATTCCTTAACTGATTGTTGCAATAAGGAGTTATCAATGAACGCAAAACAAATCGCCCATTATATTGACCACACCGCCCTCACCGCCGAGAAAACCGAGGCGGATATTTTGAAGCTGTGTGATGAAGCCCTTGAACATCATTTCTTTTCCGTTTGTATCAATTCCTGCCATATTCCGTTGGCAAAACAAAAACTTGCCGGTTCCGATGTGAAAATTTGTACGGTGGTGGGGTTTCCGCTGGGAGCTAATCTCACCTCCGTGAAAGCCTTTGAAACCAAGGAAGCCATTGCCGCCGGCGCCAATGAAATCGACATGGTGATTAACGTGGGATGGATTAAATCCGGCAAATGGGACGCGGTGAAAGCGGATATTCAGGGCGTACTTGTCGCCTGCAACGGCACGCCGTTGAAAGTGATCCTGGAAACCTGCCTGCTCACCAAAGAAGAAATCGTGCGCGCCTGCGAAATCTGCAAAGGGTTAAATGTGGCGTTTGTGAAAACCTCCACCGGTTTCAATAAAGGCGGCGCCACCGTGGAAGATGTGGCGTTGATGAAACAAACCGTGGGTGACATCGGCGTGAAAGCCTCCGGCGGGATTCGCGACACGCAAACCGCGTTAGCCATGGTTGAGGCGGGCGCAACCCGTATCGGCGCCAGTGCGGGCATCGCCATTATTCACGGCTTGCAGGGAGCCGACAGCACTTATTAACCGATGTATCAGGAAAGATAACATGGAGAAAAAACAAACCTCGCGGGTACAAAAACTGGAATTTTTGCTCAAGCAAATGGATAAAATCCATCTGCGTGATGCGGCACAAATGCTTGATGTGTCGGAGATGACGTTACGCCGTGATCTGAATTCCGACAGCGGCAATGTGGTGTTGCTCGGCGGTTATATCGTGATGAATCCGCAAAAAAGCGGCAATAATTATCAGATTTTTGACCAACAAACGCGCCACATTACGGAAAAAATGTGGCTCGGCAAACTTGCCGCCAATCTCGTCAAGGACGGCGATACCGTATTCTTCGATTGCGGCACCACCATTCCGTTTATCATTTCGCAAATCGATCCGCAGCTAAAATTCACCGCACTTTGTTGTTCCATCAATAGTTTTATGGCGTTGCAGGACAAACCGCACTGCGAAGTGATTCTGTGCGGCGGACATTACTCGCGCCACAATTCTTTCCTGACCTCCGTGCAATTACACAGCGAACTGGACGCCATTTGCACCACCAAAGCCTTTATTTCCGCCGCCGGTGTCGATGTGAAAAAAGGCGTAACCTGTTTTAGCGTAGATGAAGCGAAGGTGAAACAAAAAGCCATGGCAAAAACCCAACAAGCCATTTTGGTTTTTGATCATCACAAAGTGCATAAAATCCAACAAGCCTATATCGGCGAATTGGCGCAATTTGATCTGCTGATCTCCAATCAACCGCTACCGGCGGGATTTGGGGAGGTGCCGAAGATGTTAGTGAAATAAAGCGAAAAAGTGTCTTTAACCGTCAAATAGATTATCTATTTTTAGAAGGAACGAAAAATGGAACATATTATTCCTATCCCAAAAACGGCGTTGGCGATCTTCGTCGGTCTTTACGCCGGTAGCGCATTGGCTTATACCGAAGCCGGTCAGTTAGGCAATACCAAAAGTTGGGAAAGTGCCGAATACCAAAAAGACTGGGGCTTAGTCTCCATGAATGCCTCCACGGCATACGCCATGGGCTTTACCGGCAAAGGCGTCAATATCGGCGTGATGGATTCCGGCGTACTGGTTAATCACCCTGAATTTCAGGACGGTCGCATTCATGTGGTCAAAACCACCGGTACTTACGACAAAGACGGTATGCGCTATCCCGATGCGGCTTACGGCAACGGACCGATTAATAAAAATGAGCCGGTGAAAGACGGAAGACGAAATTATGATAAAACCGATAATGGCAATTTTAAAAAAGGCGAAGCCTTTGATATTGACGGTGCATGGCACAAATTCACCAACGATGCTCACGGCACACACGTGGGCGGCACCATGGCGGCAAGTCGTGACGGCAATGAAATGCACGGCGTCGCCTTTGAATCGAATTTGTATTCGGCAAACACGGGCGGCAACGACAACATGACGTACGGTCCGAACCAAGACTATCAATTCTTTTTAAAAGGTTACACCGCCCTTGCCGATGCGGGCGCCAAAGTCATCAATAACAGCTGGGGTTCAAACCGCAGAGTGAACTCTTCCTTTAACGGCGCACAAGGTTATAAATCCAAGTACGGCTGGCGTGAGGTTCCCGAATATGGCGTGGAATATTACGATGTGGTCACGGCGCCGGATCCTGTTAACGACCCAAGCGCCCATATTTATTTAAAAGACTTGGCGGAAGCAAAGAAAGCCTATTACCAATTTGTCACAAGCGGCGAAAAGAATTTTGTAGATGCGGCGTATGAAGTGGCGAAAAACAAACAGGTGATTCAGGTTTTTACGGCAGGAAATCGTAGCCTCATGGCGGAATCTTTCACCCGCGCCATGTTGCCTTATTTCAGACCGGATGCGGAAAAATATTGGGTAAATGTCACCGGTCAGGCGGGCGGCGAAGGTTATCCTAATGATTCCAGCAGGGATGTTTACGAGAATAAAGCCGCCTCGGATATTCAAGAATTCAACCTCGCAGGGCATTCCAAATGGTGGACTATCGCCGCACCGGCAGAAAATATCTATTCCGCCTATGTTGAACTGCAAAATGAGCAAACTTACGGGCAAGCCATGTATCGCTCCTCCGGCGGCACCTCCATGGCAGCACCCCACGTCAGTGGCGCATTGGGCGTGATTTTCTCCCGCTATCCGTATATGACAACGGATCAAGCCCGTGACGTGATGCTCACCACCGCGCGCCAAACCACCATGCGCAAAGGCATTGAAGGGCAAAAACTGGAACGTTGGGAATCGGACATGGGCGTGCCAAGCGCAGTTTGGGGCTGGGGTATTCTCGATTTGGGCAAAGCCATGTTCGGTCCGGGGCAATTCTTGGGTGAATTTAATGTGTCTTTAAATCAAGATGATGTTTGGTCTAACGACATCAGCGATAACGCCATTAAAGCGCGTAAATCGGAGGACGAACAGGAAGCCGCCCAATGGCTAACACGCAAAGCCGAACTTGAAGCCATCATGCAATCCCGTACGCCAGCCACCGCCGAAGAAAAAGCGGAATATCAAGTGGGCTTGGATCGTGAAGTCGCACGTAATCAACGGGTTGCGCAAGGCTATGAGGGCGCCTTGGTGAAAAATGGTACGGGCACGCTGACCCTCACCGGTAATAACAGCTTCAGCGGCAAGGTGGAAGTCAAAGGCGGTGAACTTGCCGCGTTGAATCAATCCCTTGCTTCCGCGAAAAATATCGTGGTGGAAAACGGCGCCGCATTGAACATATTGACCCAAGCCACCGTGAAAAAACCGGGTGCGAACGGTTATGAAAGCACAACCATCACAAGCACGGCGCAAACCGTCAATGCCACCATCGCCGATGGCGGAACTTTCATTTTGAATAACGGTGTCGCTAATTTAAACGCTGTATTTGTAGATGGCGCAAAATTGCAATCCGCCGCCTTTGATGAAGCGACGCAACAGCAGCTTCAACAAAATCCGCAACAAACGCTAACTTATCAAGGCACAGGGGCTTTCGTCAATGCGGACAAAGCGGAGGCAAAAACGCCTTATGCGTTCTTTACCGCGACCAACCAAAGCGATGCCGCGAATCTGAAATTAACGGTACAAAAACAAGCCATGGCGAATGTGGCGCGCAACGCCAACGAAGCGGCAATTGCCAATGCCATTGACAGCAGCGCCGGCGGGTTATATCAAAGTTTATTGTTTGCCAATACCGCGCAAGCACAGAATGCCTTTGATAGCCTGAACTACGATTCCGATCTCGCCGCACAACAACACAATCTGGTAAACAACTTCATGTTGCGCCAACAGCTTGCTCAGCCTGCAGCGGTGAAAGCGAAGTTAAATCAAAGTACACAACTTTGGAGTAGCAGTACTTACCACCATTTAAGCACTGACGGATTAAGCAGCCGTAGCTACAATCAATTGCTGGGTGCAGATGTTTCGGTGAGCGATAACGCCAATGTGGGCGCATTCTTCGGTGCCACGAAAAACACCCACAAAAATGACCGCACTTCTAAAGACCGCGCGTTACATTTAGGTTTGTACGGCAATTATGCCTTGAGTGAGAATCTTCACTTAAAAGGCGGCTTTATCCATTCTTGGGGGAAAGACGAAAAACGCCTCGCTATGGCAAGCTCACACAAAACCCGCAGCCAAACGGAAGATGTGTTTGCGGAAATCGCGTATAACGCATTCCAAGGTGAACACTTCGTTTTGGAACCCTATGCCGGTGTGAGTTATATGCACGTCAACACCGACGGCTTCACGCAAGGGGAAATCCGCGTGAAAGACAACAAACGCAATTTGTTTGTGACATCTGTTGGGGTTCGACCAAGCATTCCGTTTAATCTTGGTGCAATGTCGTTCAGCCTGCAAGGGGATGTGGCGTACCATCGTTTCTACAATGATCGCGCACCACAAGCAACTATGGTGATAAATGAGCGTGCAGAAGCCGTGCTTTACGGTAAAAAACTCACGAATTTAGTAACCGCCGGCGTTGCCGTTCAAGCCAATATTACCCCGGCATTGAGCTTCAAAGTGGGCTATTTGGGCGCATACAATAGCGATACCAAATCGAACGGGGTGAATGCGCAATTACGTTATGCGTTCTAATGAAATCGCCGACAAACGCCATGATCATCATGGCGTTTTTTTATACAGAAAAACCTCAAAATGTGATCTAAGTCGCAGTTTTTAAATGCAATTGCAATACACTATCCCTATAAACATCAATCCAAGGAGAATAGGATGAATAAAACCTTAAAAATTTCATTGTTTGCCATGATTTCTGCGTTAGCTTTTAATGCCACGGCAAATACACAACCTTTAGCCGTGTTGGAACCGCAGGTAAACTATCAGCAGTTGCTCACCCAACGGCAGGTGGTGGATGATTTAATCGCGCAGGCGGTGAAAATCCAAAACTCACCGGCGCGGGTGTCCAATGCGGGCTTTACCGCAAAATTGCCAAGCAACATGGAACGTATTGCTGCGATTTTATTGGAAGCCTATGAACTGGAACCTTATCGCGTTGATTTTCTGTTCGGCGCGGCAAATGCCAATATTTATAACGGCAATACGGACAAAGCCATTGAGCTTTACCAAAAAGTATTAACGGTAGCGCCCGATGATGTGAAAGCGCATATTTATTTAACCGCGTGGAATCGTTTTAAACAAAACCAAGGGGAAACCGACAAATATTTCACCCGTTTAAAAGCGCTGGCGCCGCAAAAAGCCGCAGAATTGGAAAATGTATTTAAGATTATTGATAACGCCGCAAGCCAGTCGATTAGCGATAAATTGGCAGAAAAACTGCCGGCGAATTCCGCCATTATCACCTTGGGTTATGCGTTAAATCCGGACGGCAGTATGCACGATATTTTGATTCAGCGTTTGGAAAAAACCTTAGAAATTGCCAAACAAAATCCCGACGCGTTGATTATCGTTACCGGCGGCGTGCCGCAAAATAATCGGACGGAAGGGGATTTAATGAAGCAATGGCTGATTAACCAAGGCATCGACGCCAAACGCATTTACGCCGACAACTACGCCCGTTCAACGGTGGAAAATGCCTTGTTCTCCCGTTACGCTTTGGCGAAACACCACATCAAACACGCCGCCCTGATCAGTTCCGGCAGCCATGTGCGTCGCGGTCGCGCGTTGTTTGAAATCGCCGCCTTGGAATCCGGTCCGCAAGGCATCACCATCGAAACGGTGGCGGCACTAGACAAACCGTTGGACGAATTACAAAAAGTGAGTGAAAAAGATTTACTGGGAATCTATCGCGACAGCCTAAAAACCATGGGCTTGCCAATGTTTAATAGCGGAGCATTACAAGATTAATCTTGCAATGCAATTGGGTCGCATCCCGAGCCAAAGTGCGGTTGAAAAACGCTGTGAATTTTCACCGCACTTTTTATGTCCGACAAAAAACCACCATGACGGTGGTTTTGTTTTTTATTGCGCCAAATAGCGCGTTGCCAGTTGGAACAGGTAGTACGCCGACGGGAACAGCACCGAATCGTCGATTTTGAACTTCGGATGGTGCAAGGCGTAAGGTCCGCCGGAGCCGATCATGATGAAGACGCCCGGGATTTCCTGTTGGTAGAAAGCGAAATCTTCGCCGATAGGGCTGGCTTCCACCAATTTACTGTCAAAACCCACCGCACTTGCGGTATCCAACACGAAATCAATCCATTGCGGCGCATTCATTACAGAAGGCGGACCGGCGTGCCAGCCCAGTTCAATTTGCACGTCAAACGCCGCCGCAATGCCTTGTAATAACGTGCGCAGGCGTTGCTCGATCAGCGCTCGGGTGTCTGCGCTGAAGGTACGCACCGTGCCTTCCAAATAAGCGCTATCGGGAATGACGTTCCAAGTGGAACCGCTTTCCACGTGGGTAACGGATACCACGGCGTTTTCCTGTGACGGCACATTGCGGCTGATAATGGATTGCACGCTGCTAATCACATGGCTTAACACGACAATGGGGTCTTTGCCGTCATGCGGGCGGGCGGCGTGAGCGCCTTTGGCGGCGATATTGATTTCAAAGCGATCCACGCCGGCAGTGAGGGCGTCCGGCTTGGTACCAAGCACGCCCACCGGCAGCGTCGGGTCATTGTGAATCCCGAAAATCAAATCCACGTCTTTTAACACGCCGGTATGAATCACGTCTAAGGCGCCTAAACCGGTTTCTTCGGCGGCTTGGAACAACACCCGCACCGTGCCTTTGAGTTCGTGTTGATGCTGTTTAAGCAAAATCGCCGCGCCAAGTGCCGCCGACATGTGGAAATCATGCCCGCAAGCGTGCATAACGCCTTTCTTCTGAGAACTGAACGGCACGCCCGATTCTTCCTCAATAGGGAGCGCGTCAATATCCGAGCGTAACACCACGGTTTTGCCCGGCTGCGCACCTTTGATTTCCGCCACCAAACCGGTTTTCAGCGGCAAATCCAAAATGGTAATTTGATGTTGTTCCAACACGTCGCGAAGTTTCGCCGTGGTTTCAAATTCCTCGTTGGAAAGCTCGGGATGTTGATGTCGTTCTTGACGAAATTGTTGTAAAAAATCGGATAACGTCGGGTATTGTGCCGCTAACTGTTGAAATGTTGTCATATTAACCTCAAAAATTGAATAAATGCCTGCATGGAAACCCCTTGTTTCAGGCGTTGAATTTGTGCCAATAACACATGACCCGTCTCGTCATGATTTAATGCCGTGAAGAGCTTATTTTGCAATGCGTCCGCCGAATAAGGATTTTGCGGGCTGCCTTTCGGGTACGCAACATGAGCCTCTAAAAACGTTTGATTTTTTAACCGCACTTTTATCGCCACCGCACGGGGATTCTCCGGAGAGGGCGCATAAGTGCGGTGGATTTTCGCCATGAATTGTTGAATTTCCGGGGAAACCTCCGTGACGGCAAAATGCTGAAAATCCAGCGGAACACGGTGCAATGTGTTGGCGACCACATATTCTGCCGAAAAACGCCCTTCCGCACGGGTTTTCGGCGTCCGATAGCGTAGAGCGGCATCGGTTTTCGGGTGAAAAATCAATTGGATGTCTTCAATATCCTCCACTTGCGCAGGTGTCGCCAATTGCTGCCGAATGTTCACCGCCGCTTCGGCAACCCCTGCTGCCGCCGAGCAGTAAGGATAGGTCTTGAACCATAATTGTGAAATCTGCCAAGTTTCGCCCCAATTGCCGAGATCCAATGCCGTATTCTTTTCACCGAACACGGCAAAAAAGCCTAATTGTTCATCAAAAATATCCTGTTCGGCGGTCAAGCCGCACTTTAGCCATTCCACACTTTGAATTGCCCCTTGCGCTGCTATGCCGGCGTGCAATGCTTTAATTGGTGTGCCGAACAATAAACGCAGTCCCGAGGCTTGGGTTGCCGCTAGTGCCGGTGCGGAAGCGAAAAAAGGGTATTCATGCAAATAACACAGGGCGCAAGCGGCAGCGATACCGCCCAAGGTCGCCGTGCTGTGCCAGCCGTGCAAATAATGGGACGGATTAAGCGCTTTACCGAAACGCGCCATCACCTCCACACCGATAATATACGCACTGAGAAAGCGTCGGCTGTCGATTGGCGCGCTTTCGGTTAAATCAATGGAAGCGAATAAGGCGGACAAAATCACCGCCGAAGGGTGTCCGCGCACGTCGGCGTGCACATCGTCATAATCCAGCAAATGTGCCTGAAATCCGTTAAATAATGCTGCTTGGCGTGCCGTGGCGAGTGATTTTTGCCCGATTAACAGGCTTCGCCCAATCCCACCTTCCTGCGCCAACCATTGTTTGAATTGCTGTAATTCGGGCTGCCGCCGTGCTTGCAAAGAGGACGCCAGGTAATCCAACACGCCTTGAGCAGCGTGGCGTAAAAGTTCTTCGTCCTGCACGACGGGTGTGCGCATAATGCGTTCGACAAGCTGATGGACGTTCATTAAATGTAAAACTCAATGGAATCGGCAAATTGGCGCACAAAACGTTTGGTCAGTTCTTCCCGTGGCTGTTCGATCACTTGTTTTGCTTCGCCTTGTTCCACAATAACGCCATTCGCCATAAACACCACGCGATCCGCCACGTTTTTGGCAAATTCCATTTCATGAGTCACGATGACCATGGTGATTTTTTGTTTCGCCAATTGCTGAATCACCTGCAACACCTCATTCACCCGTTCCGGATCAAGGGCGGACGTCGGTTCATCAAATAACAAGACTTTCGGTTTCACCGCTAACGCGCGGGCTATGGCGACCCGTTGTTGCTGCCCGCCTGAAAGGGTGATTGGATATTGATTCGCCTGTTCGGATAAGCCCACCTGTTTCAGCAAATTCAGCCCGAGCGTCTGCGCCTCGGCTTTACTCAGGTTTTGATTGATGATGGGCGCCAGTGTGATGTTCTCTAGTGCGGTCTTATTTTTGAATAAATTATAACTTTGGAACACCATGGCGGATTGGGCGCGTAAGCGGGTTTCTTCCTTGTGGGAATATTTCTGTGCGTTGAGGGCGACATCGGCAATGGTAATATTGCCCGAATTCGGTTTTTCCAACAGATTCAGGCAGCGCAACAAGGTGGATTTCCCCGAACCGGAAGGCCCGATAATCGCCACCACTTCACCTTCTTTAATGGATAAATCAATGGTTTTCAATACCGTGTTGGCGCCAAACGATTTGGATAATTTTTCAACTTGAATCATAGTTGTCATAGGGCAATTCCTAGCGTTTATAAGGTGAAGATAATTTTCCTTCGGCGATTTTTTGCAGCCAGGAATACAACACGACCACCAGCCAATAAATAATCCCCACGGCTAAATAGGTTTCAAAGAATTTGTAGGATTCCACGGTGAGTAATTTCCCCGCCGCCAATAATTCCGGCACGCCGACAAAAAACGCCACGGAAGAATCTTTTAACAGGGAAATAAACATATTGCCCGTGCCCGGTAAGGCATTCACAAAGGCTTGCGGCAAAATGACGTGTTGATAAATTTTGGTCAACGATAACCCCATCGCCAAGCCCGCTTCACGCTGTCCGTTATCCACGGATTCCAGGCCCGCGCGGAAAATTTCCGCAAGATAGGCGGAATACTTCAGGCTGAAACACAGCACCGCTGCGCTCATCGCCGACATTTCCGTCAGGCTTGGGAATAATTGCGGCAAACCATAGTAAATAATAAATAACAGCACCACGGTCGGCATGCCGCGAAACAGGGAGATGTACAACGCCAACAGCGAATCCACCACCACGATTTTTTGCACCCGCACCAAGGCAATCAACACGCCGATGACCAATGCAATCAAAATAGAAATGATCGCAATAAACAGCGTAGTTGGAAGGTACGTGATAATTTGCGGGAACACCCCGAAAAAATAAGCAATATCAAAATTCATAAATCAACCGACAAAAAACAGGAGAAAAACAGACCGCACTTTTAAGAGACATGATGTGACCGGCGCGCTCACGAAACGCGCGCCGTCAGTATGGATTACGGATAATTATTTAGGGTGTAACTCCGTAATATCCTCGCCGTAATATTTTTCGGAAAGGGCTTTTAACGTGCCGTCCGCTTTCAGTTTGTTAATGGCTTGATCGAACTCCGCACGTAATTTTTCACCGCGCTCATTACGGGCAAAGCCATAGCCGACTTCTTCAATGACCAACGGTTCGCCAACCAATTTGAACGGCAGGTTGCCACGTTTGATTTCCGCCAACAGAATCGGCTTGGAATTCACATAGCCGTCCACGCGTTTATATACCAAATCATACATGGCGCCGTCGCGGGTTTCGTAAGTTTTCACATTCACTTCATTGTTCGGGAATTGTTTTTGCAGGTTTTTAATATGGTTTGAACCTAACACGCCGGAAATAGTTTTTCCTTTTAAGTCGTCGTAATTGTTGATGTGCGTGTTATCCGTGTGAGTAACAATTTGGCTGCCGTAATAGCTGTACGGCTGAGTGAAATCATATTTGGCTTTGCGCGCTTCGGTGATGGCGACGGCGTTCGCCACCGTATCCAAACGACCGGAATCCAATTGTCCCATTAAGCCGGAAAATTCCGCCGTGGTCCATTCCACGGTGTAACCCAATTCTTTGGCAATGGCTTCGGTGGTTTCGACATCAAAGCCGACAAGTTTGCCATCTTGTTTAAAACCGTTCGGGTAACTTTGCCCGGTGGATCCGACTTTTAACACTTTCGGCGCCGCTGTTGCGGAATCGGCTGCAGATTTGACCGCACTTTCTTTCTCATTACAGCCGACTAAAGCCAATGCCCCTACAACTAAAGCGACCAATGCTGTTTTTCTCAAAGACATAAAATACCTCTTAGTTAATTTTTAGCGTGATGTTGTTGATATAATTGAAATAAGGTTTCATCAATGATTTTGCGGTAATACACCGTGGTGTGATCATCGGTCAGATTGGTACGACCGATTTCCACAAAACCATGATTCATATAAAATTTTGCCAACCACGGATGATTTTCCGCCGTGCCTAAGGTGACAAACGGCACTTTCAACTGTTGACGCAAAATATGCTGTTCCAGCCAGGCTAGCAATTTCACGGCTAACCCCTGTTGTTTGAAATTCGGATGGGTGGCGAACCAACCGATATGCGGCACGCCGAACGGGCCGGGATTATTGCCCCAAGGCAAGCGTAAACTGACGGAACACGCCAGCTGATCCTGAATAAAAATGCCGTACGCTAAATTGCTGCGAAGATGTGTCTCTATTAACGCCAAATCCGCTGTTGCCGCCGCAAAATGAATGCCCAGTTCCAATACCGGGCGATATGCGTCATGTAATAACTGTTGGTATTGTTGCGCGTCGGCGAGGGTGATTTCTCGAATCTGCATGAGTCCGTCCGACAATATTAGTCCAACAAGCCGGATTGTTCGGCGTAACGAATAACCGTATCCACCTTACGCGGTGCGCTGCCTAAGTAGTTTTCCGCAATCAGCCATTGGGAAATTTCCTGCTCGCTGAAATGCTGTTTCCATTCGGCATTTTCCTGTAAAACGTCTTTAAACGGGCGTTCCTGTTCAAACGCCAGCATCGCCGATTCATAAACCAGTTGATGTGCCGTTTGCTTGCCAAGCTTTTTGCCCAGCTCAAACATGATTTTTTCCGACAACAGCAAGCCATGCTGCAATTCCAGATTTTTTAACATTTGCTGCGGGTTCACTTTCATGCCGCGCAACACGGTTAAGGTCATTTGCAATTGTGCCGCCACATAAATATTTAATTCCGGCAACGCAATCCATTCCGCGCGCCAGCTCATGGCGTCGCGTTCATGTTCCACTTTCATGGATTCGTGCATTAACGCCACACTTTTGAACACAGGCTCGGTTAAACTTGCCAAACCTTCTAAGATTGCCGGATTACGCTTATGCGGCATGGTGGAGGAACCGATTTTTCCGGCAGAAAACGGCTCTTCGATTTCGTTAATTTCGGTACGCATAAGGTTATAAAATTCATTCCCGATTTTACCTAACGTGCCGCTGATTAAGGCAATAACGGAGGCATATTCGGAAAAACGATCACGCGCCGCCTGCCAGCCGATATTCGGCGTATTTAACCCCAATAACGTCAACGCGCGCTGTTCCACTTCCGGTCCTTTTTCGCCGAAAGAGGCATAAGTGCAGATAGCACCGCTGATATTCCCCACCAGCACACGCTCACGGATTTCCGTTAAACGGGCTAAATGGCGTACAAATTCGTCTAACCAGACGGCAAGTTTAAAACCGAAGGTGGTCGGCAACGCCTGCATCCCGTGCGTGCGCCCGACCATTGGGGTAAATTGATATTGTTTCGCCAGTTTTTTCAGTTCTAACGCCACCAGGCGACTATCCCGTTGCACAATCTCAAAGGCTTGCTTAAGTTGTAACACCGTACCGGTATCCACAATGTCTTGCGTCGTCGCACCGTAGTGAATGTATTGACCGGCATCGCCGCATTGCTGTTGTAACGTATTGATCGTTGCCATAAAGGAATGTTTCAGGCGCACCACTTCGTCAGCGAGCTCATGTAAATCAATTGTGTCCGCATTCGCACGCTCGGCAATCTTCTGCGCCGCCTCAATGGGAATAACGCCTAATTCGCCTTCCGCCTGAGCCAGTGCAACCTCCACATCAACATGTTTACGTAAACGATTTTCTTCCGACCAAACCTCACGCATTTCCGGCGTCCCGAAATTGTTACCAAGTGTAAGAAAATCAATCATATGCGATGCCATAAAACAACCTTTTAGTATAAATAATCAACAAAAAAACAGGGTTGATTCTATAAAGTTTCATCATGGTGATCTAATAACTAATTTCCCTAACATATAACTTTTTCATCTAAGATTTTGCGGCAAAAATAAAAAAACGTCGTTTTTTTTTCACCGCACTTTTCCCCTTAAAAAGACAAATAAAATTCGCCTTAAAACGCTTATTCATCATACAAAGGCGTATAATATTTCTACCGAGAAATCGGTGTTTGCATAGCATTCCTGACTATTTTCAAAAGGAGAGTTTTTATGTCATCACTATTTGTACGTAGCTGTCCGATTGTATTTACCGCTTTCATGTTATCCGCCTGCTCAGGGAACAAAGAAACACCTGCCGTCGTTCCGACACCGACGCCGCCTACGCATGAAACGCAAGTCCAACCGCCTCAAAATAATGACGCCGACAATACCGCGACAAATCAAGGCAAGGTAACTCCCGAGGCAAAAACCGAACCTTCACAAGAAACACCGTCGCCAAAAGTCGATAATCAGCCCGACCAACCCGTTGTACCGCCCGTTGATAAACCGGCAGATAAACCGACGGATAATCCCGCCAATCCGACCGACAACCCTGCCGATAACCCGACGGATAAGCCGACGGTTCCTTCCGTCGATAAACCCTCAGAACAGATAACGCCTGCGGAGCCGCCTAAACCGACGGAAAATGTTGCCAAGGAGATTAGCGGCTTTTCACGGCAATATATGCAACCGCGCGTAAGGGATATGTGGCCGTATGTAGATCCGCTCGACACAACCTATGTGGAAACAGAAAAAACCGACAATCTGTACACATTGGTGGTCGATGGGCAGAAAATAGATATGCTCCCTGAAGGTGCGCAAATCGGAGGAACGATCGAAACTCAAGGAGAAAATGAATATCATCAAACCACGAAAAAAGTCTTGCATACGGATTTGCAGTATGTTGTCAGCGGCGTTTATACCTATCCGACCAATAAACCTTGTGCCGCAGATGATATACATTGTGAAGATGATAGAGATACGCTCGCTTCCGTCGGCTATAACCCGAATCTGCCTAAACATATCTACTTTGTTCAAGGATTCGAAACCTTAGATATGCCCATGAGTGGTTCCGCCGAATATGAAGGTAGCGGAAACAAATTTTTGGTCGATTTTAGTGAGAAGATCGTCAATGGCAACTTATGGAGCAATACGTTTACTGCCAAAATCAATGGCAATCGGTTTGCCACCGAGCGGGATCCGACACGTTCTTCCGAGGAAGTTTTCTCCGTTAACGGCGGATTTTTCGGTCCGAATGCCGCCGAAATGGCGGGTGTATATAATGATCATGATAAGTATATCGGTACATTCAGCGCGAAGAAAACGGAGAAATAGCCAAGACATGATGGAAAAACACCGTTAAAAAACGCGATGAATTTCCACCGCACTTTTTCTAAAAAACAAAGAGCAACACAGCCAAGCCATGTTGCTCTTTTTCATGCAAACCAATAGATTATTTTTTCTTCGTCGGTCTTTCCCAACCTTGTACATGTTTTTGCGGGACGCGGGTGGTGACCAGTTCGTCGCGTTTGACGTCGTAGCGAATGGTGGAGCCTGCGCCGATGGTAGCGCCGCTTTCGATGGTGACCGGGGCGACGAGTTGGCTGTCGGAGCCGACGAATACGTTGTCGCCGATGGTGGTTTTGAATTTGTTGGCGCCGTCATAGTTACAGGTGATCACGCCTGCGCCGATGTTACAATCTTTGCCGATTTCCGCGTCGCCCACATAGGTTAAGTGATTCACTTTGGAACCTTTGCCGATATGCGCTTTTTTGATTTCCACGAAATTGCCCACATGGGTGTTTTCCGCCAAATCGGCGCCCGGGCGTAAGCGGGAGAACGGTCCGATGGCGGCATTGGCGCCCACGGAAGCCTCTTCCAGCACGGAATACGGTTTGATTTCCACGTCATCGCCGATGTCGCAGTTGGTTAACACGCAGCCCGCGCCGATTTTCACCCGATTTCCTAACCGCACTTTGCCGTTTAAAATCACGTTCATGTCGATTTCCACGTCTTTGCCGTGGGTCAATTCACCACGCAGTTTGAAGCTGTTCGGATCCAATAACATCACGCCCGCCAGTAATAATTCGCGTGCCTGTTTTTGTTGAAAATATTGCTCAAGCGCGGTCAGTTGCAGGCGATTATTGGCGCCTTCCACTTCCATTAAATCCGCCGCTTGCACCGCCGCCACTTGGCAGCCGTCGCGATTTGCCAAGGCGATAACATCGGTCATGTAGTATTCGCCTTGCGCGTTGTTGTTATCCAACTGCGCCAACCATTTTTTGAAGGACGCGCCGTCGGACACCATCACGCCGGTGTTCACTTCCTGAATGTTGAGCTGTTCCGCGCTGGCATCTTTTTGTTCCACAATGCCGACAACGTTGCCGTTTTCGCGCAAAATGCGACCGTAGCCCGTCGGGTTGTCCAACACGACCGTTAACAAGGCAATGCCGTTGTCAGGTTTGGCGGCGATGAGTTTTTCCAAGGTTTCTTTGGTAATCAAAGGTGCATCACCATAGAGCATTAAAATGTTTTCGTCATCGGCAAAAAACGGCGCCGCCTGTTGCATGGCGTGACCCGTGCCGAGTTGTTCCGTTTGCAACACCCAATTCACCGGCTCGCCCGCCAGGCGCTGTTGCATTAAATCGCCGCCGTGTCCGTAAACCAAATGAATATTGCGCGCGCCGAGCTGTTTGGCGGTGTCTATTACGTGTTTCACCATCGGTTTACCCGCGATGGGGTGCAACACTTTCGGCAAATCGGAATACATACGGGTGCCTTTGCCGGCAGCCAGAATTACTACGCTGAGTGCTTGAGTTGTCATAAAAAATGTCTCTTTTGTTCGCTAAAAATTGCACGCTAGTATATCATTCTTGCAATTTCGAGTTAAGTTAAGGATACGCCGCAATATGCAACAGGAATATTATCTCGGCATCATGTCCGGCACCAGTTTGGACGGTGTGGATGTCGCCCTGATGGCATTCACCGAACAACCGCAATTCATTGCCGGGCAGTTCACGCCGATGCCGACGCATTTACGACAAGATTTATTGCAATTAGTTTCTCACGGCACCACCACATTACAGCAACTGGGCGAGCTGGATCAGCGTTTAGCCCTGTTATACGCCGACGCCGTCAATCACTTCCTCACTACCCACAATTTGCCTTCGCAACATATCCGCGCCATCGGCTGCCACGGACAAACCGTGTGGCACGCGCCGCAGGGGGATTTTCCGTTTACCCTGCAAATCGGCGATATGCATCTGCTTGCCGCGCGCACCGGCATTGACGTGGTGGGCGATTTTCGGCGTAAGGATATGGCGTTCGGTGGGCAAGGGGCGCCGCTGGTGCCCGCCTTTCATCAGGCGCTGTTTTATGATGAACATCAGGCGACGGTGGTGCTGAACATCGGCGGCATCAGCAATATTTCCGTGCTGTTTCCCCATCAGCCGATTATCGGCTACGACACCGGCACGGGCAATGCCTTAATGGACGGCTGGATTGAGTGCCATCAGGGCAAATCCTATGACGCCGACGGACAATGGGCGCGTAGCGGAAAAGTGCGGTTGGAATTATTGGCGGAAATGCTGAAGGAGCCTTATTTCCAATTGCCGCCGCCGAAAAGCACCGGACGCGAGCTGTTCAACCTTGCGTGGCTTGAAAAAACGCTGGCAAAAACGACCGCACTTTTGGGCGAGATTCCGCCGCAAGACGTGCAAGCCACATTATTGGAATTCACCGCACAAAGCATTGCCCTTGCCTTAAATCAGCTTGAAACCGAACTGCCGCGCCGTTTATTGGTGTGTGGTGGTGGCGCAAAAAATGGCTTACTGATGGAACGCCTGCAAGCGCTGCTGCCAAATTGGCAATGTCTTCCGACCAACGACGCGGGCTTAGATGTGGATTATGTGGAAGCCGCCGCCTTCGCCTGGCTTGCTTATCGCCGTATTCACAACCTGCCATCCAATTTACCCAGCGTAACCGGCGCCAAAAGTGCGGTCAGTTTGGGCGCCATTTTTCCTGCGGAGAAGATCTCATGAGCGAACAAAATTTAGTAAACAGCCTCGAAAACATGTTAAGCGAACAGCGCAATCCGAACACTATGCACATTGATTCCCTGTCGTCGCTGGAGGTCGTCACCTTATTAAATAAGGAAGACAAATTGGTGGCGTTGGCGGTGGAAAAAAATCTGCCGCAAATCGCACAGGCGGTAGAACGCATTGTGGCGGCATTTCAGGCGGGCGGACGCTTGGTTTACTTGGGCGCCGGCACCAGCGGTCGCCTTGGCGTGCTGGATGCCTCCGAATGCCCGCCCACCTTCGGCGTGCCGTCCGGCATGGTGGTCGGATTAATTGCCGGCGGAGAAACGGCGTTGCGTAACGCAGTGGAAGGTGCGGAAGACAACCGCGAAGCGGGCGAACAGGATTTACGTCGCATCAATTTCAGCGCTAAAGACGTGCTGGTGGGCATCGCCGCTAGCGGGCGTACGCCGTATGTGATCGGCGGCTTGAACTACGCCAAACGGCTCGGCGCGACCACGGTGTCGCTGGTCAGCAACCCGAACGCCGTCATGAGCGACATCGCGGACATCGCCATCACCACCGCCGTCGGCCCTGAAGCCCTCACCGGCTCCAGCCGCTTAAAATCCGGCACGGCACAAAAAATGGTGCTGAATATGCTCACCACCGCCGCCATGATCCGCCTCGGCAAATGCTACCAAAACCTAATGGTGGACGTGCAAGCCACCAACCAAAAACTCAAAGCCCGCGCCATCCGCATTGTCATGCAAGCCACCGACTGCGACGCGGCCATCGCCGAACAAACCCTACACACCACCAACGGCAACGCCAAAACGGCGATCATGATGTTGTTAAGCGGATTGGATAAAACACAGGCGGAAGCGCTGTTGGCACAAAACCAAGGAAGATTGCAGGACGCCTTGGCGGGGTGAAAAACGCCGGGGAAAATGACCGCACTTTAAGTGTTGAATAGTTGAGGGGCAAACGGAGGACAATATGAATCCTGCCAAAGTAACACGGGACAAATTACACCAACTGACGGATTTGCCGAATGTGGGTAAAGCCGTTGCCGATGATCTGCGAAAACTCGGGATTCATCGACCACAGGATTTACAAGGACGAGATGCTTACGCTATGTATTACGAGCTCTGCGAAATAACCGGTACACAACATGATCCCTGTATGATTGATGTCTTTTTATCCATCACCGATTTTATGCAAGGCAACGAACCTCGGTCTTGGTGGGCATTTACTGCACGGTGTAAAGCGGATTTGTTGAAGTTAAAGCGCTAACGAATGACTCCGATGTCCTCCGGAGTAAGGAATTGATTTTTTGATAAATGCAAAATACGTTTTTGAAAAATTTTTGTAAAGATTTTGATTTGAATTGATAAATTATTTTATTGATATAATATTGTATATACAACATTTCAGATCCCGAAAGTGCAATAAGAGAAGCCTTTTGTAATATGGAGGGCGAAACTTTAATTGATACACGGGAAGATCATGCTAGCGACCCACCAACAGAATGGTTCATTTCTGAAACCAATTTTGGCATAAAATTAAAAGTCTGTTTTATAGAAAAAGACGGTAATTTTTATATCCGCACTGCATACGCTCCAAACGCGGAAGAGATCCGTATTTATGAGAAATATGGAAAATAAACTTAGGAGAACACTATGTCTAACTTAACTGAACAATGGGAAAACGGTACACTTGGACGCGATGAAAACTTCGTTAAGAAATCAGGTAGAACAAGACAAGATTTAGACGAGAAACTGGCATTACAGCCAATTTCAATCAGATTACCAAAAGAGCTTATACAAGACCTGAAAGATATCGCTCAAATTAACGGGCTTGGCTATCAACCGCTAATAAAGCAAATCTTGAATAGATTTGTAGACGCAGAAAAGAAAATGATGGCTAACGAACGAATTAGCGAACTTAAAAAATTAAGCAATAAAATTGAAAAATCCGGCAAAAGAAAAATTGCATAAACATACATTGTAGAAAATCAAAGCTCATCTAAAATCACTCCGACGGCACGCCTCTCCCAACGCGTGCCGTTTATTTCAAATCCACCCGAAATTCCCACCGCACTTTTGCCACACCGATCACACTTTCAAAATAAAAACACCGAAAAAATCCACCGCACTTTTCCCTTTAGTGTAAGCGTTGTAAAATAAATTTTATCCAAATTCGTCAACGGGATATTGTTATGAAGCGCGCGAATTTTCCTTTCCGATTAACGTTGCTGACAAGCGTGGTCACGTTGCTTGCGGCTTGCCATTCCATTATTTATCAACCCACCAAAACCATTGAACAAATCGATCTGCAACGCGGTTATCGTTTGGAAAACACCATGCAACAAGCGCTGCAAAAAGAGAATCTGGTGATTATGACTTTTTCCGGCGGCGGTTCGCGGGCGGCGTCTTTAGGTTATGGCGTGTTGGAGCAATTTAAAAACGCCGCGGTGCGTCCGACGGAAAAAGGCGATACCCTGTTGCAAAATATTGATGTGGTGTACGGCGTGTCGGGCGGTTCGGTGTTGGCGGCGTATTTTGCGCTAGAAGGGCAGGATGTGATCCCGAAATTTAACGAATCTTTTTTGAAAAAGGACTTTCAAAAGAAAGTGATTAACGAAGTGTTTTCCATGAGCAACGTGCCTCGGCTGACCTCACCGCAATTCGGGCGGAGCGATTTGTTGCAGGAACAGTTGAATCTTGCGTTATATAAAGGGAAAAAATTTGCCGACCTCGCCCAACAACGAAAAGGGCCTTTTGCGGTGATCAATGCCACGGACATGACCATGGGGCAAAAAATATCCTTTACCCAAGATTTCTTTGATTGGCTTTGTCTGGATTTAAACGATATTGAAATTGCCCGCGCGGTGGCGGCATCCAGCGCCGTGCCGTTAATTTTTTCACCGGTGACGCTCAATAATCATGGTGGCGCCTGCCATATCCATAGCAAAAAAACGATGTTGACCGAACAGCCGGGCTATCAGCTCCTGCTGAACAATTTCAACGCCATGGAAAAGCGTTTTGCCCGTTATCAAAATAATCCCGAAAAAACCTATTTGCATTTGGTGGACGGCGGTTTAACGGACAACTTGGGCTTGGCGAGTTTATTGGATATGTCGAATTTGTTGAGTATGCGTAAGCTCTATGCGGAGCTGAAAAACACCAATCTGCGCAATATTGTGGTAGTGAACGTCAATGCGCAAAACGAACGCACCAGCCAGATTGATAAATCGGCGGATGTGCCGGGCGTGAAAGAGGTGGTCAATACGGTTATCAGCGTGCCTATTGATAAGGCGACGGAATCCACATTGCAATATTCACAAAAATTTGCCGATCAATGGAATGCTTACGCCAAACGCAAAAAAGACGTGAAAATTAAAATTTATTTTGTGAATTTGAGCTTACGGAATCTGCCTGAAGGACAGTTAAAAAAAGATGTGTTACATATCGGCACGTCTTTCTATCTGCCGGAATCCGATGTGGATAAACTGCGCGAAGCCGCCAAGATTTTATTGGAACAATCGAAGGAATATCAGGCGGCATTGGAAGCGTTACGGCAATAACTTCCCCTCTTTCGTCAAACGGAGGGGAAGTTATTCCTAAAAAGTGCGGTCATAAAAAACAACGTTTTTCGCTTACTTCAACTGAATGAAAAACGTACCTGTCGGCGTGATCGGCAGGTAGTTTTTGTGGAAATCCATGAAAGTTTTTTGCGGATCCACGTCGGCAAATGCCTGCGGATACAGGGTTTTCGCCATAAATTGCGCACTGGCTAAATCCACCATAGAACGCGACGCGGTGTGATACATGCCGTAAACGCGGTGATTTTTTACCGCCGGCAGTTCATTCCA
This sequence comes from Aggregatibacter actinomycetemcomitans, assembly GCA_017160915.1. Lineage (GTDB taxonomy): Bacteria > Pseudomonadota > Gammaproteobacteria > Enterobacterales > Pasteurellaceae > Aggregatibacter > Aggregatibacter actinomycetemcomitans_B. Next base: position 208,878 of record JACAWG010000061.1, read on the forward strand.
GCCCGGGCGTTGGGTGAAACCTTTAAGGCGATGTTGTGCGTCGTCTTCGCTAATCCCGATGCCCATGGACATCATTTCCGCGTTGGTGTCGTGCCCCATTTCCGTACCGGAAATAATCACCACCTCAGGTTTGGAAGTCAGCAGCTGTTCCGCGTTGATCGGTCCCCAGTTTTCCACAAAAGGCGCGCTGATATTATCGCCGCCCACCATGTCGGCAATGGCGCCCCACATATTTTTACCGAAAGTGAAGCTGTATTCGCCCGGCCCTTTGTTACCGAATTCAATATAAATTTTCGGCTTCGGTTGCTTGGCATCTTTCACCCGTTTTTGAATATCGGCAATGCCGTCGGCGTATTCCTTGGCAATTTTTTCCGCGCGCGCTTCCGTGCCGGCAAGCTGTCCGAAAATGCGTGCGCTTTGGGTGTGGCGTTCTACGGTTTGCGCATTAAAATCCACCACCACAATCGGCACGCCCGCCTGTTCAATACGCGGCAGTTCGCTTGCCAGCGTTTGATATTGCCATTCCGCCAGAATTAACACATCCGGCTTTAACGCCAAGGTTTTTTCCGTAGAAAACGTGCCGGTGTTCACATTGCCCACATCGGCAATGTTTTTCAGCTGCGGCATTTTCTCACTGAATAACGCCCAGCTGCCCGGGTTAAATTTCTCCCAAAACTCGCGGGAAATGCCCGCAATGTGTTTGAAATTCTCCACCCCGGTTACCGCGATATAATCGGGATAATAAAAACCCAGCACCGCATTTTTCACCGGTACATCCACCTTCACGTCGCGCCCCAGCACATCTTTAATGGTTTTTACCTCTGCCTGCGCGTGCATTCCAAGGGTCAATAAAGCGGCGACAAAAAGGCGGCGTACAACGGTTTGTTTCATAGCAATATCCTGTGTGAGTGAATAATCGGGTAAAGTGGTGGGATATTATTTAAATAAGATTCGTTATCAAATCGGATGAGTGTCAAAATACACTGGACGGGGCTGAGGCTTTCTTCTAGTATGTCGCCTTACGTTTCACCTTTGATGGAAAATAATGACCCGAATCAACCTTGTTCCGCCCACCGAATTATGCGATCAACATTTGCTCGCCGAACACCGCGAACTCACCCGCATTCCCAACGCCGTCGCCAAAGGCAAATTTCATTTAAAAGGACAGCCGACGGAATACAAACTGGGCGAAGGTCATGTGCGTTTTTTCTTTAACAAAATGGCTTTTCTGAAAAAACGCTACGATTTGCTCCACGCCGAATGCAAAGCACGCGGTTTCAACGTGAAATATATCTGGAACAAAGACTTACCGTCGGATCCCGCTTTATGGCTGGATTACGAACCCACCGAACACGCGCTGGCACTCAACCGCGCACGCATTCGGGAACGGATGCCGGCTAAGGCGCGGTTTACGGCACACAAAAAACACTTGGAAAAATAACCGCACTTTTGCCTGCCCTCGCACAAATATTGACTTCTCCCCCTTGCGTAGTAATATGCTCCCACTTTCCATTACAGACTTTTTTTATGCTAGCGTTTTCACATCAGGAACATATTGAATCCTACTATTCCGTCACCCGTAACCAACATTTTGAGTTGCCGCCGTTAAGTCAAAAAGCATCCGCCGACGTTTGCGTGGTGGGCGCGGGCTTTTTCGGTTTATCCACGGCGCTGGAGCTTGCCGAGCAAGGCAAAAGCGTCATTGTGCTGGAAGGCGCACGGATAGGCTTCGGCGCCTCGGGTCGCAGCGGCGGGCAGGCGATTAATGGGTTTGAGGACGGCATCGACGAATATATTGCGCAGGTGGGCTTGGAAACCGCCCGCAAGCTGTGGCAGATGTCGCTGGAAGCCATTGAGATTATTGACGAACGCATTGCCAAATACGGTATTCAATGCGATTGGAAGAAAGGCTATGCCACCTTGGCGTTAAATGAACGCCGCATGGAGGATCTCATCGCTATCGAAAAAGCCAGCCATGAGATTTTCGGCTATCAAAATATGCAGCTGTGGGATAAAGCCAAGCTGGAACAACATCTGGGCAGCAAAATTTATTACGGCGCATTGTACGACAGCAATTCCGGGCATTTACACCCGCTCAATTATTGCCTCGGTTTGGCGAAAGCCTGTTTGGATCTGGGCGTGCGCATTTATGAGCAGTCGCCGGTAGTGGATTTGCAGGAAAAAGCCACGGAAATTGAAGTGATCACCGATCAAAGTTCGGTCATAGCCAAAGATGTGGTATTGGCGACCAACGCCTATATCGACGCCCTGCCGAAAAGCATTCACCACGGCATTGCGCGCAAAATTCTGCCGGTGGAAAGTTTTATTATCGCCACCGAGCCGTTGGATCAAGCCACCGCCGATTCGGTGATTAACAACGGAATGTCCGTGTGCGACAGCAATTATTTACTGGATTATTATCGTTTAAGCGCCGACAATCGCTTACTGTTCGGCAGCGACTCCAGTTCGGAAAAAGACATGATTGAAGTCATGCGCGGCAATATGTTGCACGTTTTTCCGCAGTTGGAGCAAGTCAAAATTGACTACGGCTGGGGCGGACCTATCGACATGACCATCAATTCCAACCCGCATTTCGGGCGCATTTCGCCGCATATTTATTTCGCCCAGGGCTATTCCGGGCACGGCGTCGCGCTCACCGGTTTGGCGGGGCGCATTGTGGCGGAAGCCATTTTAGGCAATGACGAGCGCTTAACGATTTTTGGCAAATTAAAAGTGCCTTCCGTGTTCGGTGGCAAATTGGTGAAGAATCTGGCATTGAAAATCGGCGTTAATTATTATCGTTTCTTAGACAAATATCGTTGATTTTATAGGCAAATTTATTTCTTTTAGTTATACGATAGAGAAAATGATTATTTTATTCGGCGCAGATTTACTGTAATAATCCACCGCACTTTTCGTCTTATTAAGCAAAATAAAGGAACGACTTATGAAAAAATCCATTTTAGCCAAAGCATTACTGTTAACCGGTTTAGCCTTCGGTATCGCCACCCAAGCGACGGCGGGCGAAATTTCCGATCGCGTGGAAAAAACCAAAACCTTATTGGTGGGCACGGAAGGCACTTACGCACCGTTCACTTTCCACGATGACAGCGGCAAATTAACCGGTTTTGACGTGGAAGTCATCGAAGCGGTGGCGCAACGTTTAGGCTTGAAAATTCAATTTAACGAAACCCAATGGGATTCCATGTACGCCGGCTTAAACGCCAAACGTTTCGACTTAATCGCCAACCAAACCAACCCAAGCCCGGAACGTTTGAAAAAATACCTTTACACCACGCCTTATAACTACTCCACAGCGGTTATCGTGACCAAAGAAGGCGATGACAGCATTAAAACCTTTGAAGATTTGAAAGGCAAAAAAGCGGCGCAATCCTTAACCAGTAACTACGGCAAAATCGCCAAAGCCAACGGCGCGGAATTGATCGTGGTGGACGGTTTGGCACAAGCCTTGAAACTGATCACGCAAGATCGTGCACAAACCACGGTAAACGACCAGTTGGCGGTGTTGGATTACTTCAAAAAACAACCGAACGCCGGCTTAAAAATTGCGGTGAAACGCGATGAAAAAGTGCCTTCCGGTTTCGCCGTGTTAAAAGGTGAAGAACCGTTGGTGGAAAAAATCAATCAGGCGCTGGAAGAATTACGAAAAGACGGCACCTTGAAGCAAATCTCAATTAAATGGTTCGGTGATGACATTACTCAATAATTTTCTCGCCTCCCTCCCCTTTATGAACGCAGAAAGAGCTGATGAAGTCATCAGCTCTTTTTGGCCTATGTTGGAAGCGGCAATTGATAAAACCATTCCGTTGGCAATTATTTCCTTCTTTGCCGGTTTAGTGATTGCGTTGGGCGTGGCGGTGATTCGTACCATGCCGAAAAGCGGCATCGGTTTGCGTGTGTTGCAACTGCTTTGTCGCATTTATGTTTCCACCATTCGCGGTACACCGATGTTGGTGCAAATTTTCATTATTTTCTACGGGCTGCCGGAAGTGGGCATCAAGCTGGATCCCTTTCCGACGGCGATTATCGCCTTTTCCATTAATATCGGCGCCTACGCTTCGGAAACCATTCGCGCGGCGATTTTGTCCATTCCCAAAGGACAATGGGAAGCCTCCTATTCTATCGGCATGAACTATTTCCAAACCTTCACCCGCACCATCATGCCGCAAGCCTTGCGCGTGTCCGTGCCGCCGCTATCCAACACTTTCATCAGCAATGTGAAAGACACGTCCTTAGCGTCTTTGGTGCTGGTGACCGAAATGTTCCGCGTGGCGCAAAACATCACGGCGGAAAACTATGAATTTATTATGATTTATAGCGAAGCGGCGTTAATTTACTGGTGTATTTGTCTGGTTCTGTCATTTGCGCAGGAACGCTTGGAAAAACGCCTGTCCCGCCACTTACAAGCCTAAGGAAAGCCTATGTTAGACGTTCGCAATATTCATAAAACATTCAATGGCAATCAGGTGCTGAAAGGAATCGATTTTCAGATTCAAAAAGGCGAAGTGGTGGCGATTCTCGGTCCTTCCGGTTCCGGCAAAACCACGTTTTTACGCTGTTTAAATTTACTGGAACGCGCCGAACAGGGCACATTGCGTTTCACCGACGGCAGTCTGGCGCTGGATTTCGCCAAGAAAATCAGCAAAGCCGACGAATTAAAACTGCGTCGCCGCTCTTCCATGGTGTTCCAACAATACAATTTATTTCCCCATCGCACGGCACTTGAGAACGTGATGGAAGGCATGCTTGTGGTGCAAAAGAAAAGCAAGGCGGAAGCGGAACAACGCGCCGTGGAATTGCTCACCAAAGTAGGCTTAAAAGACAAAATGCATTTGTACCCCTCCCAATTGTCCGGCGGGCAACAACAACGCGTCGGCATTGCGCGCGCATTGGCGGTGCAGCCGGACATTATACTGCTGGACGAACCCACCTCGGCGCTGGATCCGGAATTGGTCGGCGAAGTTCTACAAACCTTAAAATTACTGGCGCAGGAAGGCTGGACGATGATTATCGTCACCCACGAATTGCAGTTTGCCCGCGATGTGGCGGATCGGGTGATTTTAATGGCGGACGGCAATGTGGTGGAACAAAACAGCGCGCGCGAATTTTTTGAAAACCCGCAACAGGAACGCACCAAACAATTTTTGTTGCAGGCAAAAATTCCGGTCTGCGTGGAATATGAAATTTAACCCGTCACTTAAAGGGCGATTTGCGGATAGTATTGTTCGCTGATTGCCACAAAATCCGATAAAGAAATCGACCGCACTTTTGTTGATGACGGCAAAAGTGCGGTTAAATTTCGCGCCAAAATATCCGCTTCCAACGCAACGCATTGCGCCTCACAGCGCGCCAGTAAATCCGCCTGTTTTAACGCCAATAACACGCCGTCCTGCCACAGCACGACCGCATCCTGCGCGGTGGCATTCAGCAAATAACGTTCCAGTTCGGCTTGGGAATAATGGGCTTGGGAAAAGGTATAAAGCATAATCAGAAGGTCAGAATTTTTTCACTTTGTTGCAGAATATTGATCAGCTGTTTACGCGGCAACACCTCGCAGTTTAACGATAAATCCTGCGCATAAAGTTGAAATTGTTGCAGGGAATCGGCGCAAACATAACGCCGTTCAATGTCGTATAAATCCAATAATTTCAATGCGCTTGCCGTGTCTTTTTGCAAAAGCCGTTCTGCCTGTTGATGTTTTTGCAAATTCAACACGCCGTCATCCAAGAAAAATACCGCGATGTCCTCTTCCGCGCAAAATGCCGTGGCGGCGAGCAACGCATCCAATCCTTCGCGCGTATTTGCCGTGCCGTAAGGCGCGTGGCGGAAAATAAAGGCAAGTTTGCTCATAGGGTTATCACCCGGTCAGCTTGTAACAAGGCTTGACTGAATTCGCCCAAGCCGGCAAGTTGAAAAACGTCCGCCAGATTAACCGCACTTTTATCGGCTGCAGAATCGCTATCTACTACGCCGCGTCGTTGAGCCGCGGCAACGCACAAATGCAACGGCACGTTAAATTGACGGGAAAATGTCTGCCAGGCTTGAACTAAATGGAATTCGTCGTTAGCGGGATAAATCAAGGCGTTGCCGTTGGTTACGCCGCCCTGATAAAAAAAGATTTGGCGAATCTGATGTTTTTGCACCAGCACTTGTGCCAGTTGGTACGCCAGAAACGCGCCTTGACTGCCGTAAACCGGTTGTTTCACCACCAACACATAATCCATGGCTTATTCATCCTGATCCTGTTTAATTTGACGAATGTACAAATACACGGTGTGGCGGGAAATATCGAGGCGTTCCGCCACTAAATTGATGGCATCTTTAATGTCGAAAATGCCTTTTTCATACAGAGAAACGACGATTTGGCGGTTTTTATTATTGTTCGCCACCATGCGATCGGCGGTAATTTCCTCAATGGTTTTTTCGACAGTTTGCACCACCAGCTCTTCCACCGAACTGGCGAAATTCACCGCCGAGGTTTCGCTGTGATCGGGCGTCGGGATAAAGTTTTGCAGAAATTGCGACACCGGCACGTCTAAATTAATGTTGATACAAAGCAAGCCGATAATGCGCTTTGTGCTGTTGCGAATGGCGATGGTCACCGACTTCATCAAGCCGCTGTTTTTCTTCGCGCGGGTAAAATAGGGTTTGCTGACGCTTTCCGATTTCATATTGTGTAATGAACGTAAAGCGAAATCCGTCATGGGCGAGCCCACCTGACGGTTGGTGTTGTGTCCGTTGGCGATATAAATGGCGGAATGTTCCAAATCCTCAAAGGAATGCAGAACGATTTCGCAATGTTGTCCGATAAGCGCACTCACGCCGTCAACCACGGCAATATAAGAATTTAAAATGGTGCGATCTTCGTCGGTAAAAGGTCGTTTATCCGTTAACATGAAAGAACGTGTTTATTGTTGTTATAGGCTGCTAGTAATGACCGCACTTCCCTTTGCCGAAAAAGTGCGGTCGTTTTTCAGGTTATTTCGCCGGGGTGACGTCTAACACTTCCACATCAAAGTGAAGTGTGGAATGCGGTGGAATTTTATCGCCCGCGCCGTCTTCACCGTACGCCAAATCCGCCGGAATGACTAACTCGATTTGTCCGCCTTTTTTGATTAATTGCAGACCTTCAGTCCAGCCTTTAATCACTTGATTTAACGGGAATTCGGCAGGCGTGCCGCGCTCGCGGGAGCTGTCGAATACGGTGCCGTCCGGCAATTTACCGGTATAGTGCACTTTGACCACATCGGTGGCTTTAATGACATCGCCGGAACCTGCTTTTTCCACACGATATAACAAGCCGGAAGCGGTTTTCTTCACACCGTCTTTCTTAGCAAATTCCGCCGTGAATTTCTTGCCTTCTTCTTCCGCTTTTTTCACGACGGCGGCAACGCGTTTTTCATTTTCCGCTTTTAACTTGGCGTCAATGCCTTGCAAGGCAGCGGCGATTTCTTTGTTGCCTTCCAATTTGACTTTGCCGTTTAACACGTCGCTAATCCCGGCAATCACTTTCGCGTTGTTGTAATCAATCACGCCTTTTTGTGCGTTAATTAAGCCTTGTAAATCGGAACCGAATAATACGCCTACCGCGTAGGAGGAATCATCGGTGAATTTTGCATCGGTTTTGCTTTCCGCTAAAACGCCGTTAGAAACGACCGCACTTAAAATCAGCGCCAGCGCTGAAATTTTCTTCATTTTTAACATTGGGTTCTATCCTTTATAATAAGTGAAAAATGCGTTGAATAGGGTAAAACGGATTCAACAAATTCACAACAGTTATTTAGGAATTATTATGTCGATGCAACAAAATGTAGAGCAGCGTATCGCTGAATTGGAGATGAAAGCGACCTTTCAGGAAACCGTCATTGAGGAATTGAATCAGGCATTGATTGAACAGCAATTTATTCTGGATAAAATGCAGCTTCAGTTACGTTATCTGGTGAATAAAATGCAGGATATGCAGCCTTCCAATATCGCCAGCCAAGCGGAAGAAACCCCGCCGCCGCATTATTAAAACAAACAAAAAAGGACGCTCAATTGCGTCCTTATTTATTTGATGGCGTTGATTATTTTGCGAAATACGCTTCTAAATCATCGCTACCGCCGATGTGTTTACCACCGATGAACACTTGTGGCACGGTCGCACGACCGGAAACTGCACGTACGCTCACGATAGTGGCGTCATGACCTAATACGATTTCTTCAAAGCTCAAGCCTTTTTCATGTAACATTTGTTTTGCTTTTGCACAGAACGGGCAGCCCGGTTTAGTGAAGATTGAAATAGATTCTTGAACTTGGTGTTGCGGTGCAAGGTATTTCAACATGGTGTCGGCATCGGACACTTTGAACGGATCGCCCGGTTCGTTTGGCTCGATGAACATTTTTTCAACTACGCCGTTTTTCACCAGCATAGAATAACGCCATGAACGTTTACCGAAACCTAAATCTTCTTTACCGACCAACATGCCCATGCCTTCGGTGAATTCGCCATTACCGTCCGGAACGAAAGTGATGTTGTCGGATTTTTCATCTTCTTTCCATGCGTTCATTACGAATGTGTCGTTTACGGAAACCACAAGAATATCGTCAACGCCGTATTTTTTGAATACCGGCGCTAATTCGTTATAACGTGGTAAGTGGGAAGAAGAACAAGTCGGGGTGAATGCGCCCGGTAGAGAGAAAACGATAACGGTTTTGTTATCAAATAATTCGGATGTGGTGACATCAACCCATTGGTCGCCTTGACGAGTGCGGAATGTCACTTGAGGAACTTTTTTACCTTCCATATTGGACATGATTTTTCTCCTGTTTAATAAAGTGGAACGGAATTAGGGACCGTCGCTCAAAACCTAAGCGGTCTCTAAATGACGGTGAATTATAGGTAAAATTATGATATAGTCACAATCAATTAATTCTATTCTTTTAATTGCTACTTTCTATAATGAGGACCTATGAATATTCGCGATTTAGAATACCTTGTAGCGCTTGCCGAACACAAGCACTTTCGTCGTGCGGCGGACTCTTGTCATGTAAGCCAACCGACTTTAAGCGGACAGATTCGTAAACTGGAAGATGAATTGGGGATTATTTTATTAGAACGCACCAGCCGCAAAGTGTTGTTTACTCAATCGGGTTTATTGTTGGTGGATCAAGCCAAAACCGTCTTGCGCGAAGTGAAATTATTAAAAGAAATGGCAAGCAACCAAGGCAAAGAAATGACCGGGCCGCTCCATGTGGGCGTTATTCCGACGGTCGGGCCTTATCTGATGCCGCATATCGTGCCGACCTTGCAGCAAAATTTCCCGGAACTGGAACTGTTCCTTTACGAAGCGCAAACCCATCAATTATTGGAACAACTGGAAACCGGTCGGTTGGATTGTGCCATTGTGGCGTCTGTGCCGGAAACCGAAGCCTTTATTGAAGTGCAGCTGTTCAATGAAAAAATGCTGCTCGCCATCGCCGAGCAGCATCCTTGGGCGGAGAAAAAATCCATTCCGATGTCGCTGTTGAAAGACTGCGAAATGCTCATGTTGGATGACGGCCACTGCCTGCGCAATCAAGCCTTAGGTTATTGCTTCACCGCCGGCGCGCGGGAAAATGCCCATTTTCAGGCAACCAGCTTGGAAACCCTGCGCAACATGGTGGCGGCGAATGCCGGCGTTACCTTAATGCCGCAACTTGCCGTGCTCAGCGAAGGCAATCGCGGCGGGGTGAAATACCTGCCTTGCCACGATCCGGAGCCATCCCGCAATATTACGCTGGTTTATCGCCCGGGCTCACCGCTACGTGCCCGTTATGAACGGGTGGCAGGTGCGGTCAGTCAATCGGTTAAATCTATCTTATCTTAACGGAGCAGTTCATGGTCGGTATTCGCGCGCAGCAAAAAGAAAAAACCCGTCGCGCTTTAATTGATGCGGCTTTTAACCAACTGACGGCGGAAAAGAGTTTTTCCAATTTAAGTTTACGGGAAGTTTCCCGCGAAGCCGGTATTGCTCCGACCTCGTTCTATCGCCATTTTCGCGATATGGACGAACTCGGTCTCACCATGGTGGACGAAGCGGGCTTAATCCTGCGCCAACTCATGCGTCAGGCACGTAAACGCATTGCCAACGGCGGCAGCGTCATCGTCATCTCGGTGGAAACTTTCTTTGAATTTATCAACAACAGCCCGAACGTATTCCGCCTGTTATTACGTGAAAGTTCCGGTACATCGCAAGCGTTCCGCACCGCCGCCGCCCGTGAAATCAAACATTTTATCGACGAACTGTCGGAATACATCGCCCACAGAAATCACTATTCGCAATACATCGCCTATGTGCAGGCGGAAGGCATGGTAACCATCGTTTTTACCGCCGGCGCCAATGCCTTAGACATGAGCAAAGCGGAACGGGAACAGCTAAAAGAACGGTTGATTTTGCAACTTAGAATGCTGGCAAAAGGCACAAAACGGGAAGCAAGAGATCGAAGTGAAAGCCATTAATTACAAAAAATTCCTCAAAAACGCCTTTTCTTTATTGCTCACCTTGTTGATCGTGAGCAGTATTTTAGATTTCATCCGCAAGCCGAACGTACCGGATAACATCAATGCGACAGCATTATATGACCTACAGGGCAACCCGTTTTTTCTGCCGCAACTGGCGCAGGATAAACCGACAATCCTTTATTTTTGGGGAACCTGGTGCGGTTATTGCCGTTACACTTCGCCGGCAATTAACGACTTGGCGCAAGAAGGCTACCCTGTGGTTTCCGTGGCGTTACGCTCGGGTTCGGCGCAAGCGGTGGCGGATTATCTGGCGGAACATCAATACCGCTTTACCACAGTGAACGACCCACAGGGCGAACTCGCCGAGCAATGGGCGGTGAGCGTCACGCCCACCATCATCATTTTACACAACGGCAAAATGGACCTGGCAACCACCGGCTGGACCAGTTATTGGGGCTTAAAAGTGCGGTTGTTTTTGGCAACGTTTTTATAACGTAAAAACACCGTAAAAATGCACCGCACTTTTACCTCGGCGGGGAAATCTATTACAATGAACAACAATTTTCACATCTAGCAAAAGGACAGAACTATGATTATCGTAACAGGCGGCGCGGGCTTCATCGGCAGCAACATCGTCAAAGCATTAAACGACATGGGACGCAAAGATATTTTAGTGGTGGATAACTTAAAAGACGGCACCAAATTCGTCAACTTAGTGGATTTAGACATCGCCGACTATTGCGACAAAGAAGACTTCATCGCCTCCATTATCGCCGGCGACGATTTGGGCGACATCGAGGCGGTCTTCCACGAAGGCGCGTGCTCCGCCACCACCGAATGGGACGGCAAATACATCATGCACAACAACTACGAATATTCCAAAGAGTTGCTGCATTACTGCCTGGATCGCCAAATTCCGTTCCTCTACGCCTCCAGTGCCGCCACCTACGGCGACAAAACCGAATTCCGCGAAGAGCGCGAGTTTGAAGGCCCGTTAAATGTGTACGGCTATTCCAAATTCTTATTCGATCAATATGTACGCGCCATTTTGCCGGAAGCACAATCGCCGGTGTGCGGTTTCCGTTATTTCAACGTGTACGGCCCGCGCGAAGGTCACAAAGGCTCCATGGCAAGCGTGGCGTTCCACTTAAACAACCAAATCCTGAAAGGCGAAAACCCGAAACTGTTCGCCGGCAGCGAGCACTTCCGTCGTGATTTCGTCTATGTGGGCGACGTGGCGGCGGTGAACATCTGGTGCTGGCAAAATAAGGTTTCCGGCATTTTCAACTGCGGCACCGGCAACGCCGAATCCTTCGCCGAAGTGGCAAAAGCGGTCATCAAATTCCACAACAAAGGCGAAGTGGAAACTATTCCGTTCCCGGAACATTTAAAATCCCGCTACCAAGAATACACCCAAGCGGACTTAACCAAACTCCGCGCCACCGGTTACGACAAACCGTTCAAAACCGTAGCGGAAGGCGTCGCGGAATATATGGCATGGTTGAATCGTAAATAGAACGAAAGCATCTGTTTTAGCAGAGAAATTCAAACGGAAAACAGCGTATAAGTGCGGTTAAAATCCATCGTGTTTTTTAACCGCACTTTTGAAAATAGCAATGACAAATAAGGCAAATAATTATATTATTTGCCTTATATTTTAAGGCGAATAGTAAAGGTAATTGCGGCATGGAACAACAATATATTTGGCAGCTGGCAAATTGGCGACAATGGGAATATGACCTGCCGCAATTACTGCCGCTGTTAAACCAGGCCCATTATCAACAGGGGTTATTGCTCGGACGGCTGTTGGATATCGGTTTAGGTGAGCGCGAACAAATCTGCCTTCAGGCATTAACCATTAGCGTTCTTAAAAGTAGCGAAATCGAAGGTGAAATGCTCAATGCACAGTCCGTGCGTTCTTCCCTAGCACGCCGTTTGGGTATAGATATCGGCGGCTTAACCGCAACGGATCGCGCCGTCGAAGGCGTCGTGGAAATGACCTTAAACGCTACCGAACGGTTTGATAGCCCGCTTATCCTAGAGCGATTATTCGGTTGGCATGCCGCACTCTTCCCAAGCGGTTATAGCGGAATGATGAAAATTCGGACGGCACAGTTGCGTGATGATAGCAACGGCGCAATGCAGGTGATTTCAGGAAGAATTGGGAGACAAAAAATTCATTTTCAGGCTCCGCCGGCAGAGCGACTTGAAAAGGAATTAAGGCTATTTCTAACCTGGCTGAATGATTCGAACCAAGCGCTTGATCCTTTTATCAAAACCGGTATCGCCCATCTCTGGTTTTTAACTCTGCATCCCTTTGAAGACGGTAATGGTCGTATTGCACGTGCTATTGCGGATTATTTGCTTGCCAAAGCCGACGGAAACCCACAACGGTTTTATAGCCTGTCCGCACAAATCCAAAAAGTGCGGTCGGATTATTATGTGATTTTAGAGCAAACTCAGAAGGGCGAAATCGACTTAACCCAATGGCTGATGTGGTTTTTAACCTGTTTAATCAACGCCATGAAGCAGGCGCAGGAAACTTTGGATAAGGTTTTGCTGAAAACCCGATACTGGCAATCCTGGCGTCGGTTTTCGCTCAATGAACGTCAAATCAAAGTCCTCAATCTTATGTTGGACGGCTTTGAGGGCAAGCTCAGCAATAAAAAATATGCCGCCTTAACCAAAGTGTCGCGGGACACCGCCTTGCGGGATCTTACGGATTTAGTCGCAAAAAATATATTGAAACGCGCAGAAGAAGGCGGGCGGAGCATTCATTATGAATTGACGCCCCCGCATTTATCACAAGTTTAAAATCACTTAAGGTAAAACATGAATATCCTAATTATCGGCCCCTCTTGGGTCGGCGATATGATGATGTCGCACAGTTTGTATCAACAGCTCAAATTGCAATATCCCCATTGCCAAATCGATGTGATGGCGCCCAATTGGTGCAAGCCGTTGCTGGCGCGTATGCCGGAAGTGCGGAATGCCATTGAGATGCCCCTCGGGCACGGGAAATTCGCGTTGGGTGAGCGTTATCGTTTGGGTAAGGCGTTGCGTAATCAATACGATATGGCGATTGTGCTGCCGAACTCGCTGAAATCGGCGTTTATTCCGTTATTTGCGAAAATTGCCGTGCGCCGCGGTTGGAAAGGGGAAAGCCGTTATTGGCTGCTCAATGACTTACGCCATAACAAACGGGATTACCCCATGATGGTGCAGCGTTATGTGGCGTTGGCGTTTGAAAAAAATGCCGTGCCGAACGCGGACGAAATCCCGATGCTGAAGCCTTATTTAACCGTCGAACCGAATCAGCAAACGGCGACCTTAAAAACGTTTGAAAAACAGACCGCACTTTTAGGCGGGCGCCCGATTATCGGTTTTTGCCCCGGTGCGGAATTCGGTCCGGCGAAGCGTTGGCCGCATTATCATTATGCTGAACTGGCACGGATGCTCATTGAAAAAGGTTATGCGGTGGAACTTTTCGGCTCACCGAAAGATGTGGACGCCGGCGAACAAATCCGCAACGCGTTGCCTGCCGAGCTGCAACCCTTCTGTTTGAACCTAGCGGGGCAAACCAATCTCAATCAGGCGGTGGATTTAATCGCCAACTGCACCGCTGTCGTCAGCAACGACAGTGGTTTAATGCACATTGCCGCCGCCACCGCTCGCCCGTTAGTGGCGCTTTACGGCCCGACCAGCCCCGTTTACACGCCCCCGTTATCGGACAACGCCGCCATCATTCGGTTAATCGAAGGGGATTTGATTAAAGTGCGCAAAAGCACCGATAGCGCGGAAGGCTATCATCAAAGTTTGATCGACATTACACCGAACATGGTGTTTGAAAAGCTAATGGGATTACTCAATCAATAACCGCCTGGCCGCACAAAAGTGCGGTCATTTTTTTCCTTAAATTTTGCTTCAAATCCTTTGGGGGCAATGGGTTAAAAGATCTATACTATTGCCCTGATTTACTTTTTCGGAGTTGTTATGCCGGATCGCTCACCTAATATCACGACACATGATCCTTTCGGCAGCTTGTTGGGTTATGCGCCCGGCGGTGTTGCCATCTATTCTTCAGATTACAACACGGCGGACACGCAGGAATACCCTGACGATGCCGCCTTTCGTAGCTACCTCGGCGGCGAATACATGGGCTACAAATGGCAATGTGTGGAATTCGCCCGACGTTATCTTTATCTCAACTACGGCATGGTGTTCACCGATGTGGGCATGGCATACGAAATCTTTTCCCTACGCTTTCTGCGGCAAGTGGTGAACGACGCTCTGTTGCCGTTGCAAGCCTTCGCCAACGGCGGCAAACGGGCGCCGGAATGCGGAGCGTTGCTCATTTGGCAGGAGGGTGGCGAATTTAAGCACACCGGGCATGTGGCGGTGATTACCGAAGTGCTGGCGAACAGCGTGCGTATCGCCGAGCAAAACGTGATTCACTCCCGCCTGCCGAGCGGTCAGCAATGGACCCGTGAGCTACCGATGACGGTCACGGCGGAGGGATATCGTCTGCAGGACACCTTTGATGACACGGAAATTCTCGGCTGGATGATTCAAACGGACAACGAAGAATTCAGTCTGCCGCAACCCATGCCCGCGCCGGAGAAACTCGCCATTCACGCCGAACATATTGAAAATCGGGGACAATTCGCCGCCAATTGGCTACATGAAGACAATCCGCTGGAGGCGGCTTACGTAAAGGCAATGGGCGAGCATAAGGTCAATCATGGCGATCAATATCGTTATTTTGCTCTTTCCGAAAGCGCACAACATGAGCTGATTCGCGCGACTAACGAATTGCATTTGATGTATTTGCATGCCACCGACAAAGTGTTGAAAGACGATAAGTTATTGCAATATTTCAATATTCCGAAACTGCTTTGGCCGCGTTTGCGTTTATCCTGGCAAAATCGTCGTTATCAAACCATCACCGGCAGAATGGATTTTTGTTTGGATGAACGGGGCTTAAAAGTTTATGAATACAACGCCGATTCCGCCTCTTGCCATGCGGAAGCCGGAGCGATTTTACCCCATTGGGCGGCGCAGGCAGGGCTAACCGCAGGACATGACCCCGGCGAGGGTTTGCGCAACGCGTTGGCGGATAGTTGGAAACACAGCCATGCCACGCCGTTGGTGCACATTATGCAGGATCACGATGCGGAAGAAGAATATCACGCCTTATTTATGCGTGATACGCTAACGCAGGCGGGTTTTAACACCAAGATTATTCACGGCACCGAAGGGTTGCACTGGGATACGCGCGGGCAATTATTGGACGACGAAAATCAGCGGGTGCAAAGCGTGTGGAAAACCTGGGCGTGGGAAACCGTGCTGGAACAATTACGCGAAGATGCCACCGGGCGTGAAGTGGCACCACCGATTCGCACCGGGTATCCGGAGGATAAAGTGCGGTTGATTGACGTGTTACTTCGCCCGGAAGTGTTGGTGTATGAGCCTTTATGGACGGCAATCCCGAGCAATAAAGCGATTTTGCCGGTGTTATGGTCGTTGTTCCCGAATCACCGTTATTTGCTGGAAGCCGGTTTTGAGCTTACGCCGAACCTTGTTGCCAACGGCTATGCGCAAAAACCTATTGCCGGTCGTCGTGGTGATAACGTAAAACTTATCGGCGAGTGCAAAACCATCTTGGATAGCACCAACGGACGTTTTGCCAAACAAGAGAACATTTACCAGCAATTATGGTGTTTGCCGAAAGTGGAAGATCAATATGTGCAGGTATGTACGTTTACCGTGGGTGGGCATTATGCCGGCAGTTGTTTGCGCTCCGACCCGACCCGCGTAATTGTGGGCGACAGTGATATGCAACCGTTGCGGATATTGAGCGACAAAGTGTTTACGCAAAAGGCAAAATAGTCTTAGCCGGAATCAAAATAGGCACCTTGAAGGTGCCTATTTCATTAAAAAGTGCGGTCAAAAAACACAACGTTTTTTACCTACTTATTTTTTGTCTTTCTGTTCTGCCGGTTTCACTTCCGCATCCTGCAACCAACCCGGCGCAACCTGGCTCATATCCGGCAGGTTATGGGCAATACCTTTATGGCAATCGATACAGGTTTTACCGTTTTCCTGCGCCAATTTATGCATTTTTTGCGCCACGGTTTTTTGTTGGGAGAAGTCCATACGATCCATTTTGTGGCAATTACGACATTCCTGGGAATCGTTGGCTTTCATACGCTCCCATTCGTTTTCCGCCATGTGCGGACGACGGGCGTTGAATTTTTCCAGTGTGTCGGTTAATCCCATGTAATGGGCATACACCTCTTTTGCCGCCACCATTTTACGCCACATTTTCGGTCCGAATTCGTGCGGAACGTGGCAATCCGGACAGCTGGCGCCCACGCCGGTGCGGGTTTGGTAATGCACGCTGTGCAAATATTCCGGGTACGCATCGTTCATGTGACAGCCGGCACAGAATTGCTCGGTGTTGGTTTGTTCCAAACCGTAGTTAAAACCGACCCAGGATAAAATACCGCCGATAAAGGATAAGACGATAATCGTGCCTACCGCGATACGGCTAGGCGATCTGAACCAACGCCAGAATCGCACTAAAAAATTAGGTTTCTTCGCTGACATAACCACCTCTTAATTACTGTCCGTAACCTTTCATCGGTTTGAATTCGTTCGGCACGATTGGCTCAACATCGGATTGAGAAACGTGACATTGCAAGCAGAAATAACGACGCGGAGAAGAACTGGAGCCGAGGTTGCCGTCACGATCCATAAAGTGTGTCGGGCTGATACGGGTCGCACCGGTCACGCGGGATGCTTCAACGCTATGGCAGTTTAAGCATTGGTTCACGTTTTTGGTGACCTGATAATTTTTCACACTATGCGGCACCATCGGCGGTTGATTCACATAGTTTAAAGCAGGCAGTTCGCTTTGTTTCGGCGCATCGTGAAATGCCGGCGAGACGCTTTCCGGTGAATTATTGAAAAAGTCTCCGGCGCCTTCCGTCGGCTGTTGCGCCATAACGGACGTAGCGAACAATGCCGTGAATAGCGCACCGCTAAAAGCAAAGAAGTTGTTTCTAGTCATTTTAATCACTCCCCCGAATGATGGAATTTTTTTGTTTTTATTGGTTTAACGTGACGACAGGAATGTCGTTATTAAACCGATGGCTAAAGGTAAATACGTTTTCAGCGCAGACATCAATGCAACGCCCGCAACTGATGCAATCTTGCGAAAGCACTAACAGACTTTCGTTATTTTTTCCGTGTAATGGTGAACGCAACACTTGCGGTTCAGGGCAAACGTTGTAGCAATCCATGCAATTATCGCATCTTGCCCGATCAATCACTTTGACCCGAATCAGACTTTTCGCACCAATGACGCCATAGGTTGCGCCAATAGGACACAAATGCCCGCACCAACCGTGTTCAACAATAAATAAATCAAACAGAAAAACCGCTAAAACCAACCATGCCGTTGCACCGAAGCTATAAATTAAAGCGCGTCCCAACGCGGCTACCGGATTGATCCATTCCCACAGCAACAAACCGCTGACCGCACTGCCGACTAAAATCATCAGCAAAATGGCATAGCGTAAACCGCGTGGAATTTTTGCCGTTTGACGAATGCCCAGTTTACGGCGAATCCAAGCGGCACAATCGGTGACCACATTCAGCGGACAAACCCAGCCGCAGAAGACTTTGCTGCCTAACAGGGCATACAGACCAAAGATAATCAACGCGCCGATGAGGGTCAGCGAGCCGGGTAAATGCCCGGTGGAAAGACTTTCTAAGGTAATTAACGGATCGCTTAACGGAATCACATCGAAAAGCAGACTTCCGCTGTAATTGCCTTTTAAAATCCACACATCAAAGTACGGCCCGCTTAAGAACATCATCAGGATGCTTAATTGGGTGAGCCTGCGCCAGAATAAGAAACGATTGGCGTGCCACCAGCCCAGTTTTTCCCGCGCTTCTTTGCCTGCAAATTTTGGTGCGTTTGCCATTATTTGCCTCCCAGCGTCGGTGCCAGAATCGGCTCCGGAATGTCTTCTACACCCATTGCCGGCATTGAGGCTTCCGGCATACGGGTCGGCATTGAAATCAAATCCTTCGGCGCAAGAGAATGTCCCGCTTTCGCTTTTTCTTCCCAACCCAAACGATAATGTTTGCCTAATACGCCTTTCGCCAAATGCATCGGCAACACTTTGATTGCCGCTTCTTCCAAGACGCACGCCTGTTCGCATTTGCCACAACCGGTACAGGCATCGGAATGCACCGTCGGAATAAACACCGCATGCTTGCCGGTGCGCTCATTACGGTGGCTTTCCAGCGTAATGGCCTTATCAATTAACGGGCAAACCCGATAACATACGTCGCAACGCAAGCCTTGCCAGTTCAGGCAGGTTTCGTGATCCAACAACACCGCCAGCCCCATACGGGATTGGTTAATATCCTGTGCCTCCCGATCTAACGCGCCGCTTGGGCACGCATGGGCGCAAGGAATATCCGGACACATTTCGCACGGTTTATCCCGCGCGATAAAATACGGCGTCCCCGCTTCCATCGGTGATAACAACGATGCCAAATGCAACATATCGTAAGGGCAGGCTTGTACACACTGACCACAACGAATACAGGCGGCGGCGAATTTCTCGTCATCTTCGATGGCGAACGGCGGACGCAATGCCACGCCTTCACGCGCCAAGCTTTGTTTTTGCTGTAAACCAAGTAGCAAGCCGAGCCCAACGAGCCCGCCCGCAGTGCGGGTGGCGTCTTTGAGAAATTTACGGCGCTCGGGCGTTACAGTCGGTTTTTGCATTTTCTTTTGATTTTTTGACCGCACTTTTATGCTTTGAAAACACAAAAGTGCGGTGGTTTTTTACCACGTTTTTTAAGCCGCTTTTTCCACTTTCACCGCGCATTTTTTGAAGTCGGTTTCTTTGGAAATCGGGTCGGTCGCGTCCAAGGTTAATTTGTTCGCCAACTGACCGGCATCAAAGAAGGTTGTGTAAATCAAACCTTCCGGCACTTTGTTACGCCCGCGGGTATCTAAGAAAGAAATCATCTCACCGCGACGGGAGGTGACTTTGATCTTATCGCCATGACGTAACCCGCGTTTTTGCGCGTCTGTCGGGTGCATCCAAACCAGATTGTTCGGGAAGGAACGGTGCAATTCCGGTACGCGACGGGTCATGGTGCCGGTGTGCCAGTGTTCCAATACACGACCGGTACATAACCATAAATCGTATTCTTCATCCGGTGATTCCGCAGGCGGCTCATAAGGCACGGCAAGAATAATCGCTTTCTTATCCGGATAGCCGTAGAACGCTACGCCTTCCCCTTCCTTGACATACGGGTCGTAGCCTTCGCGATAACGCCATAAGGTTTCTTTGCCGTCCACCACCGGCCAACGTAAACCGCGTGCTTTGTGGTAAGTATCGAACGGCGCCAAGTCATGACCGTGACCACGACCGAAGGTGGCGTATTCTTCAAATAAGCCTTTGTGCAAGTAGAAACCGAAGTGATGTGATTCGTCATTTAATTGACCTTCCGCAAGATCGGTTAACGGGAATTTATCCACTTGACCGTTGCGATATAGCACTTCATATAAGGTTTTGCCTTTGTATTCCGGATTTTTATCCAGAATTTCCGCCGGCCACATTTCATCCGTGGTGAAATATTTGGAGAACTCCACCAATTGCCATACGTCGGATTTCGCCTCACCCGGCGCTTTCACTTGTTGACGCCAGAATTGGGTACGACGTTCCGCGTTACCGTAAGCGCCTTCCTTTTCTACCCACATTGCCGTTGGCAACATCAAGTCTGCCGCCAAACAGGACACGGTCGGGTACGGGTCGGACACCACGATAAAGTTGTCCGGATTACGCCAGCCCGGGAAGGTTTCTTCGTTAATATTCGGACCGCCCTGCATATTGTTGGTACACATTTGCCACAACACGCGCATTTTGCCGTCTTTTAACGCACGACTTTGGGCGACCGCATGGAAGCCGAGAACATCGGTAATCACGCCCGCAGGTAATTTCCAGATTTGCTCCGCTTTTTCGCGGTGTTTCGGATTGGTGACCACCAAATCCGCCGGTAAGCGGTGGATAAACGTTCCCACTTCGCGCGCCGTACCGCAAGCGGACGGTTGACCGGTTAACGAGAACGGACCGCAACCCGGAATAGAAATCTTGCCGGTCAACAAATGGATGTTATAAATGAGGTGGTTTGCCCACACGCCGCGGGTATGTTGGTTAAAGCCCATGGTCCAGTAGGACACCACTTTTTTCTTCGGATCGGCATATAATTTCGCCAGGCTTTCCAACACGTCTTTCGGCACGCCGGACATTTCATGGGCTTTGTCTAACGTATATTCGGCGACTAAGGCTTTTAATTCATCGAAATTACTGTCATGCATTTTGCCTGCCGTTTTCACGTTTTTCGCTTTTTGTTCCAACGGATTTTCAGGACGCAAGCCATAACCGATATCGGTTTCGCCGCGTTTGAATTTGGTGTGTTTATTGACGAAATCCCAGTTAATGGCATCGTTTTGGATCAGATAATTGATGATGTAGTTCAAAATCACCAAGTCGGTGTGCGGTTTAAAAATAAGGCTGTAATCCGCCAATTCAAAACTACGGTGCTCAAAGGTGGAAAGTACGGCGACTTTCACATCTTGGTTGGATAGACGACGGTCGGTAATACGGGACCACAAAATCGGGTGCATTTCCGCCATGTTGGAACCCCAAAGTACGAAGGTTTCGGCTTGTTCGATGTCGTTATAACAGCCCATCGGTTCGTCCATGCCGAAAGTACGCATAAAGGCAACCGCCGCAGACGCCATACAGTGACGGGCGTTAGGGTCGATGTTGTTGGAACGGAAACCGGCTTTCCATAATTTGGATTTGGCATAGCCTTCAAAAATGGTAGTTTGTCCGGAACTGAACATCCCCACGCCGTTCGGGCCTAATTCTTTCACTGCGGCTTTAAATTTTTCCGCCATGGTTTTAAACGCCACGTCCCAGCTTACCGGGGTGAAATCACCGTTTTTATCGTATTTTCCGTCTTTCATGCGCAACATCGGCTGCGTTAAACGGTCTTTACCGTACATGATTTTCGGTAAGAAGTAGCCTTTAATGCAGTTCAAGCCACGGTTGACTTCCGCATCCGGATCGCCTTGTGACGCCACGACGCGACCGTCTTTCGTGCCCACCAATACCGCACAACCGGTACCGCAGAAACGGCAAACCGCTTTATCCCATTTAATTTCGGATTCCGCGGCTTCAACATTTTTTACCGGAATGCTTAACCCGGCTGCCGTTGCGGCTGCCATCGCCGCATTGGCTTTCATAAAGTCTCGACGACTTAAATTCATAGCGTTTCCCCCACTATTTTTATATATGTTTTTGATTATTCAGGCTGTTCGTCCTGTTGATGATAAATCAGCGACACGGTAATCACACCGTCAATCTCTTTTACCGACTCCATGTTCTTCAACAAAATATGCTGATCATGAGATTGCATTACCGCCACGATCTTGCCGATTTTTTCATCAAAGGTCGGGACTTCCGTATGTGGAATGGCTAAAAGTGCGGTGCGAATTGCCGGTATTTTTTGCGGCTTGCCTTGCACCACCAGACCGACAACATGCCAGTCTTTAGCGTCTTCCATGGTTAAAATGTCTGTTTTATTCATATTCTTTCGGATAATGTATTTTTATCGCGCCGACCGGGCAGCTTTTTATACAGGCGCCACAACCGTTACAGTTCTCCGGATTCACCACCGGTTGCGCCACCCCGCCAAGTTGCAAACGAAAACGAATGGCACCGGTCGGGCAATAATCCTGACAACTGCGACATTCGATTCTTCCGTGAGTTAAACATTGAGAGGTGATTTCAATGTGATGTTCCCAGGGTTTTTCCTCTGTCGGACGAAAAATCGGTTGTTGGCACACCTCCACGCATTTACCGCAAAAGGTGCATTCGCCCTGACTGAAACGAACTTGCGGAAAATCGCCTTCGCCCTGACTGAAACGAACTTGCGGAAAATCGCCTTCGCCTTTAATTAAAATTTGGGTTTCACAAACCTGAACACAATCACCACAACGCGTGCAATGTTCGATAAAGGTTTGTTCCTCTTTGCTCCAAGGCGGGCGGATACCGCTAAACCCCTGTACTTTTTGTTGCGTTGACTGTAACGACGAGAAGAAAGCGCCCCGCAAAAAATGGCGCCTTGAAACATCCGGCGTTGTCATTCGTCTTTACCTATTTATCTATTTTTAGGTCTCGCATATTAATTTGTTGTAAATTAATTAATATCACTACAAATGAGTATTTTAGGCGGATTCCCACCGTAATTTGTTTTAGATCAAATTTAAGCATTCAAGCATGAAAAAATGCCGTTTGATAAAACGCCGGTAAAAACCACCGCACTTTTTTGTTACACTAACGGCACGTTTTCCACCAAGGCTTTTTATTTTGAAAATTAAACATTCCGTTTCCACCCGCATTGCCAACTATCTTATTGTGATTATTATCTTTGTCGGCATTATCGGCGCATTAAGTCTGGCGCTGATGGCGGGCAATAAATCCTATGCGGAAGCCATTAACGTGTCCGGTTCGTTGCGTATGCAAAGTTATCGCCTACTTTATGAAATCGAACATGAACCGCAAATGGTGGAAAGTAGCCTGCGCCAATATCGCGTGAGTTTGCATTCAAAATCCTTACTGGAAATCAGCCATCAGATCTTCGTTTCGCAGGAGGTAAAAGCGTCCTATCACAATTTGATTAAACGCTGGGAAGTGATGGAACGTCTGGCGCGGGAACAGAATTTCACCGAATATCAAAAAAATATCGCCAATTATGTGGAACAGGTGGATCAATTCGTTTTTACCCTGCAACATTCGGCGGAAGAAAAATGGATTTGGGCGTTGTGCGTAATTATTTTTTCCATGCTGCTTATTGTGATCATGGTGTCTTATGTGAATTGGTACACCCGAAAAGCCGTGGTGCGTCCGTTGGAGCAACTCACCCGTGCCAGTACGCAGGTGCAAATGGGGCAATTCAAGCATATTCCGCTGGATGTGCGTAAAGAAGACGAGCTGGGGCATTTGGCACGCACTTTCACCAAAATGTCATCGGAGTTGGGTAAACTGTATTCCGGTTTGGAAGCTACGGTGAATGAAAAAACGCAAAAGTTACAACAAACCAACCGCTCTTTAACGACCTTATATCACTGCTCCCAGCTTGTGACGACCAATAAAATCGACGGCAAAATTTTGCAACTGGTGCTGCAAAATGTCATGATTAGCGAACATTTACGTTATTTGGAACTGGATGTGCTGGACGCGCCGCATTGGAATATGTGCTTGGGCGTGAAAGATGACAGGCTGGAATCACAACAAACGGAAGTGAATATTGAAGGGGAAAGCCTCGCCGTGTTGCGTTGGCAAGCAGGGTTGCCGTGCCCAGATTTGCGTACGATGCAAAATGTGGCGCAAATGCTCAGCCGCTCGTTGTATTTCCAACGCACGCAACGCCAGCAAGAACAGCTATTGTTGATGGAAGAACGTTCCATTATCGCCCGCGAATTGCATGACTCTTTGGCGCAAGTGTTGGCGTTTTTACAAATTCAGCTGACCTTGCTGAAACACAATTTAAATAAAGACGAAACGGATTCCAAACAAAAAAGTTTGTCGATTATTAAGCAGTTTGAACAGGCGCTCAGCGACGGTTACAGCCAATTGCGCGAACTGTTGGCGACCTTCCGCTTAACCGTGCAGGAAGCCAATTTGAAACTGGCGTTGGAGCAGGTGATTGATTCCCTGCGCAATCAAACGGACATTCAAATGAGCGTGGATTGTTCTTTGCCGTCGCAAAGTTTTAACGCACAACAATTGGTCAACGCCTTGCAAATTGTGCGTGAAGCGGTGTTAAATGCCATTAAGCATTCACAAGGCACGCTCATTGAAGTCATTGCCCACACCAATGAAGACGGCGAACATGAGCTGATCGTGCGCGATAACGGTATCGGCATTCCAAGCCTGGAAGAACCGGACGGGCATTACGGGCTCAACATCATGCACGAGCGTAGCGCACAGCTCAACGCCAAACTGACCATCACTAACCGCACCGACGGCGGCACGGAAGTGAAAGTGACTTTAGCACACACATTATCTTAATTCAGAGGAAAGCCATGCAGAATTTACAACCGTTCCACACCTTTTCTATTCCGGCGCAAGCCCAAAAACTGATTGAAATCACCTCCGTTCCTCAGTTTAAACAGATGTGGGAGGAATGCCAACGGGAAAATCTACCGGTGCTTTTTTTAGGGCAAGGCAGCAACGTGCTGTTTGTGGAGGATTTTGCCGGCGCCGTGCTGATCAATCGCCTACGTGGTATCGTGCATAAGGAAGACGACCGCTTCCATTATTTACACGTGAATGGCGGCGAAGTGTGGCATGATTTGGTGCAATGGAGCATTGAACAAGGCTTTTACGGCTTGGAAAATCTCGCCCTGATCCCGGGCTGTGCCGGTTCCGCGCCGATTCAAAATATCGGCGCCTACGGCGTGGAATTTAAAGATGTGTGCGATTATGTGGAAGTGCTCGATCTCGCCTCCGGAGAACAATTCCGTTTAAGTTGCGAGGAATGTGAATTCGGTTATCGTGAAAGCGTGTTTAAACACAAATATGCGCAAGGTTATGTGGTGACGGCGGTCGGTTTAAAACTGGCGAAAGACTGGAAACCGGTGTTGAAATACGGCAACTTGGCAAATTTAGACAAAAGTGCGGTCAGTTCTGCGGATGTTTTTGCCGAGGTTTGTGCCGTGCGCCAAAGTAAATTGCCCGATCCGAAACAGTTCGGCAACGCGGGCAGCTTCTTCAAAAACCCCGTTGTTTCCGCCCAACAGTTTGCCTGCTTAAAAGAAGAGTACCCCGCCATACCGAATTTCCCGCAAGCGGACGGCAACGTAAAATTAGCCGCCGGCTGGCTCATCGATCAATGCGGTTTGAAAGGCTATCAAATCGGCGGCGCGGCGGTACACCAACAACAGGCGCTGGTGATTATTAACAAAGGCAACGCCACCGCGTCCGATGTGGTAGAATTAGCGCATCACATTTATCAATTGGTTGCCCTTCGCTTTGATGTCCGCTTACAGCCCGAAGTACGCTTTATCGGCAAACAGGGCGAAGTGGATAGCCAACTGACGATCAGTTAATATAAAGGAACAAGATGAATTTTAATGAAATTTTAACGACATTGCCCGCTATCGACCATTTAAGCGGCATTCATATTTTACATAACGGCACATTGGTTCATGAAATTCCTGCCGTTGCCGGGAAATTAGGTTCATTGCGGGTTTACAATGCGCTCGCCATAGAATTTAACGGAAAATTAGACCGCACTTCCGCCCAAAAAGGCTTGCAGTTATTCGCCGAACACACGGAAGATGCGCGCCAAAACCCCGGCAAACACCCGAATATTGATTTGTTGTTACGCGTAATCGAACAGGATTTGACCTATCAAATCAAACCGCTAACAGAATAATTTTAAGATAAAATTTTTGTTTTTTTATGCGGGTTATTTTGTAAAATAAAGAAACTTTTTTCACACAATATAGTCAAATGACCTATGAAAAGTTAAAATCCAATCGCTAAAACCGATTAACTTAACATAGATTATATTGCATCGAATCTTTCGATTCGGTGATTAACAAAGAAGAAGGAAGATAATGGATAAAGAAACTCAAACAATGATGCTCGTTCCTCAAGGCAGTTTAGAAGCTTATATTCGTGCGGCAAATGAATACCCGATGCTGACCGCCGAAGAAGAAAAGGAATTGGCGGAGCGTTTGTATTACAAAGAAGATATTGAAGCGGCGAAAAAATTAGTGTTGTCTCATTTGCGCTTTGTGATTCACGTCGCACGCGGTTATTCCGGTTACGGCTTGCCGCAAGCGGATTTAATCCAGGAAGGTAATATCGGCTTAATGAAAGCGGTAAAACGCTTCAACCCGGAAGTGGGTGTGCGCTTGGTTTCCTTCGCAGTGCACTGGATCAAAGCGGAAATTCACGAGTATGTGCTACGTAACTGGCGTATTGTTAAAGTCGCCACCACCAAGGCGCAACGCAAATTGTTCTTCAACCTACGCAAAACCAAACAACGCTTAGGCTGGTTCAACGAAAACGAAGTGGACATGGTCGCCAACGAACTCGGCGTATCGCCGCAAGATGTCATGGAAATGGAGTCACGCATGACCGGCGCCGATGTGGCATTCGACCTGCCCGGCGATGAACATGACGAAGAAACCTATGCCCCGGCATTGTATTTGGAAGACAAAAGTTCCAACTTTGCCGCCGAATTGGAAAACGAAAACTACGAAGCACAAGCCACCGATCAGCTTGCCGTCGCCTTAGATAATCTTGATGCTCGCAGCCAAGACATTATCAAAGCCCGCTGGTTGGACGAAACCAAAGCCACGTTGCAGGATTTGGCGGCAAAATACAACATCTCCGCCGAACGTGTTCGTCAGTTAGAAACCAACGCCCTGAAAAAACTCAAAAGTGCGGTCGTTTTCTAACGCGTTTTTGATGTTATTCGAGAATAAAAAACCGCTCTATTGAGCGGTTTTTGTTTTGCTTCTTATTAGCCTATTTTGTCGGGATTTCGGCTAATAATTTGGTGATTAACGACCAGAAAATTTGCACTGCGGGGATGTGGACTTTTTCGTCCGGAGAGTGGGCATTTTTGATGGTCGGGCCGATGGAAACCATGTCCATGTTCGGGTAAATTTTCTTCAGTAAACCGCATTCCAAACCGGCATGAATCACTTTAATGGTCGGTTCGTAGCCCAAGACTTGCGCATAAATTTTGTGGGTTAAATCCACAATCGGTGAATGCGCTTGTGGTTCCCAGCCCGGATAAGAACCGGAGAATTCAGCTTTTGCGCCGCTTAATTGAGCCAAGGATTTCAACATTTCGGCAACGTATTCTTTGCCACTTTCAATCAGCGAGCGCACTAGAATGGTGGCTTTAATCTGATTTTCTTCGGTTTTTAATACGCCAATGCTAAGCGAAGTTTCTACAATATTTTCCAACACGTCGCTGTTGCGAATCACGCCGTTCGGTAATGCATTTAATAAATGGATAATGCGTTCCGCGGTTAATGGTGTGAAGATTTTTGCCGGTTTATCAATCGGTTGCAATTCGAAAGAAAGATTCAGTTCAATTAATGCCAATTCGGTTTTGAGTAAAACGCCGAAATTTTCCACCGCACTTTTCAGCCCGTCAACGTCACCGTTGAAGTTTAAGGTAGCGAAGGCTTCGCGCGGAATGGCGTTGCGAATGGAACCGCCGCGAATATCGCTTAAAGCGAAATCAAAGTGCGGTTGATTTTGGGCGAGTTTTGCCAAGAAACGCGCCAGTAATTTGATGGCGTTGGCGCGTCCGGTATGAATGTCACAGCCGGAATGCCCGCCGCGTAAGCCTTTTAACACGATTTGCGCGCTATGTGCGAAACGGTTGTTTTCATATTCAACAGGCAATGAAATATTGGCATTTTCACCGCCGGCGCAGCCCACGTAAATTTCCGCGTTTTCTTCCGTGTCGGTGTTGATCATGATGTCGCTTTGCAACCAGTTCGGGCGCAATCCGATGGCACCTTCCATGCCGCGTTCTTCCGTCATGGTGAGCAACACTTCCAAGTCAGGATGTGGTAAATCGTCGCTGTCCAGCACCGCTAAGGTCGCCGCCATACCGATACCGTTATCGGCGCCTAATGTGGTGTTGGTGGCGCGTACCCATTCGCCGTCGATATAAGGCTGAATCGGATCGGTGGCAAAATTATGCGAGCTGCCTTCGTTGGCTTGCGGCACCATATCCAAATGCGCCTGAAGGGCGACTTTTTGGCGATTTTCCATGCCTTTTGTCGCCGCTTTGCGAATTAACACGTTGCCCGCGTCATCACGTTCGGCGTAAAAACCTTTGCCTTTCGCCCAATTGACGATGAACTCCGCCAAGGCATTTTCTTGGTAAGACGGATGGGGAATGGCACAAATTTGATCGAACCATTTCCAGAGTAAATTCGGGGTTAATTTTTGTATTTCTGACATATTTCCTCCTTAAAAAATTAGGGAAAATAATAGCATAAAATGCCATTTCGGGTTATCCTAACGCCATTTTTATTTCCCGGGCAGCGCCCGCAAAATTTCAGACAAGGTGTGTTTATGAGTGAAAAATATGTTGTGACGTGGGATATGTTCCACATGCACGCACGCAAATTATCCGAACGTTTGCTTCCGGCTTCACAATGGAAAGGCATTGTTGCCGTGAGTCGTGGCGGTTTGTTTCCGGCGGCGGTGCTTGCCCGTGAATTAGGTATCCGTCATGTGGAAACCGTTTGTATCGCCAGTTATAACCACGATACACAAGGCGAATTGCAGGTGTTACACGCCGCGCAGCTGGCGAACGGCGGTGAAGGATTTATCATCATTGACGATTTGGTGGATACCGGCAATACCGCACGCGCCATTCGTGAAATGTACCCGAACGCCCGTTTCGTAACGGTTTTCGCCAAACCTGCCGGCGCGGAATTAGTGGATGATTATGTGGTGGATATTCCGCAGAATACCTGGATTGAACAACCTTGGGACATGGGTATTTGCTTCGTTCCACCGCTTGCCAGAAAATAAAAAAACAATCGAAAAAACGACCGCACTTTTGTGGCATCAAATAAAAAACCGTGAGTCAAATAATTCACGGTTTTGTTTTTTTCCCTTTTTAGTAAAGACTAAAGGCTTGTAAATATGGTAATTTCCCGCGTTTTAACATATCTTCGATACCGCTTTTGTGATCGTTACCGAAGCCGCGCAGCTGGAAGGTGACGCCGACGCTGTTATCGTAGAAAATCTCATCGTCTTTTTGATTTTGACGGCTGGTGACATAACGTCTGGCGCCGACACCGATGCTCCAGCAACAGGAGTTATATTGTACGCCGAGGTATTGTTCCACCGGTTTTTTCAACGCCAAATCCTGATAATAACGCCCGACCACCGCCCAGTTGTCGGTGATTTCCCATGCCGCCTGAACGCCCAATTGTTTAATGTCCTGATTATAACGGTTGGCGCCGGCAGTCAGGTTTTGGTCGATATATTCCTGGCTCGCATAACGATAATTTAACTGAATTAAATTCTCTTTTTGCGGGTTCCATTCCAAGCCGGTATTTGCCAAAGAAACCTGTTTTAACTGCGGATCATACTGATAACTCGCGCGCCAACGCCATTGTTCGCTGATTTTCCAGTTGGATTCCAACGCCCACGACGAAGACGCACCGGAGGTTTTATTATTCGGGTTGTCGTCAATGCGGGACGGTTCTAAATAGAACGTTTGCCCGATGGAGAAATTAAAGCGCTCTTCTTTTTGGTCATCAAAGAAACGCGTGGTTCCCCCTAATGTTACCTGATTGGCAGAGGCAATACGGTCTAAACCGCTGTAACGGCGGTCGCGGAATAAGGAGAAATAATCCTGTTGCAACAAGGTGGAATCGTAACCGAAACCGAGGTATTGAGAGTTTCGCTTGGAGCCGATATTGCTTTGATTTTTATAAGGACGGTATAAATATTGCACGCGCGGCTCGAGGGTTTGGGTATAACCGTCGAACAGGGTTTTATTGGATGCCAATACCGTTTGCAATTCCACTTTAAACTGCGGCAACACACGGGTCACGCTACGTTCAACGTCCTCCGCATCGGCGGCACGACCTTTCTTTTGCTGATAATGGGTGGCGTAGAGTTTGGTTTCAAAGTTGATACTGCCGTAACGATTGGACAAGGTTTTGTTTAAGCTCGGTTCCAAATGGAAACGCCAGGCTTTCGGCATTTGGCTGCTGTCGTTATCGAATCGCACCGCTTGGGAAAAGAGTTTGAAATCCAGGTTATCCCATAAATTGTTTTTGTAATAATTGAAATCAATTTGCGGCAAAGCGCGGTACGGACCGATTTCCACTTCATCGAAAATCTGGAATTGTTTTGCCGAAATGGCAAGGTTGTAATTCGGTTGATAGTAGGCAATGCGCGCTTTTTGATCGGCGTAACCGTCCGTGCTGCTGCCGTATTCGGAATCAAAATCGGTGAAATAACGTTTATCGCTGACCCGCGTATAATCCACGTTCAAGCGCCAATTTTCTAAGAAGCTGGAACTGTGTAACCAGTGCAATAAATGGCGTTTGCGATTTTCCGCCGTGTAATCCGTTAATCGGTCATTGCCTAAATATTCACCGGCAATTTTCCCTTCACCGAGCGGCGTTAAATAACGAAATTCGCCGTTGAGTTGCCAACCGCGTTTTGACATATATTTCGGCGCAATGGTGGCGTCGTAATTCGGTGCGATATTCCAATACACCGGTTGTGCGTAGAAATAACCGTCGCGGCTGGAATGTCCGGCGGTAGGTACCAACAAGCCGGAACGACGACGATCACCGATAGGCAGTTGTAAATACGGCGTGTAGAACACCGGCACGCCATGCACGCGAAAACGGGCGTGCCACATTTCCGCATATTCTTCTTTCACGTGTTGACGCATTTCGCTGGCGTAAATCGACCAGGCATTATCATTCGGCAAACAGGAGGTAAAGGTGGCGTTTTTCATTAAGCGGTAATCTTCGCGCAATTCCACGCTTTCTGCCGAACCGCGCCCTTGGCGATCAACAAATTGATAATCGGCGTGTTGAATGTCGGTATCTTTGCTGTTGAGATGGACTTTGGCGTCGCTGCCGAGTAAGTTGATTTGGTTGTCATGATAATCAAACCCGCCGCGTGCAAAGGCATAACGCTGCACATTGCTGCCTTCGCCCGATTGTTGCACTTCCACCGCCGCGGATTTCAAATGGCGGTTACCTTGTTTGATGTCCACATTGCCTTGATAAATGGCACTGCTCGGTTGATTGATTTCCGCGTTATCCGCTTCAATGTACACCGGCTGATCATTCGGATCGCCGCTAACCACTTCTCCGGTAAAATGCGGTACGCCTAATAAACATTGCTGATTCAAGTCTGCTGCGCTGTCGGCACTATAAAGTGCGGTCAAAATTGACAGTGAAATTAACGTGTAATAATTTTTCTTCATCGGACAACCATTATTTGAGCCAAATTTAACGGGATTATACTGTAAAACGTAGGGGATCGCATTGTTTAATGTGGCGTTTTGCACGCGCACGCGTTCCAGTGATCGTCCACCAACCCCATGGATTGCATAAACGCATAACAGGTTGTCGGACCGACAAAGACGAAGCCGCGCTTTTTCAGAGCC
The DNA here is from genome assembly GCA_017160915.1 of Aggregatibacter actinomycetemcomitans. Taxonomy (GTDB): domain Bacteria; phylum Pseudomonadota; class Gammaproteobacteria; order Enterobacterales; family Pasteurellaceae; genus Aggregatibacter; species Aggregatibacter actinomycetemcomitans_B. Next base: position 240,679 of record JACAWG010000061.1, read on the forward strand.
TTGGATAACGCGATTGAGGTTGCCGTTTGCGCCGGCACATGGCTTAACTCGGGCACGTCATGAATTTGCGGCTGATGATTCACGAAAGACCAAATAAAATGACTAAAATTTTCACCGCACTTTTGCATGGCGAGAAACGCCCGCGCATTGGTGACGATTGCCTGTAATTTGGCGCGATGGCGAATTAAGCCCGCATTTTGCATACGGTGATCGATATCGGCATCGGTCATTGCCGCGACTTTGTGCGGATCAAACTGAAAAAACGCCTGCCGATACGCCTCCCGTTTTTTTAACACCGTAATCCATGACAAGCCCGCTTGCTGCCCTTCCAGACACAGTTTTTCAAATAATTTGCGATCATCAAATTGCGGCTTGCCCCATTCGTTATCGTGATAATCCTGATAAATTTGCGAGCCTTCCGCCCACGGGCAACGTGTTGTCATAGGATTTCCTTTATCTATTAGTGAATATTTTTGTTTGACAGAAAAATAACGGTTTTATTATAAAAATATTTCTTTAATCCATTAAAATGAATAAAACTTGACTAATATAAAAAATACTGAAAACATTAGCCGCACTTTTATTTCATTTTCTAAAATAAAAGTGAATAACATTAATTAAATTTGGAGAGCATATTATGTCAGGATTATTTGTTCAAACCGATCCGTCCCGTCGCCGTTATGGTGTCGCGGCGTTCGTGGCGATTATCGCCGGCGTGATTTCCGCCTTCGTAAAATGGGGTGCCGAACACCCGTTCCCACCACGTAGCCCGTTAGACTTATTCACCGCCGCCTGTAAAGATCCGAGCCAAGCCCTTGAGGTTTGTTCCCGCGCATTCTTAAACCCGCCGCACGTTTTCTTACGCGATTATATCGGCATTGACCCGACGGAAGCGGTGTTCACGTTCGCCGACCACGGATTTAACTGGATTGGCGTGACCCACATCACGTTCTCGGTAGTATTCGCACTGTTCTACTGTATCGTCGCAGAACGTTTCCCGAAAATTAAATTATGGCAAGGTATTCTGTTCGGTATCATTTGTGACATCGGCGTACACTATGTCACCTTCCCGTTATTGGGCTTAACGCCGCCGGTTGCCGAATGGCCGTTCTATGAACACGTTTCCGAATTTGTCGGTCATGTTTTCTGGTTCTGGAGCATTGAGTTGATTCGCCGTGATTTGCGTAACCGCATTACGCACGAGCCGGATCCGGAAGTACCGTTAAATCAACCGTATCGTTAATCGAAACAAAAATCCCGCAAATTCATGCGGGATTTTTTATATCGGTTTTGGCTACGGCAACATACTTTCCAGTTGCCACAATTCGCTTAACGCCTCACGACGGCGGATTAAATAAGCGTTGTCGCCGTCCACCATGACCTCCGCCGTTCTCGGACGGGAGTTGTAATTGGAAGACATGCTGGCGCCATAAGCGCCCGCCGAACGTTGGGCTAAATAATCGCCCTCCGCAATGGCAAGTTTGCGTTGTTTGCCGAGGAAATCCGAGGTTTCGCAAATCGGACCGACCACGTCGTAAATTTTCTCTTCACGCGCTAAAGTGCGGTCGATTTCCAGAATGTTCATGTAAGCCTGATATAACGCCGGGCGAATCATGTCATTCATGCCCGCATCCACAATGGCGAAATTACGGCTTTCGTTGGATTTTAAATATTCCACTTTGGTCACCAAAATTCCCGCATTGGCGGTGATGGCGCGACCGGGTTCAACAATAATTTCCAACTCGCTGAAGGCACTTAATTTTTCCCATAGGGCTTTGGCGTATTCCGTCGGGTGCGGTGGCGTTTCGTCGGTGTAAGTAACACCTAAGCCACCGCCCAAATCCAAATGCTTCAACTGAATGCCGTCCTGTTTTAACTGCTCCATGAGCACGATTAACCGATCGGCGGCATCTAAAAACGGTTGTAATTCCGTGAGTTGCGAACCGATGTGACAATCCATACCGACAATCTCAATATTCGGCAGCGTTGCAGCGAGTTTATACACCTCACGCGCCTGTTCCACGCTCACACCGAACTTATTTTCTTTCAAGCCGGTGGAAATGTAAGGGTGGGTGTGTGCGTCCACATCAGGATTAACGCGCAAAGAAATGGGCGCAATTTTGCCCATGTCGCCGGCAACCTGATTAATGCGCAACAATTCCGCTTCCGATTCCACGTTAAAGCAACGAATCCCCACCTCCAGTGCGCGGGCGATTTCCTGATGGGATTTCGCCACGCCGGAAAACACCACTTTATGCGCCTCACCGCCGGCGGCAAGCACCCGTTCCAATTCCCCTTGGGACACAATGTCAAAGCCCGAGCCCAGTCTTGCCATGATGTTCAAAATGGCAATATTCGGGTTGGATTTCACGGCGAAACACACCAGATGCGGATGGTCTCCAAAGGCGTTATCAAACGCATGCCAGTGGCGCTCAAGGGTGGCTTTGGAATAAATATATAAGGGCGTGCCGAACTCCTCGGCAAGTTGTTTGACCGGCAGATTTTCCGCCATAAGTTGATCATGTTGATATTGGAAAAAGTCCATAAAATCGCCTATAAAAATTATTTGGTCGCCTGTTCGGCTGAATCTTGTTCAGGAAAATACAACGGACCTTTCACGCCGCAGCCACTGCTTAAGGCACATAAGGTGACGAGTAAAAATAAGGAAATGAGTTTTTTCATCGGTTGCTCCTTGTTCTCAAATTTGACTGCTCTTTTTACCATTAAATCGGGCTTTGTGCTATCACAACGCACAGAAAATCTTTATAATTTCCCCTTTACCGACATTTATGGGGAGTGGTTTTATGAATATCGTCGAGTTTCATCAGAAAATCGAGCATGTTTGGGATGAAATTGAAGAACAACTGGAAGCGCAGGATTGCGACGCGGATTGCGAACGTCAGGGTTCCGTGTTCACCATCACCCTTGGCGATCGCAGCCAAATCGTAATCAACAAACAGGAACCGTTGTTGGAATTATGGCTGGCGAGCCACAACGGCGGTTTTCATTTTGCCTATAAAGACGGGCGTTGGGTCAGCAACGACGGCTTGGATTTCTGGCAGGTGCTCACCGAAGCCCTTGCCAAGCACGGCGAACAGGTTCAATTCAATTAATGAACGACCTTAACCCGCCCGAATCAACAAAAAGTGCGGTGGATTTTGCCGATGAATCGTCGGTAAATTCCACCGCACTTCATGCTTCCGCATTGCACGTTTTGCATTCGGTTTTCGGCTATCAATCCTTCCGCAAAGGGCAGCAGGAAATCATCGATGCCGTGCTCAGCGGGCAGGACTGTTTGGTGATTATGGCGACGGGCACGGGCAAATCGTTGTGTTATCAAATTCCCGCCCTTTGCTTTGACGGCATGACATTGGTGGTGTCACCGCTGATTTCCCTGATGAAAGACCAAGTGGATCAACTGCGCGCTAACGGCGTGGAAGCGGATTATTTGAATTCCACACAAACCTTCGAAGAACAGCAACAGGTACAGAATCGGGCGATTTCCGGGCAGTTAAAATTATTGTATTTATCGCCGGAAAAAGTCATGACCAACAGCTTTTTCCAATTTATTTCCTTATGCCAAGTGAGTTTTATCGCCATTGATGAAGCGCACTGCATTTCCCAATGGGGACACGATTTCCGTCCCGAATATACCCAACTCGGCGGCTTGAAAGGCAGCTTTCCGAACGTGCCGATCATGGCGCTCACCGCCACGGCGGATCAGACCACACAACAAGACATCCTGCAAAATCTCCGGCTAAATCGACCGCACTTTTATGTGGGCAGCTTCGATCGCCCGAACATTCGTTACACGTTGGTGGAAAAATTCAAACCCATGGAGCAACTTTGCCGTTTCGTGCTGGCGCAAAAAGGCAAGAGCGGCATTGTGTATTGCAACAGCCGCAATAAAGTGGAACGTATCGCCGAAACCCTGTGTAACAAGGGCGTGCGGGCGGCGGCGTATCATGCCGGCATGGAAAACGGCTTGCGCGAGAAAGTGCAACGGGATTTTCAGCGCGATAACATTCAAGTGGTGGTGGCAACCATCGCCTTCGGCATGGGCATTAATAAATCCAATGTGCGCTTTGTGGCGCATTTTGACCTGCCGCGCAGCATCGAATCCTACTATCAGGAAACCGGTCGCGCGGGGCGCGATGATTTACCGGCGGAAGCGGTGTTGTTTTACGACCCGGCGGATTATGTGTGGCTCAACAAAATGCTGATGGAAAAGCCGGAAACGCCGCAACGGCAGATTGAACAACACAAATTACAAGCCATCGGCGAATTTGCCGAAAGCCAAACCTGCCGCCGTTTGGTTTTATTGAACTATTTCGGCGAACATCGCCAAACGCCCTGCCAAAATTGCGATATTTGTCTCGATCCGCCGAAAAAATACAACGGTTTACTGGACGCGCAAAAAATCATGTCGGCGATTTATCGCACCGGTCAATGTTATGGCGCACATTATGTCATCGCCGTGTTGCGCGGCATGAACAATCAGAAAATACGTGAACAGCGCCATGATCAATTAAGCGTGTACGGCATTGGTAAAGAACACAGCACGGAATACTGGCAATCGGTATTGCGCCAGCTGGTGCATTTAGGCTTGGTACGCCAAATCATCGGCGAGTACGGCAACACCTTACAATTAACGGAAAACGCCAAACCGATTTTACGCGGGGAGGAACCGCTGGAATTGGCAACGCCTCGTTTGTCTTCCATCGTCACCACCGCCATGACACCAAAAAGTGCGGTGGGTTCTTACGACAAAGATCTGTTTGCCCGCTTGCGCTTTCTGCGTAAGCAAATCGCCGATAAGGAAAATATTCCGCCGTATATTGTGTTTAACGACGCAACGTTACAGGAAATGGCGCAATATCAACCTGTCAGTAATATTGAAATGCTGCAAATTAACGGCGTCGGCGCCATTAAACTGGAGCGTTTCGGGCAGGCATTTCTCGCCTTGATCCGCGAACATAAAAATGCCCGCGCCGGCGAATAACCCCTGCCACCGTTTCGGCGCACTTATTTTTAGCTAATTGCACAAAATTTTGCTATAATCCCGCCCAATTTTTTACGAATTACACAGAGAAGAATTATGTCGACAAATACTCCAGAAACTTATGGTGCAAACAGTATTAAAGTGCTGAAAGGGCTTGATGCGGTGCGTAAACGTCCCGGAATGTATATCGGTGACACGGACGATGGAACAGGTTTACACCATATGGTTTTCGAAGTGGTGGATAACGCTATTGATGAAGCCTTGGCGGGGTATTGTAATGACATCGTGGTGACCATTCATTCCGATAATTCCGTTTCCGTGCAAGATGACGGGCGCGGTATTCCGGTGGATATTCACCCTGAAGAAGGCGTTTCCGCCGCCGAAGTGATCATGACCGTGTTGCACGCCGGCGGTAAATTTGACGATAACTCCTATAAAGTATCCGGCGGTTTGCACGGCGTGGGGGTATCCGTGGTAAACGCGCTGTCCGACAAGTTACAGTTGACGATTCGCCGTCAAGGCAAAGTGCATGAGCAATTTTACAGCCTCGGCGATCCGCAAGCGCCTCTCGCCGTCATCGGTGAAACCACCCAAACCGGTACCACCGTGCGTTTCTGGCCAAGCCCAACCATCTTCACCAATATTGAATTTGAATACGACATCTTAGCCAAGCGTTTAAGAGAGTTATCTTTCTTAAATTCCGGCGTGTCCATTCGTTTAATTGACGAACGCACCGACAAACAAGACCACTTCCATTACGAAGGCGGCATTCAGGCATTCGTTGAATATATCAACCGAGGCAAAACTCCGATTCATCCGAAACCTTTCTACTTTTCTGCTGAAAAAGACGGCATCGGTGTGGAAATTGCGTTGCAATGGAACGACGGTTACGCGGAAAACATTTATTGCTTCACCAACAACATTCCGCAACGGGACGGCGGTACGCATTTAGCCGGTTTCCGTGGGGCGATGACCCGCACCTTGAACAACTACATGGAAAACGAAGGCTACACCAAGAAATCCAAAGTCGCGACTTCCGGTGACGATGCCCGTGAAGGCTTGGTGGCGGTGATTTCCGTAAAAGTACCGGATCCGAAATTCTCTTCCCAAACAAAAGACAAACTGGTTTCCTCCGAAGTGAAAAGTGCGGTGGAATCTCTGATGAACGAATATTTGCAAACCTATTTGTTGGAAAATCCGAACGATGTAAAAATCATCGTCACCAAAATCATCGATGCTGCGCGCGCCCGTGAAGCCGCCCGCAAAGCCCGCGAAATGACCCGTCGTAAAGGCGCGTTGGATTTGGGCGGCTTGCCGGGCAAATTGGCGGATTGCCAGGAGCGCGATCCCGCGTTGTCCGAACTTTACATCGTGGAGGGTGACTCTGCGGGCGGTTCCGCAAAACAAGGGCGCAACCGTAAGAACCAAGCGATTCTACCGTTAAAAGGAAAAATCCTGAATGTGGAAAAAGCCCGTTTCGACAAAATGTTGTCTTCTGCCGAAGTGGGTACATTAATTACCGCGTTGGGTTGCGGTATCGGCCGTGACGAATATAACCCCGACAAATTGCGCTATCACAGCATCATCATCATGACCGATGCGGACGTGGACGGTTCGCACATTCGTACGCTATTGTTGACGTTCTTCTATCGCCAAATGCCGGAACTGATTGAGCGCGGTTATGTTTATATTGCCCAGCCGCCACTCTATAAAGTGAAAAAAGGCAAACAAGAACAATATATTAAAGATGACGAAGCGATGGCGGAATTTGAACTGGCAATTGCCTTGGAAAATGCCGCGCTTTATGTGAATGAAAATGCACCGGGTATGCAAGGCGTGGCGTTGCAAAATCTGGCGTCCGAATACCTTGCCGTACAAAAAATGATTGCCCGCTTAACCCGCTATTATCCGGAAAGCGTGTTAAAAGAATTGATTTATCAACCGGCGCTGACCACCGCGCTGATGCAGCAGGAAAGTGCGGTCAATTCCTGGGCCGATTCTTTAGTTGCCACTTTAAATACGAAAGAAACCGACGGCAGACATTATAGCTATCGTCTGCAATTTAACGCCGAACGGAATTTGTATGAAGTGGTGTTAACCGTAAGAACACACGGTATCGATACGGATTATTTCCTCAATTTCCAATTCGCCACCGGCAATGAATATACCCGCCTAATCGCCCTCGGCGAGAAACTGGTCGGGTTGTTGGAAGACAGCGCTTATGTAATGCGTGGTGAACGCAAAGTGGCGGTGGCTTCTTTTGAACAAGCCATTGAATGGTTAATGAAAGAATCCCGTCGCGGCTTGATGATCCAACGTTATAAAGGCTTGGGCGAAATGAATCCGGAGCAACTTTGGGAAACCACCATGGATCCGAATACCCGCCGTATGTTGAAAGTGTCTATTAAAGATGCTGTCGCGGCGGATCAACTTTTCACCACCTTAATGGGTGACGAGGTGGAACCGCGCCGTGATTTCATTGAAAGTAATGCCTTAAGAGCAAATTTGGATATTTAAAATTCATCTTAAAAAAGCACCGCACTTTTTATACTAAAGTGCGGTGCTTTTTTTCGTTATTTTCTTAGCTTCACCAATTCCACTTCATGGTTCGCCCCTTTTTTCAAAATAAGGTTCGCGCGCTCACGGGTCGGTAAAATATTTTCTTTCAGATTCAATCCGTTAATTTCATCCCAGATTTTTCCTGCCGTTTCAATAGCCTCCTGTTCGGACAGGTTGGCATAATGTTTGAAATAAGAATTCGGATTGGAAAACGCACTTTGGCGGAATTTTAGGAAACGGCGGATATACCATTCTTTCAGCAATGTTTCTTCCGCATCCACATAAATGGAAAAATCTACAAAATCCGAAACGAACAGCTCATTGGCTTGATTTTTGTTCGGTTGTAACACGTTCAATCCTTCCAGAATCAGAATGTCAGGCTGATCGATAACATTAAATTGATCGGGAATAATGTCATAGGTTAAGTGCGAATAAATGGGCGCGCTGACATTGGGTTTGCCGGATTTTATATCGGCTAAAAAATGAATCAATTTCGGCGTGTTATAAGAAATCGGAAAACCTTTTTTATGTAGCAAATTATGTTGTTGCAGATAGGATAACGGATGCAGGAAACCGTCGGTCGTGATCAAATCGACTTTTCGTTCCTGCGGCCAATGGCTTAATAAGGATTGCAAAATCCGCGCCGAAGTACTTTTGCCTACCGCCACGCTGCCTGCAATACTAATAATGTAAGGCACTTTCGGGCTTTGTCCGCCAAGGAAACGGTGCAATACGTCCTGACGACGAATGTTTTCATCTATATAGTAGTTAATCAAACGGGTTAACGGTAAATAGATAGTGCGAACTTCATCAAGGGAAAGTTCTTCGTTAATACCGAGCAACGGTTTGAGATCTTGCTCGGTTAATTTTAACGGTACGGATTTGCGCAATTCCGCCCAACGTTGTCGATTAAACGACAAAAACGGCGTAAGCTGCTCCGAAATAGAATGAGAAACCGGAAATTCCACGCGCTGAATTACTCTTTTTAGCCAAATATAGGTTGCAAAATATACCTTATAAATAAGGGATTGAGCAGTAAAAATTTAGCATAATCAGGTAAATTAGACGAAGATAAATTGTTTTTGCTTGATAATTAAACGAATAACTAAAAAAAACTTTATTTACTAAAAAAAAACTTGTCAGGCATGAAAAAATCCCTATAATACGCGTCACTTGTTTACGACGCCGACTTAGCTCAGTAGGTAGAGCAACTGACTTGTAATCAGTAGGTCATCAGTTCGATTCCGATAGTCGGCACCATTTCTCGTAATGCAAGTTCAAACTTAGAGTGGAGGGATTCCCGAGCGGCCAAAGGGAGCAGACTGTAAATCTGCCGGCTCAGCCTTCGAAGGTTCGAATCCTTCTCCCTCCACCATTATCTAAGAGCGACCGATGGGACAGATGAATTAAGAACGGCGGGCATCGTATAATGGCTATTACCTTAGCCTTCCAAGCTAATGACGCGGGTTCGATTCCCGCTGCCCGCTCCAAGCGCTGATATAGCTCAGTTGGTAGAGCGCACCCTTGGTAAGGGTGAGGTCGGCAGTTCGAATCTGCCTATCAGCACCACTTCTTAATAATCTCTCCATTACAAATTTTAATACTTTGGTTAATCTGGTAAGTTGAACCATCGATAACCGTGTTTGTTTAGAGGGACTCTCAATGTCTAAAGAAAAATTTGAACGTACAAAACCGCACGTTAACGTGGGTACAATCGGCCACGTTGACCATGGTAAAACCACTTTAACAGCAGCTATCACTACCGTATTGGCAAAACACTACGGCGGTGCAGCACGTGCATTCGACCAAATCGATAACGCGCCTGAAGAAAAAGCGCGTGGTATCACCATCAACACTTCCCACGTTGAATATGACACCCCAACCCGTCACTACGCACACGTTGACTGTCCGGGACACGCCGACTATGTGAAAAACATGATTACCGGTGCGGCGCAAATGGACGGTGCTATCTTAGTAGTAGCGGCAACCGACGGTCCTATGCCACAAACTCGTGAGCACATCTTATTAGGTCGCCAAGTAGGTGTTCCTTACATCATCGTATTCTTAAACAAATGCGACATGGTAGATGACGAAGAGTTATTAGAATTAGTTGAAATGGAAGTTCGCGAACTTCTTTCTCAATATGACTTCCCGGGCGATGACACCCCAATCGTACGCGGTTCTGCATTAAAAGCCCTTGAAGGCGATGCTACATGGGAAGAAAAAATCCTTGAATTGGCAAGCCACTTAGATTCTTACATTCCTGAGCCTGAGCGTGCTATCGACCAACCGTTCCTTCTTCCAATTGAAGACGTGTTCTCTATCTCCGGTCGTGGTACCGTAGTAACAGGCCGTGTTGAACGCGGTATCATCCGTACCGGTGATGAAGTTGAAATCGTAGGTATCAAACCGACTGCGAAAACCACTGTAACCGGTGTTGAAATGTTCCGTAAATTACTTGACGAAGGTCGTGCAGGTGAAAACATCGGTGCATTATTGCGTGGTACTAAACGTGAAGAAATCGAACGTGGTCAAGTATTGGCGAAACCGGGTTCAATTACTCCGCACACTGACTTCGAATCTGAAGTGTACGTATTGTCCAAAGAAGAAGGTGGTCGTCATACTCCATTCTTCAAAGGTTACCGTCCACAATTCTATTTCCGTACAACTGACGTAACCGGTACTATCGAGTTACCTGAAGGCGTGGAAATGGTTATGCCTGGCGATAACATCAAAATGACCGTATCCCTAATCCACCCAATCGCGATGGACCAAGGTTTACGTTTCGCTATCCGTGAAGGTGGCCGTACAGTAGGCGCCGGCGTGGTAGCTAAAATTATCAAGTAATTGATAAGA
>JACAWG010000062.1 GCA_017160915.1 Aggregatibacter actinomycetemcomitans
AAAAACGCCAAATAAAAAGGCAATTGGTCGCTAAAAATCAATTGTCCGCGCGGGCAGTAACGGGAATAAATCTCTTGCGTGTCGGGCAAATGGGTCACTTCCGACAATCTCACAATGCCCGCCCCTTGAGATTTCAACACCGCTTCACGCAAACACCAAATACGATAAAATGCCGATTTTTCATCAGGTTGCTGTTGAAACCAACGGACTTCTTCGGCAGGGGCAAAATGTGCCAAAAGGGCTAAATAGGGGCGTTCTTTGCGYGGCGATTCGATGTCRATTCCGACCGCACTTTTTCCGCCGTTGTCATGAATGTGCAAAATCACCGCAACCCAATCRCCGGAATGGCTGATATTGAAATCRATGTCAGGCGCGGGAAATTGCGGGCGACCGCTTGCCGTACGGGAAATTTGCCCTAAAAGTGCGGTGCTTTTTCCCGACGTTTTTAACAGTTGCCACAACAAAAAATGTGCCAGACGACGACATTGCCAACGTTGTTGCACGCGCGGGTTATCACTGTTTAAGGTGCGTAAATTTGGCGGAACAAGTTGCGCCGGTATATCTTGAAAAGGGGAGGGCGTTTGAATATTTCCCCAAGCGATGAGGGTTGTCATAGGCGTAAGAAAAGTGCGGTCAA
>JACAWG010000063.1:0-9663 GCA_017160915.1 Aggregatibacter actinomycetemcomitans
TCTTAACCCACTTTTTACCAACTATTTTGTCTACTATGCCAAATTGTAATATTGTTGAATTTTCACACGAAATGAATGCACAATTCCCGATACTCTTTTAAGTACAAGATTGAAGATACGGTATTTGAACTAAATTAAAGAATGCTTATCTACAAAAATCTGCACCTTAATTGGTTGGTTGTGATGTCCAACTTTTAGGATGCAGATCAAAGTGCGGTCTGATTTTCAACTGTTTTTCTTATTCAAACAACGCCTTATGCAAAGAACGTACAACTTCGTCCGCTTTGTCGCTGTCGGTTAATAAACAGATATTGTTGGTGCTGGCGCCGTAGCTTATCATGCGGATATTGTAAGCATCTAAGGTTTCGAAAATGCGTTTGGCTACGCCGGACGCAGTATGCAATTCATTACCGATTAAAGCGACCAAGGATAAGCCCGTATCAACTTTCACCGTGCAAAATTCACTTAACTCCTCAACTAATTCATTGGAAAGCAAACTGGCACCGGAAGAAGCAGAACCGGTTTTATCTAAAGTTAAGGCAACGCTCACTTCAGATGTGGTAATGGTATCCACAGAAATTTTGTGTTTCGCCAGGATGGTGAAAATATTGGCGAGGAAACCTTGCGCATACAGCATATTTAAGCTGGATAACGTAAGTAAAGTTTGGTCGCGGCGTAAGGCGATGGCACGAAATGTCGGGCGAGGTTGCGGATCGCGCGTGACCCAAGTGCCGCCATCTTGCGGCGCTTTGCTGGAACCGACATACACAGGGATATTGCTACGTACCGCAGGTAACAAGGTGGCGGGATGTAAGACTTTCGCGCCGAATGTCGCCATTTCTGCCGCTTCGGCAAAACTCATGGTGTCAATACGTTGTGCATTTGGCACGATACGCGGATCCGTAGTATAAATGCCCGCTACGTCAGTCCAGATTAAAACATCTTTTGCATCGAGAACTTCCGCCAGTAATGCAGCGGAATAATCACTGCCGCCACGCCCTAAGGTCGTAGTTTTACCATGCTCATCACGCCCAATAAAGCCTTGGGTAATCACCAGTTCGCCACGATCGATCAATGGTTTTAAAACCTTATCGCTGTTTTGGCGGGTTTTGTCATCATTTGGCGCAGCCTTACCGAAATGACTGTTGGTGGCAACAACGGTACGCACATCCAACCAAGTCGCTTGGGTTTGTAATTCACGCAGAACTTCAACAAAAATCAAGGTGGACATCATTTCGCCGTGGCTAATTAATTCGTCGGTTAGCGCTAAAGAGGTCGCTAAATTGGCTGCTTCCGCCAACGAGGTGATATTTTCCAATAACGCGTTGATTTTCGGACGAACTCGGCTGTCATCTTTCAGTTCGGTTAAAATATTTTCTTGAATTTGACGTACTTCATCAAGCAATTTGCTGCGTTCAGGTTCTTCGCAACCGTTTGCGAGAGCAACCAATAAATTCGTCACACCGGCGGAGGCGGAAAGCACCACAACACGGGTGTTGGGATCGGCAATGACGATTTTGGCGCAAGATTGCATGGCAGGGTAATTGGCAACACTGGTGCCGCCGAATTTAGCAACGGAAAGATGAGACATAAAAAAACTCCGATTAATAAGTATGAATATTGTGTGTTCGCTATACAAATACTCATTTACCGGAGGTTTGTCAAATAATTAATTTAAATTTTTAAATAATTCACAAAAATTTCTGAAAATTTTAAGATCGGATCGAATAATCGCCAACACAAACCCATTTATAGGTTGTTAAGGCTTCTAATCCCATCGGACCCCGTGCGTGTAATTTTTGCGTACTTACCGCCACTTCCGCACCCAAGCCGAATTGCCCACCATCAGTGAAACGGGTGCTCGCATTCACATACACCGCCGCCGAATCCACTTGAGCAATGAATTGCTGTGCCAATTTTTGTGAAGCGGTTAAAATGCTATCGGAATGCTGACTGCCATATTGACGAATATGGGCTACCGCGTGCGCCAAATCCTCTACCACCACCACATTCAGATCCAAAGACAGCCATTCCTGTTTCAGCTCTTCCTCTTTTAGCGGATAAACCTCCGCACCGGCTTTTTGCAAGCACGAAAGTGCGGTCGGATCGGCGTGTAATTTTACGTTTTTCACCTGTAAATAATCAGCCAGTCGCGGTAAAAATTCATCGGCAATACTACGTTGCACTAAAAGGGTTTCCAACGTATTGCACGTACTCGGCCGCTGGGTTTTCGCATTTAAAATTACCGGCAAGGCTTTTTCCAAATCGGCACTTTCTTCCACGAATATATGGCAAACACCAATGCCGCCGACAATCACCGGAATGGTGGAATGTTCCTTCGCCAGTTGATGCAACGCCGCGCCACCACGCGGGATAATCATATCCACATACTGATCCAATTTTAATAATTCCATGACCAACGCACGATCAGGATCGGTAATCGCTTGTACCGCCGTCTTCGGTAACCCTGCGCGCTCCAAAGCATTTTGCACCACTTCCACCAACACTTTATTGGAGTGCTGCGTTTCTTTACCGCCACGCAAAATCACCGCATTGCCGGTTTTTAAACATAAACTCGCCACATCAATAGTCACGTTCGGACGGGCTTCATAGATGGTGCCGATGACGCCTAAAGGCACGCGTACCCGTTCAATTTTTACGCCACTGTCCAACAAACCGCCATCAATAATTTGTCCGACCGGATCCGCAAGGGAAATCACATGGCGCACATCATCAGCAATGCCTTGTAAACGTTCGGGCGTTAATAATAGGCGGTCGATGATCGCATCCGACAAACCGTTTTGTTTTGCGGCATCAATATCCTGCGCGTTGGCGGCTAAAATACGTTTCTGTTCCAATTCCAATTGCTCGGCAATAAATGCCAAGGCTTGATTTTTTTCCCGTTGAGAAAGTTGGGAAAGCGTAAAAGCGGCTTGTTTTGCCTGTTTTCCCATTTCAATTAAATTCACGGACATTTTCTCTCCTATTTGGTTTTTTGCGGTAATTTGTCGTCTTTATGGTGCTTTGAAATATCCTGTTCCTGATAATCAAAAATCGGCAGTCCCCATTCAAAATGAATCGCCAATAAGCGGGTGATGAATCCCACGATTAAGGTCACAATAATGACAAGATTCTGATCGATATTTAAGTGTTGCAAGCCGATATAAATCGCCGTCGCCAATAAAGCGACGCTGGCATACAATTCTTTCTGGAATACGAGCGGAATGCGATTACACAATAAATCCCGCAATACGCCGCCGAACGCGCCGGTAATGATCGCGGCAATAATGGCAATGGTCGTACCATGCCCCATATCCAGAGCGATTTGGGCGCCGATAATGGAAAAGACGATTAAGCCGACAGCATCCAACACCAGGAAAATGGTTTGAAAATAACGCATAAAATGTCGAATAAAAGGCGCGATAACCACGGTCAGCACCGCCGCAGACGCCACAATAATAAAATATTCGGGGTGTTTCACCCACCCCAGCGGATAATGCCCAAGTAACACATCACGCACCGAGCCGCCGCCAATTGCCGTCATGCTGGCGATAATAATCACGCCGAAAATATCCATTTTCTCCCGCCCTGCGGCAAGGGCGCCGGTAATGGCTTCGGCGGTAATGCCGATAATATAAAGAATGCTGAGCAGCATAAGGTTCCTTAAAAGTGCGGTTAATTTTCACGTTATTTTAGAGAGAGAAACGACAAAATGCTATGTTTTAGATCATAACTTTATGTACCTTGGCGCAGATAAAAAACGCCCGGATTTTTAACCGCACTTTTTACGTCTAACTTTTGACCGCTTGTTGGAATTCTTGCATAATGCACGACAATTTTATTTTTGTTCATGCTTAGGAAATATGATGTCCGAACAACAATCCAAATTTTTAACCGCACTTTCTTCTTTGGCGCCGATTCTATTTTTACTGGTTATTGACATATTCGCCCTGTGGTTACAACCGCAATCCAAGGCGGTTTCCCATTTGGCGCTTGGTGTGCTGACGGCGCAACTGATTTGTCTGGTGGTATTCATTAAAGGGGAAATCTGTAACGGGCAACGTTCCCGTTTAAGCCGCGCCAACCTTTATTTTGCGCTTTTTTGGCTGGTGTGGTTTCTGCTTAGTTTTTGGTCGAATTATCATTATATCTTAACGGATTTTGTCAGCGTTTGCGGTTTGGCAATGGCGCTGACCACCTGGAAACAACCGCAGGAAGCGGAATTGCGTAACGGGCTGTTAAAAATGGCGGGGTTAATCGGCTTGTTAGGCATGCTCTGTTATGCCATTACGCTGTTTGACGAGGTGAATCTGATTCAATTTAACCCGTTGGCACAAATGCTGTTAGGCATCATTTTAGCTAATTTGATGCTGGTTATTGCGCGTAATCGCTTACAACAATTTATTGCGTTATTGATTTTATGTATGGTGGCGTTCCTTGCGCTAAACGCCATTTTCGTTGCGACAGGTTTATTCCATTTATACCAACAAAGTGCGGTCGTTTTTGCCAATGAATTTGCGCTGCTGCTCTACTTTACCTTGCATGTTGTTATGGCATTAATTCTTGTACTTCACGTTTTCAAAAAATGGACGCTATCCTATAACACGCTGTTTATTTTATTTCTGATTGCCGCCAGTTTGCCGCTCTGGGCAAATTTTGCTTATGTGGCATAACACATATAAATAAAGGCGCTTCGAGTTGAAGCGCCTTTTTGTTCAGCGTTGATAAACTTATCTTACCACTGATAGCCCGCACCGACGGAACCACCGAAATCACCACGTGTATTCACGTTACCGGTTAATTTCAGGACAACTTTGCCGTTATCGGTGATACGGGAAGCACCTACCGCTAATGCGCTTTGGTCACGATAGCCACCCACAGCGGCTGCCACCATGCTTTTACCCGGGGTATAAGCTTGTGGTAAACCGGCAGTTGCGGTTGCACCGGCGATACCTGCGCGTAAGCGTTTGTCTTCTCTATCAACTTTATTTTCTAAATTATTAATATTAATAGAGTTCTTTTCAAATGCCGCATATAACTGGGAACCATTAACGGCATCTGTTGAGGTTTTGCTGATACGACCTGCCGCCACGTTAGTAATGGTTCTTTCTCTGCCCTCGGAACCTACGCTCACCGTTGCAATCGGTGAGTTTCCGGCAAATCCACCGTAAGTCACGCCGTTGACAGTAGCTTCATTTGTGCCGACAGCCGCGGCAGTTTGAGAACCGGTACCTAACGCCACGGAATTTTGATCAGATGCCACCGCACCTGTACCCACGGCAACGGCAAAATTCGCGGTTGCTTGCGCACCGCTACCAAGCGCCGCAGAATACGCACCGCTCGCATTAGCGCCACGACCTGCCGCTACGGCATTACGACCGGAGGCGGAAGATAAAGCACCGGCGGCTAAAGAACTGTGTCCTTGCGCATTAGCACCCAAACCCACTGCAGTTCCTACCGCACCGGTTGCAGTTGCACTATAGCCGAATGCACTACCGCCATTCGTAGTTGCTGTCGCTTTATAACCCACAGCCGTTGTATTGACAGCGGTCGCTTCCGCGCCGGTACCTACAGCGACAGTACGATCAGCCGATGCGGTTGCGTGGGAACCTGTGGCTAATGAACTTCCGCCGGTAGCATTGGCATCATAACCAACAGCAGTAGCATTTACCCCAGCGGCTTTCGCACTTGTACCTGCCGCCAATGAACGGTCGCCATCGGCTGCCGCGCCGTTACCAAACGCATTACTATGAACACCGTTTGCAGTGGATCTGTAACCTACCGCGCTGGTACCCTCAGCCTTAGCTTCTGCCTGAACGCCTACCGCAGTAGCTCTTAAACCTTCGGCATGAGCAGAAACCCCCAAAGCTGTACTGGACAAGCCTGAGGCATTTGCGCCAATACCGGCAGCTAACGCATTGTTGCCACTTGCAGAGCTTTTATAACCTAAAGTAGTCGCCTGAGTCCCTGTCGCACTAGAAAGTCCGCCAATGGAAATTGAATTGGCACCGGAAGCATTTGCTGCCGCACCATGAGCAATAGCTTCTTCGCCTGTTGCTTTCGCACTATAGCCGGTAGCAATGGCATTTCTTGTGGTCGCTTCCGCTTTGTGACCAAGCGCAGCAGAGTATGTACCGGAAGCATTGGTCTCAACACCAACGGCAATGGCTTTATCTTCGGAATGAGAGTTTGCACCGACTGTTACAGAAGAATTTTTAGACGTGGACATCGTACCAATCACCGTACTACTGTCGGAATTGGCATGTGCGTTATCACCAATGGCGATAGACTCACGACCATGTCTTTCGATACCGTCTTCTTTCGTAACCTTGGAGTCTTTACCAATTGCAATGGCATTCGTGTTTGTCTCAACCGTACCACCAACAACATGATACGTTTCAGCTGCACTAACAAAAAGGGAAGCGGAAGTAAGTAAAGCACCTACTGTGCTCAATTTGAAAATATTGGAAAGTGTTGAATGATTTGTGGTTGAATTAGATTTAACATGACCTTTTGATAACTCCGAGACAACCGAACAAGTCTGCTTAGCGCTGTTCCAAATAACTTTGAAAGTTTTGTTCATAAAATATCCTTACAAGATGATGGGATTAAAAAATAAAAAAGAATCATCTAAAACCAACTAGATTATTCAAGTACTAATTATAAATAATTAGCGAGTATAAAAATAGATCTAATTTTGTGTTTTTATTGAACAAAACACTCCATTTCGAGCAAATATAACACAAAATTGCGTTTAAAACCGACTAGAGAACTAGGATTATTTTCTTATTTATCATTAAATTAAATAAAATGGAGTGAGTGAAGTAATATGAATGAAAAAATAATTTCGGATAAAAATATTTCATAAAAAAATCCCTTTTCAAATTAAAAATCTGAAAAGGGAAATGTTATTTGATAATTATTACTATCTATAAAAAGATAATTTAATACGATCTATTTCTATAAAGAATATTCTAGATAATATTCAAAAAAACAATATTTTTTCTGACCGCACTTTAATCTTACTTATTGGTCTTTAAAATCGCGCATTAACTGTTCGGCCTTCTTGACCATTTCTTTGGAACCAATGAAAAGCGGTACCCGTTGATGCAATGCGCTCGGTTGAATATCCAAAATACGGTTATACCCGTCACTCGCGACACCACCCGCCTGTTCTGCCAGGAATGCCATTGGATTGCCTTCGTACAACAAGCGCAATTTACCGTTCGGGTAGTTGGTGGCGCTTGGGTAAATGTAGATTCCGCCTTTTAACATATTGCGGTGGAAATCGGAAACCAAAGAGCCGATATAACGGGAAGTATAAGGACGTTGGGTTTCTTTATCTTCTTCCTGGCAGTATTTCAGGTATTTTTTCACGCCCATCGGGAATTTGAGGTATTGCCCTTCGTTAATGGAATAAATTTTGCCGGTTTGCGGAATTTGGATATTTTCGTGGGAAAGACAAAATACACCGAGGGACGGATCGTAAGTAAAACCGTTTACGCCGTGCCCGGTGGTATAAACCAACATGGTGGAGGAACCGTACACGATGTAACCCGCCGCCACTTGGCGATTGCCCGGCTGCATGAAATCTTCGAGAGTAACCGGAGTGCCGATAGGTGATACACGGCGATAAATAGAAAAAATCGTGCCGACCGCTACATTGACGTCAATATTAGAGGAGCCATCCAGCGGGTCGGTTAAGATGACATATTTGGCGTTACGACCGCGCTCCGTATCAAAAGCAATAAAATTTTCCTCTTCTTCGGAGGCAAAACCCGCCACTTCCTCACGACTCATTAAGGCCTGTTTCATCGTATTATGCGCAAATAAATCCAATTTCATTTGCGCCTCGCCCTGCACATTCTGTACACCGGAATTGCCGATAATATCATTGGTTAACCCCGCCTTATTAATGTCACGATGAATCACTTTCGCCACGAGGCGAATAGAAGATAAAATCCCGCTCAATTCCCCTTTGGCATGTGGGTATTCCGCTTGTTTTTCTACGATAAATTGACCTAATGTTTTCATCTTTTATTCCTTATTTCATTAATGAATTTACTCAATTCTGAACTTACTTTATTATAACAGCTTCGATTTTGAATGATTAAAGAGATTCCTATTTCTGTGATTCACAACACATTTTTTATTGGGAACAGAAATAATACGGCATAAAAGGATTCAACATGACAACCAAACATCTTCATATTCTCGGCATTTGCGGCACATTTATGGGCGGTATAGCAATGATCGCTAAGCAAATGGGCTACCATGTCACAGGCTCCGACACCAACGTTTATCCGCCGATGAGCACTTTTCTTGCCGAAAATCACATTGAAATCATACCGAACTTTGAGCCGAGCCAGTTGCAGCCGGCGCCGGATATGGTCATCGTGGGAAATGCCATGAAACGCGGTAATCCCTGCATCGAGTATATGTTGGCAAATAACATTCCTTACACGTCCGGTCCGCAATGGCTGCACGATCATTTATTGCGGGATCGCTGGGTTTTGGCGGTTTCCGGCACACACGGCAAAACCACGACCACCGGTATGCTAACTTGGATTTTGGAACAAAACGGTTTGCAACCGGGCTTTTTAATCGGCGGTATTGCGGGCAATTTCGGCATTTCCGCACGCTTAGGGCAAAGCCCGTATTTTGTTATTGAAGCGGATGAATACGATACGGCGTTTTTTGATAAGCGCTCCAAATTTGTACATTACAATCCGCGTACGCTGATTATTAATAATATCGGCTTCGATCATGCGGATATTTTCGACGATCTGAAGGCGATTCAGCGCCAATTCCACCACATGATCCGCACCATTCCGAACAATGGACGCATTCTCTCTTTTGCAGGCGAAGAAAGCGTACAACAAACCCTGGCGATGGGATGTTGGTCGGAATGTCAGTATGTGGGCAAGGATCAGGAATGGTATGCCGAACGCATTAAGCATGATTGCACGGAGTTTGCCGTTTATCATAAAGGTGAAAAAATCGCGGAAGTGCATTGGAATATCGTAGGCGAGCACAATATGCGTAACGCTTTGATGGCAATTGCGGCGGCACATCACGCAGGCGTGAGCATTGAAAATGCCTGTGCGGCGTTAGGATCCTTTATTAATGCCAAACGCCGTTTGGAAGTGAAAGGCAATGTTCATGGCGTGACCGTTTACGACGATTTCGCACATCACCCTACCGAAATACAGGCAACATTGACCGCACTTCGCGATAAAGTCGGGCAAAATGCGCGTATTCTGGCGGTGTTAGAGCCACGTTCCAACACCATGAAAATGGGTGTACATAAAGATGAAATTGCACCGGCATTAAAACAAGCCGATGCGGTATTTTTATTCCAGCCGGAAACGATTCCATGGAAAGTGGCGGATATTGCCGCCCAATTAACACAACCGGCGTATGACAGTGATAATTTGGATACCTTCGTCGATCTGATTGTTACCGAAGCCAAACCGACGGATCACATTTTAGTCATGTCAAACGGCAGTTTCGGTGGCATTCACCAAAAACTTTTAGAAGCGCTACAGAAGAAAGGCGCGTAGTTTATAAAGAGAAGAAAAAAGGCATTCGCAAAAACGAATACCTTTCTTTTAGAATCTGGTTGCGGGGGCCGGATTTGAACCGACGACCTTCGGGTTATGA
>JACAWG010000063.1:9713-14220 GCA_017160915.1 Aggregatibacter actinomycetemcomitans
CGGGTTATGAGCCCGACGAGCTACCAAGCTGCTCCACCCCGCGTTAGAGGGCGCTAACTATACCCGTTTGAAAATGAATTGCAAGTTTAAATGTAAAAATAATGTTTATTTGTTACAAAAATAAACGATATGCCGTTTTTTTAAACAAAATACGTCTTCCCAAAAACATTCTTTTTTCTGACCGCACTTTTATGGCATTCAACGTGAATTTCATATTCATCCGCTACAAATTGGTGTAAAATTCGCCCTTTGTTTTTTACCCATTTTGTTTTTAGGACGTTATATGCTATTCAACCGCACTTCTTTTTATAAATTTCTCACGCTTTCGGCTATTGCAGTATTAGCCGCCTGTTCCTCCGGTTCCAATAAACCGACCGGCGGGCAAACCACAACGCAAAACACGTTGGACATCGATCCGCAAAAATTCGGTGCAATCTATAACGGACGGACTTATCAACAATCCATTTTCATGCCGGTGAGCCAAGTTGAGAACAAAAGTGCGGTGGTAAATCAGGGAGATTTTTTGACCCAACTGTCAAATGTCAATAATTATTCCGGCAAACTGAGCAGCAGTTTTGCACCGCTTTATGACAAAGTCACGGCTTGGGTACTCGCCGGTGCCAATACCAATGAACTAACTAATTTCGGCATCCAAAGCCAAGTGATGAAAGGCTTCGACGGCTATCAAAATGTACTTATGACAGGCTATTATTCCCCGGTGATTCATGCCCGTCGCACCCAACAAGGCAAATTTAACCAACCGATTTATGCGCTTCCTTCGCAAAAACGTTTCTCCCGTGCCGAAATTTATGCCGGCGCATTGAAAGGTAAAGGTCTGGAATTGGCGTACAGCGATTCCATGATCGATAACTTCCTTTTAGGTGTGCAAGGCAGCGGTTATGTGGATTTCGGTGAAGGCAATTTGAATTATTTCGCTTATGCAGGACAAAACGGCTACCAATATGCGGCGGTCGGTCGCCTGTTGGTGGAAGACGGTGAAATTCCGAAAGAAAAAATGTCTATTCAGGCAATTCGCGATTGGGCGAATGCTAACCCATCACGAGTGCAAAGCCTGTTAGAACGCAATCCTTCTTATGTTTTCTTTAAAAATGATCCGTATGGAAAAGTAAAAGGCGCCGCAGGCGTACCTTTGGTGCCGATGGCGTCCGTGGCGTCCGACCGCGGTGTGATCCCGTTGGGTAGCGTGTTGTTGGTGGAAGTGCCGCAAATGGACAATGACGGCAACTGGACCGGACAACATCAGTTACATCTCATGGTGGCGCTGGATGTAGGCGGTGCCGTGAACGGACACCATTTCGATTTATATCGCGGTATCGGTGATCAGGCAGGACACATTGCCGGCTTGTCGAAACATTACGGTCGCGTTTGGGTACTACGTTAATGGCGCGCATTGACAACTATGAACAACGCTTTGGCGGCATCGGTCGCTTATATGGCGCCGATGCTTTAGCGCGCTTGCGTCAAGCGCACATTTGCGTAATCGGTATCGGCGGCGTCGGTTCCTGGGCTGTGGAAGCCCTCGCCCGTTCCGGCATTGGCAAGATTACGATGATTGATATGGATGATATTTGCGTCACCAATATTAATCGCCAGATTCATGCCTTGAGCGGTAATGTCGGGCAACTCAAAACCGACGTTATGCAGCAACGGGTGAAATTGATTAATCCCGAATGTGAAGTTAATGTCATTGATGACTTTATTTCTAGCGAAAATTTAGCCCGATACCTTCACAATGATTACGATTATGTCATTGATGCTATTGATCATGTGAAAACCAAAGCGGCGTTAATCGCTTATTGTAAACGGCATAAAATCAACATTATTACCATTGGCGGGGCAGGCGGACAAACGGATCCAAGCCAGATTCAGATTGCCGATTTAAGCCGCACCATTCAAGATCCGTTGTTGGCAAAAGTGCGGTCGGTTTTACGCAAGGATTATCATTTCACGCAAAATCCGAAACGCAAATTTACCATTGACGCCGTATTCTCGACTCAGCCGCTGATTTTCCCTCAGATCGGCGATAGCTGCGCCACTTCCGCAACCATGAATTGTGCCAATGGTTTTGGCGCGGCGACCATGATTACCGCCACATTCGGCTTTTTTGCCGTTTCCCGTGTTATTGATAAATTATTACAGAAAAATAACTAACTTATTTTTTAAGATAAAAAAAGATGGTAATTCCGCTTAAAAAAGAGTAACCTAGCCTGGTTTTATTCAATTTATATTTCAATAATAGAAGGAAATACAATGACCATGTTAGTGCAAAGCTTAAAGAAAACGGCAATTGCCGCCGCCATTCTTTCTTTTTCCGCGGCAGCTTCCGCAACGATTGTCACCTCCATTAAACCCTTAGGCTTTATTGCGACAGCCGTTGCAAATGGCGTTACCGATGTGGATGTATTAGTGCCGACAGGGGCTTCCCCTCATGATTACAATCTAAAACCCTCCGATGCACAAAAACTAAAATCTGCTGAAATGGTGGTTTGGATTGGGGAAGATGTGGATGCTTTCTTAGATAAATCCATTGATGATCTTGATTATAAAAAAGTATTGACGATCAAAGATATTGCCGCCATTGAACCGTTCTTAATGAAAGGCGCGCATCACCATCATCATCACCATGGCGAAGGCGACCCTCATGGAGACCATGACCATTCGCATGAGGGGCATAATCACGCGCACGAAGGTCATGACAAGCATGAACATGGACACGATCACGAGGGACATGCACATCATCACGATGACGATTCAAGCATTAACTGGCATGTATGGTATTCACCGGATATCAGTAAAGTGGTCGCTCAACGCATTGCCGTAAAACTTATCAAACAATATCCGGAGAAAAAAGCGTTGATTGAAAAAAACGTCGCCGAATTTAACCGCACTTTAGATGAAACAAGTGCAAAAATTAAAGTGCAATTGGAAAGTGTAAAAGATAAAGGTTTTTATGTTTTCCACGACGCCTACGGCTATTTCAACCATGCTTATGGCTTAAAACAAATCGGTTATTTCACTATCAATCCGCTTGTGGCGCCGGGCGCAAAAACCTTGGCAAAAATCAAAGAAGAAATCACCGAACACAAAGTCAGCTGTTTATTTGCCGAACCTCAGTTTACGCCTAAAGTAATTGAAAGTTTAAGCAAAGGTGCGCAAGTGAATGTCGGTCGCCTCGATCCGATGGGCGATAGTGTGAAAATGGAAGGAAATCCTTACGCGGCGTTCTTACAATTTACGGCGGATAGCTATATGCAATGTTTAGCAAAATAAATTAATTCCGTTAAATAAGGCATGATTTTCAGTCATGCCTTATTTATATCCGATAAAAATACGATGCGATTAAAAATAAGGCTTGCTATAATTTTTAGCGATCTATCACAAACCAAAAGGAAGACACAATGAAAAAAACATTAAAAATGACCGCACTTGCTGTTATCTCGGCTTTTGTATTAGCGGGTTGTGCACAAGATACGGCAAAAGGAGACGCCCAATTACAACAACAGGCGGTGATGGGGATTAATTGGATGCAGGAATCCGGTGAATATGATGCGCTGGCTTATCAGGCATTTAACACGGCGAAAGTCGCATTTGATCATGCTAAAGTACAAAAAGGCAAGAAAAAAGCCGTTGTTGTGGACTTAGATGAAACCATGATCGACAACAGCGCATACGCCGGTTGGCAGGTCAAAAATAACAAACCTTTTGACGGTAAAGACTGGACCCGTTGGGTTGATGCGAGAGAATCCGGAGCCATTGCCGGTGCGGTAGAATTTAACAATTATGTCAATTCTCATAAAGGTAAAATGTTCTATGTGTCCAATCGCAAAGACAGCAATGAAAAAGCGGGCACCATTGATGACATGAAACGTTTAGGCTTTACCGGTGTTGATGAATCATTCTTTTATCTGAAAAAAGATAAATCCGCCAAATCTGCCCGTTTTGCGGAAATTGAAAGTCAAGGCTATGACATCGTGCTTTATGTGGGCGACAACCTAGATGATTTCGGTGATGCCACACACGGTAAATTAAATGCGGATCGTCGAGACTTTGTTGCTAAAAACCAAGAGAAATTCGGTAAAACTTATATCGTTTTACCTAATCCGAATTACGGTGGTTGGGAAGGCGGTTTAGCCAAAGACTACTTTAAAGGTGATTCCCAAAGCAAAGTTGATGCCCGCTTAAATGCGATTAAGGCATGGAGTGGAAAATAATCCAGGTAAAAACATTCATAAAATAAACCGCACTTTTTAATTTGATTTTAAAGTGCGGTTTTCCTTTTTAAAAATATTAGATTTAAAATGAATAGAAATAATTTTCAAATTAGAATGAAATAAATGGCAGGGGCGGAGAGGCTCGAACTCCCAACACCCGGTTTTGGAGACCGGTGCTCTACCAATTGAACTACGCCCCTATTGATATGTATAACCTAAAAAGATTACAAAAATTGGCGGAATGGACGGGACTCGAACCCGCGACCCCCTGCGTG
>JACAWG010000063.1:14270-14532 GCA_017160915.1 Aggregatibacter actinomycetemcomitans
CTGCGTGACAGGCAGGTATTCTAACCAGCTGAACTACCACTCCGGAATGAGGATTAGCAGTGACCTACTCTCACATGGGGATGCCCCACACTACCATTGGCGTAACAGCATTTCACTTCTGAGTTCGGTATGGATTCAGGTGGCTCTACTGCACTATGACTGCTAAAATTTTTATTACTTTAGCTTACTAACAAGACTGAATAAACTAAAGTAATAAACTTGGCGGTGACCTACTCTCACATGGGGATGCCCCACACTACCA
>JACAWG010000064.1:0-8793 GCA_017160915.1 Aggregatibacter actinomycetemcomitans
AGGGCTTCGCCCAGCTCCCCCCGTAAACGAGGGGAGCCAAGTTTCTTCTTTTTATATAAACAGTTACAATGTTTCGAACAGGTGAGGTCTCCCCAAACACCTGTCTTTTTCTTTTATCCAACCCTCGGTAATTTATTACCCACGACAATCATTTTTTGCTATGCTAGGCATCATTTTTAAACTGAACCGAGCCGATTATGACCGAACAAACCTCCTCCTCTTCACAAACTGAAAAACACGCTGAAAATCAACCGCACTTTAATCAGAACGACAATCAGGAAACCACCCATTTCGGCTTTCAAACCGTTGCCAAGGCGGAAAAACAAAAGCTGGTGGCGAATGTATTTCATTCCGTGGCGGGCAAATATGATTTGATGAACGACCTGCTGTCTTTCGGCATTCACCGTCTGTGGAAGCGCTTTACTATTGATTGCAGCGGTGTGCGCAAAGGGCATAAAGTGCTGGATTTAGCGGGCGGCACCGGCGATTTTACGGCGAAATTTTCCCGTTTGGTGGGCCCCGGCGGCGAAGTGGTGTTGGCGGACATTAACGACTCCATGTTACAAGTAGGGCGCGAAAAATTGCGCAATCTCGGCGTGGTGGGCAACGTGAATTATGTGCAAGCCAACGCGGAAGCCCTGCCGTTTCCCGAGAATACGTTCGATTGCGTGATTATCAGCTTCGGTCTGCGCAATGTCACGGACAAAGACAAAGCCCTGCGTTCCATGTATCGCGTGCTGAAGCCGGGCGGTCGTTTGTTAGTGTTGGAATTTTCCAAGCCGATTTTGGATCCCTTAAGCAAAGCCTACAATTTCTATTCTTTCAATATTTTGCCGAAAATCGGCGAAGTGGTGGTGAACGACAGCGAAAGTTACCGTTATCTGGCGGAATCCATTCGTATGCACCCGGCGCAGGAGCCGCTCAAAGACATGATGCTGGAAGCCGGTTTTGAGCAGGTCAGTTATTACAACCTCACCGCCGGCATTGTGGCGTTGCATCGCGGTTATAAATTCTAGAACGTCAGTTAAGGACAGCCTATGCTTTTCGACCTCAGCGCCATACCGCAACAATTAATGCTGCCGCAACTGCTGAACAGCGGCTTGGAAACGGTGTTAAACCACCTGCTTCAACGCACCGCCCATTACGAGCCTTATTTGCGTAAACTGGCGGATAAAAGCCTGCAAGTCAGCATCAAAGGCGTGCAAACCACCTTTTATTTTCTCTTTTCCGAACAACGTATCGACGTGCTACATCAATACGAAGCCGTGCCCGATTGCGCAGTGACCATCAACCCGAATCTGTTGTTTACGCCGTTAAAAAAAGCCCAAATCAGCCAATGGATTAACGACAAATCCATCGTACTGGAAGGGGACTTGCAGGTATTGCAGGATTTCGCCGCGTTGGTGGAATTTCTGGAAAAAGATCCGGCGGAATTGCTGTCGCCTTATGTGGGCGATATTGCTGCGCAAAGTGCGGTCAATTTTTTACGCAAAATCGTTGCCATCGGCAAACAGAAAATCAGCCAAAGCCAACGCTACTGGGGTGAACGCCTGACGGAAGAATGGCAGGTGATTTCGCCCTCTCTTGCCCTAGCGGATTTCGGCGACCAAGTAAAAACGCTGGAAAAACAGACCGCACTTTTAGAACAAAAAATTAACCGACTCATGGAAACCCAATGAATTTTGCGAATCTGAAACGATTGTACAAAATTATTCGCACCTTTTTGGTGTATGGCATTGACGAAGCGCTGCCGCACAATCGCTACACCCGCCCGCTCCGTTGCTGGCGCAAAACGCTGTTCTGGCTACGCAACAAACACCCGCAGCACACGTTTGGCGTGCGTTTACGCCTCGCCTTGCAGGAACTCGGTCCGGTATGGATCAAGCTCGGGCAAATGCTCTCCACCCGCCGCGATTTATTCCCGCCGGAAATCGCCGACGAATTGGCATTATTGCAGGATCAGGTGGAACCTTTCGACGGCAAACTGGCACGTGCGGAAATGGAACGGGCGTTGGGCGGCAAACTGGAAACTTGGTTTGATGACTTTGATGAAAATGCGCTGGCGTCCGCCTCTATCGCCCAAGTGCATACGGCGAAATTTAACGCGGCACAACCTTTAGCCGGGCAGCAAGTGGTGCTCAAAGTCATTCGTCCGAATATTCAGCAGGTCATTGATGCGGATTTGTCGCTCATGTACCGCCTTGCCGGCTGGATTCCCCGTTTATCGGCGGAAGGTCATCGCCTGCGTCCGGTGGAAGTGGTGCGCGAATATGAAAAAACCTTGCGTGATGAATTGGACTTGCGTCGCGAAATGGCAAACGCCATGCAATTGCGCGCCAATTTTGAAAACAGCCCAATGTTATACATTCCGCAAATGTACCCGGATTTTTGCCATCAAAACCTTATCGTGATGGAGCGCATTTACGGCATTCCGGTGTCCGATGTGGCGACGCTGGAACAAAACGGCACCAATATGAAACTGCTGGCGGAACGCGGTGTGCAGGTGTTTTTCACGCAGGTATTCCGTGACAGTTTTTTCCACGCGGATATGCACCCCGGCAACATTTTCGTTAACCCGCAACACCCCGAAGATCCACAATACATCGGCATTGACTGCGGCATTGTAGGGCGCATGAACGACCACGATAAACGCTATCTGGCGGAGAGTTTCGTGGCGTTTTTTAACCGCGATTATCGTCGTGTCGCACAAATGCACGTGGAATCGGGCTGGACGCCCGCCGATACCAATATCGACGAATTTGAACAGGCGTTCCGCGAAGTGTGCGAGCCGATTTTCGCCAAACCGCTGTCGGAAATTTCCTTCGGACATGTGTTGTTGAATCTGTTTAACGTGGCGCGGGAATTTAATATGCAGGTGCAACCGCAGTTGGTGCTGTTGCAAAAAACCTTGTTATACATTGAAGGATTGGGGCGCCAGCTTTATCCGCAACTGGATTTGTGGGACACCGCAAAACCTTTCCTGCAAAACTGGCTGGATGAACAAATGGGCGTGAAAGCCGTGCTGAAAACGGTGAAACAAAAATTGCCTTATTGGCGTGAGCATTTTGCCGAGCTGCCGGAAAACGTCATGGACGCGTTACAACAACAGCGCGTTATTGCCAATCAACTTATTGAATTGAATCGAAAAATACAGAAAAAACAGGGTGCTTCCGGCAAACGTTATGCACTAGTCATCGGCGCCGTGGTGTTCATTTCCACCCTATGGCAATTTCAGCACTTGCCGGGCTGGGTAAGTGCGGTGCTTTTTTCACTTGCTTTTGTGATTTGGCTGCTCGGGTTATTGTTACGTTAACCCTTGCCCACCATGGCGTAAGGGCGATATGAACTAAATCAAGAAATGCAAAAATAATCAACCCTAGCTATTGTTCAAACCGTGCAAAACGGGTATAGTCAGGCACGTTTTTACTTATTAATTTCAGACAGAATAACGAGGTTTTTATGGGCGGCATTAGCATTTGGCAATTAGCGATTTTGGTCTTAATTATCGTGTTGCTGTTCGGTACGAAAAAATTGCGTACCTTGGGCACGGACTTAGGTGAGTCCGTGAAAGGCTTCAAAAAAGCCATAAACGAAGAAAGCAAACCGGAAGATGCGACGTTCAATAAAGTAGAACAAAAACAAAACGCACAACCGGAACAAGAAAAAAACAAAGAGAAAGAACAGGCTTAATCCGTGTTTGATATTGGCTTTTCCGAAATCGTATTAGTGTGCATTGTGGGCTTAGTAGTACTAGGCCCACAACGTTTACCGGTGGCGATTCGCACTGTGATGAGCTGGGTGCGCACCATTCGCGGCTTGGCGGCGAACGTGCAAAACGAGCTGAAACAGGAACTCAAATTGCAGGAATTGCAAGAAAGTATCAAAAAAGCGGAAAGCCTGAACCTGAAAGCCTTGTCACCGGAATTGGGCAAAACCGTGGAAGAGCTGAAAGCCTCCGCCGATAAATTGCGCGCCGAGTTGGAACAAAAAGCCAACGATACCAATACCACGTTTCAGGATCAGGTCGATCAACTGAAACAGGCGCAAGCAGAAAAAAGTGCGGTGGAAAACGGCGATGAAAATGACAACCCTCACCCCGGTGCCGACCAACACAACCCGATGGCAAATTACGACATTCTCGATGTGGAAGATTATGCCGAACCACAAACGGAAACCTTAATCGCCACAAAAACAGCGGAAAAAACGACCGCACTTTCCCCGGCGGAACTGGCGGAACAGGAAGAAATCGAACTGGACGAAAAACTCGCCTATTACATCAATCAATACGATCCGGACAACCCGTTGCCTGCCAACACGGAATCGGCACATTCGGACAAAGCCTCAGAGAAAAGTTAACCGTGCTTTGCGGGACAGCCTCACATCAGGATAACTTATGACCAGCGTTGACGACACTCAACCCCTCATCACTCACTTGGTAGAACTACGCAATCGCTTATTACGCAGCATTATTTTCGTTGCCGTGGTATTTGTGGCGTTAGTTTACTTTTCCAATGAAATTTATAACTTTGTGGCGGCACCGCTGACGGCGAACCTGCCGAACGGTTCCAGCATGATTGCCACCAACATCGCCACACCGTTTTTCACACCGATTAAACTCACCGGCGTGGTTGCCGTTTTTATTTCCGTGCCTTATTTGCTTTATCAAATCTGGGCGTTCGTGGCGCCGGCATTGTATCAACATGAAAAACGCCTGATTTACCCGTTGCTCTTTTCCAGCACCCTGCTGTTCTATTTGGGCGTGGCATTTGCTTATTATGTGGTGTTCCCGCTGGTGTTCAGTTTTCTGACCAAAACCGCGCCGGAAGGCGTTGCCATCGCCACGGACATCAGCAGTTATCTGGATTTTGTGCTCACCCTGTTCCTCGCTTTCGGCGTTTGTTTTGAAGTGCCGGTGGCGATTATTTTGCTGTGCTGGACGGGAGTGACCACGCCGGAAGATTTAAGAGCCAAGCGCCCGTATATCATCGTCGCCGCTTTCTTTATCGGCATGATTCTGACCCCGCCGGACGTGTTCTCACAAACCTTGCTCGCCGTGCCGATGTGCCTGTTATTTGAAGTGGGCGTGCTATGCGCCCGTTTCTACCGCCCGCGCGAAGATGACGATAATCAAAACGAAAACGACAGCGCAAAGCCATAATCAGATTCAGGAGAGAATATGACGCAACAAATTTTCACCGGTTTTCCTACCCGCCGTTTACGCCGTATGCGTAAGCAGGACTTTAGCCGTCGCTTAATGGCAGAACACAAACTGACCGTTGATGATCTGATTTATCCCGTATTTATTATTGAAGGCGAAAATCACCGCGAAGCCGTGCCTTCCATGCCGAATGTAGAACGTTTAACCCTCGATCAGTTGTTAATTGAAGCGGAGTTATTGGTGAAATACGGCGTGCCGGTCATCGCCCTGTTTCCGGTGGTGGAACAAAGCAAAAAATCCCTTATGGCGGAAGAAGCCTATAATCCGAACGGCTTGGTGCAACGCGCGGTAAAAGCCTTAAAAGCCGCCTATCCCGAACTTGGCGTGTTAACCGATGTGGCGCTTGACCCCTACACCGTGCACGGGCAAGACGGCATTATCGACGAGGACGGCTATGTGCTGAACGACATCACCACCGAGGTGTTAATCAAACAAGCCCTTTCCCATGCCGAAGCCGGTGCCGATGTGGTGGCGCCAAGCGACATGATGGACGGTCGCATCGGCAGAATCCGCCATGCGCTGGAAGAAAACGGTTTTATCAACACCCTCATCATGGCATATTCCGCCAAATACGCCTCCAACTATTACGGCCCGTTCCGCGACGCAGTGGGTTCTTCCGGTAATTTAAAAGGCGGTGATAAAAAAACCTACCAATTAGATCCCGCCAACAGCGACGAAGGCTTGCAGGAAGTGGCATTAGACCTAGAGGAAGGCGCCGACATGGTGATGGTCAAACCGGGCATGCCGTATTTGGATTTGGTCTATCGTGTCAAACAACAATTCGGCGTGCCGACCTTCGCCTACCAGGTCTCCGGCGAATACGCCATGCACATGGCTGCCATTCAAAACGGCTGGCTGAAAGAAAAAGAATGTATTATGGAATCGCTGCTCTGCTTCAAACGCGCCGGCGCCGACGGCATTCTGACCTACTTCGCCAAACAAGTGGCGGAATGGTTGTATTTGGAAGGGAAGAATAAGTAGTTCCGAAACAGAAGGACAAAAAGCCGAATAACATATTCGGCTTTTTATTTATGCGAAAAGTGCGGTCACAAAATCCAACGGATTTTGAACGTTGGCTTTGCCAACGACCCCAGCGGGGCGAACAATCGAACCAGATTCGATTGTGAGTAAAATTGACGGCGTTTTTTAAGTCGGTAAAGCCGAAATCACGGTTAGTGAGCTTGTCAAACCATAAGTGATTCCGACTAAGAACGACGCAAGATTCATGCTTCGACAAACTCAGCAACCGTCTTGTGCCGCCGCACTTTTGTCTTTATTGCAACAACGAAATATCCGCCACCTGTAAGAATAAACCTTGTAGCGTATTCAAAATTGCCAAACGGTTTTGGCGCAGTGCCGGGTCTTCTGCGTTCACCATTACATTGTCAAAGAAGTTATCCACCGGTTGACGCAGGTTCGCCAATTTGTCTAACACCGCCGTATATTCACCTTTCGCAATTAACGGTTGTACTTCCGTTTGTAACGCAAGCACGGCTTCGGCTAACGCTTTTTCTGCCGGCTCAACGCAAGCATTCAAATTAATCTCACCGATTGCAATATCCGCTTTGGCAAGAATGTTCGCCACGCGTTTGTTTGCCGCGGCTAAGGCTTCCGCTGAATCTAAGGTGCGGAAGTGCGACACCGCACGCACGCGGGCATCGAAGTCCGCCGGGCGGGTTGGACGGCGGGCAAGCACGGCTTGAATCACGTCCACCGCAATGCCTTCATCTTGATACCACGCACGGAAACGACCGAGCATAAAGTCCACTACGTCGGCAACTACGTTTTTGTTTGTGAGTTTATCGCCGAAAAGTGCGGCTGATTTTTGCACTAAATCTTCCAGATCAAGCGGTAGGTTTTTCTCAACAATAATGCGTAATGCACCGAGTGCCGCACGGCGTAAAGCGAACGGGTCAGCGCTGCCTTTTGGTGCTTGTCCGATACCGAAAATCCCTGTTAAGGTGTCGAATTTATCCGCTAAAGCTACGCTACTCGCCACTAATGATTTTGGCAATTCGTCGCCTGCGAAGCGCGGCATATATTGTTCATTCAATGCCACAGCCACTTCTTCATCTTCACCGTCGTGGCGGGCATAGTGCATACCCATTACGCCTTGGGTGTCGGTAAATTCAAACACCATATTGGTCATCAAGTCACATTTTGAGAGCAAGCCGGCACGTTTCGCTTTCGCTTCATCTGCACCAATTTGTTTCGCGATTTCGCCCGCCAATTGTTCAATGCGGTCGGTTTTATCACGCAATGTGCCAAGTTGTTGTTGGAACAACACGGTTTCTAAGCGCGGCAAGCGATCCACCAATTTTTGTTTTAAGTCGGTTTTGAAGAAAAATTCCGCGTCGGTTAAACGTGGACGAACCACTTTTTCGTTACCTTCGATAATCGCGCTTGGATCTTCAGGGTTGATGTTTGATACAAAGATAAAGTGCGGTAAAAGTTTTCCGTCTTTATCATAAATCGGGAAGTATTTTTGGTCTCCTTTCATGGTGTAAACCAAGGCTTCCGCAGGCACTGCAAGGAAGCGTTCTTCAAATTTTGCCGCCAATACGTTCGGGTATTCCACCAATGAAGTCACTTCTTCTAACAGGCTTTCTTCAATGTCCGCCACGCCGCCAAGTGCGGTCGCTTTTGCTTGCGATTTTGCCAAAATTTCCGCTTTACGCTCGTTGAAATCGGCAATGACCGAGCCTTTTTCACGCAACAGTTGTGGGTATTGATCCGCGTGTTGAATCTCAAATTCACGCTCGCCTAAGAAGCGGTGACCGCGAATCGTACGACCGCTTGCTACGCCTAAAATTTCGCCTTCGATTAACTCATCGCCAAGCAACATCGTTACTGTGTGAACAGGACGAATGAATTGCACGGTTTTGTCCGCCCAACGCATCGGTTTTGGAATGGGCAATTTCGCCAAGGCGTTCGCCACAATGTCCGCCAGCAAGTTTTTGATCGGCTGACCTTCAATTTTCGCACGGTGAACCAGCCATTCGCCTTTGTCGGTGGCAAGACGTTCCGCTTGATCCACGGTAATCCCGCAACCACGCGCCCAGCCTTCTGCCGCTTTGGTTGGTTTACCTTCGGCATCAAACGCCGCCGACACCGCAGGTCCGCGTTTTTCAATTTCTTTACTCGGCTGTTGTGTGGCAAGTACCAACACCTTCACCGCCAAACGACGTGGTGCGGCAAACCATTCGATTTTCTCGAACGCCAGCCCTGCTTGGTTCAATTCCGCCTGCACGTTATCCGCAAAGGCAGTGGCTAATGTTTTCAGAGCTTTTGGCGGCAGCTCTTCCGTGCCGATTTCTACTAGGAAGTTTTGGGTTGTCATGTTTTTTCTCTTATCTAAAAATTCCGTGGATTAAATTATTATTTTCTTCGTTTTCACTTCTGCCAAATCTCCCCTCCCCCTCTTTGCTAAAGAGGGGATTGGATCGAGGCAGGATTAAATTTTTGTGTTCTATTTGTATATCTCATAAAAGAGATATAAATGAGCCTGTTGCTATTTCTCACTAAAGAACTTCCCCCTCTTTAGCAAAGAGGGGGAGGGGAGATTTGGCAGAAGT
>JACAWG010000064.1:8843-35200 GCA_017160915.1 Aggregatibacter actinomycetemcomitans
ATATAAATAAGCCAGTTATCGCAATTTTACTAAAGAAATCCCCCCTCTTTAGCAAAGAGGGGTAGGGGAGATTTGGCAGAGGTCATTCAACCTCATACCCAATCAGTCCTAATTTCCGTTCAATATAAATAAGCCAGTTATCACAATTTCACTAAAGAAATCCCCCTCTTTAGCAAAGAGGGGTTAGGGGAGATTTGGCAGAACTTATTCCAACCTCATACTCCATCAGCCCACATTCTCCAAAAACAAATAAATCTGCTCAACAACACTTTCAATTTCGAACATAACTTCATCATTGCTAAATCGCATCACGGTAAAGCCTAATGAAGCCAATTCCGCATCTCGTAATGCATCTTTTTCTTGATAATCAGGCTCATAGTGCTGACTACCATCTAACTCAATTATCAACTTCGCCTTAGCACAATAAAAATCGACAATATAATTTAAAAGCGGTTTTTGTCGATTAAATCGGAAACCTAATAATTGATCCCGATTAACGCGTTGCCACAATTTACGCTCTGCATCTGTTTGATCTGTGCGTAATTTCTGGGCATTTTCTTTTAAGTATTTTTCATAGGGCTGCATAAAAACCTTTCTCTCGCCCTTTCCACCGCCAAATGCAACCGTTCTTCCAACACTGCTTTACTTGGCAATACCGTCATATATTCCGCAATATGAATATCGGAACTTTTTAAATCCAATAATTCCACTTGCTCTTGTTTTTTCGAAGTACAGAGAATAATCCCAAGCGGTGGATTTTCGTCTTCTTCTTGCTCATATTTCGCGAGCCATGCAAGATAAAGTTCCATCTGGCTTTTATGCGAATGTTTGAAGGCTTCGGTTTTTAATTCAATGGCGATCAGGCGTTTGAGTTTACGGTTATAGAACAACAAATCAATATAAAAATCATCGTTATCAATTTGAATCCGTTTTTGGCGGGCGATAAAGGTAAAACCGGCGCCTAGCTCTAATAAAAACTGCTCGATTTCCCGTAAAATCGCATCTTCTAAATCTTTTTCCAAATAGCGATCGTTGAGGTCTAAAAAGTCCAAAATATAGGGATCTTTCAACACCATAGATTGGTTGTATTTGCCTTTTTCACGCAGTAACGTCATCTCTTGAATGATGGTTTCATCAGGTTTTTTAGAAATTGCCGTACGTTCAAATAAAAGCGAACCGATACGTTCATCAAGGGTTCTGGTGCTCCAACGTTCTTGAGCCGCCATGGTGGCGTAAAAGTCGCGTTTTATTGGGTCCTCAATGTGCACAAGTTGTTTGAAATGAGACCAGCTCAATTGTGCACACAGTGTGTGCACAATTTCAATATCAGGAAAAGTAGAAGCAAATTGCATCACATAATTAAGATGTCTTTTACTCCAGCCCTTGCCAAATTGCTCCGTTAATCTTTCAGATAGCGTGCGGATAACCTCTTCGCCATATTCCGCCCGCTCTCCCTGCAAAATATATTGGTTAATTCGATTTCCAATATGCCAATACAACATGGTCAGCTCGGCATTCACCACCACAGCCATACGCTGTTTCATATTTCGAACCAGCTCAGTGATTTCTGTTGTAAAGGTATTTTCTGTGGTCATCAGTGACATAATCTTCCTTTAAAGTGCGGTCGTTTTTTTAAATGTTTTTTACTTCCGCTTTAAATACGCCTCAACCAATTTATCCAGAAACAGAAACAAGGCGTCATTCATTGCCCGGTAATCAAAGCTTAAAAGCCGGTCGGCGTTTTGTACGAACGGATATTGTTCACTTAATTGCGTTAATTGTTTTTCCTTGGAGACAATATCCTGCGCAATTTCCGGCGTAAATTCCATGTGGCATTGCAAGCCGTAAACCAAATCCGCATAGCGTACAATTTGTCGCGGGCAACCTTCGCTGTAAGCCAGCACGCTCGCTTGTTCGGTAAGATTCGGCATATCGTTATGCCAATGTCCGGCGGTCAGCTGTGTGCCAATGTGGGCGATTTTATCATCATTCGCCCCTGCTTCGGTCAGAAAAATCGGAAAATTGCCGATTTCCCTATTCGGACTGTGTGAAAAACCCGCACCATAACTTGCACCAATCAATTGCGCCCCCAGGCACACACCCACGACGACTTTATTCGCTTGAATCGCCTGTTGAATCAAATGTTGCTCCGCCTGCGGATCATAATAAGGAAACGTCGTTTTATCTTCATCGGGGCTTTGCGGTCCGCCCAACACAATGAGCATATCCATTTCATCGGCAGAATTCGGCAACGCTTCTCGCAAATACACCTGCGTAAAAGAAATCCCGTAACCGCGTTTCTGCGCCCAAGTCAAATAGGCACCTGCCTGCTCAAAACTTTCGTGTTTAATGAAATGAATATGCATATTTTCCTCTTATTAGGTTACCAACGATACCCCACTTTCAATCCCACCTGATGTTGTTTATCCAGCTGTTTACCGCGAGATTGAGAAGCATAGGTGCCAATCTGCCAGCCGCCAAAACCGGCGCTTAAGCCGATTTCCTGTTGCCAGTAGCGGTCAAAACGTTGTGCCAACGGCACTTGGTTTACCTTTACGGCAAGTTTGGAATCGGAGGCATCCACATAATTGACGCTAAACGACGGACGCATTGTAACACCTTGCCACGGCATGAACGAATAATCCAAAGTCACACCCGCCTGATAAGCGTTAAAACGGGTTGCCGGTGAATTCACCGTGACCTGATCGTAAGTGTAGTTTTCCGCAGAAAGCGAATAACGATGAACACTCGCATTCGGTTTAATGGCGAAATTCCCCACGTTCATTTGATAACCCACACCCATGCCGAAAACCGTAATATGGCGTTTCATTTTGCCGTCTTGCGATTCACCGCGAATTTCACCCACACTTACGCCGTAGCCGGCATCGGCAGTCACGTTCAGACCGTTGGCGAAATCGTATCGACCAAAGGCAGACAGCATGGTAAGGCGATTTTTGCTGCTGATGTTCTCATCGAAAGTATTCTTCGCGCGGGAATGGGAGAACAATAAACCGACGCGGTAATTGTCATCAATGTGCTGAACGCCAAGCTGGTTCAAGTCAGTTTTCTGTTTGTATGCACGGAATTCGTCCGACTCATAACGACGGGAGGAATCCACGGTATTCGCCCACACAGAAGCGGCATCATCAGACGCTAACTGTTTGTTTAACTGTTCCTGCACCAACAAAGCGCTGTTGACCGTTGCCGAAAGCTCGGATAAGGCGCTATTCGCATAACGGCTGATTAACACTTTTTGCTTCGCAGAAATGCCCTGTTGTTCCTGTTTACGTTTTTCTTCGGCTAAACGCGCGGCTTCTTCGGCTTGGCGTTTATCTTCCGCCAAACGTGCGGCTTCTTCGGCTTTACGTTTTTCTTCCGCCAAACGTGCCGCTTCTTCGGCTTGGCGTTTTTCTTCCGCCAAACGTGCGGCTTCTTCGGCTTTGCGTTTTTCCTCCGCTAAACGCGCGGCTTCTTCCGCTTTACGTTTTTCTTCGGCTAAACGTGCGGCTTCTTCTGCTTGGCGTTTTTCTTCGGCTAAACGTGCGGCTTCTTCGGCTTTACGTTTTTCTTCGGCCAAACGTGCGGCTTCTTCGGTTTTACGTTTTTCTTCCGCTAAACGTGCAGCTTCTTCCGCTTGGCGTTTTTCTTCCGCTAAACGTGCTGCTTCTTCGGCTTTGCGTTTTTCTTCTGCCAAACGTGCTGCTTCTTCGGCTTTACGTTTTTCTTCGGCTAAGCGTGCAGCTTCTTCGGTTTTACGTCGTTCCTCTTCTAAACGGGCTTGTTCTGCCAGTTCCTGTTCTTTTTTCGGGTTGTAGAGGCGATAGTCGTTGTCAAAATTTTTCAATTCATAGCGATACGCACCCAGATCCACAGCGCCATTCGCCAAGGAAACATTGAGGTTATCCGTTTGCGCGGTATTTTTTAAGGTGAGCAGACTTAATTGTTGCAGCGTTTGCGGCTCTGTGCCGGTGTTGCGTACGTTTAAGACAAAATTACCCGTAGCCAAACCGTTCACTGCCACATGGTCGCCCTTGTTCTCTTGTAAAAAAGTGCGGTAATTAAACGTGCCGTTTCCGCTTAAATCGCCAAGCACCGTCAGCCGGTTAAATTTTTGGTTGTTCCCTTGAACGGTAAAATCCGGATTTAGCGTGATTTGGCTGTTAGCAAGAGTTAAATTGCCGATCGTTGCGCTCTCCGGTAGCGTCCAGTTGGCGTTGTCCGACAAAGAAACTTGAGTGTCTTTGCTTCCCTGAATTTGATGTTGAAAATCTGTCTGAATCAAATTCAGTTTTGCCTGCTCCGAAAGCGCAACATCGCCCGCTAACGTCGCATTTTCTACCGTCGCCGTAGCTTGGTTATTAAGCGTAAGCGTGCCGGTTTGAGTGGCGTTGTGGGCTAATTGGTATTGACTTTGTCCGTTTAACGCTACATTGCCCGTGACATCGGCAAGCCCGACAACGGACAATTTGGCATTATCAGAAAGGGCAAAATTCCCCTGAATTTTCGTGCGGTCAAGACTGGCAAAGGCTTTTTCGGATAAGGTTTGATTCGCGCAACTTGTCAGCCCCGTCCAGTCAGAACGCGTGCAAATTAGGTGTTCTTGCTTGTCAGTTACGCCTAGGCTCGCCGTTGCGTTATTCGTTAACTGCCAATCGCCACGCATCTCAGAAACGTTTCGAGAAACGACCGCACTTCCGCCGTTGATGATGAATTTTTCGGCGTTAAAGCGGCGGTTAATCCAGTCATCTTCCCACACCACTTCCCCTTGCGGGCGACCGATCACATCCGGGCGGTTTAAATGATTGTAAGCGTGCGGCGTTGGGCGACCGCTGAACACTAAGGTTCCGTCGTTTTGTGTGATGTCGCCGTTTAGATTCGTGCCACCTGAAAGGAGCAATTGGCTGTCGGCGTGGGCTGGCGTGTATGTGATGTTTAAACGTCCGTTGTGTAATTTTTCGTCGGTTTCACCAAACCAGCCGTTAAAGGCAATGGCTTTAGATTCGTTGATATTTTTTTCGTTATTGATTTTCTGATTACCGCGAATCGTGATGGTAGCGGCTTTGTCCGTGCTGTGATTGACGATACGCGCGCCGTCGTCGGTGTTTTGAATACGGTTAAAAGTTAAATCATGCCCGCCCACATCCAACCGTCCGCCGCGAAAACCGAAGGAAATGTTATCAGGATTCACTTGGTTATCGGCGGCAAGGCTCACCGTCGGGCGACCGCTGACGATTTGCAGGTTGGCAAATGCCTGCTGTTTGCCGTTTGCATCTGCGGTTTGGTTTAAAATCACGGTACCGTCGCCGACACTGATGTCACCTAAGTTTTCACCGCTACCATTGACAGCCAAAGTACCGGCGCCAATTTTCGCCAAACGATCATTTTTCGGATTTTTCACCTGCCAATCCACCGTGCTGTCTTCGCTGATGGAAATTCCCGCGCCCAGCCAGGTATCTTCGCTATTTTTTGTGCGAACGGTAAAATCGCCTTCAAAATAAAGCCCGCCTGCGCCTTGGTTAATGCTGTTTTCCAATTCAATAGTGGCAGGCTGGAAACCCATAAAGGTGATATGTTTGCCTTGATCCGGCAGTGCATTTCCTTTGGCGTCTTTACCGGCTAAACTCACGGTTGCCACCGCTGCGCCATTTAAGCTAATGGTGCTTGTGCCATCATTTTGGTTGCGCCATAGGTAAGTATTTTGTGCATTAAAATTTTGAATCGGCGCAACAGAATCCCGTTCTAAAATTTCATAAAAATATTCGGGACGCACGATGTTAAAGGTATTTGCCGTACCACCGTTACCAAAATTCAGCACGCCATTCACAAACCATTGTTGTTTTTCTTTATCATAAATAAAAATCGGCGAACCGCTATCGCCCTGATCTGCCCAGATGGGCATAGGTCCATAAGCATTAGCTTTAACTAAACTACCGCCCAAATCCATCCAACCGCCATTACGCCCGCCACCGACTTGTGCATTTCCGCCGGTAAGGTATTGATAGGCTCTCACTAAATCCACACGGCTACCATTCGGGTTACGCAATTTTTGCGTACCGGAACCGGCACGCACGCGCATAGGATATTTCTCTAAATTGCCATAGACAGCACCGTTTTTCCCCGCATCAATCATTTCTATAGGTTTTACTTCGGTCACAAATTTATTAAGACGAGGATTATGATAATCCCACTGCAACGGGTGTTCGGCTGTGGGTGTTCTTGGATAATTATTACGATTGACCAATTGATATTTATAGCGTTTTTGATCGGGATTATTGCCTTCGGCGCCATAATCCACATCACGATATCCGCTATTGTGCGCCACGCTGATGATATATTGATCACCCACTAAGGTTCCTACTCCGCTACGGCTTAACACGGCAAGATCGAGCATGGGAATATCGTTTTTCATCATCAGACCGACGGACTTGCCTGATTTATCAAAAATCTCAATATTACTCGCCCCCACCGTAAACTTGCCTTTATTTTCGGCAAAATCACGGAAATATTGATAATCCACATCGGAGCGAACGTGTCCGGCAAAGGCGGGGGAAGTGATAACGGAAGAAATTAATAGCGTCAAAAAATTAGGTTTAAAAAAAGGTGTTTTCATAAAATTGGTTAAAAATAAAATGCTGTAAAATAAATGCCTTATAACGGCAACCGCACTTTATACGGGTGATAAAGTGCAGTGAATTTTTTAAGTGTTTTTTAAGCGAAAATGTCGCGCAGTTCGCTTTCTGTCAAAATGACCCGCCCGTCTTCCAATAACAGCGCCGGAAAGCCCGCATTGCCTTTGGCTTTGACGGCATCAAACGCGGCGTTGTTATCACGCAAACGTAGCCACTGTTTTAAATTCGGGATGGAAGACATCACTTCCACTGCCTCATATTCCACGCCGAGACGTTTCAGTTCCGCCACAAAAGGCGCGGTGTCGGGGCATTTTTCGGCATAATAAAGAATCGGTTTCATCGTGAACTCCATGAAAAAGTGCGGTTGATTTTCACCGCACTTTTGCCAACTACTTCTTACACCCCGGGAAACCCAAGGCTTCGCGGCTGGCGTAATAGGCTTCCGCCACGCCTTTGGTAAGCGCACGAATGCGTAAAATATAACGTTGACGTTCGGTTACGGAAATGGCTTTGCGCGCGTCCAATAAGTTAAAGCTGTGCGCCGCTTTCAAAATGCGTTCGTACGCCGGCAACGGCAGCGGTTTTTCCAATGCCAACAGGCTTTGCGCTTCTTTTTCGTATTGATCGAAACAATAGAACAAGAAATCGGTGTCGGCATATTCAAAGTTGTAGGTGGATTGTTCCACTTCGTTTTGATGGAACACGTCGCCGTAAGTGGTTTTGCCGAGCGGGCCGTCGGACCACACCAAATCATACACGCTGTCCACACCCTGAATGTACATCGCCAAACGTTCCAAACCGTAAGTGATTTCGCCGGTCACCGGTTTACATTCCAAGCCGCCCACCTGTTGGAAATAGGTGAATTGGGTCACTTCCATGCCGTTCAGCCACACTTCCCAGCCCAAGCCCCACGCGCCCAGCGTCGGGT
This sequence comes from Aggregatibacter actinomycetemcomitans, assembly GCA_017160915.1. Lineage (GTDB taxonomy): Bacteria > Pseudomonadota > Gammaproteobacteria > Enterobacterales > Pasteurellaceae > Aggregatibacter > Aggregatibacter actinomycetemcomitans_B. Next base: position 16,401 of record JACAWG010000064.1, read on the forward strand.
TTTCCCAGTTGTCTTCTACGAAACGAATATCGTTTTGAGTCGGGTCAAAGCCGAGCATTTTTAAGGAATCCAAATACAGTTCCTGAATGTTGTCCGGTGAAGGTTTGATTACCACTTGGAATTGATAATAATGCTGCAAACGGTTCGGGTTTTCGCCATAACGACCGTCTGTCGGACGGCGCGACGGCTGCACATAGGCAAACGCCATCGGCTCCGGGCCCAACGCACGAAGCGCCGTCATCGGGTGCGAAGTGCCCGCGCCCACTTCCATATCAAACGGCTGCACCACCGTACAACCTTGGTTCGCCCAGTATTCCTGTAAGGCAAGAATCATGCCTTGAAAAGTTTTTACGTTAAATGTTGTCATAATCAGTTCTACGAATTGAAGGGTGGAAAATGCGTGCCATTATACTGAAAACACAAGGCGGGATAAAGGAAAGACGGAAAAAAGTGCGGTGGGAAAAACACTTGGATTTTTAACCGCACTTTACGTACGCACCAGCCGAATTGCCGAAATAAAACAGGTGATTTGGCACTCGCCGCAGCCGCTACATAACGCATGATTTACCGTCAAATCGGCATGAATAGCCTGCTGCGGGCAGCTTTCCACACAAACATCACAGCGTTGTCCTTGTTTTTGCAGGCATTCTGCGGAGAAATGCGGACGAAGTTCGGTATCCGCAGGAAAGCACGGATGCAGTGCGTGGGTCGGGCAGGCTTCGGCACATTTGCCGCACAAATCGCACGCGATGTAATCCATCTCCAGCACGGCGTTGTGTTGCTGCACGCGCAATAAACCGTTCGGGCAGGCGGAAACACAAGCGCCGCAGCCGTTACAGACGGTCAAAAATAAATCTTCCCGCGCAGCAAACGGCGGACGATTTGCCGTACGTTGATTTTCTATAGACGGAGACTCCGCCGCACCGAAAATGCCGCGGAATAAGCCCCGTCGGGAAATGGCGTGGTGGCTTAAATATGCCTGATAGTAGGTTTCGTTTTTTTGCATAGAGATGCTTTCCGTTAACGGTAAAAACGAACGGTTGGTACGTCTAAATTTAGGGCTTGTTGCCATTGTTTTAGCGTAGCTAACGTCAATAACGCCAAGCCCCGATAAAACGGGAAATCTTCCAGCGCAGCAAGTTGTTGTGAGCAATGCGGCGCCCAAGTGAGAAAATGGCGGCTGAGAAATTCTCTCATTAAGTGCGCTTGATTTTCCGCCAAATATGCCGCCAACATTAACATCAAGCCGAGATGATCTTCCGGCTCATCCTGCTGGGATTGAAAGACAATTTGATGACGTTGCAGGAAGGCGCGCAACTCCAATAACGAACTGCCGAAAATCACCGACTCGGGATCCAAATAGACGGAACCCCAAGGCGGCACAGGCAGCGCATTCGGACCGATAAACAACGCCTGATATTGTTCGGCAAGCGGTTGTTGCAAACCTTCGGCAAAAAGTGCGGTGGTTTTTTCCAACGTTTTTTCATCCACAAAAGGCGCCCATTCCTGTTGCCAATTTTCCCGTTCAAAAAAACGCAACACAGGGGCAACCCGCGCGTCATCGGGCGCATAATAAAACGCGGCGCCCAATAACCGCCCTGCGGTAGAAATCCATTGCATTAATCCGTGATCCATAAAAACTCCTGATAAAATGACCGCACTTTTTTTAGTTATTGACGATAATTAACCACCTACCGCCATGCCAAGGGTCATGTGCGCACCATAAAACAAATTGCGTCCTAACATTTCGGCAAACAGCGTCAAAATGACAGCCAATGCGAGTATGCCGATGTTTTTACTGCGGAAAATAAAGAGCGCGGCGAGGGCTAAACAGCAAAAACGCAGTGCGCTGAAGGCGGCATAATCCGGCACGAGGGCGGCGGCATTTTGTATGGCGCTGTGAATCTGCGGTAAGGCGAAACCTTGGTAAACGGCGACAATGGCGGCGAATAACACCGCAAGGGCAAATAACCAAGGCAGGGCGCTAAGTTGATAAGTCCGTTGCGGGTTTGCCATCAGCAACGCATAACTTAACGCGATGCCAACCAATGCTACCGTGCCGTAGAACAAGCAGGAGGTCATCGGCGTGTTCCAGGTCGGCACACTTGGAATGTGATAAACCTGATCCATTATCACCATAAAAGCCAAACCGATAAGGGAGGTTATCACCAACCATAGTTTGTCGAGTGCGAGGGGCATTTTGCGCATGATGGCAAGCAACCAATACATACCCGTCATAGCAAAGAACAACGCCCCCGACGCGATTTCGTTACTCATCATAGATTCGCCCACACGGTTCAACGAATTAAAAGCGCGGATCGGCGTGCCTAAGTGCAACACGGAGGCAATAAAGCCGATGCCGAGTAAAGCAAGGATCACAAACATGACTTTGTGCACATAACGACGACTTTGTGCATTTGAATTGGTGCAAAGCATGAAGCTAAAAATAAGCCAGGAACCGACCGCACTTTGTGCCAACACGGTGAACACCACCAAAGGTAATTCATGTATCACGATACTCATTTTACACCTCTCTCGGGTTACCTAAGAACCCGTTGGTATCGCCGCTTGGGCGGGCGTTTTTGTTTGGTTTCACGACCAAATTCGGATGGGTCACGTCTGACGGTGGCAAGGGTGCGATAGACGCCTGTTCACCATACTTAGCGCGCAATTCCTCAATGGGCGCAAAATCAAGGGCGCGCAATGGGCAGGCATCGACGCAAATCGGTTTTTGCCCGGCTTTAATACGCGAATAGCAACCGTCGCATTTGGTCATGTGACCTTTTTGCGCGTCGAATTGCGGCGCGTCATACGGGCACGCCATGTGGCAATAACGACAGCCGATGCAGGTTTCTTCATTCACAATCACAAAACCGTCGGCATTTTTGTGCATGGCGCCTGTCGGGCAAACCTTGGTACAAGCCGGATCGGCGCAATGATTGCAGGAAATGGACATGTAATAAGCAAATACGTCTTGGTTCCAACAACCGTCCGGCTGTTGGCTCCAGTTGCCGCCGGTGTATTCATAAATGCGGCGGAAATTCACCTCCGTGCCTAAATCTTTGTAATCTTTACAGGCTAATTCGCAAGTTTTACAGCCGGTACAGCGATCCGAATCAAAATAAAAACCATATTGTTCCATTATTCACTCCCTACAAGCGTTCCACTTGAACCAAATTAGAATGTTGCGGATTGCCTTTCGCCAATGGTGACGGGCGTTGGGTGGTCAGCACATTGATACAACCGGAATGGTCGATGCGATCCTTATCCGGCGCATACCAAGCCCCTTCGCTCAATGCAACCACGCCCGGAATAATACGTGGTGTGACTTTCACGTTAATACGCACTTCACCACGATCATTAAAAATACGAATCAGATCGCCGTTTTGAATACCACGCGGTTGCGCATCAATGGGGTTCATCCACACTTCCTGCGGATTGGCGGCTTTTAACACATCCACATTGCCATAAGTGGAGTGCGTGCGGGCTTTGTAATGGAAACCGCTGAGTTGTAGCGGGTATTTTTCCATCAACGGATCGCCATAATGCTCGAAACTTTGGGCGTGAACCGGCAATGGATGAATCACTTCATCTTCTGCCAGTTTCCAGGTTTTGGCGATTTCCGCTAAACGGGAGGAATAAATTTCAATTTTGCCGGACGGTGTTTTCAGCGGGTGAGCTTCCGGGTCGTCACGAAACTCTTTGTACGCCACTTTGAAACCGTTCGGATCCACTTTTTTGAAAATACCTTGTTGTCTGAATTCCTCAAAGGTTGGTAATTCCGGCAGTTTTTCGCGGGATTGGGCATAAATATAGCGTAGCCATTCTTCCTGCGTGCGACCTTCGGTGAATTTGTCTTTTACCCTCATTTTGTCCGCCAAGTCGCTCAACATATCGTAAATCGTGCGACATTCAAAAGACGGTTTAACCACTTGGTCGGCAAAAATCACATACGCCATATTGGAAACGAAAGCGTCCAGTGCAAAATCCATTTGTTCCGAAGTGGTGCAATCCGGCAACAAAATATCGCTGTATTTCGCAGTGGAAGTCATGTGATTATCAATGGTGATGATCATTTCACATTGGCTGTCATCCTGCAAAATGTCATGGGTGCGGTTAATTTGCGCGTGCTGATTGATAAGACAGTTACTGGAATAGTTCCAAATTACCTTAATCGGCGCAGACAATTTATCTACGCCGCGAATGCCGTCGGTAAGTGCGGTCATTTCCGGACCCCGAATAATGGCGTCGGTCCACATGAACATCGGAATACTGGCTTTTACCGGATTTTTTAACGTCGGCATTCGCACAAACGGAATGCTGTAAGCACTTTCCCGCGCGCCTGTGTTGCCGCCGTGGATACCGACGTTACCGGTTAAAATCGGCAGCATGGCAATGGCGCGGGAAATGAGTTCACCGTTACTGCGTCGTTGTGGTCCCCAGCCTTGGGAAATAAATGCCGGTTTGGTGCTACCGATTTCACGGGCTAATTTAATAATACGATCCACCGGAATACCGGTGATTTTCGATGCCCACTCCGGCGTTTTGGCTACACCATCATCGCCCTGCCCTAAAATATAGGCTTTGTAATGCCCGTTTTGCGGTGCGCCCTCCGGTAAAGTTTTTTCATCGTAGCCGACACAATACTTATCAAGGAAAGGCTGATCCACCAAATCTTCGGTAATCATCACATACGCCAGCGCAGAAACCAGTGCCGCATCGGTGCCGGGACGAATCGGAATCCATTCGTCTTCACGCCCGACGCCGGTGTCGGTATAGCGCGGGTCAATTAAAATCATTTTGGCGTTGGAGCGTTGTTTTGCCTGTTCGATACAGTAGGTCAAGCCCCCGCCGCTCATGCGTGTCTCGGCGGGATTGTTACCAAACAGTACGATAAGTTTGGTGTTTTCGATGTCCGCCATCCCGTTGCCGAGCGCCCATCCGCCGCCATAGGTATAATCTAATCCCACCGCAATTTGCGCGGTACTGTAGTCGCCGTAGTGGTTTAAATACCCACCGATACAGTTCATAAAACGCGCCACCATGGTAGAAGCCGGTGGCCAAGATTTTGCCATTGTGCCGCCCAGCGTGCCGGTGCCGTAGTTCAAATAAATGGATTCATTGCCGTATTTTTCGATATTGCGTTTTAAGGCATCAGCAATTTCCGTTAAGGCTTCGTCCCAACTAATGCGTTTGAATTTACCTTCACCGCGTTTTCCCACACGTTTCATCGGATATTTCAAACGATCGGGATTATACACACGACGACGCATAGAACGCCCGCGCAAACAGGCACGCACCTGGTGATCCACATTGTAAGTTTCCGTACCCGTATTATCGGTTTCCACATAGGTAATGCGATTATCCTTAACGTGCATACGTAACGGACAACGACTTCCGCAGTTGACGGTACAGGCGCTCCACACTACTTTTTCTGCGCTTTCTTGTTCTTTTTTTAACGTGTCCGCCGCCATTACATTAAACGGCAGCGCAATATCCGCCGCCGCAATGGCAGCACCCGCTGATGACGCCTTAATAAAATTTCGGCGACTTAGTTGATTAAAATTACTCATAAATATCTCCCCCACATTCTGAGTAATATCAAGGAGTGATTATTTAATCATTTATGGTGAGCCAAAGAATTTGAAATAGATCACAAAAGCTAACCCAATCTCCAAAAACCGACAAAAACATGATTAAAATCAATAGTTAAAGTTAATGAGAATTATTCCACATGGCTATATCCTCTCAATTTGAACTAAATTTGAATGCTGCGGATTGCCTTTCGCCAATGGTGACGGGCGTTGGGTGGTAAGTGTATTAATGCAACCCCCGTGGTCAATTTGATCACCGTTCATATTCGCTTTATGCCACGCCCCTTGTGGCATGGCTAACACGCCCGGCATAATGCGTGGCGTCACCTTTGCGTTTAAGCGGGTTTCGCCGATCTCGTTAAACACACGGACGGGGGCGCCATCCTGAATATTTTTCGCCTGCGCATCAAGCGGATTAATCCAGATTTCCTGCCGATTGGCGGCTTGTAGAATATCCACGTTACCGTAAGAAGAATGGGTTCTCGCTTTGTAATGGAAACCGATCATCTGGAACGGATAATCTTTACGCTTCGGATCATCCACGCCATTGAATCCCGCATGGAAAACCGGCAAGGGGTGAATCACATCTTGTTCATCCAGTTCCCATGTTGCCGCGATTTTTGCTAAGCGTTCCGAGTAGATTTCAATTTTACCCGAAGGGGTTTTTAACGGATGTTTTTCCGGATCCTCACGGAAGGCTTTGTAGGCGACAAAATGCCCTTTGGGATCGCGTTTTTTGAAAATCCCCATTTGCTTCATGCTTTCATAATCGGGTAGATCTTTATCTTTTTTCATCATATCGGCATATAAAAACCTCAACCAATCCTCTTGGGTTTTGCCTTCCGTAAACTTGTCGAACACATCTTGCCCCAAGCGTTTGGCGATCTCACAGGTGATTTCATAAATGGGTTTGCGTTCAAATTTTGCACCGGTCGCCGGTTGTCCGAAAATCAAATAGCCCATGTTGCCGGCATATTCGTTTGGAGTCAGATCCGCTTGTTCGGTGATCATTAAATCCGGCAATAAAATATCGGCATATTTGGCGGAATCGGTCATGAAGTTTTCAATCACCACTATCATTTCACATTTGTTTTCATCTTGCAGAATTTGATGCGTGCGATTGATGTCGGAATGTTGGTTGGTGATGGTATTGCCGGCATAGTTCCAGATAAATTTAATCGGCACATCCAGCTTATCTTTCCCTTTCACGCCATCACGAAGTGCGGTCATTTCTGCGCCTCTTTCAATGGCATCTGTCCACATAAACACCGAAATTTTGGTATTCACCGGATTTTTCAACGTGGGGAATTTGGTGTAAGTGATTTTGTAAGTATCTTCACGCGCGCCGGAATTTCCCCCGTGAATGCCCACATTGCCCGTTAAAATAGGCAACATAGCGACCGCTCTTACACCGAGTTCACCATTGGATTGACGTTGAATCCCCCAGCCTTGGACGATACAACAAGGTTTGGTTGTAGCAATTTCACGCGCCAAACGAATAATTTTCTCTTCCGGAATGCCGGTAATTTTCGCCGCCCATTTTGGCGTTTTTGCGATACCATCTTCGCCGTAGCCTAGAATATAGGCTTTGTAATGACCGTTTTTCGGCGCGCTTTCCGGTAAGGTCTTCTCATCATAACCGACACAGTATTTATCAAGAAAAGGCTGATCGACCAGGTTTTCACTGATCATCACATACGCCATACCCGCCACTAATGCGGCATCTGTGCCCGGACGAATCGGCACCCATTCATCTTCACGCCCTGCCGCCGTGTCGGTATAACGTGGGTCGATGACAATCATTTTTGCTTTGGAAATTTCACGCGCCTGTTCTAAATGATAAGTGATACCGCCACCGCTCATTCGGGTTTCCATCGGGTTATTGCCGAAATACACCACCAGTTTGCTGTTAATAATATCCGATGTGGCATTCCCTTCATTTGAGCCGTAGGTGTAAGGCATCGCCATTGAAACCTGTGCTCGACTGTAAGTGCCGTAATAGCTCAAATAGCCGCCGTAACAATTCATCAAACGGGTAATTAACGAGGTTGGCGCTGCCGCACGGAGAATATTTCCTGCACTCACGCCGGAGCTATAATTGATGTACACCGCTTCATTGCCATAATCTTTTACAATCCGCTTAAGATTATCGGCAATGGTGTCAAAGGCTTCTTCCCAACTAATGCGTTGAAACTTGCCTTCCCCACGTTTTCCTACACGCTTCATCGGATATTTCAAACGATCAGGGTGATTCATCACACGGCGAATAGAACGTCCCCGTAAACACGCCCGCACCTGATGATTACCGTAAATATCCTCACCGGTATTATCGGTTTCCACCCGATACACCTCATTATTTTTCACCCTTAAACGTAAAGCACAACGGCTGTGACAATTCCCCGGACAGGTATTCCAAACGGTTTTCTCGTCATCGGTCGTCATTTGAGGTGTTTGCGCAGCAGCGCCAAAAGGTAAGCTAAGATGAGATAACGCAGCCGTTACCGCGCCGGTTTTGAGTAGTTGTCTGCGATTAATTGCAAAATGAATTGGTTTTTCCATCATATTCTCCCGGAATAATGAACTGCCTTTTCATTTAAAAGGAAAATCCCCTTTCCCTACCTGATATAAATCAAAAAAATGAAAAGCATACCGAAAGGTCAGACCTCATTCACAACAGGAACAAAATTTGAAAGAAAAATAAGATTGTGATTAAAGTGCGGTGGGAAAAACACTTGGATTTTTAACCGCACTTTTACCGCAAAACACCAAACGAAACCCGATAGCCATCTTACCCCGTAATGTGTAAAATTTATTCATCTTCTCTCATCGCAAGGCGCGCAATATGAACCATCTCCGCATTCATTTACAACTTATCGGCATGGCAGTTTTATGGGGCGCGTCATGGCCTTGGGGGCGGGTGGTGGCGCAGGCGATGCCCACCTTTACCGCTTCCGCCACGCGTTTTCTGATCGCCATTATCCCGCTGCTGATTTGGTTATATGTCGCAACGCGATTTAAGTATGTCAAAGCGCTGCGCCCAAGCCAGTGGTTCGGGTTATTTTTAACGGCGGTGTTGGGGATTTTTGCTTATTCCACGTTCTTTATCTGGGGGCTGAAATATGTCTCGGCGGGGCAAGCGGCGGTGATCGTCACCAGCAATCCGGTGTTCACCATGATTTTTGCCATCTTCTTATTTAAGGAGAAATGGAACCGTTGGGTGCTGTGCGGCATGGCGATTGCCATTAGCGGCCCGTTAATCGCCATCACGAAAGGGCATCCGCTACAGATGTTGGATGCCTTGGGCTTCGGGCAATTATTGTTAATCTGCGCCATGTTCTGTTGGGTGAGCTATACCTTAGTGGCGCGTAAAGTGCTGTCCGGTATCGACTCCCTCACCGCCACCACCATTTCTTCCGTTTTCGGTTTTCTCTTGCTTTTCATCGCCGCCCTAAGCGTAGAAAACGCCGCCGATTGGCGCACGGTGCTGACGCTGTCGCAAAGCACCTGGATGAGTTTAATCGGCTTATCTTTAGGCGCAACCGTGTTGGCTTACGCATGGTATTTTGACGGCGTGAAACATCTGGGCGCGGGTAATGCCGCCGCTTACATCGTGCTTATCCCGATTTTCGGCATTATCTTTTCCGCGATTTGGTTGGAAGAACGAGTGGATTCGTCATTATTTCTCGGCGGCACGCTCGCCGTCTGCGGACTCGCCACAATGCACCGGGGAAGACGGTTAATTAAATAAAAGTGCGGTTAAAAAACAAGGTGAATTTCGACCGCACTTTTTCATTTACTTCATCACCGTGATCGACCACTTGGCATCATCAATCTGTTCAAAATTGGTAACCTCATAGCCTTCTTCTGCCGCCCATGCCGGAATAGCTTCCGTGGCTTGAGTGCAGTCAAATTCAATTTCCAGTCCGTCGCCTTTGTTCAATTTCGCCATAGCTTCTTTCGCTTCAACCAGCGGGAACGGGCAAACCAACCCCAATGTAGGTAATTTAACGATCATTTTATTCTCCTAAAATCAAAATGTTACACCTTCGCCGCTTTTAAACGTTGTGGGCGAATAATGGTAAAATAAGCCGCCACCCAAGTGCCGAACACCATTAATGGCAATGACACCCAACCCTGCCATGAGAAAAACGCGGTTTCCACCAAGCCGTTGCCAATAGAACAACCACCGGCAAGGCTAGCGCCGATCCCCATTAAAACACCGCCCAAAGCACTGCGTAAAATGGTCGTCACATCCGGCACGCGCACGCGAAATTCATTACTGGCTTTCGCACCGATAAAAGAGCCGATAAAAATGCCTAACACCAAAAATACGCCCCAGTTAATGAATTTACCGTCGCCGGTAACGAGATATTGCATAATATTGGCGGAGGGACCGGTAATCCCCAACCCGAATTCACGCCCAGTCGCCACGCTCAAAGGCCACGCCAATAAGGCAATCAAGCCGATGAGTATCGCTGAAACGAAAGGATGCCAGCGTTTTTCAAACAACAAATGGGCAAGTCCGCTTTTCTTTGGTTTTAATGACGCCATTTTCGGCGCGGGTTTACTCAGGTGTCGAAACACATAATAAGCGGTAACCAAACTCAGTAATGCCACCAACCACCAAGGCGAAATACCGAAAGTCTCATAAATATTACGTTGTTCAATGTTAATGTTGCGTAACGCGCTATTAAACTCACCTAACGGACCGGTGCGCATCATGGCGCTGAGCAACATATAAGTAAACAACGCCACCCAGCTACCGACCAGACCTTCTGCCGCACGATACCATGTACCGGTAGCACAACCACCCGCCAAAACAATACCGATGCCAAATACAAAGGCACCGATAATTACTGCCAAGAAAGCAAAATTTTCCGCCGGATCCACATTCAATACGCCGATTTCCTTCAGTAAAAAGAAACCGACGGATTGCACGGTAATCGCCAATAACAGGGCAATAAACATTTTGTTATTTTTAGTGACATACATATCGCGAAACGCGCCGGTGATACAAAACCGCCCGCGTTGCATGACGAAACCGAGTAAAATACCGCACAGCAAACCGGTCAACAACATAAGATATTCCTTCTAGTTACAACGATAAGAGGAAAATATTTTCTTAAAAAGCAGAAGGGAAACGCCAATAACTTTTGGCTACGAGGTATGATTTTTGGTTCTAAAGAGGGAAAAGTGCGGTTAAAAAACAAGGTGAATTTTGACCGCACTTTCTCCGCAAATCCTACGGACAAGGTTTGCTCACCATGATCTCAATCACTTGGCGGTCAATGTGCTGCATACTTTTTGAGGCGATGGCGCAGAGGTTGTCGATGGTGCGGTCGAGGTCGTGTTCGACGATGCCTTCGTTGCCGGTGACGTGGGTTTCGTCCATCGCCATGAGTACGGATTTGTAGCCCGACGCCACGCTGGTGGACACTTTCATGGCGCAACTGTTTGCCGCGCCGTCGCAGATAATGCCGCTGATGTCGCCGATCATGCTGCAAATACCCATGCTGACCGTTTCAAATTTGCCCGTCAGCAAATAGGCGATGCCCGCGCAGCTGCCCATGGAGGCGGTGGTTACGGCGCAAAGCGCGGACAATTTCGGCAGTTTACTGTGAATATAAATCGCCATTAAATGCGATAAGAACAGGGCGCGCAGGCGTTTGTCATCGTCCACGTTGAGATAATCGGCGACCACCACAACGGGCATGGTGGCGGCAATGCCTTGGTTGCCGGAACCGGAATTGCTCATGGCGGGCAACGTTGCACCACCCATGCGCGCATCCGATGCCGCCGTGGTTTCGATCATGATTTTGCTCAGTAAATCATCGGACAACAAGCCGCTGCCCACCTGTTTACGCAGGGTGCGTCCGATGTGCAATCCGTAATCGGCGCGCAAACCTTCTTGCGATAACGCTTTATTAAGCGCGTCCGCCTGTTCGATAAAACGAATTTTTTCCGCCGCCACCCGTTGGCAGAATTCAAAAATTTCGCGGGCTTTAACTTGTTGAAAAACGACGTAAGGATCCACCGCACTTTGATCGGTTTTTGCCTGTTGGTGTAGCACCTCGCCGTTTTTTTCAATCAGGATGATGTTGGTGTGCTGATCCTGAATCGCCACTTTCACCCAATCTTCACCGCCCTGTTCATTGGGGGCGAATAAGGTCGCTTCGGAATACAGGATATGCTCGGTTTGCCGAATGCCCACCGTTACCCGTTTTTCCGCCAGCAAGGTTTTGGCGCAGGCAACCTGCTCCGCCGTGATATTTTTCAGCACCTCCAGCCCCGCGTCAGGATCGCCGCCCAGCGCGCCAATCGCCGCCGCAATCGGCAAGCCCACCATGCCCGTCCCCGGCACGGCGACACCCAAGCCGTTTTTCATTAAATTCGGCGACACTTTACCTTCAATGCGAGTCGGTATTTTGCCCAAATATTTCGCTGCCGTCGCCGACGCTAACGCCAGGGAAATTGGTTCCGTACAGCCCAATGCAGGCACAACATCGCGTTTGACAATCGCAATTAACGCGTCTTCGATCTGTTCTAATTTAGTGTTATCGATCATGTAAAATTTATCTCAAGTGATTTTTATTATTTGAAGAAAGTGCGGTGAAAATTCGCTGCGTTTTTTGACCGCACTTTTTCTTTTTTATTTAAATACTGCCCGCTTTTTCAATTACCAAAATCCGCGCTTCGCCCTGCGGGTGGGCGACGTGTTCGGTGCCGATGCCGGCGTAGAAAATATCGCCGCTTTCCAGCAATACGCATTTGGCTTCGCCGTGTTCTTTGTAGTGCATTTCCACCACGCCGTCCATCACGGCAAACACCTCTTCGCCGTCATTGATGTGCCATTTGTAAGGCTCGTCCGTCCAATGTAAACGTACGCTGATACCGTTCATTTCGGTGATGTCCAAACCGCCCCAAGCGCGGGCGGCGGTGAAGTCTGCGCTGCGAATGATTTTATGTGCCATGTTTTCTCCTTAACTTAATGGGCTTCGTCCCAATTTTCACCTACGCCCACATCCACAATCAGCGGCACCACCAGCTCGGCGGCGGCTTCCATGTGTTGTTTGATGAGGTCGCTAAAAAACGCAATTTTTTCCGACCGCACTTCAAACACCAATTCATCGTGCACCTGCATGATCATGTGAATGTCCGGGTCATCGCGGGTCATTTCATCCAGTTTAATCATGGCGCGTTTGATGATGTCGGCGGCGGTGCCTTGCATCGGCGCGTTGATTGCCACCCGTTCCGCGCCTTTGCGGCGCATGGCGTTGGAGGAATTGATCTCCGGCAAATATAGACGGCGCCCGAACAGGGTTTCCACATAGCCCTGCGCTTTGGCTTTTTCACGAATATCGTGCATAAAGGTTTGCACGCCCGGGTAGCGTTGGAAATATAAATCCATGTAGCGTTGCGCATCGGCGCGGGAAATGCCGAGCTGGCGGGAAAGACCGAAGGAAGACATGCCGTAAATCAAGCCGAAGTTAATGGCTTTGGCGTTGCGGCGTTGTTCGCTCGTGACCTGTTCCAGCGGCAAACCGAAAATTTCGGCGGCGGTGGAACGGTGAATGTCTTTGCCTTGCGCGAAGGCGTTGATTAAGCCTTGGTCGTTGGACAAATGCGCCATAATGCGCAGCTCGATTTGGGAATAGTCGGCGGCGATGATTTTGTAGCCGTCACGTGCAATAAAGGCTTGGCGAATGCGACGCCCTTCTTCGTTGCGAATCGGAATGTTCTGTAAATTCGGATCGCTGGAAGAAAGCCGTCCCGTCGCCGTCACCGCCTGATGATAGGAGGTATGCACGCGTCCCGTTTGCGGGTTCACCATTTGCGGCAACTTGTCGGTGTACGTCGATTTCAGCTTGCTCAAACCGCGATGTTCCACCAGCACTTTCGGCAATTCGTGGCTGTACGCCAGTTCTTCCAATACTTCTTCATTAGTGGACGGCGCACCTTTCGGGGTTTTTTGCAGCACCGGCAAGCCGAGTTTATCGAACAAGATTTCCTGTAACTGCTTGGTGGACGCCAAATTGAACGGCTGTCCCGCCAAGGCGTGCGCCTGCATTTCAAGTGCGGTCAATCTTTCGGTAATTTCGTTGGATTGCAAAAATAGCGCGTCGGAATCAATCAGCACGCCGCAACGTTCCATGCGCGATAACACGCCGAGTAATGGCAGCTCGATGGATTGATAAAGCGCCACCAAACTTGATTGCGGCTGTAATTTTTGCCATAACACCTGTTGTAATTTCATGGTTACGTCGGCATCTTCCGCTGCGTATTCGCCCGCCTGTTCCAACGGAATTTGATTGAAGGTCAGCTGGTTTTTGCCTTTGCCGGCGATGTCTTCAAAGCCGATGGTTTGATGTCCGAGATAGCGCTTCGCCAGGTCGTCCATATTGTGTCGACCGGTGCTGTCCAGGGTGTAGGAAAGCAGCATGGTGTCAAATTCGATGCCCTGCAAATCAATGCCGTTGCGGGCGAAAATGGTCATGTCGAACTTGAGATTTTGCCCGATTTTGCCGATGTTCGGATTCTCCAGAATCGGTTTAAGGGCAGAAAGTGCGGTGCTTTTTTCCAGCGTTTTCGGTGCGCCGAGGTAATCCAAATGGAGCGGTAAATACGCCGCTTCGCCATTTTCCAAGGCAAAGGAAACGCCCACCAAATTGGCGGACATATAATCCAGCCCGTCGGTTTCCGTATCTACGGCGATGAGCTTGGCGGCGTTCAGTTTTTCCAGCCAACGCGCCAAATCGGCGTCGGTGAGAATGTTTTCGTAGCGGCTGCGATCAATGTGAAATTTAACGGCATTTTCGACCGCACTTTCATCGATTTTTGCCGCAGGCGTGGCTTGGTAATGGTTAATTTTGACGGGTTGCTCGGCGCTTTGCGTAACGGAATTGGCACCGTTCATCACTTCCCCCAGCCAGCGTTTAAATTCATAACGCCCGAAATACGTGATTAAGGCGTCGTTATCGCTGTCGCCGATGGTAAGTTCATGGGGGGAAAATGCCAATTCTACGTCGGTTTTAATGGTCGCCAGCGCGTAGGACAAATCCGCCATGGCTTTTTCGGCGAGTAATTTTTCGCCCAGCTTTTTTGCGCCACGAATCGGCAGATCGGCGACTTTGTCCAGATTGGCATAAATTTGCGCCATGCTGCCAATGCCCTGCAAAAGCCCAAGAGCGGTTTTTTCGCCCACGCCCGCCACGCCGGGAATGTTGTCGGAACTGTCGCCCATGAGCGCCAGATAATCAATAATCAATTCCGGCGGAATGCCGTATTTTTCAATCACGCCCGCACGATCCAGCAGGCTGTTGTTCATGGTGTTAATCAACATAATGTTGTCGTCCACCAGCTGCGCCATGTCTTTGTCGCCGGTGCTGATGAGCACCTTTTGTCCGTTTTTCGACGCTTGACTTGCCAGCGTGCCGATCACATCGTCCGCTTCCACGCCTTCCACCACCAACAGCGGAATGCCCAGCGCGCGGATCATGTCGTGCAAAGGTTGAATTTGTTTGCGCAAATCATCAGGCATAGGCGGGCGGTGGGATTTGTATTGCTCGAACATTTCATCACGGAAAGTTTTGCCTTTGGCATCGAACACCACCGCAATATGGCTCGGCTGCACCTGCGAAATCAGGCTTTTCAGCATATTCAGCACGCCGTACATGGCGCCCGTCGGCTCGCCGGCGGAATTGGTCAGCGGCGGGAACGCATGAAACGCGCGATATAAATAAGAAGAACCGTCCACCAGAACGAGGGGATTTGCAGCAATTTGGGCCATAATAATCTCATGATGTTGATGAATAATTGGCGCATTATAGCGAAAATCGGGGGGCGGCGCATGGAATAATACGGGCCGGATAACCGATTAAAATTACTGAAAAAAACCACCGCACTTTCGCCCGTCGGATCCACAAAATCGGCAAAAGATCTTGATCCGACTAGCTAAAGTGCCTATACTCAAGCCGATTTTAATTAAATCTAACGAGGACTTTTATGAAAAAATTAACGCTTTTAGCGCTTAGCGCAGCTGTTCTTGTGTCAACCTCCGCGGTGGCATCTGATTTTACCGGATTTGGTGTGGGTGTTGATGTAGGTACAACGAAATACAAAGATGCGAAACGCACTTCCAACGTTGATTTAATCGCCGACTATGGCATTGATTACGGTAATAACTTCGTGGGTATCATCGAAGGTAAACTGAAATTAAACAAATCCACTTTACACGATAACAGCGGTCCGGGTTATCACTACAAACTCACTGAAAAAGCACGTTTAGGCGTGAGCTACTTACAAGGCTATCGTGTAACACCAAACATTCTTCCTTATGCGAAAGTGGGCTTACAAACCACTAAATTCAAAAGCGAATGGAGAGATGGCGGTTATTCCTCCACTCACAGCGATACGAAAAACGGTATCGGTTTCGGTGCGGGTGTAAAAGCCGCCTTAACGCCAAACTTTGAATTAGGCGTAGAATATTTAAGAACCCACGACAAATTTGAAGGCGCGAAAATCAGAGGCAACACTTTCAGCACCAACGCAACCTATCGTTTCTAAGCTGAATTCATTGCAACACCATTGCGCTGCGGGGCAACCTGCGGCGCAATATTTTTATGCGTCCCCTTCTCCTGCTTTGCGCCGATTTGGTGTACAATCCGCCCGCTTATGAAATTTCAACCCGTAAAAACACTCTTTATTTCGACCGCACTTTTTGCTACCGGCGGTTGTGGCACGGTGGTTAAGCTTATCGATCCGACGGAGCCTTACGCTGCCTACGCCGGCACCAAATACGATTTTGACATGGCGAAACGCTGGGGCTTGCCGATTTTAGACCTGCCGCTGTCCTTTTTATTGGATACCGCACTGTTGCCTTATGCCTGGTCGCAAAGTGAATAACCGACGAATATGAAACTCAATCCGCAACAACAACAAGCCGTGGAATATGTCTCCGGTCCCTGCCTGGTTTTGGCAGGCGCCGGTTCCGGCAAAACCCGCGTGATCATCAACAAAATCGCCCATTTAATTGATAAGTGCGGTTATTTTCCGAAGCAAATCGCCGCCGTCACCTTCACCAACAAAGCCGCCCGCGAAATGAAAGAACGTGTGGCGCAATCCATCGGCAAAGCACAATCCAAAGGGCTGATTGTATCCACCTTCCACACCTTAGGTTTCGACATTATTAAGCGCGAATACAAGCACTTAGGCTTTAAAGCCAATATGACGCTGTTTGACGAACACGACCAAATGGCGCTGTTAAAAGAGCTCACTGCCGATGTGCTGCAGGAAGACAAAGACCTATTACGCGAGCTGATTAACCGTATTTCCAACTGGAAGAACGATTTATGCAGCCCGCAACAGGCATTGGGGTTGGCGCGGGATAACAAAGAGCAGACCTTCGCCCATTGTTACGATCGCTACAACAAACAACTGCGCGCTTACAACGCCTTGGATTTTGACGATTTGATTATGTTGCCGACCCTGCTGTTCAAACAGAACGCCGAAGTGCGGTCGAAATGGCAGGAGAAAATTCGCTATCTGCTGGTGGATGAATACCAAGACACCAACACCAGCCAATATGAACTGATAAAACTGTTGGTGGGCGAACGCGCCCGTTTTACCGTGGTAGGCGACGACGATCAATCCATTTATTCCTGGCGGGGCGCGCGTCCGCAGAATATGGTGCGACTGCGCGATGATTTCCCGGCGTTACGGGTGATTAAACTGGAACAAAACTACCGTTCCAGCCAGCGGATTTTGCATTGCGCCAACATTCTCATTGATAACAATGAGCACGTTTTCGATAAAAAACTGTTTTCCAATTTGGGCGAAGGGGAAAAATTACAAATTATTGAAGCGAAAAATGAAGAACATGAGGCGGAGCGCGTGGTGGGCGAGCTGATTGCCCATCGATTTATCGGCAAAACCCATTATCGTGATTATGCGATTTTATATCGCGGCAACCATCAATCGCGCCTGTTGGAAAAAATCCTCATGCAAAACCGTATTCCGTACAAAATTTCCGGCGGTACGTCGTTTTTCTCCCGCGCGGAAATTAAAGACATGATGGCGTATTTGCGTTTGGTGGTGAATCAGGACGACGACGCGGCGTTTTTGCGCATTGTGAACACGCCGAAGCGGGAAATCGGCACGGCAACGCTGGAAAAACTAGGTTCCTTAGCGCAGGAAAAACACGTCAGTTTGTTTGAAGCGATTTTTGATTTTGAACTGATTCAACGGGTTACGCCGAAAGCGTATGACGCATTACAGAAATTCGCCCGCTGGATTGTGGAACTGAACGACGAAATACAGCGTGCCGAACCCGAACGGGCGGTGCGTTCCATGCTTTCCTCGTTGCACTATGAAGAATATTTGTACGAATACGCCACCAGCCCGAAAGCGGCGGAAATGCAAAGTAAAAACGTGGCGACGCTGTTCGACTGGGTGGCGGGTATGTTGAAAGGGGACGAATTTAACGAACCCATGAACCTCAATCAAATCGTCACCCGCTTAACCTTACGGGATATGCTGGAGCGCGGCGAAGAGGAAGACGACAGCGACCAGGTGCAACTGATGACGCTACACGCCTCCAAAGGACTGGAATTTCCCCATGTGTTTTTAATCGGTATGGAAGAAGGCATTTTGCCGCATCAAACCAGCATTGACGAAGACAATGTGGAAGAAGAACGCCGTTTGGCGTATGTGGGCATTACCCGTGCGCAACAGAATCTGTGGTTTTCCTTGTGTAAGGAACGACGTCAGTTCGGCGAGTTAATCCGCCCCGAACCGAGCCGCTTTTTGTTGGAACTGCCGGAAAACGATTTGCAATGGGAGCGGGATAAACCGCCGTTAAGCGCCGAGCAACAACAGGCAAAAACGCAAAGTCATATCGCCAATTTACGGGCAATTTTACGCGGAAAATAAAGGGTAAAAACCCCGTTAGGATTTGTTGAGAAATCGCTCAACCAAGTTGATTTCAGGCACTTTTCGGAAAAAATAATTTGACTTATTGTCATAAACCCGTATCATACCGCCCACAAACCGATTGTGGTGAGATGGCCGAGCAGGCTGAAGGCGCTCCCCTGCTAAGGGAGTATGGGGTCAAAAACTCCATCGAGGGTTCGAATCCCTCTCTCACCGCCATTTGTTTAATTTGTCTCGCACCCGTAGCTCAGCTGGATAGAGTACTCGGCTACGAACCGA
>JACAWG010000064.1:35250-49639 GCA_017160915.1 Aggregatibacter actinomycetemcomitans
GTAGCTCAGCTGGATAGAGTACTCGGCTACGAACCGAGCGGTCAAAGGTTCGAATCCTTTCGGGTGCGCCATTTCACTTTTCAATACTTTCCCGCTTTCCTGACAAACACGCTAAAAGTGCGGTCATTTTTCCAAGCGTTTTTTAACTTACCCGCGCCAGCACATGCGGCTGATCCAACACCAAACCGTACACGTTCGCCAGGAAATACGTCTGTTCTTCTTCCGGAATATCCAACGGAATCAGTTCCAACACATTTTGGTGAATCTGCAAAACTTGCGGAAAAACCACCGCACTTTTGATTTCCAACAGAAATTCCGCATACAACGGCGAAGCGCAATGCCCGCGTTTAATGCGTCCCAACGCGCTGGCAATATGCACCAACATCATTTTCACCTGCTCCGTTTCCACATCCACCAACCATTGGCGTTGCAAATGCCGGCGCACGTTGAGCACGGTCTCGACGATATGATCGTCAATGAGCTCCCGCGTTTGAAAAACCCATAGCCGTTGTTGAATATCCATTTACCTGCTCTCACCTAAAACGGGCTAAGTATAACCGCATCCGCCGAAATTAAACGATGCACGGATCACAAATTTGTTGCACAATAGCCACCTTACTTGTTGTAACTAAGACAATCCGGAAGGCAATATGTTAGATAATGATGTAATAAACCAATATGACGGTTTAATTTTTGACATGGACGGCACGGTTATCGACACCATGCCAAGCCACGCCAAAGCGTGGGAAATGGTGGGTCAGCATTTTGGCTATCCGTTCGACGGCAATTTGTTGTATCAGCTGGGCGGCGCGCCGGTGAAAACCATCGCGCTGGAAATGATGAAACGCCATGCCATGCCCTTAGAAAGATTGGATGATGTCATCCATTTGAAACGGGAATACGGCAAACAGCTGATTATGCAACACGCCACGTTATTGCCCGCCGCCAATGTCGTGCGTTCTTTTTATAGTAAAAAACCGTTGGCGTTAGGCACAGGTTCCCACCGCGCCATGACGGAAATTCTGTTGGATAAATTTGATATTGAAAAATACTTTTCCGCCATCGTCACCGCCGAAGATATTCAGCATCACAAGCCTGCGCCGGACACGTTCTTACGTTGTGCCGAGCTGATTAAAGTAAAACCGCAACGCTGCTTGGTCTTTGAAGACGGCGATTTGGGCATTCAGGCGGGATTAAGCGCCGGGATGGATGTATTTGATGTGCGCGTAAATAAATTATTGAGAGAGAACTGATGCTGAGCGAAAAAGAGAAAATGCTGCGTAGCCTCGCCCACCAGCCTTACACCGAGGAATTGGTGGCAATGCGTCTGCGTGCCAAAGAGTTGCTGTACGAATTCAATATTCTGACCCGCCCGAGTGATAAAGCGGAAAAAGTGCGGTTGATTTTGGCATTGTTTGGGAAAGCCGACGCGACAACGCATGTCAATGCACCCTTTTATTGCGATTACGGCAGCAATATTAAAGTGGGAAAAAACTTTTTTGCCAATTATCACTGCACCATTTTAGATAACGCGCCGGTGACCATCGGCAATGATGTGATGTTTGCGCCCAATGTGAGTTTATATACGGTAGGACACCCGGTTGATCCTGAACTACGCCTTGCCGGCTGGGAACAGGCGCTTCCGATTACTATCGGCAATAATGTGTGGCTTGGCGGCAATGTTGTGGTTCTGGGCGGTGTGACGATTGGTGACAATGCGGTAATTGCCGCGGGCTCTGTGGTTACTAAAGATATTCCCGCAAACGCCGTCGCCGTGGGCTCCCCTTGTCGGGTGGTGCGCCAAGTGAATGTGGCAGATCGTGAAAATTATCTGCGCACCTACCAACCGCAAATCTAGCGATGTTTGACCTTTTCAGCTGGGATTGGTGGCAATCCTTATTCGGCGAACATCGGCTTTGGATCATGTTCGCCAGCGCCTTTCTCAGTTCCACCGTGTTGCCCGGCAATTCGGAAATTATTTTTCTCACCATCGCCGCACCGCTTTTATGGTCAGGCTCTCACTATTTTTCCGGCGACATTCAAAGTCTGTTATGGGTCGCCGTTATCGGCAACACGCTCGGAAGTCTGACCACTTATGTTTTAGGGCGTTGGCTTCCCGCTTTCAATAAACCTCCGCAAAATGCTAGGCTCGCTTGGGCATTGGAAAAAACACAACGTTACGGCAGTTTGGTGTTATTTTTCAGCTGGTTGCCAATCATCGGGGATGTATTTTGTGCGGTGGCGGGTTGGTTGCGGTTGAATTGGGTGGCGTGCCTGATTTTTATCGCGCTGGGCAAAATAGTGCGGTATGTTTTTTTGTTGTTTTTAGGCGTGGCTTTTCTGTAAAGCCTGCGATTTTCCTGTAAAATGGATAAAAAAATGCCTCTCCGAAGAGAGGCGAATAACCTAAGGAACCAATTTTATTAAAACAACTGCAAGTTGCTCGTAATCTATGACAATAGTATAACGGAAAAAGTTCGCAAGAATTTACAAAAATTTATAAATAATTTACGAACGCTTAATTTTTAATCAAAAACAGCTAAAATTGAGGAAAAAATATGCCATTACTTGATAGTTTTAAAGTGGATCACTCTCGAATGAAGGCACCTGCCGTACGTATTGCGAAGACCATGCGTACTCCAAAAGGAGACAATATCACGGTTTTTGACCTTCGTTTCACCATCCCTAACAAAGAAAACCTACCGCCGAAAGGCATTCACACCCTCGAACATTTATTTGCCGGTTTTATGCGCGATCACTTAAACGGCAAGGATATAGAAATTATCGATATTTCCCCGATGGGTTGCCGCACCGGTTTTTATATGTCCTTAATCGGCACTCCAAATGAAGCGCAAGTAGCACAGGCATGGGCGGCTTCAATGCAGGATATTCTGAATGTAAAGAAACAAAGCGAAATTCCTGAACTAAATGAGTACCAATGCGGCACTTACACCGAGCATTCTTTGGAAGAAGCTCATCAAATCGCGCAAAACGTGTTGGATCGCGGTATCGGCGTAAATAAAAACGAAGATTTAACCTTAGACGAAAGCCTACTGAAACAATAAGGAGACGCTTATGACCACCATCGGCACGCCATTAACCCCGAAAGCGCTGAAAGTGATGATGCTCGGCGCCGGCGAATTGGGCAAAGAAGTTGTCATTGAGTTGCAACGTTTAGGCGTTGAGGTCATTGCGGTAGATCGCTATGAAAACGCCCCGGCGCAACAAGTGGCACACCGCGCTTACACCATTTCCATGTTGGACGGCGCGGCATTGCGTGCCTTGGTGGAAAAGGAGCGTCCTGATTTTATCGTGCCGGAAGTGGAAGCTATCGCCACCGATACGCTGCTCGAACTGGAACAGGAAGGCTTCACCGTCATCCCGACCGCCAAAGCCACCAAACTCACCATGAACCGCGAAGGCATTCGTCGCCTGGCGTCGGAAGAACTAGGCTTGCCGACCTCGCCTTACGCCTTTGTAGATAACTTCGCCGATTTCAAAAGTGCGGTGGAAAAAATCGGCGTTCCGTGCGTGGTCAAACCCATTATGTCCTCCTCCGGACACGGGCAAAGCGTCATTCGCTCTCTCGAACAAATCCAGTCCGCCTGGGATTACGCCCAAGACGGCGGACGTGCCGGCGCAGGACGCGTCATCGTAGAAGGTTTCATTCAATTTGATTATGAAATCACCCTGCTCACCGTGCGCCACATCAACGGTACATCCTTCCTGGCGCCGGTCGGGCACGTTCAAGTGGACGGCGATTATCGCGAATCCTGGCAACCGCAAGCCATGTCAGAAACGGCGTTGCAAAAAGCCCAACAGATTGCGGAGAAAATCACCGGCGCCCTCGGCGGACGCGGTATTTTCGGCGTGGAAATGTTTGTTCGTGGCGATGAGGTGATTTTCAACGAAGTCTCTCCGCGCCCTCACGATACGGGCATGGTCACCATGATTTCACAGGAGTTATCGCAATTTGCCCTGCACGCCCGCGCCATTCTGGGCTTACCGATTCCGACCATCGACTTTGTCAGCCCGTCCGCATCCAAAGCCATCGTGGTGGAAGGCAAATCTAATCAAGTGCAATTTGCCAATTTAGATCAAGTGCTTGCGGAACCGCAAACCAATTTGCGTATCTTCGGCAAAGGCGAAGTCAACGGACATCGCCGCCTCGGCGTCATCTTAGCGCGTGATGTGAGTGTCGAAAAAGCCTTGGAAAAAGCCCGTCGCGCCTATGAAAAATTAGACGTAATTTTGTAATCGGGCAACATTCATACAAAAGTGCGGTGCAAAAATCCTTTATTTTTCCATCGCACTTTTCTTATAAAATTTCTTACTTAACAATAGGTTAAAATATTTTCCTCCGCCTGTGTACCTCCTTCGAAACGCCAAATTTGAACTAATTTCTTTTCTCCGCAGTCAAAGTGTCGGTAAAAGTGACACGACGATAACCCGATAAGCGGTAAGTCGATTTTTACACCCATGAATGTTTTACATTCCGTTACATGACGTAACGTTAATTATCCCTAATAAACTAGGAGTAGATTTATGAAATCTAAATTTATCAAAGGGTTAACTATTATTGCGTTGGTCGCTTCGGTGTCTGCCTGCGAAATGGACAGAACGCAGCGTAACACGGCGGCAGGCGTAGCAATCGGCGGTCTTGCCGGTAACTGGCTGGGCAAAGATATGGGCTCAACACTCGGGGGAGCGGCATTGGGCGGCGTCATCGGTAGCCAAATCCAAAAAGATCGGTATTATGATGACGACGATGACAGATGGTACAAACATCATAAAAAATACAGAAAACATAAACATCGTTATTACTACGATGACGATGATTAAGAAGGACGCATATTCGGTAATATAATAAAATCAAAAAAGCAATGAACCAGTTTCATTGCTTTTTTTGTTGTCGCAAAACAGAAAAGTGCGGTTGGAATTTTGGGTGTTTTTCACATCGAAAAAACACGGGAAAAATCGACCACACTTTTTTAAAACCCGACCAGTGCGGTGAATTCCATGGTTTCGCCGGTGATCGGGTGTTGGATTTGCAGGCTTTCAGCGTGTAGGCATAAGCGAGGCGAGAGGGCTTTGGCTTGCGGGTGGGCGTAGAATTTATCGCCTAAAATCGGGTGTCCGAGCGCCAGCATGTGCAGGCGTAATTGATGGGAACGACCGGTGATAGGCGTGAGTTTTACGCGGGTGGTGTTGTTTGGATAACGCTGTAAAACGTCGTAAAAAGTGACCGCTCTTTTGCCCCGTTCGAAGCAAATTTTTTGGCGCGGGCGGTTTTCCCAATCGCAAATGAGCGGCAATTCCACCACGCCCTGATCTTGTTCCAAATGTCCCCACACCAGCGCCTGATAATATTTTTTCGGTTCGCGTTCGCGAAATTGACGTTTGAGTTCGCGATCCGCTGCTTTGCTCAACGCGAACAGCAAAATGCCGCTGGTTGCCATGTCCAGTCGGTGTGCCGGTTCGCAAAAACCGTACTTTTCTTTCACCCGCGACATGGCACTGTCGTAGTATTGCGGCTGATTGCCCGGCACCGAAAGCAAGCCGCTCGGTTTATTCACCACGGCGATGTAATCATCGCGATACACCAAATCCAGCCAAGGTTCCTGCGGTGGATTGTATTCAATCAGAGCCATATTTATTCCTTATTGGTGACGATTACGCGCAGACAATCCAACCGCCGGGTTGCCTGTTGTAGCAGCTGCAACACCTGTTCACGTTGTGCTTGCAGGGTGCTGATTTCTTCCGCACGAATGTTTTTATTGACTTTTTGTAAGGCGAGCAGGCGGTTCAATTCGGCGTCCAGTTGCTGTGCCGCCTGTTGCTGTGCGTCGGCGATAATCTGTTCGCTTTGCATGCCAACCAGGCGTTCGCCTTGCGCAATGAGGGCTTCGATAGTCGGACGCAGCATTTTCACCACGTTGTTCGCTACATGACGATCCATCGGTTTCAGCTTACGTTGGAGCGTATCGAACGCCACTTGCGGCGCCAAATCCTTACCTTGATTATCCAACAGCAAGCGAATCGGCGTGGGTGGTAAAAAGCGGGTTAATTGTAACCCTTGCGGCGCCTGACTTTCCACCACATAAATCAGCTCCAGCAACAGCGTGCCTGCCGGCAGATTTTTATTCACCAGCAACGCCACCGCCGTTTTGCCGATGTCGCCGGAAGTGATTAAATCAATGCCGTGATAAATCATCGGATGATCCCAGGTAAGAAATTCCAATTCCTCGCGCGCCAACGCCAATTGGCGATCAAACGTCACGGTCACGCCTTCTTCTTTTAACCCCGGAAAATCCGGCATGAGCATGGTGCCGGAGGGCGTGATCACGATGGATTGCTCGCCCAAATCCTCCTGTTCCACGCCGATAACATCAAACAGATTTAACGCAAAGTCCACCAATGCCGGCTCGGCATCTTGTGCGGCAATCGCCTGCGCCAACCGTTTCGCCGATTCACCGCCGTTGGAGTTCAGTTCCAGCAATAGATCGCGACCTTGTTCCAACCGCTGTTTTAATCGAACGCGTTCTGCTTGAGTGCGCATAATCAAGTCCTGACGGGCATGAAGTGCGGTCGGATTTTCCGCTGTTTTTTGCAGTTCATCGCCGAATTGTTCAAATAACAGCGCGCCCATCGGGCAGGTTTCGTTGAACGCGTTTAAGCCCTGATGATACCAATCCGCCAGCACCGCTTGGGCGCTATCGGCAAAATAAAGCTGATAAATTTGAATGTCTCGGGTTTGCCCGATGCGATCCAACCGCCCAATACATTGTTCCAGCAAATCGGGATTTTCCGGCAAGTTGAACAGTACCAAACGGTTGGCGAATTGGAAATTTCGCCCTTCGGAACCGATACTTGAGCTAAGCAAAACCTGCGCGCCGTTTTCTTGTTGAGTGAAATAGGCGGCGGCGCGATCCCGTTCCACAATGGACATTTTCTCGTGGAACACCGCACTGCGCACACCTTGTTTCTCACGCAGAATCTGCTCCAAACGTATTGCCGTGTCTGCATAGCGACAAATTACCAGCACTTTTTCCCGCCGATGTTGCGCCAGGAAATCCATCAGCCATTGCACACGCGGGTCAACTTCCCACCACGCGCTTTCACGCAGCGCATGTTCCGGATAAAAGGCAGATTGCAGCGGATTTTCACCCAATGCGTTCAAGGTTTTTAGCCGATTTGCGTATGGCGTCGGTAGTGGCAAGGCAATGGGGTGATAAACCCGTTTCGGGAAGCCCTGCACACTTTGGCGCGTATTGCGGAACAATAAACGCCCCGTGCCGTGGCGGTCGATAAGTTGTTTAATCAGCGTTTCTTTGTTGACGGCGTCAAAATCAATAGCTTCGCCCAGCAACGCGGAAACGCCCTTTTTTTCCACCGCACTTAACGCCCGATTTGCCAATAACGCCTGCGCCGCTTCGGCAATGGGCTGATAATGTTGCTGTTCCTGCAAAAAGGCGTGGTAATCATGGAAGCGATGGGCATCCAGCAAATTCAGGCGGGCAAAATGGCTTTGCTGACCAAGCTGTTCCGGCGTAGCGGTGAGCAACAACACGGCGGGAATCTGTTGCGTCAGTTGTTGCACCAGGCGATATTCCGCGCTCGGGTTAATTTCGTCATAGACCAAATGATGCACTTCGTCGGCAATCAGCATATCAAAACCGGCGGCGAGCAACTGTTGCACCCGCTGCGGAGTCTGCACCAGCCAATCCAAGGCGCAAATAATCAATGATTCGGTAGTGAACGGGTTCACTTCCTCGCGCTCTTCCGTGGCGGCAAAATCGGCGCAGCGTTCTTCGTCAAACAGGGAAAAAGGCAAATTAAAGCGCCGTAGCATTTCCACCAGCCACTGATGTTGCAAGGTTTCCGGCACGATAATCAGCACGCGGCGCACTTTTTCGGCAAATAATTGCTGTTGCAGAATCATGCCGGCTTCAATGGTTTTTCCCAACCCCACTTCATCGGCAAGCAATACGCGCGGCGCAATACGCTGTCCCGCCTCTTTGGCGATATGTAATTGATGAGGAATCAATGCGGCGCGAATACCGCGTAAGCCGCGCAACGGCGATTGACATTGCGCCTTTTGATATTGCAACGCCTGATAACGCAGCACGAAATGCTCGCTACGGTCAATTTGCGCGGAAAACAAACGTTCCTGTGGTCGGCTGAAAGAAATCTGATGAGCCAGTTCCGTTTCATTCACCACCCTTTCCTGTTGATTCGGCTGACGCACTAAATAGAACAATAACCCGTTGTTTTCCATAACATTCAAAACTTCGCCGCGCCAGCCTTCCATGTGTTGAATCCAATCGCCGATACGAAATTGCACACGGCTTAACGGCGCGTTGTGCAACGCGTAAATCCGCTGTTCCTGCGCCGCCGGAAAATCAATCACCAGCTGTCGATGTTCAATCGCGGCAATTCTGCCCAAGCCCAGATTATTTTCCGTTTCACTGATCCAACGCTGCCCAACCGCAAAAGTCATGATGTTCTCTCTGTTCGTCAAAAAGGCGCTATTTTAGCGGTGTTATCAAGAAAAATAAACGTTCTGCGGATTTTTTGTGACTACACGAATTGACCGAAATTTTGTGATCTGCCCCACAAAAACGTAGCAAATCCTTTACATTCTAAAAAATACTTTCTAAGATGACCGCACTTTATACGTCATAAGCGAGGTTATTATGAACCCAGAGCAACTCCTACACAAAGCCAAACAGGAACTCTTTTCCGGCTGGAAACCCTTTGAGGTTTTCTGGTTATCGCTTTTCATCGCAGCGCAACTCTATGCCTATTATGTCGATCCTGAACCGCAATCGCCTCTCGCTATGATTTCCGGCATTGCCGGCGTCATTTGCGTGGTGTTCGTCAGTAAAGGGAAAATCAGTAACTATTTGTTCGGTCTTATCTTTGCTTACACCTATTTTTATGTGGCATGGGGGGCGAATTTCATCGGCGAAATGAACACCGTGCTATATGTTTACCTCCCTGCGCAATTTATCGGCTATTTCACCTGGAAAGCCCATATGCAACAAGAAAAAAGCGGTAGCGAAAGCGTGATTGCCAAATCGCTGACCTTGCGGGGCTGGATTATCCTCGCCGTCACTGTCGGTGTCGGCACATTATTGTTCGTCGAAGCGCTGAAAGCGGCAGGCGGGAGCTCCACCGGCTTAGACGGCTTAACCACCATCATCACCGTCGCCGCACAGTTATTGATGATTTTGCGCTACCGCGAACAATGGCTATTGTGGATTTTGCTGAACATTCTTTCCATCGCCTTATGGGCGGAAACGCCGGCAATGTACCTCATGTACGGTGCCTACTTGCTTAACTCCCTGTACGGTTATTACAACTGGACGAAGCTGGCGAGACAAGGCTGATAAGGTAAATTCACCGAAAAAAATGACCGCACTTTTGTAGCTCTACGTTTGCAGCTCCACAAAAGTGCGGTCGTCTTTTTCAGCGTTTTCAAAACTTCATATAAAATGCCCGCGTCAACGCCACAAAATCATCGTGATAGCGATTATGCGCATCATAAATGATCAGTCGGCTATGTTGCAGAGGCTGTGGTTGCATAGCGAAGGTCAACAATACCCGTTGCGGCGCTTTGCCTTGTTTGGTCGTCACATCGCAGCACTCAACGCAGTAAAGTGCGGTGGTTTTTAGCAGCGTTTCGCCCGCCTCCAAAGGCAACACAAAACTGATTTTTCCTTTCGGCGCCAGGCAAGAGGCAGCCGTTTCCAACCAATGCAAATGGCTTTGAGACGCCAAATAACGGGCGGTGTTGCGTTCCTCATTACGGCAATCCACGCCCGTTTGAAAATAAGGCGGATTGGCGACAATCAAGTCAAAAGCGGGCTTGCTTTGCGCGCAGAATGTGTCTATATCCTGTTGATACACCTGAATTTTATCTTTCCACGGCGATGCCGATACATTTTCCTGCGCCTGTTGAGCGGCGGCAGGATCGATTTCCACGGCACAAATTCGACTTTCCGCCGAACTCCGCTGCGCCAACATCAAGGCAATTAACCCGCTGCCGCTGCCTAAATCCAGAATCCGTTTCGCCTGCGTCACATCCGCCCATGCGCCTAATAAAATGCCGTCCGTGCCCACTTTCATGGCACAGCGATCATGATTCACGCGAAATTGCTTAAATTGAAATCCCATATTGCTCATCAAAAAACATCGCTAAAAACAACCGCACTTTAACAGCAAAGTGCGGTATAATTCGGCGCAATTTTAATGCTAATGAACAACAAATACCAATGACAAACCTCATCCAATTTGCAGATTTTGATCTCGCACCCGAATTACTCAACGCCCTTCAGAAAAAAGGTTATCAACGCCCCACCGCAATCCAGCAGGAAACCATTCCGGCGGCGATGGAAGGCGGTGATGTATTGGGTTCCGCGCCCACCGGCACCGGTAAAACGGCGGCATTTTTATTGCCGGCGATTCAGCATTTGCTGGATTACCCGCGTCGTAAACCGGGTGCGCCACGCGTGTTGGTGTTAACGCCGACCCGCGAACTTGCCATGCAGGTAGCGGAGCAGGCGAAGGAACTTGCGTGCTTCACCAAACTCAGCATTGCGACCATTACGGGCGGCGTGGCGTATCAAAATCACGGGGAAATTTTCAATAAAAATCAAGATATTGTGGTTGCCACGCCGGGACGGTTGTTGCAATACATTAAAGAAGAAAATTTTGATTGCCGCGCGGTGGAGATTCTGATTTTCGATGAAGCGGACAGAATGTTGCAAATGGGGTTCGGGCAGGATGCGGAAAAAATTGCGGCGGAAACCCGCTGGCGCAAGCAAACCTTATTGTTCTCCGCGACCCTTGAAGGCGATTTGCTGGAGGATTTTGCCGCACGCACCTTAAACGAACCGGTGAAAATTGAGGCGGAACCAAGTCGTCGCGAACGCAAGAAAATTCAGCAATGGTATTATCACGCCGACAGCCATGAACATAAATTCAAATTGTTGGCGCGCTTCATTGAACAGGAACAGGTGAGCAAAGGTATTGTGTTCGTGCGTCGTCGCGAAGAGGTGCGGGAACTGGCGGAAAATCTGCGTAAACGTGGCATTCGCAGTGCCTATCTGGAAGGCGAAATGGCACAAACCCAGCGCAATAATGCCATCGACAAACTGAAAAACGGCGTGGTGACGGTACTGGTTTCCACGGATGTCTCCGCACGCGGCATTGACATTGATGATGTCAGCCACATTATAAATTTCGATTTGCCGTACAGCGCCGACACGTATTTGCACCGCATCGGGCGTACTGCACGCGCCGGCAAAAAAGGCACCGCGGTGTCTTTCGTGGAAGCCCATGATTACCGCCTGCTCGGTAAAATTAAACGTTATACCGGTGAACTCTTAAAAGCACGGGTGATTGAGGGCTTAGAGCCACGCACTAAAGCACCAAAAGACGGTGAAATCAAAACCGTCAGCAAGAAACAGAAAGCGAAGAAACTCGAAAAACGTGAAGCGCAGAAAAAAGCGGATAAGAAGATCAAACAGCGCCATCAGGATCGTAAAAACATTGGTAAACGCCGCAAACCGAGTGCGTCAACCACGCCGGAAACCGTTAAATAATCGCCCCAAAATAAGCTAACAAGATGATGTCAAAAGAAAACTTCGATCAACATACGCCGATGATGAAACAATATCTGCAACTCAAAGCGGAGAATCCGGATATTTTGTTATTTTATCGCATGGGCGATTTTTACGAGCTGTTTTACGACGATGCGAAACGCGCCTCCGCCTTGTTGGATATTTCCCTGACCAAACGCGGGCAATCCGCCGGACAGCCGATTCCTATGGCGGGCGTGCCTTATCACGCGGTGGAAGGCTATTTGGCGAAATTGGTGCAACTGGGTGAATCGGTGGCGATTTGCGAACAGATCGGCGATCCGAATACCGCAAAAGGCCCTGTAGAACGCCAAATCGTGCGTATTGTCACGCCGGGCACCGTAAGCGATGAAGCCCTCTTGCCGGAACGGCAGGATAATCTCATTGCCGCCGTGTATCAGGAAAAAGATCATTTCGGCTTGGCAACGCTGGATATGACCTCCGGTCGCTTTCAGGTGTGTGAGCCACAATCCCCAGCGGATTTACAAACGGAATTACAACGCATTGCGCCGGTGGAATTGCTTTATTGTGAAGATTTCGCCGATTTCCAACTGATTGAGCACGCCAAAGGTTTGCGTCGCCGCCCTATTTGGGAATTTGAATTGAAAACCGCTGTTCAACAACTTTGCCATCAATTTAATACCAAGGATTTACGCGGCTTCGGCGTAGAAAAAGCGATTTTAGGCTTATGTGCCGCCGGCTGTTTATTGCAATACGCGCGAGAAACCCAACGCACCGCATTGCCGCATATTCAGAGCATTCATCTGATTCAACACAGTGAAAACATTCAACTGGACGCCGCAACCCGCCGTAATTTGGAACTCACTCAAAATCTGGCGGGCGGCACGGAAAATACGCTGGCAGCGGTGTTGGATAAATGCGTTACGCCCATGGGCAGCCGCCTGCTCAAACGCTGGATTCATCAGCCGATTTGCGATGTGACAAAACTCACACAACGCCAACAAGCCATCGGTGCCATTTTAGAACAGGATTTAGCAGCGGATTTGCAACCCTATTTGCAACAGGTGGGCGACATGGAACGTATTCTGGCACGTGTGGCGTTACGCACCGCCCGCCCGCGTGATTTAACCCGTTTACGCACCGCTTTAGAGCAGATTCCTGATATTAAAAACCTGTTGGCGGGAAAAACGTCTGAAAAAATGACCGCACTTTATCAGCAACTGGGTGATTTTTCCGAACAATTCGATCTGTTACAACGGGCGATCATTGAAAGCCCACCGGTCTTAATTCGTGATGGCGGCGTTATCGCGCCGGGCTATCATGCGGAATTGGACGAATGGCGTGAATTAGCCGATGGCGCCACCCGTTATTTAGAAGAATTGGAACAACGTGAGCGGGAAAGCACGGGTATTGATACACTAAAAATCGGTTTCAATGCGGTGCACGGCTATTACATTCAAATCAGTCAAGGACAGGCACACAAAGCGCCGATTCATTATGTGCGTCGCCAAATCCTGAAAAATGCCGAACGCTATATTATACCCGAACTTAAAACCTATGAAGATAAAGTGTTGAAGGCAAAAGGTGCGTCCTTGGCGTTGGAAAAACAGTTATATGATGAAATCTTTGATCAATTGTTACCGCACTTAAGCCGTCTGCAACTCGCCGGTTTGGCATTAGCCGAATTGGATGTACTTACTAACTTGGCGGAGCGGGCGGAAAGTTTGAATTATGTGGCGCCGACGTTCTCAGAACACACCGGCATTCATATTCAAAACGGACGTCATCCGGTGGTGGAACAAGTGCTGAAAGAACCGTTTATCGCCAACCCGACGGAACTTACCGAACAGCAACATTTTCTCATCATTACCGGACCAAACATGGGCGGTAAAAGCACCTATATGCGTCAAACCGCATTGATTACGCTGATGGCGTACATGGGTAGTTTTGTACCGGCGGACAGTGCCGTTATCGGACCGATTGATCGTATTTTTACCCGCATCGGCGCCTCCGATGATTTGGCTTCCGGACGCTCTACCTTCATGGTAGAAATGACGGAAATGGCGAATATTTTGCATCAGGCAACGGAGAAAAGTCTGGTGTTAATCGATGAAATCGGACGCGGAACCTCCACTTATGACGGGTTGTCTCTGGCTTGGGCATGTGCCGAATGGCTGGCGAAAAAAATCCGTTCGCTAACCCTGTTCGCCACGCACTATTTTGAATTAACTATTCTGCCGGAACACGTCAGCGGTATCGGTAACATTCACTTGGATGCCATGGAACACAACGATACCATCGCATTTATGCACGCCGTGCAACAGGGCGCCGCAAGCAAAAGCTATGGCTTGGCAGTAGCAGCCTTAGCCGGCGTTCCGCAGCAAGTGATCAAGCTGGCGAAGCAAAAACTCGCCCAACTGGAAAAATTGTCAAATCAAAACACCAATCAGCAAATTCAGGACCTGCGTTTATTAAACCAACGCCAAGGCGAATTAGCCTTTGAAAGTGCAGAAGATGAAAACATGGATATGTTGTTACATATGTTGCAAGAATTGGATCCTGACGAATTAAGCCCAAAACAGGCATTGGCTTATTTATACCAGCTGAAGAAAATGGTGAAAAATTAAAAACGCGCTAAAAATAAACCGCACTTTAAAGAACATTTCTATGTTCAAGTGCGGTTTTGTTTTATCTGACTTTTATGTTTTGGGATTTTATTTCTACCTTCTGCCTCTTTAATTTCCCTTTGCCCCCAAAAAGCAAAAACCCCCGATGCACTCACA
>JACAWG010000065.1:0-17710 GCA_017160915.1 Aggregatibacter actinomycetemcomitans
TAGGTTTAGTTATCTGTCCAACTTTTGGGGAGCAGATCACTTTTCCGCAATCCGGGGTTGGATCAAACAAACGCAGAAAAAAACCGCTAAAAACTAGACAGTGCCTAAATTTAATGCTAAGTTACGCACCAATTTCAAATTGACCTCCATTCATTTATTTCTAAACATTCAACTCTAAACAAACTTCAAATAAACTATGCATCTTACAGAACTTAAAAATATGCCGGTTTCCGATCTGGTGAAACTGGGTGAAGACCAAATGGGCTTGGAAAATTTAGCCCGTTTACGCAAACAAGACATTGTTTTTGCGATTTTGAAACAGCACGCCAAAGGTGGGGAAGATATTTTCGGCGGCGGCGTGTTGGAAATATTGCCGGACGGTTTCGGCTTCCTGCGTTCCGCCGACAGTTCCTATTTAGCCGGCCCTGATGATATTTATGTCAGCCCGAGCCAAATTCGTCGTTTCAATTTGCAGACCGGGGACAAAATCGAGGGGAAAATTCGACCGCCGAAAGAAGGCGAACGCTACTTTGCCCTCCTTAAAGTTGACCAGGTCAACGACGACAAACCGGAAGTCTCCCGCAGCAAAATCCTTTTCGAAAACTTAACCCCATTACACGCCAACTCCCGTTTAAGAATGGAACGTGGCAACGGCTCTACCGAAGATTTAACCGCCCGTATTTTAGATTTAGCCTCGCCGATTGGTAAAGGTCAGCGTGGTTTGATCGTGGCGCCGCCGAAAGCGGGTAAAACCATGTTGCTGCAAAATATCGCCCAAAGCATTACGCACAATTACCCTGATGTCGAACTTATCGTCTTGCTGATTGACGAACGTCCGGAAGAGGTAACGGAAATGCAACGTTCCGTAAAAGGCGAAGTCATCGCATCCACCTTCGATGAACCGGCGACCCGTCACGTTCAAGTGGCGGAGATGGTTATCGAAAAAGCCAAACGTTCCGTCGAACACAAAAAAGACGTAGTGATTTTACTCGACTCCATCACCCGTTTAGCGCGCGCTTACAACACCGTCACCCCGGCTTCCGGCAAGATTTTATCCGGTGGTGTGGACGCCAACGCCTTACACCGTCCGAAACGCTTCTTCGGTGCGGCACGTAACGTAGAAGAAGGCGGCAGCTTAACCATTATCGCCACCGCGTTGGTAGATACCGGCTCGAAAATGGACGAAGTGATCTTTGAGGAATTTAAAGGCACCGGTAACATGGAATTACATCTTTCCCGTAAAATCGCGGAAAAACGCGTGTTCCCGGCAATTGACTTCAACCGTTCAGGCACTCGTAAAGAAGACTTGCTTACCACGCCTGACGAGTTACAAAAAATGTGGATCCTGCGCAAAATCCTTAACCCAATGGGCGAAGTGGAAGCCATGGAATTCCTCATCGACAAACTCGCCGTGGCAAAAACCAACGAAGAGTTTTTTGAGATTATGAAACGTTCGTAATTTCCACCGCACTTTACGTTGAAAAGCCGCTTTTGACATCATCAAAAGCGGCTTTTTGTTTAAGGTTATCCTCTAAAAAGTGCGGTTAAAAAACACATCATTTTTTCACCGCACTTTAATCAGCTAATTTAACGCTTTGCCCTTTAATTCCGGCACCAGGAACACGGTCGCCAGCATATCAATCACATAAATCACCGCTAATAAGGCAATAGCAGTTTGGAAAGAATACGCGGAGACAACCGCACCGACTACAATCGGTCCGAATCCGCCGACGGCGCGCCCTAAGTTAAACAACACATTTTGTGCGGTGGCACGGGCTTGGGTTGGGTAGGCTTCCGCCATTAAGGCGCCATAACCGCCCATCATGCCGTTCACGAACATCCCTAAAAACGCGCCGGCAATCAGCATCGCCGTCGGGTCCGTTAATTGGGAATAGGCGAAAATACTCACTACGGCGCCGGCTTGAAATAACAGAAAACTCGGTTTGCGTCCGATATGATCCGCCAATCGGCCGAAAATCCAAATTCCCACCATCATGCCGCATACGGTGACCGCCGTCCAAACGCCGGATTTCGTTAAGCTGAAACCCAGCTGCTTGGAGAGAAAATTCGGCATCCAAATCATGATGCCGTAATAGCCGAAGTTTTGTACGGAAGTCAGCACCACAACGCCTAAACTGATTTTGGTGGTGGCTTTATCTTTCACCAGTAATTTGAACGATTCCAATTTGGAAGACCAACCGCTTTTTTCCGCTTTGCGCTCAGGAAGTGCGGTCTGTTTTTGCACAAAAATTTCAGGTTCATGTAAGTGAGCGCGTAAATACCAGGCGACAAATGCCGGGAAGATACCCACCACAAACATTCCGCGCCAGCCGATATGCGGTAATAATACCGGTGTGAGCAATGCCGCCCCCAGCACGCCGACTTGCCAGCCGAGCGCCACATAAGATGCCGCTTTAGCACGATGGCGGGCAGGCTAGGCTTCCGCCGCCAATGCCATGCCGATACCGAACTCGCCACCCAAACCGATCCCGGCGATAGTGCGGTAAATCAGTAAATCCCAATATCCTTGCGCCAAAGCACATAAACCGGTGAACACGGCGAACAGGATAATCGTCCACGTAAGTACGCGCACGCGCCCATATTTGTCACTTAACGCACCAAATACGATGCCGCCGAATACCGCGCCGACTAAGGTCCAGGTGACCAAAGAACCGCCCTGTGCAGGGGTTAAACCTAAATCGGCGGAAATGGCGCTTAACATGAAACCGAGGATGAGAAGATCGAAACCGTCCATGGCATAGCCCACGGCGGAACCAAGCAAGGCTTTCCAGCCATAGCTATTTACTTTTGTTGTCATTTTGAATTGTCCTTCTGTTACTCACGGGTAACATTTAAAGTTAGAAGAGAAGAGATTTCTTAGGTTGCGTAAACAAGGCTAAAAAATTGTGCGCTAGTTTACTGCTTTCAGGGAAAAATTCAATAAGGAAGACGCAGAAAGTGCGGTCGGTTTTGGAGGTGTTTTTTACGGCGGGACTACAGAATCACCGGAAAAAATTTAGGCGGTTATAAAAACCGCCTAAATTAGAAAATCAATTATTGATTGTTTTGAACGTAATCAATCGCTGATTGAACTGTTGTGATTTTTTCAGCTTCTTCATCCGGAATTTCGATATCGAATTCTTCTTCTAAAGCCATTACCAATTCAACAGTATCTAAAGAATCCGCACCTAAATCTTCAACGAAAGACGCTTCAGGTTTTACATCTTCTTCTTTCACGCCTAATTGTTCAACGATGATTTTTTTTACGCGTTCTTCAATGCTCATTTGTTTCTTCCTATGTTTAAGTTTTCGCTCATTGCGATAAGTTAAGTAGTGTATGTATTTGCCGAAAATTTGCAACGCTTTTGGCGAGAGGTCAAACCTCAAAAAACATTGAATTTTCACAAAGACATACAGTGAAAAAAATAGTTACGTCTTTCACGAACCCTTGAATGACCTAACCAAGTTACATTGCGGAGGGGATTTTAACACTAAGCCGAACGTTTGGCTATTGCTTTTATCCTATTTACCGCGCGTAACCTTTCGCCAAATACCGCTTAGCTCATGTACATGCCGCCATTAACGTGCAACGTTGTGCCGTTAATGTACGCCGCATCGTCGGAGGCTAAAAATGCCACGGCTTTGGCGATGTCTTTCGGTTCGCCCAAACGACCTGCCGGAATTTGGGTCAACAGGTTATTTTTTAATTCTTCGCTTAATACTTCGGTCATATCCGTTGCGATAAAGCCCGGCGCCACAACGTTTACGGTAATTCCGCGGGATGCCACTTCTTTCGCCAAGGCTTTGCTGAAACCGATTAAACCGGCTTTTGCCGCGCAGTAGTTACTTTGCCCCGGATTACCGGAGGAACCCACGACGGAACCGATGTTGATGATACGTCCGAAGCGTTTTTTCATCATGCTACGTAACATGGCTTTAGAAAGATGATAGACGGAGCTGAGATTGGTTTGTAAAATGTCGAACCATTCTTCATCTTTCATGCGCATTAACAGATTATCGCGGGTAATCCCGGCGTTGTTGACCAAAATATCAATGTCGCCGAATTCTTTTTTGATGAATTCCAATACGCCTTCGATAGACGCTTGATCGGCGACGTTTAATACCAATCCTTTGCCTTTCTCACCCAAATAGGCGGAAATGCTTTCTGCGCCCTTTTCGGAAGTTGCCGTGCCGATAACGAAAGCACCTTTGGATGCCAATTCTTCCGCCACCGCACGACCGATACCGCGCGTTGCGCCTGTCACTAATGCAATTTTACTCTGCATCGTTTTGCTCCTTTTTAGTCATTATTATGCGAATAATTCTTCAATTGAATCGAGGGATTTCACATCATTCACCGAAACCGCTTGCAGCGAATCCACAATGCGTTTGGTTAATCCGTTTAAGACTTTACCCGGACCGATTTCCACCAACACTTCCACGCCGTTGTGCGCCATTTTTTCTACGGTTTCCGTCCAACGCACCGGGCTATAAAGCTGGCGAACCAAGGCGTGACGAATGGCTTCCGCCTCACTTTCCCCTTTCACGTCCACGTTATTTAATACGGCAACGCTCGGTGCTTTTACGGTAATGCTTTCTAAGGAAACGGATAATTGATCCGCCGCCGGTTTCATTAATGCACAGTGGGAAGGCACGCTCACCGCTAACGGTAACGCGCGTTTTGCGCCGGCTTCTTTACACAATGTCGCCGCACGCTCTACCGCCGCTTTCGCACCGGCAATGACCACTTGTCCCGGTGAATTAAAGTTCACCGCAGACACCACTTCCCCTTGTTCCGCCTGTTTACAGGCATTAATAATCGCTTCGTTATCCAACCCGATAATGGCATACATGGCGCCGGTGCCTTCCGGTACGGCTTGTTGCATAAGTTTACCGCGTAATTCCACCAATTTGACCGCATCTTGGAAATCCAATACACCGGCACATACTAACGCGGAATATTCGCCCAAGCTATGACCCGCCATCACTTCCGGTTTTAATTGCGGATATTTTTCCTGCCACACGCGATAAATCGCCACGGACGCAGCTAAAAGCGCAGGCTGGGTTTGCCAGGTTTTATTCAACTCTTCTGCCGGACCTTGTTGCACCAATTGCCATAAATCATAGCCCAACGCCTCGGATGCCTGTTTGAAGGTATCCTGTACCACAGGGTATTCCGCCGCCAATTCGGCAAGCATACCCACGGTTTGTGAGCCTTGTCCCGGGAAAACCATTGCAAATTTTTTCATACTTTTTTCCTACTTAAAAATGTGAGAAAAACCGACCGCACTTTAAGCGTCAATCAGCATCAATGCCTAAAAAGTGCGGTCATAAAATTCATTAAATCTTCATTATTAAAACCTAACTAGGGCGGAGCCCCAAGTCCAACCACCGCCGAAGGCCTCCAGCAGGAGTAACTGTCCACGCTGAATGCGTCCGTCGCGTACCGCTTCATCCAGCGCCACCGGCACCGTCGCCGCACTATTATTAGCATAACGATCCAGCGTCACCACCACTTGCGACATATCCATTTCCAGTTTTTTCGCCGTCGCCGTGATAATGCGTAAATTTGCCTGATGAGGCACTAACCAATCAATATCTTTTTTATCTAAATTATTGGCGGCGAGGGTTTCTTCCACCACATTGGAAAGCTCGCGCACGGCAAGTTTAAAGGTTTCGTTGCCCTGCATTTCAATGTAGCCTGATTTGGCTTCACCGCGTTCCGGTTGCGGAAGCACCAAGGCGGCATGCTTGTCCGCAGAGGCGTGTAAATGGGTGGAAATAATGCCTTCCTGTTCGGAAGCCTGCAAAATCACCGCGCCGGCACCATCACCGAATAACACCACCGTGCTACGATCCGTTTCATCTAATTTGCGGGAGTTTAAATCGGAGCCGACCACCAACGCATTTTTTACTTTACCGGTGCGAATAAATTGATCCGCAACGCCCAAGGCATACACGAACCCGGTGCAAGCGGCGGCAATATCGAAGGAAATGGCATCATCAATCTCCAGCATTCCCTGAATCTGGCAAGCGGCGCTCGGATAAGCATGAGAATTGCT
The DNA here is from genome assembly GCA_017160915.1 of Aggregatibacter actinomycetemcomitans. Classification (GTDB taxonomy): domain Bacteria; phylum Pseudomonadota; class Gammaproteobacteria; order Enterobacterales; family Pasteurellaceae; genus Aggregatibacter; species Aggregatibacter actinomycetemcomitans_B. The sequence continues at coordinate 6,063 of JACAWG010000065.1, forward strand.
GGTTGTGGCGACCAACACAAGATCGATTTCCTGCGGGTCAATATTGGCGGCTTCAATGGCTTTTTTCGCTGCTTCAAAGCCCATGGTTGATACGGTTTCATTCGGATCGGCAATGCGACGTTCACGAATACCGGAACGGGTCACAATCCATTCATCTGAAGTATCTACCATTTTTTCTAAATCGGCATTGGTGCGGATATTTTTTGGTAAATAACTACCGGTAGATAAAATTTTGCTAAACATAGTCATCTCGTTAAAAATAGCGAGGAAACTCACTAACTTATTGATATTTAATTTTTATTTAATCCCGCTAAAATTTCCTGCGGAATTTGACGACGGGCTTGTAACGCCGCATCGGCAATGGCATTGGCAAAAGCGTCTTGATTCGCACTGCCGTGACTTTTTACGACCACGGAAGTCAAACCAATCAAAGACGCGCCATTATATTGATCGGGGTTGATTTTTTTTAATCGTTGGTATCTGTCTTTGAATAAAGATCGAATTAAACAACCGAAAACCGTGCTTAATATACTATTTTTCTTCTCACTTTTCAGTAAGGAAATCACATTCTTCGCCGCTCCCTCCAGGGTTTTTAAAGCGACGTTACCGGCAAAACCGTCACTGACGATGACATCCGCCATACCGTTTAACAGGAAATTCCCCTCAATGAACCCCACATAATTAAGTGCGGTGTCTTTTTGCAGTAAATCGGCGGCATCACGTAGCGACTTATACCCTTTCACCGCTTCAATACCGATATTCAACAACGCAATGCGGGGGTAAACCAAATCCAGCGTATTCTCGGCAAAAATAGCCCCCATCAGCGCAAACTGATATAGGTTTTCCGCGTCACATTCCACATTGGCGCCTAAATCGAGCATGATGGTACGCCCACCGGTGATGGTCGGAATCGTGGAGATGAGCGCAGGGCGATGAATGCCTTCAAGAGGTTGTAATAAAATTTTTGACAGCCCCATTAATGAAGCGGTATCGCCGGCACTGACACAAGCCTGTGCAGTGCCTTTTTGTACCGCTTCAATTGCTAAGCGCATTGAAGTATCTTTGCTGTGACGCAACGCGTAAGAAATTCCCTGACGGTTATCAATCACGCGGGCGCAATGAACGATATCGCAACGTTGGCGAACGGTATTTGAAGCGGCAGATAAAAGCGGAAGAATTTGTTGGCGATCGCCAAATAATACAAGGGAAAGCGTTGGATCACGTTCCAAGGCTAAAATGGATGCAGGGATAGTAATACGGGGACCTATGTCCCCGCCCATCGCATCTAACGCAAGGGTTAGACGACTCAAGTGATTACCTTTGTTGTAATGGATAATTACTTGTTAATCACTTTACGACCACGATAGTAACCGTCAGCGGTTACATGGTGACGCAAATGAGTTTCACCACTTGCTTTATCAACAGAGACTGCAGCTGTGGTTAACGCATCGTGAGAACGACGCATATCACGACGTGAACGGGATTTTTTATTTTGTTGAACAGCCATTGGCTATACTCCTAAATTATTTTTGCTTTAAATTAGCTAATACAGCGAACGGGTTCGGTTTTTTCGCCAGTTCTTCCGGCAATTCGCCAAAAACCTGTTCAGCCACGGACACTTCACAGTGTTCAGATGAATGCATTGGTACAATCGGCAGACTTAAAATAAGTTCGCCTTCAATTGTACCGAGTAAATCTATTTCACCGAATTCATTGAATTCAATTGGCTCATAGATTTCCGGCAATACATCAATTTGATCCAAATTAGCTACCGGACTGTAACAAAACTCACAATCAACGGTTTGTGTAAACGGCTCACCACAACGTTGACAAGTCAACTCGACATCAACGCAGGCATGACCTTTCATAACAACTAATTTTTGCGGATCAATAAAGAATGATAATGTAACCTGTGCATCGCTGAGCACTTTACTGACCGATTCGGCAAGGCGGCTTAATTGATTAACGGAGTAATAACCCTGATAATCCAATCTTCGTTGCGCGTCTTTTACCGGATCAACAGTTAGGGGTAGTTTTACCTTTTGCATAGGGAGCGCATATTACCCTTTGGGAATAAAATAGTCAAAGGAAATTATTGCCTTTCCGCGTAAAAAGCGGTGCGGAAATCCAACCTTTTCCACTCAACCTTTACTTTTTTCTCACCAACACAAAAATCGGGGTGTAAGTTAAACTCACTTTGCCCGAATAATCCGCATAACGACGGCAATATTGATCGCAAAATTGCACGATTTTATCGCGACTCCAAATTTGGTTATTGGTTGCCGTGACGCCCGTTTCTTTCAAGTGTCTCAGCACCAACAACGGAGAATCAAATTTAAGTTGAATCTGCGTTTGTTCTAAATGGGTTAAATGAAACGCCTCCAATAGCCAGCTATACCATTGGCACAAATGCGGATACTCCAATCCGATCCCGCTTAATTTTCTCACTTCGGTAAGATTTTCCGGAGTAAACGTGCTGAATAACAACACGCCGTTCGGATTTAAACGATCCAGACAAGATTGAATAAACTGCCGTTGATTTTCAAACCATTGCACGGTTGAACAGGAAACAATCAAATCGTATTTTTTATCTGTGAATGCCAAATCCTCACCATCTGCCTGATAAAATGCATAATTTTGATGAGGAAGGTTCTTTTTTAATTGTTCGGAAACATCACACAAATCATTCAAATCCCAATTTTTAGGGTGAATATTTTGCATTAAAAGACGGGTAAAAATGCCCGTACCGCAGCCGATTTCCAAAACGTTTTGAAATCCGCTTAATTGATTTTTTAATAATATTTGAAGTAAATGTTGCCCGATTTCCTGTTGTGCAATGGCATTTTGTTCGTAACTTTCCAATGCTTCGGAAAAAAATTGAGCAACCCGCTGTTTGTTAATCACCATGATGTTTTTATAGAGAGCGCATTGTTAATCGTTTAATAAAGAAACACCATCACTAATAAATTGGTTCCTTAGGTTAGTGATAGGAGAAATCAGGGCGCAATTCTACATGAAAAATCCCTACAGTTTTTAGGCTTTACAAGGAATTTACACAGGATTACATAGAGTTACATTCGATGACAGAAATAAAATCAACAGGCAAGGAAAAGCAATAATAGTTGGGCGCCGGTGGCATATAACACATATTTCCATAACGTTAAGGCACCTTGTACGCGTTCGGTAATATTGTGTTCGCCTTGCGGCATTTTCAGCTTCAGCGCTTCAAGTGCGGCGTCAAGTTCTTCCGTGGTAATGTGCTGTTGCGCCAAATCTTTAAATAACAGCTGATCAAAATAAATACGAATATGCAGATAAAGTAAGGCAACCGATAACAAAATTTGTAAACAAAAACTGAAAGAGCCAAAGCGGGAAGTCAAGGCAAAAACGACTAAATTCAGCACGCCGATATAACGGGTCGTGGCAAGCAAATGGCATGTTAAACGGGCTTGAGCAGACATAGTTACCTCCTAAAGTGCGGTCATAAAAAATAACGTTTTTAAACGTCGGCTGTGCCAACGGCGCCAAGGGATGAATAAATTATTTTATGCTTTACGCATAATGCCTTTCGGCGGTTTTTGTAAACAATGAATGGCACTCAACACGTTTTTCTCCGCACCGGCAGACAATACAACGCGTGGACGGGCGAGGCGAAGTTGTTGTAAGGCGTTAGGCAGATTTTCACAACCGCCGTAAACCGTTAACCAAACCAACATAGCCGCGGCACTGCGCCCATAGCCAAGGGCGCAACACACCAGCACCGTTTGCCGTGCTTTCCGTAAACGTTCGATTTCCTGCGCTGCCCGCGCAAGTTCGGCGGATTCGGGCGGCACCATGTCCAACATGGGAATAGACACATAATCTTTCAGTGGAGAAAAACAAGGATATTCGGCACAAAGATCCACCACCGCTTCAAATTTTGCCGCTTGAGTAATACTGCCGATAAATATACCGGGAAGCACTTCCGAGGCTTTTGCCTGATGCCTTAACCAATAAAGCATATTCAGTCGCACACCGATTTGATAAGGTAAAAACAAGATCGTTGCCGCCACGCGATGCCGACCATTATCCCGTTTCTGAAACGCATTTGCGCCACCCCACGCATAAGCATACGCTACCAACAACAGGGCAACGCCTACCCAAATAAACCAAAGCCAACCGTCACCATATAAGGCGGGCAACAAAGCGACGAAAGCACCGACAAGATAATATTTCATTTGCTTGAGACAAAACCCATCGGCTTGTTGTCCGCGTAACGGACTGCTACCTTCATAAGGTAACGCCCATAAAATCAGGTAGCCCACCAACGCGCCTGTGGGAATATCAATAAAATGGTGCTGGTAGGTGGTCAGTACGGATAACGCAATAAGCCCCAGCCAAACTAACAAAGGTCCACGCCAGATTTTCGACAAATAACGCCAATAGAAGGTGCCAACAATAACGGTCAGAATAATATGCAGTGACGGCGCCTGATTATAAGGCTGATCAAAAGCAGCAAGTGAATTGAACAACAACCCGGAAAGCCCTTCCGTCGGCGGTTTTTGCCAACTAAATTGCAACGGGAACAAAAGAAAACAGGCGACGGCAATGATTTGCGCCGTCACTAATTGTGTGACATAACGTTGCAATTCCGGTTTACTGCGCGCCAGAAAAAATGCCAGTGCATACATGGCATTGAGCGACCAATAAGGCACGATCGTCCACGCCAGAAAAGGAATATCTTTTTCCCACGCAAAGGCAAATTCCACCACGCTTTCGCGCTGCGCACTAAACCAGTTACTGAATCCATAACTGGCATAAAACAAAATGCCGACGGCAAGCAAATAACCGAGTCGTTGCCAAAACACTTTTTTCATGGACACGCTATTTTTTCACCGCCAAACTCACGGTAAAAATGCCATCTTCGTCAATCCATTGATGGATTTTTTCAAAGCCGGCGTTTTCCACCAGTTGATCCATTTCCTGCTGACTACGACGACGCATAACCCAATCCGGACTGCCTTCTTTATGGCTGGTTAAGCAACGGGCGATGAGCTCCAATTGCGGGTGCCAAGGCTGCCCCGTATAGATCAAATAACCGCCCGTTTCAATAGCGTCACCAAAACCGTTCAACGAATTCATAATCAAATCGTTATCGGCAAATAATTCATGCAAACCGGACACAATACCCAGGGTCGGGCGCGGTTGCAGATTTTGGTAGTTATTGCGATCGTACGCGTTCACCTGATCAAAGCTGACAATGCCCTGCAATTGACGTTCTTCAATGAGTTTGCGACCTGCTTCGACATTAATCGGGCTGTAATCGCGTAAACGCACGGAATCCGGCATTTGTTCGGCGGTTAGCGCATCCAAAACATAACGTCCATGCCCAGACGCGATATCCAACACATGCACCGGCTTATTGGCGGCGCGTAATTTTTCCATCGCCAGTTTAATCGCTTTACCGATATTCACCTTGCGCTGACGAATACCGCGCCAGCCGATAGCGTTCAGGTAATTTTTATCGACCAACACACCGAATTTATTGGTGCCTTGCGGCGTATTGCGATACACATAATCCAACGTACTGCCTGAATCATAACCGGTTTCTTTACCGATTTTTAACCCTTCGCTCCAGTTGGCGCCCAGCTTCATCAGCCAACGATAAGTCGCCCAGAATGCGCCGCGCGGACTAAAAGGCGACAGCGGTGTCGCCAGTTCATCAGCTTCAATACGGCTTGCGCTGTGAATATGCGCTTGAGAAACATCCACGGTTTGCAACGGTTCGGCGAAGCGCTGACGAATAAAACGGCGTATTTCTTTAAATGCCGATTCACGGTTTTCTTCACCCAAGGTATCGTGGTAAAAACCGGGCAGCACGTGGCGCTCTTTGATATGGCTGCCCAAATGATTATAAAAATCATGTTGCGGTTTATGGTGTACCACCCAGTCGTTACCGGAAATCAATAATTGAATCGGCGTAGTAATCGCCTGCGCATCCGCCACCACACGATCCGCCGCATCGTATAAACCGAGCAAAATACGCACGGAAATAGCGCGGGCGATCAATTTATCGTTATTGTAACTTTCCTGACGGGCTTTGTTATGGGTGAGATAGTGGGCTTTGACATAGCTATTCACAAAGAAATTACCACGCAACCGATACATCAGTTTTAAGCCGGCGCGGGCAAAAGGCACATAGAGTTTGACTTTAAAGGCGGGCGACGCCAACACGGCACAACGAATTTTCGGCGCATAATCATGTAACCATGCGGAAACCAACACCGCGCCGACACTTTGCGCGATGACGCAGATATTTTCCGCTTTGATGCCGTATTCCCGCTCAATGTGTTGCATAAACGCCTGAATATCGGCGACGGAAGTACCCAAACTCGGGCTATCGCCACGTTCGCCCGGGCTCAAGCCATGCCCACGCGCATCCCAGGCGAAATAAGCAAAATCGTCAAAACCCAGTTCATCTGCCACAAACATCATACGTCCGGAATGTTCGTGTCCGCGGTGAAACAACACAATCGCCTTATCACAACTGCCGTCTTTTGCAGGACGATAACGGTAAAACAGCTCCGTATCATCGGCACTACGAAAATATTTTTCTTGTTCCATATAGGCTCCTTTTCAGGTAAAAGTGCGGTCGAAAAAAACGTTATTTTTCGCGCCTGATTATACTCGACACGACCTCTTCTACGCATTAAGAATCCTTCTCATTTTTGTCGGGTTCATCGCAAATTCGAAAAAATTCCGCCCCGGATTTCGCCGAAAGCACGCAAAATCCCCTCATTGCACAAGCCGAATAAGTTGTTATAATCACCCCTCATTCATTTTAACATTGTAGAAAAAATAACCATTATGAATAAATTCACTTATTGGCAGCGTCTGAAAGTTGCCTTTCAATATGTTATGCCGCAACTGTATTTAACCCAACTGGCGGGCTGGTTCGCCAAGCAAAAATGGGGTGCGGTTACGCATTTCGTGATTAAGCTCTTCGCCAAGAAATACAACGTGGACATGAGCGAAGCGAAAAAAGAGCACTTCAGCGACTACGAAAGTTTCAACCAATTTTTTATTCGTGAATTAAAAGACAATGCCCGAAAAATAAATGAAAATCCCACCGCACTTTGCTTGCCGGCAGACGGTCGTGTGAGCCAAATCGGGCACATTGACGACGAACTCTTGTTGCAAGCCAAAGGGCATTTTTTCAGCTTATCCGATTTATTGGCGGGCGATGAAGATTTGGTCAATACCTTTAAAAACGGCGAATTCGCCACTATTTATTTATCACCGCGCGATTATCACCGCGTACACATGCCGTGCGATGCTACCCTGCGCAAAATGATTTATGTGCCGGGCGATTTATTCTCGGTGAATCCGTTCCTAGCGGAACACGTGCCTAACCTATTTGCCCGTAATGAACGGGTGATTTGCCTGTTCGATACCGAATTCGGTCCTATGGTGCAAATTCTGGTGGGCGCCACAATTACTGCCAGCATGAGCACCGTCTGGGCAGGCGTGATTAATCCGCCGCGCGCCGGTGAAGTGAAAGTCTGGACGTATCAAGAAGAAAACGCGGTGAAATTAACCAAAGGTCAGGAAATGGGCGCGTTTCAGTTAGGTTCTACGGTCATCAACCTCTTCCCTGCCAATCGCGTCACCTTAGCGGAACATTTACAGGTGGACGAGCCCGTCAAAATGGGTGAAATGTTAGCCACTATCAACTAAATTTTATCAACAGAAAGGAAAACAACATGACAGCAGAATTCTTTAATCAAGTGAAATTGGACGATACTCAAGCCAAAGGAAGCTACGGTATCGGCTTGCAAATCGGTCAGCAATTATTGGAAAGCCAATTGGCGGTAAAAGCGGAAGCCGTGGCAAAAGGGATTTACGATGTGTTAAATCAACACGCGCCGGCATTGGATTTCAACGAAATCAGCCAAGCGCTGCAACAATTGCAACAACAAGCGGCAGAAGCGCAACAGGCACAATTCAAAGAAATTGAAGCCGCCGGTAAAGCGTTTTTAGACGCCAACAAACAAAAAGACGGCGTGAAAGTGACCGATTCCGGTTTGCAATATGAAGTGTTGGTTGAAGGCGACGGCAAAGTGCCTTCCGCCACGGACAAAGTCCGCGTACACTACACCGGCACGCTACCGGACGGCACCGTATTCGACAGCTCCGTGACCCGCGGTCAACCGGCTGAATTCCCGGTTAACGGCGTAATTAAAGGCTGGGTCGAAGCCCTTTCCATGATGCCGGTCGGTTCCAAATGGCGTTTGGCGATTCCGCATGAATTGGCTTACGGCGAACGCGGTGCAGGCGCAGCCATTCCGCCATTCAGCCCGTTAGTGTTTGAAGTGGAATTATTGGATATTCTGTAATTAAAGAAATCATCCCACAAAAAAACGGCGTTCATCATAACGCCGTTTTTCTTTTTTTATAACACGATCATATCGTCCCGATGAATCGCCACCGCGCCGTATTCATAGCTCAGCAATTGTTCAATATCCTGCGATTGTTTGCCTTTAATCAGTTCCAGCGCATCGCTGTTATAACGCGGCATGCCGAGGGCAATGTCTTTGCCTTGTGCATTCCGAATGCGCACCACTTCACCGCGCGAGAAACGCCCGCTAACACTCACAATGCCCGCCGGCAGTAGAGATTTATGCTGAATTAACACCGCACTTTGCGCGCCTTCATCAATGGTCAGCACGCCTGCCGACGGCGCGGCGAACAGCCACTGTTTGCGACTTTCTAAACGATCCGCCTGCACGATGAATTTGGTGCCGATTGGCTGTTCGTATGCCAAATCCACGATCACATTCGGCTGATTGCCCGGCGCGATGATGGTTTCAATGCCCGAACGGGTCGCCACATCCGCCGCCGTGATTTTGGTGGACATTCCGCCCGTGCCTAAATTCGTGCCGCTGCCACCGGCGATGGAACGAATGTGATCGGTGATTTTATCCACCACCGGAATCAATTTCGCTTGCGGATTTTTGCGCGGATCGCTATCAAATAATCCCTGTTGATCGGTCAATAAATATAACTGTTCCGCCTGCACCAAAATCGCCACTAACGCCGATAAATTATCGTTATCCCCCACTTTAATTTCCGCCGTCGCCACCGCGTCATTTTCGTTGATCACGGGAATAATGCGGTTATCCAATAACGCGTGCAAGGTATCGCGCGCATTCAGGAAACGTTCGCGATCTTCAATATCGGCGCGGGTCAGCAACATTTGCCCGATATGAATATCATAAATAGCAAACAATTTTTCCCAGGTTTGAATCAGCTGGCTCTGCCCCACCGCCGCCAACAATTGTTTTGACGCCACGGTGGGCGGTAATTGCGGATGATTTAAATAATGCCGACCGGCGGCAATGGCGCCCGAAGTCACGATCACCAGACGAAAACCCGCCTGATGTAATTGCGCCAACTGGCGAACGATCTCCATCATATAGGCTAAATTCAATTTCGGCGTGCCCTGCGTGAGCGTGCTGGTGCCGAATTTCACTACAATGGTTTTATTATTATGTTGCATACCGACTCCTCTCAAAAATGCGCTTAAATTAGCATAAATCCTGAAATTTATCCAAAAATCCCACCGCACTTTAGTGCTTATTCTATTAAGCATTTTTTGTTCAATAACGAAAGGTCTATAATATTGCTAATTAATTTTAGGTAGATTCATCATGAAAATGGAAAACATCACACCCGATTATCAACGGGAAGTCACGCGATTATGCGTACAAACGGCGCTCTTGTTGCTACAACACGGCGCGGAAAGTACTGTCGTATCGCAAATGGCGCAGCGGCTCGGCTTGTCGCTTGGCGTGGAAAGCGTGGAATGCGCCCTCACCGCCAACGCCGTTGTCATCACCACCCTGGCTAACGGCCATTGCATCACCACCGCCCGCAAAAGCACCGACAAAGGCATTAATATGCAAATGGTCACCGACGTGCAACGCATTGTCATCTCCGCCGAACATAAAATATACGACATTCACCTGGTCAGGAAAAAACTCTCGCAGCTCAAGCCGTTAAAATATAACCGCTATTTTGTGGTCTTGATGATCGGTTTATCCTGCGCCTCCTTTGCCCATTTATCCGGCGGCAATGCCCTGATTTCCCTCATCACCTTTTTAGCCGCTTCCGTCGCCATGTTCGTGCGGCAGGAATTGTCCAAACGGCATTACAACCCCGTCATCGTGTTTGCCGTCACCGCTTTTGTCGCTTCGCTCATCGCCGGCACCAGCTTAAAATACCAACTCGGCAACGATCCGCAAGTGGCATTGGCTTCCAGCGTGTTATTGCTGGTGCCGGGTTTTCCGTTAATCAATTCTTTGGCGGATATGTTAAAAGGCTATGTGAACATGGGAATCGGGCGCTGGGCGATCGCCACCATTCTCACCTTCGGCGCTTGCCTCGGTATCGTCTTCGCGTTAAGCGTACTTAACATCACCACATGGGGGCATTAAAATGGATTGGTTATTTTTGTTACTGGATGATATGTTTTTCGCAGCCATTCCGGCAGTGGGATTTGCGTTGGTCTTTAATGTGCCGCCGAAAGCGCTGAAATATTGTGCGCTGCTCGGTGCTTTAGGGCACGTCACCCGCACCATTTTAGTGCATTGCGACATTCCCATTGTGTTTGCGACATTGGTCGGCGCGGCACTCATCGGCTTTATCGGCGTGCATTTATCCCACCGTTATTTGGCGCACCCGAAAGTGTTCACCGTCGCGGCAATTATCCCGATGATCCCCGGCGTGCAGGCATATAAGGCGATGATCGCCATCGTGCAAATTCACCATTATGGCTTCTCCGACGCCTTATTTGAGCAAATGATCGCCTCCTTCATTAGCACCACATTCATTCTCGGCGCCTTGGTTTTCGGCTTGGCATTACCGGGCTTACTGTTCTATCGGGAAAAACCTGTGGTATAGTAACCGCACTTTAACCCGTTAAATACATTAGGAAATACAATGCGTTTAAGTCTGATTGTCGCCATGACCCAAAACCATGTCATTGGCAAAGATAACCAAATGCCGTGGCACTTGCCCGCCGATCTCGCCTGGTTTCGCCAAAACACCACCGGCAAGCCCGTCATCATGGGGCGAAAAACCTTTGAAAGCATCGGACGCCCGTTGCCGAAACGCACCAATATCGTGCTTTCCCGCCAACCTTTCGTACACGACGGCGTCATCTGGAAAGACAGTCTGGAAAGTGCGGTGGATTTTGTCCGCGATTCCGACGAAATCATGCTCATCGGCGGCGGTCAGCTGTTCAAACAATATTTACCGCAGGCAACCCGCCTTTACCTCACCGAAATCCAAACGGAACTGGACGGCGACACCTTCTTCCCGCCGATTGATTGGAACGAGTGGCACATCGAATTTGAACAATACCGCCCCGCCGACGAACAAAATCCTTACGATTGCCGTTTTTTGATTTTAGAACGAAAGGGATAATTTTGACGTAAAAGTGCGGTGGATTTTCGCGGTGTTTTTAAAAAAAAGGAAAACTTGGCTCCCCTCGTTTACGGAGGGAGTTGGGCAAAGCCCTGAGGGGGGCAAAATCTCAATTTTTAAGCATAATCTTGTGAAAACATCGAGATAAATCCCCCCTTCCGCCCTTCGGGCACCTTCCCCCG
>JACAWG010000065.1:17760-24942 GCA_017160915.1 Aggregatibacter actinomycetemcomitans
GCCCTTCGGGCACCTTCCCCCGTAAACGGAGGAAGGCAAGATATCCTAAAATATCAATGAATTATAATATTTCAAACAGCTGTGGTACAACACCCGCCCGACAAACGCAATCCTTATGACTACTCCGCCAAATCCTTCCTAAAAGACACCATCAGTTGATCGATTTTAAAATTCTCGGTGTCGATGATTTCAAATTTGTAGCGGTCGTACAGCACAAAATCGGTTTTTTTCGGGATTTTGCGTAGCATATACATCATAAAACCGGCGATGGTTTCGTAATTTTCATCGTGCGGGAAGGCTTCGATATCCAAGGCGCGTTTCACATCTTCCAGCGGTGTGGCACCATCCACTAACCAGGAATCCTCATCGCGACGAATAATTTGTTCTTCTTCACTGGACACCAACTCGCCCATGACGATACTCATCACATCGTTTAAGGTGACAATTCCGACTACCAACGCATATTCGTTGACGATAACGGCAAAATCCTCGCCGGTGGATTTAAACAATTCGAGCACTTCATACAAAGATAACGTATCCGGCACGAACAGCGGTTTGCGCAATAAACGGTTGTCGGTGAGCTGCACCTGTTCCTCTTTCAGGAACAGCGTCAGCAAACTGTGCGATTCCACATAGCCTAAAATATGATCCAAGCCCTGATCGCAAATCAGCAGCTTGGAATGGGAATTCTTCGTAAGCGTGTCCAGCACTTGCTGGCGGGTAAAAGTGCGGTCTAAAAAAATCACGTTTTCACGGGTGGTCATGGTGGAAGTGACCGTGCGCTGCTGCATATCAAAAATATTTTCGATGAGATAATGCTCCTGCGCTTTTAACACGCCCGCTTCTGCGCCGGCATCCACCACCGCCACGATGTCTTCGGAGGTCATGCTTTCTTCGCGTACGGTAGATACTTTAAAAATACGGAAAATGAAATTGGCGACGGAATCGAACACCCACACAATAGGTTTCAACAGGAAAATGCAGATTTGCATAATCCGCACCGTGCGCAATGCCACCACTTCGGGATTGGTCATTGCCAGGCGCTTCGGCATGAGGTCCGCCAGCAAAATAAAGGAAGCCGTCACGATAAAAAACGCCATCCAGGAAGCGGCGCTTTCCACCCACGCCGCATCGGTATATTGATGAATAAAGTGTTGCAGGTGCACCCGAATGGTAGCTTCGCCGATCACCCCGCCCAACACGGCAACCATGTTCAAGCCGATTTGCACCACGGTAATAAAGCGCCCCGGCTGCTCCTGCAACTTAAGCACCATGGCGGCTTTCGTGTTGCCTTCGTTGACCATGTTTTGCAATTTAATCCGACGCGCCCCCGCCAGGGAAATTTCGGCGGAAGACACAACGGCACTGATGATAATTAATAAAATTAAAACTAAAATCGCAGTAAATAAACTCATAAGATTTCAATTCGTTGATGTAAATAAAGATAAAGTGCGGTCGATTTTTAAAACGTTTTTCAACCGCACCGAAGAAAGGAAAAAGGAACGTTAGTTTTCGCTGTCGAACCAACCTCGCACGAACTGCACGGAGAAGAATAAGGTGAACAGCAAAATTATGTAGAAAATATAGGCGAAAATCGGATGGCTTGGCGATTCGCCTTCAGCCAGGGCTTTTACCGACAAGGCATTCGGGAACTCGTTAAACATGGTAATGCGCCAGCCGTAGTATTTCATTTGCACGGTTTTCTGTTCGTTACCCAATGCCTGCGCTTCCGCCTGCAAATTCGCGGAACCGAATTTAAAATAGAACGGGAAACCCCAGCCGGTATCTTCGTTACGATACACCCGCACTTTGCCGTCCGGATGTTGGGTGTTGATAAAATACACGTCGCGGGTCGGACCGTCCGCCGGGTTGGTTTTGGTAATTAACCCGTCTTTATCCATCCGTTTTACTTCCACGCCGGTAACCTGCGTCACATCATAGCGCGGGAACACATAGTGCACGGTGGCAAACAAAAACAGGTGAAAAACCAAAATCACCGTAATGAAAAAATATTTAAAAAATTTACGCATTATTCCGTCCTTTTTCCGACTCGTTTGAGCCTCATTGTACCTGAATTTTAAATAAACGCTCGAAGTTTTGCGTGGTGATTTGCGCCATTTCCTGCGCCGAAACGCCTTTCAGCGCTGCCACATATTCGCACACTTCACGGGTGTAAGCCGGCTGATTTTGTTTACCGCGATAAGGCACCGGCGCCAAATACGGCGAATCGGTTTCCACCAACAAACGATCTAACGGCAGCTTACGCACCACATCGCGAATCTCCTCGGCATTTTTAAAGGTAATGATGCCGGAAATGGAAATATAAAAACCCAAATCCAAGGCTTGTTTTGCCATGTCGTAATTTTCCGTAAAACAATGCAAAACGCCACCGCACTTTTCCGCGTGATTGTCGCGCAACAGGCGCATGGTGTCCTCGCGCGCCTCGCGGGTGTGGATAATCACCGGTTTATTTAACTGATTGGCAACCTCAATCTGGCTGGCGAACACCGCCTGTTGCTGCGCCTTGTTTTCCGCACTGTAATAATAATCCAAACCGATTTCACCGATGGCGACCACTTTCGGATCCTGCGCCAAACGCAGCAAACGGGCGGCGTCGTAAGGTTCTTCCTCAAAATCCAAAGGGTGCACGCCGCACGCCAAAGAAACATTATCAAATCGCGCCAGTTCGGGATAGGCTTTCTCGAAACGGCTCAACGTGACGCCGATTGCCAATAAATGTTTCACATCGCGCGCATTGGCTTTTGCCACCACATCGGCAATATTTTCATGTAATTTTTCGTAATCCAACGCATCCAAATGGCAATGGGAATCCACAATAAACATATTTTATCCTTCAAACACTTCGGTAATTAAACGGGTCAGCCCGTCCAATAAAATTAATTCCTGATTTAACGCATTATTCGCCGCCAAATCCGACCGCACTTTGCCGACGATTTGCGTCGCTTTTAACAGCGCCGGTGCGGACAGCCCTTGGCTGAATTGAACCACGCCGCGCTCAATATCCCGGCAGATCCAATTTTCGCGAATGTTCAATTTATTTTTCAGACTGTCGCTCAAAAATGCCGACAGCCAATCCAGTTGTTGCAACAGAATCTCTTTATTAAAAAACGGCAACAATTCCAATGGCGAACGGCGACGATAAAACAGCCAGAATTGGCGTAAAAATTCGCGCCGTTGTTCCGGTAGATGTTGCTCTAACATAGCGAGAGCCAACAGTGGGCGACCGTAATTCACCAAAAGTGCGGTCAAAATTTCCGGCGTTTCGACAGAGGTCTGTGCCTGCAACCACTGCACGGCGGTATTCGTCTCCGGCGGCAGAATATTCCACACCTGACAACGGCTGTAAATGGTCGGCAACAACGCCTTTTGCATATCGCTGTGCAAAATGAAATAGGTATTCGGGCGGGGTTCTTCCAGCGTTTTCAAAATGGCGTTGGCGGCAGCTTCCGTGAGGCGGTGCGCCTGTTCGATATAAATCACTTTATTGCCGTTTTGTTGCGCGTGCTGATTCGCCTGTTCGTTCATGGCGCGAATTTGATCCACACCAATGTCTTTATTTTCAATAGGCGCAATAGGCTGGAAATCCGGGTGACTGTTCGCCTGCATCAAATGACAGGCGTGGCATTCGCCGCAAGGCTCCGCCCCCTTTGGCGTTAAACACATCAAACGCCGCGCCAAAAGGGTGCAAAGCTGCCCAGCCCCTAAGCCTTCATCGGCACGAATCAGCAACGCATGATGCCCCAAGGCTTCCTCAAAAGCCTGCGTGATTTTCTGATAAACGGGCGTGAGCCAAGGGTATAACGCAATCATCTTGAACGAGAAACCCACCAATTTTTGACCGCACTTTTAATGTCCGCCCGCACTTGCTCAACAGGTTGCGCCGCGTCGATGATCACCGCCTTCGGATTGTCATTCACCAATTCCAAATAACGGGCGCGGGTGCGATGGAAAAAATCCAGATTTTGCTGTTCGATACGATCCAGTTCGCCCCGTCCGCGCGCACGCGCCAAGCCGACCGCCGGGTCAATATCCAAATACAGGGTTAAATCCGGTTCAAAATCGCCCAATACGGTTTGTTTTAAGGTTTTTAAAAGATCTTTGCCCAACTGACGACCGCCGCCCTGATAAGCCTGTGAAGACAAATCATGTCTGTCGCCCACCACCCATTTGCCTTGCACCAAGGCGGGCTTGATCACATTTTCCACCAGCTGCACGCGTGCCGCATAAAGCATGAGCAGTTCCGCTTTATCGCTCACCGGTTCTTCGTTTTCATGTTTAATAAGGTGGCGTAACTTTTCCGCCAGCGGCGTACCGCCCGGTTCGCGGGTGAACATTACGTCCTGCACGCCCAACTCATGCAACACATCCACAACGCATTGGTGAGCGGTGCTTTTGCCCGCGCCCTCCAAGCCTTCAATGACAATAAATTTGCCTGCCATATTATTTTCCGTTTTGTTCGCGGTACCAGCGCAAATACTCCTGCACCGCTTTGTTATGTTCGTTTAAATTACGGCTGAATTTATGACCGCCCGTGCCGTCCGCCACAAAATAATAAAAATCCGTTTGCGCCGGATGCGCCACCGCCTGCAACGCCTCTTCACTCGGCATCGCAATCGGCGTCGGCGGCAAGCCGTCAATCACATAGGTGTTATAAGGCGTCGGCGCTTCCAAATCTTTTTTGCGAATATTGCCGTTATAGTCGTCACCCATACCGTAAATGACGGTCGGATCGGTTTGCAGTTTCATTTTGGCTCTTAACCGATTAATGAACACCGACGCCACCTGTGGGCGTTCCGCCGCGATGCCGGTTTCTTTTTCTACGATGGACGCGAGGATCAGCATTTCGTAAGGATTCGCCAACGGCAGATCTTTATCACGTTCCCGCCATGCCTTATCCAGGGCTTTTTTCATGCGTTCGGCGGAACGTTGCAGAAGCTCTAAATCGGTGGAATTCGGCGTGTAATTATAGGTGTCGGGATACAACCAGCCTTCAATTTTCAGCCATTCGTACACCTCTTGCGCCACATCGGGAATCGCCAATAAATGAAAAATTTCCTGCTCGGATTTATCTTTTAGGGTTTGCTTTAAGTGCGGTGCGTTTTCCAAGCGTTTTCGCCAGGTTTTAAAGGTGTTGCCTTCAATAAATTGCACGTTAAATTGCGCTTCTTTACCGGAGTTGAGAAGTTTCAGCAAATCTTCTACGGTTTTGACGTTATCCAACGCGTAAGTGCCCGCTTTCACCTTGCTAAATTCCGGATGAATTTTCAACACCCAAGGCAGGAGTGCGGCATTTTCTAACAGATGTTCGTTTTGCAGCAAAGTCACCAATTTGTTACCCGTAGTACCGCGCTCCACGATGAGTAACTGATCTTTTTGCACATTCACCGGTTGCTGCACAAATTGTTGCAGCTGTTGATATCCCCAAAATCCTGCGCCGGCAAGAAGAACAAGTAAAAACAAAAGAAATAAACAAAATTTTTTCATAAGCGTTATCGTAAGATGATGAAATTCTCTATAGAAATCATGACAAAAAGTGGTGGGATTATAGCATAAAACCGTGCTTTAACGAAAACGAGCCTTGTGGAAACAAGGCTCTGTATTATCGATATTAGTTATCTGCGGCATTATCCGAATCACCGAGCAACAGGGCGTATTTCGCCGTTGTCGGTCCGGCTTCCAGGGCGATTTTCAGCGCCATAGTGAGCGGCACAGACAGCAACATACCTACCGTCCCGAGCAACCAGCCCCAGAATAATAAGGACAGGAACACCACTAACGTAGAAATCCCCAGTTTCTTGCCCATCAGACGCGGCTCCAGCACATTGCCGATAATCATATTAATCGCCACAACGCCGACAATCACTTCCAATCCCACCACAAAGCCGTTAAGCAGCAACGCCTGCACGATAATCGGAATGGCGGCAATAATAGAACCGATATTGGGAATGTAGTTAAGCAGAAAACTCAAGGTCGCCCACAAAATCGCGTATTGCACGCCGAGAATTTCCAACAGCAACCAAATACACACGCCGGTGAGCAAACTCATCATGGTTTTTACGCCCAAATAGCTGATCACGCCTTGCAACATACGATCCAAATAACGCTCCTGCTGACCGATTTCATTCGGATTGCTGCTCAATACCACGGCGAATTTATGTTTGGCGTAAGGCGCTTCCAACAGCATGAAAATCACCACTAGCAGCAACACGAAGGTATTGGTCACCACGCCGGAGAAACTCAGGAAAACGCGACGCACAAAATTCATGATCACGCTTGGATCGAAGTTTTCCATAATGGTTTTTTCGGAAATATCCACCGGGATTTTCATGTTCTGCGTAAACGCCACCAGGCTATTGACGCGCTCGCCTAATAATTGGCGATATTGCGGGATAGATTGGCTAAATTCCTGGATCGTGTTGTTAATTAACCCGAACAGGAAGAAAAACACCACCAAAATAAATACCAATAACAAGCCGATGGCAACGCCATAAGGCACTTTTTTCTTGGTCAGATAATTCAACGAAGGCGAACAAATAATGGCGATAAACAGCGCCAACAAAAACGGCACCACAATTTCCGATGCCGCTTTGATGCCGGCAAAAATAATCACGATAGACGCGGCGGCGACCAAGGCTTTCACTAAAGAAGACTGATTTTCCATGGATTAAATTGCATCCTCATTTTCTTCGCCCGTGCGGATACGAATCACCCGTTCCACTTCGTACACAAAAATTTTTCCGTCACCGATTTTACCCGTTTGCGCCGTCTCAATAATGGCGTCCAGACATTGATCCAACAAATCGTCAGGCACCACAATTTCCATTTTTACTTTCGGCAGAAAATCCACCATATATTCGGCGCCGCGATACAATTCCGTATGCCCTTTTTGTCGCCCGAAACCGCGTACTTCGGTCACCGTCATGCCGGTAATACCGATGTCCGACAAGGCTTCACGCACATCGTCCAATTTAAACGGTTTTATAATTGCTTCGATTTTTTTCATGATGTTCGCTCCTAAAAATCGTGATGAAAAGCAGGCTGTTTTGAGCGCAGACTTTATCAGATCTTGCCCGTGAAGAACACTAAGATCACAAGAAACAACGAAAAAAACACCGTAAAAACTCACCGCACTTTTCCCGCCGCACGCGCCAAAAGTGCGGT
>JACAWG010000065.1:24992-26487 GCA_017160915.1 Aggregatibacter actinomycetemcomitans
CAAAAGTGCGGTAGTTTTTTCAGCCGCTTCGCTCTATACTACGGCACCTTATTAAACAGCCAAGGCAACATTCTCCCCGCCGGTAAACACGCCATTCAACTGGCGCGCGAACAAGGCATTTTGGACACGCCGATTATTTGTTGCAACGGCACTAATCTCTACCATCCGCAAACCGATGAAGTCAAATTCGCCAATCCGCTTTCTATGGAGCATATGGCAAAGAAATTATTAAAATTGCAAATGCAGGAAAAAGACAAGGAGAAAGTAAAGAAGTCACTTTGAATAAAATGGACTTTCTTCTCCTGCAGAACAAAAAGAGTTTTATAAATATTGTATTCAAATGAGTAATAATGGTTTAATTAAAAGAGTTTTATGCCCAGGAAATAATCCAGGAGAAGGGGCATTTCATTTGGAAATTAATCAATAATTGAGGGTTATATGTACAGAATAGGTTTTGTGTTCTTGTTTTTTTGTTTATATTTTATTTGTTTTTCTAATATGGAAGGACACCGTCAAGATTTATTAGCATATTCAAGTGAGAAGGTAAGCATAAAAGATAAATTAGATAATGGTATATATTTTCTATATAAAAAATGCAATTTAAGTTTCGATAAGTGTCATGAGTTACAAGCTAATAGACATAATAATTCATATTATTTATCTAGCAATCAAGAGCCAAATGAAGAAAGGA
Source organism: Aggregatibacter actinomycetemcomitans (assembly GCA_017160915.1). Classification (GTDB taxonomy): domain Bacteria; phylum Pseudomonadota; class Gammaproteobacteria; order Enterobacterales; family Pasteurellaceae; genus Aggregatibacter; species Aggregatibacter actinomycetemcomitans_B. The sequence goes on from JACAWG010000065.1 coordinate 25,684, forward strand.
TGTATATATATGTACGGGATAGTTTGATAATTATGTATTCGCTTATTTATTATGGTGAAGAAATGATACCTACAATTATTTGGTCTGAGTTGAAGAAAGATGAAGATAGTCCATTTACTTATACTATAAGTAAAAATACGACTATTTTTGGATTGAATTATGATGAAGATATAAATGATTTTGACTTTCCAAACAGAAATAACCATGACAATTCGATAGTCAAAATTGGAGATACTCCTAAAGGGAAAGAATATTATTTAAATCAAAAAGTATCTTTGAGATTGGAGAAAAATAATGATTTTTCAATAGATTGTGAAAAATATTTAAATAATATGAAAAAATTAGATGCGGAAGATAAAGCATCATTTGGAGGAATTCTCGAGATGACCTGTGACACTGATAGTTTTTTTCGCAATACTGCTAAATATGGAGAAAAAAGGAGTATTTATTTCAAAAAATTAGAGTAATTTTTAAAGAGCCAATATATGATTTATTCTAAACTTAACTATGTAATATTATTATTTTTTTCACTAACGGCTTTAGCTGGGGGTGGGCAAGGAGCAGTAGTTACTAAAGAAACACTTGCTGATAGAAACATCAAAGAAGAGCCTGTTGTATCTTTTCAAAAAAGCAGCAAGGATAATTGTTATATTAATTATCCTAAGGAACAGAGACATTTGGCAGAGGCGCTTCCAACAGCATGAAAATCACCACTAATAACAACACGAAAGTATTGGTCACCACGCCGGAGAAACTCAGGAAAACTCACCGCACTTTTCCCGCCGCACGCGCCAAAAGTGCGGT
>JACAWG010000065.1:26537-27548 GCA_017160915.1 Aggregatibacter actinomycetemcomitans
CAAAAGTGCGGTAGTTTTTTCAGCCGCTTCGCTCTATACTACGGTAATTATTCCCTTTCACATTTCGACACAAAGGACATCTTATGGCATACCAAGTTATCGCATTCGATCTCGACGGCACCTTATTAAACAGCCAAGGTAACATTCTCCCCGCCAGTAAACACGCCATTCAACTGGCACGCGAACAAGGCATTAAAGTGGTTTTCGTCACCGGACGCCACCACACCGCCGTCAAACCTTATTATCACGAAGTGAACTTGGACACGCCGATTATTTGCTGCAACGGCACTTATCTCTACCATCCGCAAACCGATGAAGTGCAATTCGCCAATCCGCTTTCCGCCGCACAATGCCATAAAGTGCTCGACGTTGCAGACCAATTCGACACTCATCTGCTGATGTATAGCCGCGATGCCATGAATTACACCCGCTTAAATCCGCACATGGAAAAATTCACCCAATGGGCAATGAGCTGCCCGCCCGATGTGCGCCCCGATGTGCGCCGGGTGACGGATTTCAAAGAGATTATCGATAACCCGAACGAAAATATCTGGAAGTTCGTGATCAGTTCGCCCGATCGTCAAGCCATGGAAAGTGCGGTCAAATCCTTGCCTGAATCGGAGTTCAGCTGCGAATGGTCATGGGTCGATCGCGTAGATGTCGCCAACAACGGCAACAGCAAAGGCGCGCGCCTGCTTGATTTATTGAAACTGTGGAACATCGATCCGCAAAACGTCATCGCCTTCGGCGATAATCATAACGACATCAGTATGCTCACCGCCGTAGGACTCGGTGTCGCCATGGGAAATGCGGAAGACGCCGTAAAAGCACAGGCAAAACAAGTCACCGACTCAAATGACAGCGACGGCATCGCCCGGTTTATTGAGGGGATACTTGGTTAAAAAACGTTGTTAAAAATTACCGCACTTTGGGGGTGATTGAACGCCAAAGTGCGGTAGATTTTCCGGGGCATAGTAGACAAAATAGTTGGTAAAAAGTGGGTTAAGACCT
>JACAWG010000066.1:0-25834 GCA_017160915.1 Aggregatibacter actinomycetemcomitans
TAGGTTTAGTTATCTGTCCAACTTTTGGGGAGCAGATCACTTTTTCATCATTCCAACCTCATACCAAGCTAATTAACACAGTGTAAATCTTTGTCAATCTTCAGATTAAACATTGAACTCCATGTGGATTTATCTATAATACGACCGTCAAAATCTTCCATGATAAACGCGCCACATGGGGCTTTATCCCACGTTTTATTCACCCTGTCACGTTTATCATTATCTACAAGGAATCGCTATGAATAAAGTATTTAAAGTTATTTGGAATCATGCCACACAATCTTGGGTTGCCGTTTCGGAATTAACCAAAGCCCACAAAAAATCTACCGCTTCAAAGACAGATAAACGTACGTCAGTTTCAGAATCATTAAAAATAACATTTCTTACCGCCGCCACATTGATTGGGATAAGTTGTAACACTTTTGCCGCGGGGAACTTACCGCAGGGGATCGTAGAGGGAACTGGGGTAGCTGCAGGTTCTTCTTCTAATGCCTCTAACAACTCTGTTGCAGCGGGTAATAATACCAATGCATTGGTAAATTCTGTGGCGATAGGTAACAATACCAGTTCAAAAGTAGAAGCTGTTGCCATTGGGAATCAAAGCAGTGCTCAAGAACGTGGTGTCTCCGTGGGGAATAACACCAGTGCGGAGCCGGAAGGTGTCGCGGTTGGGAATAAAGCTAGCGCTTTACCAAACGCCGTTGCTGTGGGTAACGGCACCAGTGCAGAGGCGGAAGGTATTGCAGTCGGAAATAAAGCCGGTGCGTCACCAAATGCCGTTGCTGTTGGCAATGGCACTAGCACCCAAGCAAATGCGGTTGCTGTCGGTAATTTGGCAAATGCTCAAGGGAATGGGGTTTCCGTAGGGAATTCTGCCAGTTCGTTTGAAAATGGCGTAGCTGTGGGGAGAGGAACAGCAGCCAATACCAACGCAGTTGCTGTAGGTAGTGGTTCATTAGCAAGCGAAAGTGCTGCTGTTGCTGTAGGTATTGGCGCAGGAGCAAGAGCGGCAAGTGCGATTGCTATTGGTAACAGCGCTCAGGGACGCGATACCAATACAGTTGCTATTGGCTTTAATGCCAACTCAACAGGCGCGAGCGCTGTTTCTGTAGGTAGTGGTTCATTAGCAAATGCAAGTGCTGTTGCAATTGGTTTGAATGCTAACTCAACAGGAGAGAGTGCCGTTTCTGTAGGTAGTGGCTCAAAAGCCCTAACTAACGCGGTTGCAATAGGAAGCGCCGCATTATCCGGTAATTACGGTACTGCGCTTGGTAATTATGCAAGAGCAATAAGCACCAACACCATTGCTTTGGGTAACACGTCCTATGCATCGGGTGCCGGTAGTATTTCTATGGGGGCTCAATCCAACGTAACCGGTGCAACCAGTATTGCTATTGGTATCCAATCCAATGTTTCCGGTACAGGTGCTGTTGCTGTTGGTAGTCAATCTAGTGTTGCCGGTGGCACCACTAATGGTATAGCAATCGGTTCAAACAGCACTGTAACAGCACGTTCTCAAGGCATTGCTATTGGTGGTGCATCTGCAACGGGACAAGGTGCGCATGCATCAGGTGATCAATCTATTGCCATCGGTGGAAATACTAACTCTTCAGGTAATTCATCAATTGCTATCGGTGGCGACGATCTAGATCTCGTTGGCTCATATGTCTATACAGGAAATGATGAATTATATGACTATGATGCAAACGGGCAACAAACAGCCACCTATACGATGAATGGCAAAGCACTTCGGGATATCTACAATAAAATGACCGGCGATACTATGAATCGCACGGTTTATACAGGCACCAGAACCGGTGAGGGTGGTGTCGCACTTGGTGTTCAAACCCTTGCGACAGGCGCTTTATCCACTGCCGTAGGGACGAAAGCAAAAGCCACGGCATTTGGCGCCACGGCATTTGGTATCGGGGCAACCGCCGAAAAACTCAACTCAGTTGCATTAGGTGCCGCCTCAACTACTGCCAATAAAGAAGGTCGTGCTTATGCGACCAGAACCATTTTAGGACAAACTTACACTTGGGCGGGCGGCTCTACCGTTGATAAAGGGGATATTGTTTCTTTTGGTAGCCCGGGTTATGAACGTCAATTAGTAAACGTCGCACCGGGGGATGTTTCTGCAGAGAGTACAGATGCGATTAACGGTTCCCAGCTTTATAGCGTATTGAATTCATTAGAGAGAATCCGTTATTTCTCTGTCAACTCTGCTCGTGAAGGAAACAGAAATAACAACGGTGCTACAGGCTATGACGCGATTGCTATTGGGTCCGAAGCCAGTGCTTCATCCGATCTTGCCATTGCTACCGGTTATAAAGCCAATGCCAGCGGACAGGCATCTCTCGCGATTGGTTCGGAAACGAAAGCTGAAGCAAGAGACGGGCTCGCTATCGGTCGTTTTTCTGTCGCAGCGGGAAGCGGCAATTCACAAAGTATTGCTATCGGTGCAGGAAACCATGAAGGCGCAGGCGCCAATGCAACCGGCGATCAATCTATCGCCATCGGTGGCAATACGAATGCAAGAGGGAACGCCTCTGTTGCTATTGGTGGAGATGATGTTGATAAAAGCGCAAACACCACCACAACTTATACGAATCCGGCAAGCGGCGCTGAAGTCACCGGCACTATTGAGGAGGCTTATACCAACATTACCGGTAGAGCATTTAAACAAATCACCAATAGTGATGGTTCTCAATCCACATATCGTAATACGTCCGCCGGCGAATCTTCCGTTGCATTAGGCACCCGCGCCGTTGCCGGAGACATTGCCTTAGCGTTAGGTACCAATGCCGAAGCGTCAAAAACCAACAGTATTGCTATCGGTACCGGCGCCGTTGCCAACCTTGATAATGCGGTAGCTATCGGTGGGGGTGCGACTGCAACAACGGCAGAAAGCGGCACAAAACAAACACATAAATCCTACACCGTCGATGGACGAACCTATACATTTAGCTGGCAAGGTGGTGAGAATACCTTACCGGGCGATATTGTTTCCTTTGGTTCTACCGGTTATGAACGCCAGTTAAAACACGTCGCACCGGGCGAAGTCAGCAGCACCTCAACCGATGCAGTTAACGGTTCGCAATTAAATGCAGTGGCAGAAAAAGTGGCTGCCGGTTGGAATATTACCGCTGCTGCAGATGGCGGTACAGCTAATGGCATTTCTGTAGCCAATGTACAACCGGAAGATAATGTCACATTAAAAGCCGGTCAAAATATGGTGATTGATCAATCAGCCAGAGACTTCAAATTCTCCGTATCCCCTACTTTAACCAATATCACCAGCGTTGCCGGTTCAGGTACGATAATGAGTTTCGGCAGTAACGGTATTACATTAAATAATAGAACCATCAGCGGCGTTGCCAATGGTACGGCTGCAACAGATGCGGTTAATGTACAACAATTAAATGCCGTTAAAGATTCCCCATTAAGATTAAACGGAAATAGCGGCACATTCACAAGAAAACTGGGGGAAACCCTAACCATTAAAGGAAGCGGTAGTGATATTACAACGAACGCCAATGCTTCCGGCAGCAGCATTGACATTGGATTAAACAAATCCACCGCCGTTGCCAATAACGATGCAAGAGCGGTCACCAGCAATGCCGTTTATTCCGCAATTCAAAACGTTACATTAAACACATCGGGCGATACGGGAACGGGATCTGTCAATTTAGCCACCACCCGTCTATCAATCAAAGGTGAAAACGGCTTAACCACAACGGCTAACGGCAATGGTATTACCGTAAAAATTGATGATACGACTAAGACTAAAATTGATTCCATTGATAACAAAATCAGTGATAACGCCATTAAATTGGGTGGAAATACCGGAACAACCAACGAACAGCGTCTTAGCAAAAACGGCGGATTGCAATTTAATATTAAAGGTGCAAACGGCTTAACCGCCACCGCCTCCGGTGACGATGTTACCGTTCAATTGGATACGGATACCCAAAACAAAATCAATAACGCAGCGAATGTAGATTTAAGCAATATCAGCACTACGGGGAAAGGCGTAATCACCGGCTTAATTGATATGGAAAACGGCACAAACACCGTTGTCAGCAATACTACCGATGCAACAACAGGCAAGAAAACCTTTAAGGTGAATGTCACCACCACGGCATTAAGCGTCGGCACAGACGATAAAGTCGCAACCCCAACAGGCAACGACGCGAACGCCCCTGTCACCGCAGGCTCCGTCGCCAATGCAATCAATAACGCAGCATGGAAAGCCGCAGCCAGCGGTAATGGTGCGGCAACGGATACACCGGATAAAATCAAAGCCGGTGATACGGTGACTTTTGATGCAGGTGACAATTTGGTCGTTACCCATACCGCCAATAAATTCAGGTTCGCAACCGCGAAAGATGTCACTTTCGATAAAGTGACCGTCGGCAATGTGGTTGTTGATAGCAACGGCATTAATGCAGGAAGTAAAGTGATAACCAATGTAGCTAATGGGGTTAATGGTACTGACGCCGTAAACAAATCGCAATTAGACGATTTAGCCGGTAAAGCTATCACTTTCAGCTCTAACAGTGGCACAAGTGCGGTCAAAAAATTGGGTGAATCTTTGGCGATTGAAGGTGATGGAACCGACATTATCGGCACTTCAACAGCAGACAAGATTACTTTTAATCTAAATAAAACAAACACTGTTGCAGCAGGCGATAATAAAGTCGTTACAAGTGGCGCCGTTCACTCTGCCATCCAAAATATCACCTTGAATACGTCAGGAGATAGTGGTACAGGTTCTGTAAATTTAGCGACATCTAACCTATCGATTAAAGGCGCTGATGGCATTGTCACAACAGCGTCATCTAACGGAATTACCGTAGGATTAAACACCACGGCACAAAACCAAATTAACAATGCCGCAGATAAAAATCTAAGCAACATCACACCTGCCGGAAAACAAGTCATTACCGGCTTGGTGGATATTGAAAACGGTACCAATACCGTAGCAAGCAGTCGCACAGACGCTGATGGCAAGAAGATCTTGAAAGTCGATGTGACAACAGCAGATGTTAGCGTAGGCACAAACGGTCAAGCGACTGCGCCTTCCTCCGCGCCTGCAACGGCGCAATCTGTTGCCAATGCAATTAATAATGCATTCTGGAATGTCACATCGAATAGTGAAACTGCAGATGCCATTAAAGCCGGTAGCACGGTTAAATTTATTAACGGCGACAATATCAATATCACCAAAAACGGAACAAACTTTACGATCAACACAAATAAAGACGTGAATTTCGATAAAGTCACCGTCGGCAATGTTGTTGTTGATAGCAACGGCATAAATGCGGGTAGTCACAAAATTACCAATGTTTCCGCAGGAACTGCCGACACCGATGCCGTCAACGTTAAACAATTAAATGATAATTTAACGCAAAATGTGACCGCACTTACCGAGAAAGGCATGAACTTCACCGGTAATAACGCAGGAACTAATGTTCATCGTAAATTGGGTGAAACCTTAACCATTAAAGGTGACCATGATGCTACCGATGTCTCTGCGAAAAACATTTATGTGGAAGCGGATACATCAGGTTCATTAACGGTGAAAATGGCTGAGAAACCTGAGTTTAAAGGCATTCAATTAACCGATAACGGAAATACTGTGAATTTAGCACCGACAGCGGATGGGTTAAATTTAAGCAAAGATGATAACAATACTCCGGCTAAATTGAGCGGTATAGCTAATGGTACAAATACCAATGACGCGGTGAACTACGGTCAATTGCAAGATTTGACCAATAACGTCAACGGTATGGGTTGGAAGATTGCCGAAAACCAAGCCGATAAAGGTCAGGTGAAATCCAATGCGACGGTTCGTTTTGTTGATGGCGTGGGAACAATGGCAAATGTCACTGATGTAAATAATAATGAAACTTCAGTGAAATTTGATGTGGCAAAAGCAACTTTAACTAAAAATGCCACAACCGGTAAGTTAACGCCAAGTGATGCCGGAGATGCCTTTGTAACAGCTAATGATATAGCAACTGCAATCAATAATTCAGGCTGGAAAGCAAATGCAGCGGCTGATGGTGGCACTGTCGATGGCGCGGCAACGCAAAGTGAAGTGACCAACGGCGATGAAGTGGTCTTTAAAGCCGGTAAAAACTTAACCATTAAGAAAGACGGCAATAACTTTACTTATTCCACCGCAGACACTGTTGCCTTCACGACGGTAAATCTAGGTAACACCGTATTAAATGAAAGCGGCTTAACCATTAGCAATGGTCCGAGCATTACAACGACAGGCATTAATGCCGCAAACAAAAAAATTACCAATGTAAGCAACGGGACGGATCCTAATGACGCAGTGAATAAGAGCCAGTTAGATGCCGTTACCACAACCGTCAATAAAGGTTGGAATTTAACTGCTCAAGGCGCAAATGCGACCAATGTGGCGGCGGGCGAAACGGTTGATTTGAATAATACCGATAGCAATATCGTGATTAGCAAAACCGCAAGCGATGACAATGTGACCTTTAATTTGGCTAAAGAAATTAGCCTAGATAAAGTAACAACAGGCAACGCGGTACTTGACACTAACGGCTTAAAAGTAGGCGATGTGACTGTGACGAACACTGCGCCAACAGTAAACGGCACGGCAGTGAATAATCTCAATGATGCGATTACACAAACCGCAGCCCAAGCCTTTAATCCGTTAACATTTGGAGGGGATAGCGGCACTAACTTCACCCGTAAACTTGGTGAACAAGTGAATGTGAAAGGGGGTGAAACCGATCCGACGAAACTCTCCGATAACAACATTGGTGTGGTTGCAGGAACAGATACGCTGAATGTGAAATTAGCAAAAGCGTTAAAAGATTTAACCAGCGCAAACTTCACGAGTGCGACGGGGAATACCACAATTAACGGTGATGGAATTACAGTAACGCCTGCCGATACCGCTAAATCACCGGTGAGATTAACGACGACAGGTTTAGATAATGGCAATAATACGATTACGAATGTTGCCGATGGGGTAAATGATTCTGACGCAGTCAATAAAGGTCAGTTGGATAAAGCCACCCAAGACTTAACCACCTTAGGCTTCGGCTTAAAAGCGCAAGATGGCAAAGAAGCTAAGAAAGCCTTGGGTAACACCATTGAAGTTGTGGGCGCGGATGACAATATTTCAACGGAAATTGATGAAACCGATGCCAACAATAAAAAACTGAAAGTGAAGTTATCCAAAGACTTGAACATTAACACGGTGACAGCGGGAACTACCAAACTTGATAGTAACGGCTTGAAAGTGGGTGATGTGACTGTCACCAATGCGCCGATTACCGTCGGCGGAGCAACCGTGAATAATGTTAATGACGCCATTAACAAAGCCGCGGAACAAGCCTTTAAAGATCTAACCGTAACCGGTAATACAAACAGTGATACCGATGCCAATGGCACTCAACAAAAATTGGGCTCGACACTGGCGATTGAAGGCGGTTTAACTGACGCGGCTAAAACCTCTACGACACAAAATGTGCGCACCGTTGTTACAGACAACAAAGTGGAAATCCAAATTGCGGAAAAACCGAAATTTAAAGAGGTGAAATTAGCGGATGGCAACAACGCGGTGAACTTAACCCCAACTGCCGACGGGTTAAAAGTCAGCAAAGCGGATGGTACAGACGCGAAAATCAGCGGCGTGGCCGACGGCACGGATGACGGCGATGCGGTCAATGTGAAACAGCTCAATGCAATTAAAAATAGCCAATTAACCTTTGCCGGAGACGCCGGTACGGACGTGAAACGTAAATTGGGTGAAACCGTTAGAATCAAAGGCGGTGAAACAGACGACAGCAAACTTGTCGATGGAAACATCGGTGTCATCGCTGACGGATCCGACACCTTAAATGTAAAACTGGCAAAAGAGCTGAAAAACTTAACTAACGCACAATTTACCGATGGCAATAACAACACCGTCGTCAACGGCAGCGGTATCACCATCACCCCGGCAAATGGCGGCAATTCCGTCAGCCTTACTAACAACGGCCTAAATAACGGCGGTAACAAAATTACCAACGTTGCCGAGGGAACAGATGCTACCGACGCGGTCAATAAAGGTCAGTTAGACACCGCCGTGAATAACTTATCTACCAAAGGCTTTGGCTTAAAAGCGGAAGACGGCAATGAGGTGAAAAAAGGCTTAGGCGAGACCGTTGAAGTTGTCGGCGCCGATAATAACATCAACACAAAAGTTGCTGATGGCAAAGTTCAGGTTGAGCTTGCGAAGAACTTGGATCTTGGTGATAACGGCAGCGTGAAAATGGGTGACACCACGGTGAACAACGACGGCTTGAAAGTCGGCGATAAAGTGTCCGTCACCAAAGACGGCTTGAATATCGGCAATGATGTAAAAGTGACCGAAAACGGCTTGCAAGCAGGCACGGTTGAAATCAACAAAGACAGCGGTATTAATGCCGGTAATCACAAAATCACAAATGTTACCAACGGCGATATTTCAGCCACAAGTACCGATGCCGTCAATGGCAGCCAGTTACACGAAGTGAAAGAAATTGCCGGTCGCGGTTGGAATGTCACTACATCGGCGCAAGCCGGCTCAACCGGGGTTGTGAAGGGTGCTTCAGTGACCCAGGTCGCACCGGGCAATACCGTGACTTACACCGCCGGTAATAACATTATGCTGACGCAAAACGGTACGCAAATTACCATTGAAACCAATCAGAATTTGGATGCCGAATCCGCAAAAATCGATACGATTAAATCCAATACGATTGATGTAGGCGGACCGGATGCACAGGGTGCAAATGGTAAAGACGGCGTTGTAACGGTACAAAGCGCCGACGGCAAAGCCGCTGTGGGTATCAACGGCAAAGACGGCTCGATTACCTTAACCAAAGACGGCAAACATCTTTCAATGAGTATGGCTGACGGTCCGGAAGGCGTTGAAGGCGCCGTCAACGGCACCAAACCGCGTTTACAAGCGAACGGTGAAAACGTTGCGACGCTGAACGACGGCTTGAAATTCGGTGCGAACGACGGCACGGCGCACGCGGCGAAGTTAAATTCTCAAGTGAATGTGAAAGGTCATAAAGACAATGCCGACTGGAATAAATTTGACCAAGGCAAAAACATCATGACGCAAGTGAACGGCGATACCATCACGGTTGCCATGGCGAAAGAATTGAATGTGGATTCCGTCACCGCCGGCGGTACGCGCATTAGCGAAAACGGACTGACCTTTGTCGATAACAACGGTAAACAAATCGAAAACAGCCCGAGCGTTACGGCGAAAGGGATTGATGCCGGAAATACTCAAGTGACTAACGTTGCACCGGGTCGCGTAGCCAGAGACAGCAAAGATGCCGTCAATGGCGCGCAATTACACGCGGCATTAAGCGATGTCGGCAACAAATACAACACCCTTGCCGGTCAGGTGAACCAAATGGGTAAACGCGTAAATGCCGGTGTGGCAAGCGCGTTGGCTTCTTCCCAATTGCCACAAGCATTTTTGCCGGGTAAAGGCATGGTGTCCGTGGCGGCGGGTAACTACCAAGGCGAAAACGCCATTGCGGTGGGGGTATCGAAAGTGTCCGATAACAGCAAGTACATTATCCGACTTTCCGGTACCAGCGATTCCCAAGGCAAAGTGGGCGTTGCCGTCGGTGCGGGTATGCACTTCTAATCGGTTCGCTTAAACATAAAAGGCATAGATTCATTCTATGCCTTTTTTATTCCCAGAAAAGTGCGGTTATTTTTCCACGTGTTTTTTAAACTCAAAAAACCGGCATTATGTAGCAAATGCACAAAACGGTTGCTGAGCCTGTCGAAGCATTAGTTTTGTGCAACAGCTACATAATGCCGCAAAAAACGCCGCTAAAATCCACCGCACTTTTATGACAAATCACAAGCAATCGTTTGCGCAAAAAGGCAAAATTCACTAAAATAGCGCCCTTCTTATTCATCATACAATCCTCACCCATTCTAAGGACTTTCCATGGAACACGAGCAAAAAGCGTCCGAAGCCGATTTAGTTTATCGGTTGGAAGACAAACCGCCTTTTTTAAATGCGTTAATCAGCGCCATCACTCACCTGTTGGCGATTTTTGTACCGATGGTGACGCCCGCCCTCATCGTCGGCGGCGTGCTGGGTTTACCGGTACACATGACCGCCTATTTGGTTTCCATGGCGATGGTTGCCTCCGGCATCGGCACCTACATTCAAGTACACCGCTTCGGCTTTATCGGCTCCGGGCTACTCTCCATTCAATCGGTCAACTTCTCTTTTGTCAGCGTGATGATTGCCGTCGGCATGAGCATGAAAGAAAACGGCATTGACGAAAACACCATGGTCTCTACCCTACTCGGCGTATCCTTTGTGGGCGCCTTTTTAGTATGCGGCGCGGCTTGGGTGTTGCCTTATCTCAAACGCGTCATCACCCCGACCGTGAGCGGCGTGGTGGTATTGCTTATCGGCTTGAGCCTGATCGACATCGGTATCACCGACTTCGGCGGCGGGTTCTCGGCAAAAGGCACCGAAGCCTTCGGATCCTTACAAAATATCGGTTTGGCAGGATTTGTGCTGATCATTGTGCTAATTTTCAACTGTATGCGTAACCCGTTCTTACGCATGAGCGGCATCGCAGTGGGCTTAATCGCCGGCTATATCGTCGCCTTATGCCTGGGTATGGTGGATTTCTCGCCGTTAAAAGACGTGGATATTTTCACCGTTCCCGTGCCGTTTAAATACGGTTTCACATTCGATTGGTCGGCATTTTGGGTCGCCGCTATTATCTATTTATTAAGCGTCTTTGAAGCCGTGGGCGATTTAACCGCCACCGCCATGGTTTCCGGGCAACCTTATGAAGGCGAAGAATTCCGTCAACGCTTGCGCGGCGGGGTGTTCGCCGACGGATTGGTTTCCGTGATTGCCACCGCGCTCGGCTCCTTACCGCTAACCACCTTCGCCCAAAACAACGGCGTAATTCAAATGACCGGCGTTGCTTCTCGTCACGTGGGTAAATTTATCGCGGCGATTTTAGTGTTATTCGGTTTATTCCCGATTATCGGACGCGCTTTCACCACCATCCCAAGCCCGGTGCTGGGCGGTGCCATGGTGTTGATGTTCGGCTTAATCGCCATTGCCGGCGTACGCATTATCATGACCCACGGCATCAACCGTCGTGAAGCCGTCATTGCCGCCACCGCCGTGGGCGTCGGTTTGGGTGTCGCTTTTGAGCCGGAGGTATTCAAAATGTTGCCGGAAGTGTTCCGCAATGCCATTGCTGCCGGCGGCATTACCGCCGTTCTGTTGAATCTCGTGTTACCGCGCGATACGGCAGATAAAAGCGTTTATTTAACGGACAACAATTTGCACTAAATCAACGAAAAGTGCGGTGATTTTTTCCGGCGTTTTAAAATACCGAAAAAATCCGCCGCACTTTTTATGATCCACTTCAAACTTTACACATAAAGCCGTTTACAGCGGCTTTATTTTTTCGCTACATTCAATGCCCTACGAATAAATCTCACTATCTAAGGAGCAATTATGGATTTAATTATCGGTTTGATTGCCATTGTCGCCGTCGCCTACTACATTGTAAAAGGCTATTCGGCGACGGGCGTGTTAATGTTCGGCGGCTTGGTGCTGCTGTTGATTTCCGTGTTACTGGGGCATTCCATTTTGCCGGAAAACGTCAAAAGCACCGGCTCCGCCTATTTTGATATTCTGGAATATGTAAAACATTTACTGTCAAATCGCGCCGGCGGCTTGGGTTTAATGATCATGATTTTATGCGGCTTCTCCGCCTATATGACCCATTTGGGCGCCAACGACGTGGTGGTCAAACTGGTTTCCAAACCCTTAAAAAATATTCGCTCGCCGTATATTTTAATGGTATTCGCCTATTTTCTGGCGTGCCTGATGTCCTTTGCGGTCGCCTCCGCCACCGGATTGGGCGTATTGTTAATGGCGACCCTGTTCCCCGTCATGGTCAATGTCGGTATTTCTCGCGGGGCGGCGGCAGCCATTTGTGCCTCACCGATTTCCATTATTTTGTCACCGACCTCCGGTGATGTAGTGTTATCCGCCGAAATCTCCCAAATTCCGCTAAGCGAATTTGCTTTCAGCACCAGCCTGCCGGTTTCCATCTTCGCCATTTGCGGCATCGCCGTCGCCCATTTCTTCTGGCAACGTTATTTGGATCGCAAAGAAGGCATCAAAATCGAACGGGTTGACGCGTCCGAAATCAAAACCATCGCACCGAATTTCTATGCCATTCTGCCGCTTTTGCCAATCATCGGCGTGTTACTTTTCGATGGCAAATTCGGGTTACCGAAACTGCACATTGTGACGATCATCATTCTGTGTTTCATCATTACCGCCGTGATTGATTTCGCCCGTAATTTCAGCGCGAAGAAAACCTTTGATAACTTGGTTGTCGCCTATCGCGGCATGGCGGATGCCTTTGCCGGCGTGGTAATGTTATTGGTCGCCGCCGGCGTATTCGCACAAAGTTTAAGCACCATCGGCTTTATCACCAATCTCATTGATTCCGCCCAATCTTTCGGTGGCAGCAGCTTAATTATGATGTTGGTACTCGCCGTCATCACCATTTTAGCCACCATGGCGACAGGCTCCGGCAATGCGGCATTCTACGCCTTCGCCGAATTGATCCCGAAACTGGCGGCGCAAATGGGCGCCAATCCGGCTTATTTAACCATTCCGATGTTACAAGCCTCCAACTTAGGTCGCGGCTTATCACCGGTGTCCGGCGTGGTGGTTGCGGTGTCCGGCATGGCGAAAATCTCACCGTTTGAAATCGTAAAACGGATGTCCGTGCCGATGGCGGTGGGTTTCATTTGTGTGGTTATCGCCACGGAGTTATTTATTCCCGCCTAATTCGTCATAAAGTGCGGTGGTTTTTCCCGATGTTTTTCTATGCGAAAAAAACACCCGTGAAATCCACCGCACTTTTGTTTGCCAAAACACCGCAATCGTTTACGTTAAGTGGGGGAAGTGGTAGAATGCGCCACCGTTTTGCAAGAGAGCCAAAAAACAATAATTAAGTGCGGTTAAAATTTGCGCCATTTTTGTATTGCATTGCAATACAATTAACGTATAATTTCCTCGTATTACACCATGGAGGAAAAAAATTATGTTAGATAGCGCAGTAAATTTCCGTACTCAAGCCGACATCAAAGAGCAAGCCTTTAACGTCATTAAAAGCTACGGTTTAACGCCCGCTCAGGTGTTAAATATGTTTTTAACCCAAATTGCCAAAACCAACACGATTCCGCTCAGTTTGGATTATCAGCCGAATACCAAAACAGCTAATGCAATCAATGAATTAATGAGCGGAAAAGGGGAAAGATTTAGCGTAGATTCCTTTGATGAATTTCAACAAAAAATGCGTGATTTAAGCAAATAAAAGGATTTTCATGGATTACGTTTTATCAAAAGAATATAAACGGGACTTAAAAAAACTTCCGATCGAAATTCAATCCGGTCCGGAATATGCCGAGGTTTTATATTGCCTGTTCAACCAAAAATCCCTACCCGAACGATATAAAGATCATGCCTTACAAGGAAATTGGCAGGGATTTCGAGATTGCCACATCAAAAATGATCTCGTTTTAATTTACAAAATAGAAGCAGACACAATCTATTTTGCAAGGCTAAATTCTCACTCGGAAGTGTTTAAATAAAATTCATATCCATTAAATATTAGAGAAAACCATGACCAACATCCATAACCATAAAATCCTCATCCTCGACTTCGGTTCCCAATATACCCAACTCATCGCCCGTCGTGTGCGTGAAATCGGGGTGTATTGTGAGCTTTGGGCGTGGGATGTCACCGAACAACAAATCCGTGATTTCAACCCGACAGGGATTATTCTTTCCGGCGGTCCGGAAAGCACCACAGAAGAAAACAGCCCGCGCGCACCGGAATATGTCTTTCATGCCGGCGTGCCGGTGTTGGGCATTTGCTACGGTATGCAAACCATGGCGATGCAGCTTGGCGGCTTAACGGAAACCTCCGATCATCGCGAATTCGGTTATGCCTCCGTTTTAATGGAAAATCCGACCGCACTTTTTGCTCATTTAAATGACGGCGACAGCAAATTGGATGTATGGATGAGCCACGGCGATAAAGTCACCCGTCTGCCAAACGATTTCCAAATCACCGGCACCACGCCGACCTGCCCGATTGCCGCCATGTCTGATGAAAATCGTCGTTTCTACGGCGTGCAATTCCACCCTGAAGTCACCCACACCAAAAAAGGTTTGGAATTATTAACCAATTTCGTGGTGAACATTTGCGGTTGCGAAACCAAGTGGACGGCAGAAAACATCATTGAAGACGCCGTGGCACGCATTAAAGCGCAAGTGGGCGACGACGAAGTGATTTTAGGGTTATCCGGTGGCGTAGATTCCTCCGTGGTGGCGCTGTTATTACACCGCGCCATCGGCAAAAATCTACATTGTGTGTTCGTGGATAATGGCTTATTACGTTTAAACGAAGGCGATCAAGTCATGGAAATGTTCGGCAATAAATTTGGTTTGAACATTACCCGCGTCGATGCAGAAAGCCGTTTCTTGGGCGAATTGGCGGGCGTTTCCGATCCGGAAGCAAAACGTAAAATTATCGGCAAAGTGTTTGTGGATGTATTCGATGACGAATCGAAAAAACTCACCAAAGTGAAATGGTTAGCGCAAGGCACCATTTACCCTGACGTGATCGAATCCGCCGCCAGCAAAACCGGCAAAGCCCATGTGATCAAATCCCACCATAATGTAGGCGGCTTGCCGGATTACATGAAATTAGGCTTAGTTGAGCCATTACGCGAACTGTTTAAAGACGAAGTACGCAAAATCGGCTTGGCATTAGGCTTACCGGCAGAAATGATCAACCGCCATCCGTTCCCCGGCCCGGGCTTAGGGGTGCGCGTACTCGGCGAGATTAAAAAAGAATACTGCGATTTATTACGCCGCGCCGATGCCATCTTTATTGAAGAACTCCACAACAGCGGTTGGTATGCGAAAACCAGCCAAGCCTTCAGTGTATTCCTGCCGGTGAAATCGGTAGGTGTGATGGGCGACGGGCGTAAATATGACTGGGTCATTTCCCTGCGCGCCGTGGAAACAATCGATTTTATGACCGCACATTGGGCGCATCTGCCTTACGATTTGCTCGGTAAAGTGTCCAATCGGATCATTAATGAAGTAAACGGCATTTCCCGCGTGGTATATGACATCAGCGGAAAACCACCGGCAACGATTGAGTGGGAGTAACCACTATACATGACAGAGACGCTGAAAATTCAGCGTTTCTTTTGTACAGATGTACAGAAAACAGCAAATTTTATTTTAATAAGGAACCATGATGTTAAAACCAACAAAAACCGATGCCATTGAAAATCCGAAAGCATTTCTCAAAAAATATAGCTTCGTCGCTTTGGGTGCAGTGGCAGTTCTTATTGCGCTCAATTCTTATTTTACTGTTGATGCCGGTGAAAAAGGCGTGATTCGCCGCTTCGGTGAAACCATTCGGGTTGTCGATGCCGGTTTAGGCTTTAAGATCCCGGTCGTAGATAGCCTGATTACGATTTCCACCCGCGATCAATCCTTGTCTTTCGGCAGCCGTCGTAGCGATGGTGAAGTGGGTTATGGATTAAACGCCTACACCCGGGATCAGCAATCTGTCAACGCTGCCCTGACGATTACTTACAATGTGACGGATCCTATTGGGGTTTATGATCGTTATCGCACCATTGAGAATATGGTAACGCAAATTATTGAGCCACGTGTTCGTTCTCAAGTTGAAACGACTTTTGGTCAATTTACCGTGCAAACCAGTATCACCGAGCGGGCAAAATTGTCCGACACGCTGCAAAATAACATCAGAAAAGCCTTGGAAGGACAGCCTATCGCAGTAAATAGCGTGCAACTTTCCGAAATTAAATATTCTGATGCTTATGAAAAAGGGATTGAATTATCCATGCAAAAAAATATTGAAATTCAAACCAAAGAGCGTCAATTAACTATCGCCCAAAAAGAAGCGGAAATTATCCGAACGCAAGCACAAGCAGAAGCGGATGCACAAATTATTCAAGCGAAAGTGGAAGCGGAAAAGGTGAAATTACGCGGCGAAGCGGAAGCCCAAGCGATTAGAGCCACCGGGGAAGCGGAAGCGCAAACCATCAAAGCAAAAGGTGAAGCATTAAAAGAGAATCAGCAGTTGGTTTCACTGACCGCCGCAGAAAAATGGGACGGCAAATTACCGGAAACCATGATTCCAAACAGCACAGTGCCTTTTATCCAAATGCCAAAATAAGGGCTAATCTTCGTTTTAAATAAGCACGGAAACGTGCTTATTTTATTTATAGGCACACAGAAACTTATAAAGGAGAAAAGAAAAATGAGAAGAAACTATTGGATCTTTGATAGGTGGTGAACTAAGCAGAATTGGTCTTAACAGTAAGCGGTTTACTGCGTCGCATCCCTGCGGGTTTCTACCTAGTCCACCATTGATAGATGATGCCTTGTAGTGTGCGACATAAAACTCATACTAAAAGCGTTTTATACCTTCAGCCGCTTATTTCAGGAGACCAATCCTGACTTTCAAACATCTTATTTAGAAAGTAACTACATCATAAAATCGTTTTAGCAGATTGTCAATCAATACCGTAAGATATATTTACTAATTTTTTCATCGAAAATTTATTCAGTGATAACAACAAATTACTGTGATTACAGGGCATCAGCTGGTGTAACCAGATTAATTTTTTATAGTATTTGCGAAAAAAATACATAAAATAGCCCGTCAGATTGCGCCCACACTAAAATCTTGTTAAAGTGCGGTGCAAATTTTTCATAAAATCAGGAACAACCAAATGAGTCAAGAATACTTAGATTTTGAATTACCTATTGCCGAACTTGAAGCGAAAATCGAATCATTACGCTCCGTCGTGGATCAGGATAACGACATTAATCTTGATGATGAAATTGCCCGTTTGCAGAAAAAAAGCATGGAACTCACCGAAAAAACTTTTGCAAACTTAGATGCATGGCAAGTATCCAAAATGTCCCGTCACCCGAATCGTCCTTATACTCTTGACTATATCGAACATATTTTCACCGATTTTGACGAACTTGCCGGCGATCGTGCTTTTGCCGATGATAAAGCCATTATCGGTGGTTTGGCACGTTTAGACGGCAGACCGGTGATGGTTATCGGTCACCAAAAAGGTCGCACGGTAAAAGAAAAAGTAAAACGCAACTTCGGTATGCCGGCGCCGGAAGGTTATCGCAAAGCGCTACGCTTAATGCAAATGGCGGAACGTTTCAAACTTCCAATCATTACTTTTATCGACACCCCGGGAGCTTATCCTGGCGTAGGTGCGGAAGAACGCGGACAATCGGAAGCCATCGCCCGTAACCTGCGTGAAATGTCCACCTTAAAGGTGCCGGTGATTTGTACCGTTATCGGTGAAGGCGGTTCCGGCGGGGCATTGGCAATCGGCGTGGGTGATAAAGTGAATATGCTGCAATATTCCACCTATTCCGTTATTTCCCCGGAAGGCTGTGCTTCTATTTTATGGAAAAGTGCCGACAAAGCCTCTACCGCAGCAGAAGTTATGGGTTTAACCGCCAATCGTTTAAAAGAACTGGGTTTGATTGACAACATCGTATCTGAGCCGCTGGGTGGCGCCCATCGTAATTATGAAGAAATGGCGCAAAACCTGAAAAAACGGCTTTTGTCCGACTTAGCGGATTTAGACGTATTAGATGCAGAACAGTTATTGGATCGTCGTTATCAGCGCTTAATGAGTTACGGTTACGTTTAAAACAGCATTATAAAAAACCGTATTTGCTGTATTTAAAGGGATTTTAAAAGGAGAAAATAACAATGAAAAATGTACTTTCAATTCAGTCTCATGTGGTTTATGGCTACGCCGGCAACAAGTCGGCAACTTTCCCGATGCAATTGCACGGTATTGATGTTTGGGCATTAAATACCGTGCAATTTTCCAATCACACCCAATATGGCAAATGGACGGGCATTGTCATTCCCAAAGAACAAATCGGCGAAATCATTCGCGGCATTGAAGAGATTCAAGCGTTGCACAAATGCGATGCCGTGGTCTCGGGCTATTTAGGTTCCGCCGAGCAAATCGACGAAATCGTCAACGCCGTTCACAAAATCAAAGCCATCAATCCAAACGCCTTATATTTATGCGATCCGGTGATGGGACACCCCGACAAAGGTTGTATCGTTGCCGACGGTGTGCGTGAAGGGCTGATTAATATCGTATCGGAAGCGGATATTATTACACCGAATCTGGTGGAACTGCGCGAATTAAGCGGTTTACCGGTAGAAAATTTTGAACAGGCATTGGCTGCCGTGAAAGCCATTTTGGCAAAAGGGCCGAAAAAAGTGTTGGTTAAACATTTAAGCAAAGTGGGCAAAGACGCCGGTCAATTTGAAATGTTACTTGCCACCGAACAAGGCATTTGGCATTTATCCCGTCCATTACATCCGTTTGACCGCGAGCCCGTTGGCGTGGGTGATTTAACCGCCGGCTTATTCTTAGCCAATTTACTCAACGGAAAATCTGATGTAGAAGCCTTTGAACACATGGCAAACGCGGTTAATGATGTGATGCAAACCACCTTGGAACGCGGCGAGTACGAGCTGCAAATCATCGCCGCCCGCGATCTTATCATCAACCCGCGCAGCCAATATAAAGCACAAAAAATCGCTTAATCTGCCACCGCCTCCCGCTAAGCGGGAGGTTATTTTATCCGCTATGCTTCTCGAACAATTCTCTCAGCAATTACAACGGCACGCGCCAAATCAAACGCAATTTCTTATTGGATTTAGCGGTGGTTTGGACTCTACCGCCCTCCTCGCCCTATTTGCAAAACACCGTGAAAATCGACCGCACTTTCAGCTGCGTGCGATTCACATTCATCATGGCTTAAGCCCCAATGCCGATGCCTGGACGGCACATTGCCAACAAATTTGCCGACAATTGAATATTCCGTTGTTGATTCAGCCGGTTAAAGTGCGGCTGCAAAACGGCATTGAAGCCGGTGCCCGCGAAGCGCGTTATGAAGCCATCGCACAACATATTTTGCCCGAAGAATGGCTTGTCACGGCGCACCATCAGCAAGATCAAACGGAAACTTTTTTTCTTGCGCTCAAACGTGGTAGTGGCTTGCAGGGTTTAGGTGCAATGCAAGTGAACAGCACGGTTTACGGCGTGCCGATTTTTCGCCCGCTATTGAATTTTAGCCGTCAGCAACTGATGGCATTCGTGCAACAGCAACGGTTGACTTGGGTTGAAGACGAAAGTAACGAAGACAATCAATACGACCGCAATTTTCTGCGCAATGTGGTGTTGCCCGAATTTCGCCAACGCTGGGCGCATTTCGATTCGGCGGTGCAACGTTCGGCGCAACATTGTTATGAACAGCAACAGCTGCTCAATGAACTGCTGGCGGAAGAATACCAAAAAAACATTGTGGAAAATGACCGCACTTTTAAGGTGCACGACTTCGCCACCTACTCTCCGGCGAAACAGCGGGCATTGCTGCGTTTATGGTTACAGGAACAGGGCGTCGCCATGCCTTCGTTAGTGCAGCTGGAACACATGATTGCCGACGTGATTTTCGCCAAAGCCGATGCGCAGCCACAATTTCGTTTGGAGGATAAAATCCTTCGCCGTTACCAAAACAAGCTGTTTCTCACGCCGATATTTGCGGATATTTCACACGTCTGTTTTGAAGCGGAATTTCATCAGCCCATGAACTTACCTGACGGCTTAGGATCCTTGCTACTGCAAAAAACACCGGAAAAAATGACCGCACTTTGGCGTGATGAAAACGGGCTGGAATATAAAGAAACCCTCGGCTTACCGTTAGCGGGAACGAAAGTTTGGATCCGTTTCGGTTATTCAGGCAAGGTGAGATTATCGCAACAAGGCGCAAATCAGGACATCAAAAAAGTATGGCAGGGTTTGAACGTGCCACCTTGGCAACGACAACGGATTCCGCTGATTTTCTACGGTGATGAACTGCAAAGTGCGGTGGGGTTTTTCCGCGTTTTTCAACATTAATCTAAACAAAAAGGCGCATATTAATGCGCCTTTGTTATGCCTAATCGTCGAATTAAATCGCCCAACCGAAGGCGTAAAACGCCACCAAGACCACCGCGATCACCACCGTGCCAATATTTAAGCGTTTGAAGTCGCCGCTCACCACACGTCCGATAACTAATGCCGCAAAGCCCAGCATAATGCCGGTAACGATGTTGGCGGTTAACACGATGAATACCGCACAAATCAAGCCGCTCATGGCGCCGACGAAATCGTCAAAATCCAATTTGCTCACGTTGCTCAACATTAATAACCCCACATACATTAACGCCGGCGCAGTGGCGTAATTCGGCACTAAGAAAGCAAGCGGTTGGAAAAACAGCATTAACAGGAACAACACGCCGACCACAATGGCGGTGATACCGGTTTTGCCACCCGCTGCGGTGCCTGCGGCGGATTCAATGTAAACCGCTGCCGGCGCCGTACCGAAAATACCGGAGAATAAACTGCTCACGGAATCGGAGGTCAAGGCTTTGCCACTGTTGATGATTTGACCGTCTTTGTCCAATAAATTCGCTTGTCCGGCAACGGCGCGAATGGTGCCGGTAGCATCGAATACCGCCGTCATCACAAGGGCGAACACCACCGGCAAAATCGCCGGTTGCAATGCACCAAGCACGTCTAATTTCAAGAACAGCGATTCATCGCCGAAACTTGGCATTTTGAACACTTTATCGTTAAAAGTTACGTTCGGGTCAAAAATTAAACCGATGATGGTAATGGCGATAATTACCCATAAAATACCGCCTTTCACCTGCATTTTTTCCAAGCCCAAAATTAACGCCAAACCGATTAAGGACATCATTACCGGAAAGGAGGTAAATTCGCCGAGTTTCACCGGCAAGCCCGCTTGGTTGCCGACCACCAAACCGACGCCATTCGCCGCGATTAACAACAGGAACAAACCGATACCGATGCCTGCACCATGGGCAATGCCTACCGGCAAATTACGCAAAATCCAAGCACGAATGCCCGTGGCGGAAATCAGCGTAAAGAAAACACCCATTAAAAAGACCGCACCTAACGCCACGGGAATGCTGACTTTTTGCCCGATAACCAAACTGAAGGCGGTAAATGCGGTAAGGGAAATCGCACAACCGATTGCCATCGGCGCGTTTGCCCAAAAGCCGATTAAAATGGAGCCGAGACCGGCAACCAAACAGGTGGCGATAAAAACCGATTCCGCCGGAAACCCTGCCGCACTTAACATATTTGGCACAACGATAACGGAATACACCATGGCTAAGAACGTAGTTAAACCGGCGATGATTTCTTTACGCACGGTGGAACCGCGTTTAGTCAACTCAAAACGTTGTTCTAAAGCGGTTGATTGAGGAGATGACATTGAAAATTACCTTTAATGATAGAAGAAAAAATAAGGGCGGTATTTTACCGAAAACCTTGAATAAGTAAACGTTTGCGCAAACTACCATATAAAAGGGCTAACCTTTCGGCTAACCCTATTAACAATTAACTGATAAGACGGTTTTTTTCTGAAACCGCATTGGAAACGATGTTTTCTTTAGGATTGTCACCAAAACGATTTGTACCCGGTTGGCTGTCAAAACACATAAAGACAATAACAACGATAATGCCGATAATAGGTACGAAGCACAGCAAAAGCCACCAACCGCTTCTATCCGTATCATGCAAACGGCGCACGCTCACGGCAAGTCCCGGAATAAATACCGCCAGTGAATAAATACCACTCAACAACCCCATTCCGAGGGCTGAGCTATATAATCCGAACACTATATCCACAAGCGCTAAAACAATGCTAGCCAACATATTGAATAAACAGAATATCCAATATTCTTTACGTCTGGCTCTACCACTAAAGGTGGCATAATTTTTTAATACATGTAAATACCAATTCATTTTTTAGGTTCCTTAATTATAGTAAGTGAAAAGGAGCTGAATTTTATTCATTCAGAATAAAATAAGCAATAGCTCGATATTGATTTAACGCATAAATCCGCCATTGGAGCAAAACACCATTTCCGTGATTTTGCTTCACCGCTAAAAAGGGCTATACTAGCCCGCAGTTATTTCATTCAAAAGGAAAGAAATTATGACCATTTTAGTCACCGGCGGTGCCGGTTATATCGGTTCGCACACTGTCGTGGAATTATTAAATGCAGGCAAAGATGTCGTCATTTTAGATAATCTTTGCAATTCTTCACCAAAGTCCTTAGAACGCGTTGAACAAATCACCGGTAAGAAAGTGAAATTCTATCTGGGAGATGTGTTGGATCGCGCATTATTGCAGCAAATTTTCGCCGAAAATAAGATTGATTCCGTGATTCATTTTGCCGGGTTAAAAGCCGTGGGCGAAAGCGTGCAAAAACCGGCGGAATATTATTTGAATAACGTCACCGGCTCCTTAGTATTGGTACAGGAAATGAAAAAAGCCGGCGTGTGGAATTTCGTGTTCAGCTCCTCCGCTACGGTTTACGGCGATCCGAAAGTGATCCCGATTACCGAAGATTGCGAAGTGGGCGGCACCACCAATCCATACGGCACCTCCAAATACATGGTGGAACAAATCCTGCGCGATATCGCCAAGGCAGAACCGAAATTCAGCATGACGATTTTGCGCTACTTCAACCCGGTAGGCGCGCACGCCAGCGGTTTAATGGGGGAAGATCCGAACGGCATCCCGAACAATTTATTGCCTTACATCAGCCAAGTCGCCATCGGCAAGCTGCCACAACTTTCCGTGTTCGGTAGCGACTATGATACGCACGACGGCACCGGAGTGCGCGATTATATTCACGTGGTGGATTTGGCTATCGGTCACGTTAAAGCCTTGGATCGCCATCAAGATGACGCCGGTTTACATATTTATAACTTGGGAACCGGCGTGGGCTATTCCGTGCTGGATATGGTGAAAGCCTTTGAACAGGCGAATGACATTCAAATTCCATATAAATTGGTAGATCGTCGTCCCGGCGATATTGCCACCTGTTATTCCGATCCGAGCCTCGCTGCCAAAGAGTTAAACTGGAAGGCGGAACGTGGCTTGACAGAAATGATGAAAGACACTTGGAATTGGCAAAAAAATAACCCGAAAGGTTATCGGGATTAATCGCCATGCACGAATTATCGTTGTGTCAAAACATCATTGAAATTGTTGAGCAGCAATGCAAACAACACAACGTCAACAAAGTCACCGACCTCTGGCTTGAGGTCGGTGCCCTTTCTTGTATTGAACCCGGCGCCTTGGAATTTGGCTTTGAAATGGCATCCAAAGGCACGCCTGCCGAAAATTGCAAGCTCCACTTAATCCCGATTCCCGCCAAAGCCTGGTGTTGGGATTGCAAAACATTCGTTGAAATTCAAGCCAATAACAGCACTTGCCCGAATTGCGGCAGCGTGCATTTGCAACGCCAAAGCGGTGATGAATTACGAATTAAAGAAATTGCCGTTGAATAATTTATTATGCCTCAAACTTCCCAACCTTCCTTAGCCCAACAAATTTTCAGCCGCAATATGCTGATTTGCGTATTTACCGGATTTAGTTCGGGCTTGCCCTTATTCGTTTTATTACAAATGCTGCCCGTGTGGCTGACGGACAAAGGGCTTTCCATTGAACTTATCGGCGCGGTGACCGGTGTCACTCTGCCCTACGGTTTAAAATTTTTATGGGCGCCCTTGCTGGATCGCTACTTTCTCAATTTTCTGGGACGGCGACGCAGTTGGTTACTGATTACACAAGTTATTTTGCTGATTTTGCTTTATGCCATTAGCCAATTTGATCCGCGTACGCAGCTGAGCATTGTGGCAAATATCGCCTTTCTTATTGCGTTTTTTTCGGCGACGCAGGACATTGTGCTTGATGCTTACCGTCGTGAAATTTTAAGCGACAGCGAACTGGGGTTGGGTAACACCATTCACATTAATGCTTATCGCGTGGCGGGCTTGATTCCCGGCGGGCTCTCCCTTTATCTCGCCACCCTTTATCCTTGGGAAACGGTTTTTTTATGGACCGCACTTTGTATGCTGTTCGGCTTGTTTATGACCTTATTTCTCGCCAAAGAACCACAAATTACCATCGTAAATCGCGATCAACCCGCTTATCTCGCCTTTTGGGTTCCGCTACAAGAATTTTTCCAACGTAAAGGCGTAGCGCAGGCATTGGGCTTTTTGCTCTTTCTGTTTTTGTATAAATTCGGAGATTCCTTCGCCACCACGCTACAAACCAAATTTATTTATGACATGGGCTTCGGCAAAGAGGATATTGCTCTGGTTGTCAAAAGCACCTCTCTCTGGGCAAGTATTTCCGCCGGTCTCGTGGGTGGCGTGATTATGATTAGACTCGGCATTAATCGCGCCTTATGGGTCTTCGGTTTCGTTCAATTAATCACCATCGGCGGGTTCGTTTGGCTTGCCGGTTTCGGGCATTTTGCACAGATTACCTCCGCCGAACTCTGGAAACTCGGCATTGTGATTGCGGCCGAATATATCGGCGTCGGTCTCGGCACCGCCGCTTTTGTGGCGTTTATGGCGCGGGAAACCAATCCGCTTTACACCGCCACCCAACTCGCCTTATTTACCAGCCTGTCGGCATTGCCAAGCAAAGGCTTCGGAATGCTCTCGGGTTATTTGGTCAAAGCCGTCGGTTATTATGATTTTTTCTGGATTTGTTTATTGCTCGCCGTACCGGGTATGCTTTGCCTGTTTTGGGTCGCCCCATGGAACGAAAAAACGGTGGTGGCAAAATCCGACAATTGACATTTTCAGGGAATTAGGCAACCATACGCGACGATTCACTAAAACATCTTCAAAATCAACCGCACTTTTCATCAATGAAGCAAAAAGTGCGGTGGTTTTTTCAAACGTTTTTTATTGACATAAAGAGGACAACATGAAAATTATTCTATTAGGCGCACCGGGCGCAGGAAAAGGTACGCAAGCCCAATTTATTATGAATAAATTTGCTATTCCGCAAATTTCCACCGGTGATATGTTACGCTCCGCCATTAAAGCGGGTACCGAATTAGGCAAACAAGCCAAAACCTTAATGGATGCCGGTCAATTAGTGCCTGACGATTTAATCATTTCGTTAGTTAAAGAACGTGTCGCCCAACCGGACTGCGCAAAAGGTTTCTTACTGGACGGCTTCCCTCGCACTATTCCGCAAGCGGATGCGTTGAAATCTGCCGGCATCGCCATTGATTATGTATTGGAATTCGATGTGCCGGATGAAGTGATTGTAGAACGCATGAGCGGTCGCCGCGTACACCAACCGTCCGGTCGTTCTTACCATATCGTTTACAATCCGCCGAAAGTAGAAGGTAAAGATGATGTGACCGGCGAAGATTTAATTATTCGCGCCGATGACAAACCGGAAACCGTGTTAGACCGCTTAAAAGTGTATCACAACACCACCAAACCGTTGGTTGACTACTACCAAGCTGAAGCTAAAGCGGGTAACACACAATATTTCCGCTTAGACGGCACACAAAAAGTGGAAGAGGTAAGCAAAGAATTAGATAAAATCTTAGCTTAATCCTTTAACAAGAAGAAAAAGCCATTCTGAAGCCACGGAATGGCTTTTTTATTTATCTGAATACAACCAAAGGAAAAGTATAAGATGAAGATTTAATCTAGAAATAAGAGAAAGGTGGCTGGGGTACTAGGATTCGAACCTAGGAATGCCGAGATCAAA
>JACAWG010000066.1:25884-46365 GCA_017160915.1 Aggregatibacter actinomycetemcomitans
GCCGAGATCAAAACCCGGTGCCTTACCGCTTGGCGATACCCCAACAACTATATTGATTATCAACAAAATGAATGGTGCGGGACGAGGGACTTGAACCCACACACCTCGCGGCGCCGGAACCTAAATCCGGTGCGTCTACCAATTTCGCCAGTCCCGCAAATATGGTGGCTATGACGGGATTCGAACCTGTGACCCCAACATTATGAGTGTTGTGCTCTAACCAACTGAGCTACATAGCCATTTATTTGCAACCATCTCATTGACTTTGCGGGGCGTATTATGCGGATATTGCCTCTACTCGTCAACCATTTTTTTCGGAAAATAAATAAAATTAAAACATTCGGATAGAGATTAAACAAATCGCCTTAATTTTATTCACAAGTTCCTGCGAACTTGCTCATTCCCCTAGCGCCATTGGCAAACCAACATTCAAAAACACTATTTTTTATCACCGCACTTTAAGGCGGTGAACGCCTATTCTTCAATTAAACGACGCAATAAACTGCCGTCAAATAAGGCTCTTTTAATCAACGCAAAGGCGCCTATCACATCTTCATTACTTAATTCCGATGCGACCAACGGCGTATTCTGCACGAATGCAGGCAACGCATGGCTTTCCAATGTGCGGCGGATTGCCGCGAATAATACATTCTTCGCTTGTGTAATTTCGCCGGAAATCACGATTTTTTCCGGATTAAACATATTCACGCTCATCGCCAATACACGCCCGATTTGCACACCGACATGTTCAATAAGCTCCGTCGCCACCGCGTCCTGCTTATTACTGGCTTTACAAATGGCTTCAATATCGTGAGCTTCCAAAGAAAGCCATTTGCTTTGATAACCGTCTTCCAACAATTCCGACATTTTGTTTTCAATGGCCGAATTGCTCACAACGGTTTCCAAACAACCGACATTACCGCACATACAACGCTTACCCAGCGGATCCACCTGAATATGCCCGATTTCGCCCACATTATTTTTGTAGCCTAAAAAGACTTCGTGATTAATCACGATCCCCGCACCAACACCGCGATGAATACGCAACAGCAAGGAATCGTAACAATCTTTAGTCACGCCGAAATAATGTTCGGCAAGTGCCAAACTTCGCACATCATGCCCGATATACGTGGCTAAATGAAAACGTTCGGCAATATGATTCGCCAAGTCCCAAGGCGCGTTTAAATCAAAATGCGGCACCTGTTCAATCATGCCGCTTTTCACGTCCACAAAGCCCGGTACGGTAATGCCGATGGCAATAAATTCGCTACCCCGTTTTTGATTAGCGTGAATAAATTCATCCAAATGTTGGAATAAAAACTGTTCGAATTCCTGCGGGGTTTGGTGATTCGGCAGCGTGAACACCTCTTTTTTCAGCAACTTCGCCGACAAATCCATGATCGCCAGCGTTAAATGCTCACGCCCAAGACCAATTAAAATAGAACGAAAATTTTTATATTCCGCCACAATGGACGTTGCACGGCGTCCACCGGTGGACTCCTGTTGTTCAACTTCTTTAATTAAACCGCGAGCAAGAAGATGGCGGGTAATTTTGGTGACGCTCGCCGGGGCAAGCTGGCTGATTTCGGAAATTTGAATACGGGAAATAGGACCTTGCTGATCGATTAATTTATACACAACCGCGCTATTCATTTGTTTCACTAGATCAACGTTCGCGATTTGAGGATTTTCTCGCATTTTTTTCTCCCGCAAAGATAAGTTGGCTTATTTTAAAAGGAATTTGAGCAATTGGAAATAGCTATTCTTCTTCCATTCCCAAGGCTTTTGAAAAGGTTTGCAAGCCGCCGGCATTGCCGCTTTTTACCATGGTTTGCATGGCTTGGGTCGGCGAATGAATCAATTTATTCATCAATTTATAACTCAATTCCTGCAACACCTGTTCGGCATTTTCCCCTTGTTGCAACGAATTCAACGCTTTTTCCAATAAATCCTGCCGGGTTTGTTCGGCATTTTCACGATAACGTCGAATCAAATTAGAAAATTGATGTACTTTCAGCCACTCAAAGAAATCGGCGCATTCCGTACGAATAATGGCTTTTGCCTGTTCGGACGCCTGTTCGCGCTGATTTAAATTATGCTGAATGATATTTTGCAAATCATCCACCGTGTAATGATAAACGCTGTCCAAATCTACCGCACTTTCGTCAATATCACGGGGCACGGCAATATCCACCAACAGCATCGGACGATAATCACGCGCCGTTTGCGCCCGCTGAACCATATCACGGCTAATTAGAATGTGCGGGCTGCCGGTGGAGCTGATCACAATATCCGCCTGATTTAAGCCCTGTTGTAACTGTTCCAAAGAAAGGACTTGAATATTCGCCGCCGAGTCCAGTTTTTCCACCAATGCCTCGGCACGCGTCAACGTGCGGTTGGCGATAAATAAGTTTTTTACGTCGTGACGTAACAAATGGCGACTCACCAGCTCAATGGTTTCACCTGCGCCCACTAATAAAATCGTCAATTCCCGTAAGGATTCAAAAATCTGACGCGCCAGGCTACAGGCGGCATAGGCGACGGACACCGCACTTTCACCGATGTTGGTTTCGGTGCGCACCCGCTTGGCGGTAGCAAAGGTTTTTTGGAATAAACGGGATAATTCGCCGGAAATGGCTTGCCGTTCCAGTTGGTAATGTTGCTCGCTCATTTGGTAGGCTTGCTTCACCTGCCCCAAAATTTGCGGTTCACCTAAAATGAGCGAATCCAAACCGCACGCCACTTCCATTAAGTGATTCACCGCCTGAAGATTTTCATGGGTATAAACGTAACGCTGAAGCTCCGCCAAATCCAGTTGATGAATATCAGCAAACCACTGCACCGCCAACGTGATCCAGGTTTGCGTATCTTGCGGCGGAACGCTTTTATTGTGCAGATAAACTTCCGTGCGATTACAGGTGGATAAAATCACCGCACTTTCCGCCAACTGCGTTTGTTGAATGTGACGCAAGGCAAAAGCGCGCTTTTCATCGGAAAACGCCACTTTTTCCCGTAACGCCACGGAAGCGGTTTTGTGATTGATACCCAGAACTAAAATCGTCATAAAAAATACATGAAAAAGTCACCGCACTTTACCGTTAAGAAACGTCAAAGCGGCTAAAATTCGTCCCACAGAAGTTAAAAAATACAAACTAAAAACGGGGCATATTCTAGCTGAATTGCCCACTTTTGAGCAAACTGAAGCAATCAAAACCGGCTATCAATCTGCGATTTTATTGCGGATTGTCAAATAAGTGATCGCAGCCAAGGCGGCAAAGCCGACTAACACAGCGGAGGTCGCCACAAAAATATTCCCCAGACCGACCAACGGCGATGCCACGCCACCTAAGAAAAACGGGCAAAATCCCAGCAAGGCGGAGGCGCTGCCGGCATATTGGCGCTCCGATTCCATTGCCAAGGTGGAAGAACTTGGCAGGACAAAACCGATACACAACAACATCACTAAAAAGCCGCATTCCACCAACCACACATTGGCTTGCAAAAGCAACATCGCGCCGATAAAGATGACCGTCGTTAACAAGCCGAATACGCCGATATCCAGCGCCGAGCGGCTTTTTAGGCGGTTGCTGAGATTCACGCCGACGATCATCGCCGTGCCGTTAACGGCGAAGCAGAAGCTGTATTGCAAAGCGGTTAAGCCGTAGAAATCCTGAAAAATGAAGGCGGAAGACGCCAAATAACCAAAAAATGACGCGAACTGAAAAGATTGCAAAGCCACGAATGTCATGAATGTGCGATTTCCGGCGATGCGTTTAAACGGCGCAAAGGTATGCAAAATATTGCCCGATAAACGGTCGTGTTCACTCAGGGATTCTTTTAACAGAATGGCGGCGACCATCAAGAAAACGCCCAACAAGGTTAATGCGACGAAAATGCCGCGCCAATCCACGAATTGCAGTAAAAAACTGCCGATAATCGGTGAAATGATCGGTGCCAATCCGTTGACGGACATCAATAACCCGAAAAAACGCGCCATTTCACGACCGCGATACAAATCTGTGGCAATGGCACGGGAAATCACCACGCTACCGGCGGAAGACAGCCCTTGAATGGTGCGCAGGAAGATCAGCGATTCCATGTTCGGCGAGAAAACGATCAATGTGGAACTGACGATATACACCGCCAAGGAAATCATCAACGGCTTTTTGCGCCCGTATTTATCGCTAATCGGTCCTAAGAAAAGCTGCCCGACGGATAACCCGATCATCGCCGATGTCAGCGTGACCTGCGTCAACGCGGTGGAAGACTGAAAATATTGGTTGATCTGCGGCAGCGCGGGCAAATACAGGTCAAGGATAAAAGGTCCGAAAGCGGACAAAGCGCCGAGAAGTAAAACTAAAAATAATTTGGAATTTTGCTTGTTTGCCATATTTTCTCTAAAAATGATCTTTTGCCTGACGTAATTGCGTAAATTGCGCCAGACTCGTTGCCGTTAAAAACGGATTAATTTGTTTTTCCAAGCCGATGGTGCTCGGCAGGCTTGGCTGATTGGCGGCGCGTTGCCGTTCCACCAAAACGCGCTGATTTTCCACCGCACTTTTGTTCGTCCAGACGCTTTCCACGAATTTCAGGTTGCTTAAGGTATATTCATGCCCCGGGCAGACGATGGTTTCGTCCGGCAAACGGGCGAAACGTTGCATGGCGGCGAACATGGCGGCGTAATCGCCGGTAAATACCCGCCCGCAACCGGCAGAAAATAACGCATCGCCGCAGAATAAATGCCCGTCCGTTAAATACGCCACGTGTTGCGCCGTGTGTCCCGTGGCGGGCAACACTTGAATTCGATAATGTTCGGTGTTAATGTCGCCTTCATTAACAATATGCGTTGCGCCTTTGTCGGCACATTCGGCGGGGCCGTAAACGGGCACGTTCGGATAACGCGTTTTAAACTCGCCGACGCCGCCGACGTGGTCATCATGAAAATGCGTCAGCAACAGCGCTTCCGGCGTTAAATGACGGGTATCCAATAACCGAAATAACGCCTCGCATTCCGGCAAATCAACGACTAACGGCGGTAAATTGTCTCGGGCATAAAGCCAAATATAGTTGTCATTTAAGGCAGGAATCGGAATTAACATAGAACCTCGGAGTTACAACGATGTGGCGTGCTAAATATGAAAAATCGCTCACCATGCCAAGCGGCTGGCAACAGCTTCCCAACGGAAGTGCGTATTGTAACGCATTAAGTGACTATTTTGCGCCTTGGTTTACAAAAATTTGTGGCTACCAGATTCTGAAAATCGGCGGACTCAGCGCGGAAATAGCCTGCGATTTGCCGCTACGCCATCAAATCAGTCTCAATGAAAAAACACCTGAAAATCTGACCGCACTTTTGGGCGACTATCACTCCGTCGTGCAAAGCAAACTGACCGAATTGCCTTTTATCGAACAACAAATCGATGCCTGCATTTTAACCAACACCCTTAATTTTGCACAGGATCCGCACCAGATTCTGCGTGAAGTTCATCGGGTGCTGACAGACGACGGTTATTTGTTTCTCAGTCTGTTTAACCCGTTGAGCGCCTTCCTGTTTAAAACCAAATTGGGCGAATTTCCCCTGCGTCATTACTGCGCCTGGCGCGTTGCGGATTGGCTGGAATTATTGAATTTCGATATTCTGGAACAGCACCATCTCGCGCTGCATGAGCGACAAGCCGGCTGGTTTTCGCCGCTTACCGTGATGGTGGCGCAAAAACGCACTTATCCTTTAATCCTCAATCCGCAAAAAGTGCGGTCAAAAATCCCGGCGTTTTTACAACCGGCGGAAGCCTTGAAGGAAGCGGGAGAAAATCCGTAGAAATGAAAAAAAACGGTCAGAAAACCCGTTCTGACCGTTTGCATTAATAAGATGCGCCGGCTAATCTTCTTTACCTAAAATCTGATTGATTTCACTCTTATATAGCACGGCTTTCGCGCCATAAATGGCTTGCACGCCGCCGCCCACTTCCAGCACGTCAATGGCGCCCAAGGCTTTCAGACGCGGTTTATCCACCAATTTAACGTCCTTCACCGCTACACGCAGACGGGTAATACACGCGTCCACGTTTTCAATATTTTCACTTTTGCCAAGGGCGTTAATGATCTCGTGGGCATTTTCCGTTAACGAGGAAGTTTGCTGTTCAACCGCCTCGTCCTGCTCTTCCGCACGTCCCGGGGTCATGACGTTAAATTTGGTAATCAGGAAGCGGAAGCTGAAATAATACAACGCCGCCCAGCCGATGCCCACCCAAATGACTTTCAGCCAGTTGGTGTTGTCGTTGCCTTGTAAAATACCGAATAACAAGAAGTCGATAAAACCGCCGGAGAAAGTGTTACCGATGGAAATGTTCAGGATGTCGGCGATGTAGAAAGAAACGCCGTCTAAAAAGGCATGGAACACATATAACCACGGAGCGACGAACAAGAACATGAATTCAATAGGCTCGGTAATGCCGGTAATAAAAGACGTGAGCGCCGCGCCTAAAAATAAACCGCCGATGACGTTACGTCGCGCTTTCGGCACGCAGTGATACATTGCCAGACAAGCCGCCGGCAAGCCGAACATCATGGTGTCGAAGCGTCCGGCAAAGAAACGTGTGCCTTCGGTAAATAACCCTTGATGGTTCGGATCCGCCAATTGGGCGAAAAAAATCTTTTGCGCGCCGATAATGGTTTCGCCGTTGACGATTTCCGTTCCGCCTAATTCGGTGTACCAGAACAGCGGGTAAATCATGTGATGTAACCCTACCGCGCCGCATAAACGCATTAAGAAACCGTAGAAGAAAGTACCGATTGCGCCCATGGAAGCGATATGCTCACCCGCAGACAATAACCAGTTTTGGAACGTCGGCCAGATTAAGAAGAAAATCGCGCCCACAAAAATCGCCGCGAATGCCGTCACAATAGGCACAAAGCGCGAACCACCGAAGAAGCCTAAAATTTGCGGCAACTGAATGTTGTGATATTTGTTATGCAGTTTTACCGTAATCAAGCCCATCACTAACGCGCCGATGACGCCCGTATCAATGCTTTTGGTTTCCGGCGAAAACAGCGGAATTAGCGCCGAAATAGTGCCGGTCATGATCAAATAACCGACCACCGCCGCCAATGCCGCCACACCTTTATCCCGTTTCGCCAAACCGATGCCCAGACCAATACATAATAAAAGCGCCAAATTGCCGAAAACCACGGATCCGGCGGCGGACATAATCTGAAAAACGCCCTGCAATGCGGGATTATCCAGCAACGGATACGCCTGCACGGTGGCTTTATTGGACAACGCACCGCCAATCCCTAACAGCAAACCGGCAGCGGGCAAAATGGCGATAGGCAACATAAATGCCTTTCCGACCTGTTGAAGTTGTTTAAACATAAATTCTCTCCTCTTTAACGACGCAATTTATGATTTATCTTGAAATATTTTTATGGAGTTACATTTCTAAATACTAACAATTTCTTGAAATATTACTTCAACATTTGATAAAAAAACATGACTGAGATCGCATTTTAAGCAAAAAAAATCGGCACCGAAGTGCCGACAATCCCAATCTATTTATTATTGTATGTTATACGGTAAGATCCCGAATGTCTTCGCTGGAAGCGTTATTCATTACGGAATCCACGCCTTTTTGTGCGGCAGCTTGCGAAGAATAATATTGGCTGCGACCGATTTCCTGATGATTTGCCGCTTTTAATACGAAATAAGGCTGATCATTTTTTGTGGTACGAAATTCAAAATTTTTCGCATCCACGCCGTTTTTTTGTACGGAAGCAATGCCGTTTTGCGCGGAGGCTTTCGATTTGTAAAGCTCGCTGGTTAAAATAATTTGTCCGTTAGTTGCTATTAAATTGAACATAAATTGTCCATCTTTTGCTAATTTTAATTCGTAATGTCCTTGCGCCATTTTAATTTCTCCCAGGTTTAATCACTATTTAGCGGTTTTTTTGTGCATTGCCAAAAAGGCATAGTTTTGACTCTTTCTCCCAATTAAAAGTTCCTATAAAAAAATCGTCGGCACAACCGCCCTCGGCAAAATATGCTAGAATGCGTGCCCATTCCAACAAAACATCGGAGAACATCATGGCAGGTATTTATCCGCTTAACGGTAGCCTTCAACATTATGTGTGGGGCGGAGAAAATTACATTCCGAATTTATTACATATCAATAAAACACAAGAACATTATGCCGAATACTGGCTCGGCGCACACGCTTCCGCGCCGTCACAGCTCCTTACCGCGCAAGGTGAAATACCGCTGAGTGATTTTTTACGGCAAAATCCGACCGCACTTGGTGCGCAAAGCCGTGGTTTATTTGGTGAAAATCTGCCCTATTTACTCAAAATTCTGGATGTTGCCAATCCCCTTTCCATTCAGTTGCATCCGACCAAAAAACAAGCGGAAATCGGTTTTGCACAGGAAAATGCCGCCGGCGTTGCGTTGAACGATCCGAAACGTACGTATAAGGACGATAACCACAAACCGGAAATGATGATCGCCTTATCCGATTTCTGGCTTTTGCATGGGTTTAAAACCAAAGATAAAATTCTCGATACCCTGCGCCAACGCCCGTCATTGGCGGATTTGGCAACGAAACTTGAATCACAGGATTTATCCGCGTTTTACGCCGACATTATGCTGGCGAAACAGGAGCAACTGGCACGCTGGCTATTGCCGATTATTGACGCGCAACAAAGCGCCTTTGAGCAAAATCAATTGGCATTGCAAAATCCGGATTATTGGGTGCTTTACAGCTTACAGGCGATGGATATTTCCAGAGATAAACTAGACGCGGGCTTGATGTCTTTCTACTTGTTCAATATCGTCAATTTACGCGTCGGCGAAGGCATTTTTCAGGCGGCAGGGATTCCGCACGCCTATTTACGCGGTCAAAATATTGAATTAATGGCGTGCTCCGATAATGTGATTCGCGGCGGTTTGACACCGAAACATATTGATATTGCGCAATTATTGAACGTTATTGACTGCCGTGAAGTGATTCCGCAGGTGATCGCGCCGGCACCGAAAGACACCGTTTATTACACCTATTCAACGCCCGGTGAAGATTTTGCATTGAGCAATTTGCGCTACGCGAAAAACACCGAATTTTCCGACCGCACTTTAAACGGCTCAATTCTGTTTGTCATGGCAGGTGAAATGACCTTGACAGGCGAACAGCAAAAATTCACCTTGAAGCAAGGGCAGGCGGCATTTATTGAAGCGGATACGGACTATCACGTACGCGGCGTTCAAGAAGGCTATGCCGTATTGGCGGGCTTACCCACTTAGTTTTTCACGTTTATTCACGCCCCCGTTCACGGAGGAAGAAACGTGTTTTTACACACATTTATGATGTCACACACAATATAGGAACGACTATGACACAACAAACCTTTATTCCCGGCAAAGATGCCGCCCTTGAGGAAAGTATTGAAAAATTTCAGCAAAAACTGACCGCACTTGGCTTTCATATTGAAGAAGCCTCGTGGCTAAATCCGGTGCCGAACGTGTGGTCGGTGCATATTCGCGACAAAGACTGCCCGCAATGTTTTTCCAACGGCAAAGGCGCCAGCAAAAAAGCCGCGCTGGCATCGGCATTGGGCGAATATTTCGAGCGACTTTCCACCAATTATTTCTGGACGGATTTCTATTTAGGGCAAGACCTTGCCAACGGCGATTTTGTGCATTATCCGAATGAAAAATGGTTCCCCATTGAAGATGAAGCCCTGTTACCACGCGGCATTTTAGACGATCATTTATTTGAACATTTCGATCCGAATCAGGAACTGACGCCTGAACTTTTGGTGGATTTGCAATCGGGTAATTACGAACGCGGCATTGTCGCCGTGCCTTATGTGCGCCAATCGGATCAACAGGCGGTATATATTCCGCAAAGTATCATTTCCAACCTGTTCGTTTCTAACGGCATGTCCGCCGGCAACAGCCGATTTGAAGCGCGCGTGCAAGGTTTATCGGAAGTGTTTGAACGCTATGTAAAAAACAAAATCATCGCCGAAGCCATCAGCCTGCCGCTTATTCCGCAAGACGTGATGGCGCGTTATCCGTCCATTCAGGCATCCATTGAAAAGCTGGAACAGGAAGGCTTCCCGATTCTGGCGTATGATGCCTCTCTCGGCGGAAAATATCCGGTGATTTGTGTGATTTTGCTCAACCCGACCAACGGCACCTGCTTCGCCTCTTTCGGCGCTCACCCGAAATTCCAAGTGGCATTGGAACGCACCGTTACCGAATTATTGCAAGGTCGCAGCTTAAAAGATTTAGACGTATTCGCCCCACCGTCTTTCAATAATGACGATGTCGCCGAACACGCCAATCTGGAGACTCACTTTATCGACTCCAGCGGTTTAATCTCTTGGGATTTATTCAAAAACACGCCGGATTATGACTTCGCCGACTGGAATTTCTCCGGTAAAGACACCCATGAAGAATACGACAACCTGATGGCGATTTTCTGTACGGAAAACAAAGAAGTTTACATTATGGACTACAACCACTTAGGAGTTTATGCCTGCCGTATTATCGTGCCTGGCATGTCCGATGTTTACCCGGCGGACGATTTAATTTACGCCAACAGCAACATGGGCATGGACTGGCGCGAAATTCTGTTGGATCTACCGCATTTCCACCATGAAAAAGAAACCTATCAGGAATTGTTGGAAGAACTGGATGAGCAAGGCATTGATGACGCCACCCGCGTACGCGAATTTATCGGCATCGTGGCGCCGAAAGGCAGCGGCTGGACGACATTGCGCATCGGCGAATTAAAGTCTATGCTTTACCTCGCCTTGGGCGACCCGGAAATGGCGCTGGATTGGGCGAACTGGACATACAACATGAACAGCTCCGTCTTCACCGCCGAACGCGCCAATTATTACCGTTGCTTAATCAGCAGCCTTGAATTGTTTATAGATGGCAATCGCGATCCGCAACAATACCGTATGGTGTTCGAAAAAATGTACGGCAAAGACGCCGTTGAATTCGCCTGGAACGCCATTCAGGGCGGCAATCCGTTCTACAACCTGCCTGCCGGCGACGAAACCCTCACCACGTTTGGCGAACATCAAAAACTGCTGGCGGCATACGCCAAATTGCAAAAAGCCAAACGGGAAAATTGGCAATAAAGTGCGGTGTTTTTTTGAAGTGTTTTTAAGGGCGAAGAATTGATTCGCCCTTTTATTTTCTACGAATATTTTTAAGTAAATCTTCGTTCTGTGATCTAACACATGGAAATATAAACACGTTCAAGCTATGATCCAGCCGACTGTTTCCCATAAATTAGAGGAGTTTATTTATGCAAACCTGGACAGCAGAAATGTGGCAAGCGGCGTTAATCGGTTTAGTGGTCGGTTTTATTATCGGCTATTTCTTATTACGCATCACCAAAGAATCCGCCAAAAAACAAGTGAAAACCGAAGCGGAATTACGCGTGGCAAAAGAGCAACTGGAAAGCCAAAAACAGCAATTGGAAAAACATTTTGCGGAAAGCGCCGATTTGTTGAAATCCCTCGCGCAGGATTATCAAAAACTGTACCAACACCTCGCGCAGTCCTCTACCCAATTATTGCCTGAACTGAATGATAAATCGCTGTTCCAACATAATTTATTAGACGACAAAGGCAATCCGATTAACCCACAAAATACCGACGATCAACCAAAAGATTATTCGGAAGGATCGTCCGGGTTATTCAAAGCGGAAAAATGATTCATGATTGAGTGAAAAAAGAGAAGTTGCTATATAATAAAATAAAAAAACGTTATTTGTTTTCCCAACAACTAGATAAGGAAGTTAGGCAAATTGCACTAGACTTTTATTTAAATCAAACGCAGCTTGCAATATAAATAAGGGAAACAGCAGGATGTTAGTCAGTATCGTGGATAAAACAGTTGAGGAGATTAGATCTACTACAACAACACTTGCTTGACGATGGTTTTTTAGGTGAAGAATCCGGTGCAGATAATCCGGAGAGTGAATTTTGTTGAGTAGTTGATCCCATTGATGGTACCTGCCCATTTCTATACAGCTTACAGGTATGGTGTATTTCCATCGCCGTTTTGCACCATAAACAGATTGTTGTGAGTGCGATCTTTGATCTACTACATAATGAATTATTTCGAGCTACAACAGGTCAAGGGGCATTTTTAAATGATGAGCCGATACATACGGCAAAATCAAACTCTCTACAGCAAGGTATTATGGGATTTGGAGTTTCCCACCGAGTTAAACCGGAGACATTTACTCCCGTTCTGCACCAAATTCTGCTAGACGGAGGAATGTTTATCCGTAACGGCTCAGGTGCTCTCATGCCGGCTTATGTACCAGCAGATGAAGTCGGCGAAAAACCAATGATTCCATTACAAAACAATGAGTTAATCAACGTAAACTACATTCTGGCAGCCTGTTCCGAAGCAGTTTCCAAAAGATTGCTCAATATCAAAAATACATTAACTGAAAAAAGGTGATTAATATGGGACACTTCTTAAATAAATACGGATTTACGCCCGCATCATTTTTCCAATTAATATTAATTACTATCAATGCCCAGTTGATTTACGCATTCTGGGATATTCGCAATAGCGTACCGGGCGGTTTTCCGGCTGCATTGGGCGTAACCGATCAGCAAGCAGGTTATCTGTATTCCATGCAAGGATTGGTTATTATTTTAGGAACTATTGCTTTAGGATGGGTCGGTGACAGATTCTCTATCAGAAGCATTATGTTGTTGTCTACAATCGGTGTGGGCGGAATTTCACTTTTCCTAACACTGGCATCACCGGGTTTAAGTATGTCGGTGCTATTAGCCTGCTTTTTCTCTATGTTGTTTTTCAGTGAGGTGTTGTTCAAACCTGCTAACTTTAAGGCGTTAAGAATTTCCACAGGTGAAAATCATCAAGGGGTTGCTTTTGGTCTATTTGAATTCGGACGAGGTTTGTTAGCATTTTTAATTTCTTTATTGTGGACGGTGATGCTGTATTACAAAGCTGGACCGAAAGAAATGATGATGACCAGTTGTATCATTGTGATTGTAACCGGAGTTGCAGTTTTCTTTATTGTTCCGAAAGATCAAAAAGTCGGTGATGAAGACACCCAAGTACACAGTACTAAAGAAGCTATGCAGGGAGTTCTTCATGTTGCTAAATTGCCGGTGGTATGGATAGCCGGAATCAACGTATTTTGTATTTATGGCGCTTTTGTTGCTGCAGGAACTTATTTCGCGCGCTTCTTACAAGGTGGATACGGAACCAGTGCGGTTGCGGCAGCCGTGTTTGCAACCGTCGTTATCGCTTTACGAATGTTACCGTTAGTTTCTTCCATATTAGTAGAAAAAGTATTTGATTCAACGGCGCATTTTATGCGGGTTATGCAAATTATTCTGGCAGTAATTCTGACGGCGATCGCAATGATTTTCTTCACCAATCACCCCGATGTATCGTTATACGCTGACGGTTACCTACCTGAAAATGCACCTACCGATTTGATTTCTTCTTTCATGTTCTGGACCTTGATTATTCTGATGCTATTGGCTTCTGCCTGTATTTTTATGATACGCGGAGTATATTATGCGCCAATAGGCGAACTTGGTGTCGTGAAGAAACATTCCTCCGCCGCCATGTCTTTTGCCATTACCATCGGTTATATTCCAGCTTTATTGGCACCGATTGTGCTGGGCGGTTTGGTCAAATCACCGGAAAAAGATGCTGCGGGGCAGATTGTTAAATCCTACCTGACAGACACTCAAGTACTGGGTATGGCATTTTTAGGATTGGCGGTTTTAGTGGTGATATCCGCCTTTATGTCTCATATGTTAATTAAGCTGAAAGCACGTCAGCAGAAACAACATGATAATTAATGGGCTTGGCTATGGAAAAACAAATCATCACGGGCAATCAATGGATTGCCCACTGTAATCCGAAAAAATCGATCACAGAATTGTTAATTCCCGGAACGCACGATACGATGACGGCAGATTGTGAAGCCCGTTATTATCGAACTCAAACTCTGTCGTTGAAACAACAACTGCAAATAGGTGTCCGTTTTTTGGATATTCGCTTGCGTAAAGAGATGGTTGCCGCGCACCGGGAATGGATTAGTAACATCAGTGCAGAGCAAATCTTTGAAAAGTGCGGTCATTTTTTGCAACAAAATCCGCAAGAATTCATTTTAATGCGGATTCAAAATGCGAACGAACATAAAGATGATTTTCCGCAATACGGAGAAGCGTTGATCAATAAGATACGTTCTTTTTCTTCGCTTTTCTATCAATGGGAAGAAACGGAGAATAGGGCTGATACGCCATTCTGGCCGACAATTAAGCAAGCAGCCGGGAAAATTATTGCTTTGGAGTGCTCTCCACCGGCTATGAATTTTAAACAATTCGATAACAAGATTTGGGCCGCTAACTGGCATGATAATCCATATATAGAATTACAAGATCTATGGGACGCTCCGTCTCCGAAAGAGAAGGAGAGCGCCATTAGTGAATTGGTAACCCAAAGCGTTTATCTACCGCAACGGCATTTGATTTTAAATCATATTAGTGCGACCAACGGAGAATTAGGTTTTCCGGACGCTTATGCCAATCATTTGAATCCTTACACTGCACAATTATGGCAACAAGCCTCAAAAGGCATAAGAGGCGTACAAATTTATGACTTTATTACGGAAAGCTTGAGTCGACAGTTATTGGAATTAAATTTTAGGTAAAATTATTAGGGGCCCCACCAACAGTCAGAATACAAGAATTTTGTCGTGTTCCGACTGTTAACGTCATAAATTTCATAGCCAAATCAATAAACAAGCTTTCGCATAACGTAGAAAATTATCCTAATTCATATATAACTAAATTAAATGATTATTTTTTGCGTTAAAAATTGATATAAGTGCGGTCATAAAATTTAATTTCCGGAGTGACCGCACTTTTTTTGTTTTTTATCTGAAAAGCCATGCAACCCACCGAACATTCAAAGATTTTTTTTGTCATAACAGTTACCGAAATCTCATGGAAATTTCGAGTATGTTAATGTTTATTGGAGAACAAATTTAATGAAAAAACGCAATTTTGTATTAACGAGTATCGCGCTCGGATTGAGCCTGTTAAGCACGCCTATGTTAAGCCAAGCAGAAATTCCCGCCATTGTTGAAGGGCAACAAATGCCAAGTCTGGCGCCAATGCTGGAAAAAGTGTTGCCTTCCGTTGTTTCCATTTCAGTAGAGGGCAAGCAAAAAGGTCGCTCCGCACAACAATTTGACGATATTCCCGAAGAGTTCAAATTCTTCTTCGGTCCTGATATGTTTGACCGCGATCGTGCACCGCGTAACTTCAGAGGCATCGGTTCCGGTGCGATTATCAACGCAGAAAAAGGTTACGTGTTAACAAACAATCATGTGATTAAAGATGCGGATAAAATCACCGTTCAGTTACAAGATGGTCGTGAATTTAAAGCAAAAGTCATCGGCGCGGACGAGATGTCCGATGTGGCGTTAATTCAAATCGAAAAACCGAAAAATCTGACCGCACTTAAAATCGCCGACTCCGACAAATTACGCGTGGGCGATTTCACCGTAGCAATCGGTAATCCGTTCGGCTTAGGTCAAACCGTGACTTCAGGAATTGTTTCC
Organism: Aggregatibacter actinomycetemcomitans; assembly: GCA_017160915.1. Lineage (GTDB taxonomy): Bacteria > Pseudomonadota > Gammaproteobacteria > Enterobacterales > Pasteurellaceae > Aggregatibacter > Aggregatibacter actinomycetemcomitans_B. Next base: position 41,520 of record JACAWG010000066.1, read on the forward strand.
GCTTTAGGACGTTCCATGGGATCCGACAGCGGAATGTACGAAAACTACATCCAAACCGATGCGGCCGTCAACCGTGGTAACTCCGGCGGTCCGCTCGTCAATTTAAACGGCGAATTAATCGGCATTAATACCGCCATTATTTCCCCAAGCGGCGGCAATGCGGGTATCGCTTTCGCCATTCCGAGCAACATGGCGAATAACCTGGTTCAACAAATTCTTGAATTCGGTGAAGTCCGTCGCGGTATGTTAGGCATTAAAGGCGGCGAATTGAACGCCGATTTAGCGCAGGCTTTCGACATTGAAGCGAAAAAAGGCGCTTTCGTGAGTGAAGTCATTCCGGGCTCCGCCGCCGATAAAGCCGGCTTGAAAGCGGGCGATGTGATCACCGCCATGAACGGACAATCTATTTCCAGCTTCGCCGAAATGCGCGCCAAAATTGCCACTTCCGGCGCAGGTAAAGAAATCGAATTAACCTATTTACGCGATGGCAAATCCAACACCACCAAAGTGACCTTGCAATCTGACGATAAAATCCAAACCAACGCCGACAATTTACTTCCGGCATTAGACGGTGCTGAATTGAATAATTACGATGAAAAAGGCGTGAAAGGCGTGTCTATCGGCAAAGTCAAAGCCGGTTCTTTAGCCGAACAACGCGGCTTAAAAACAGGCGATGTCATTATCGGCATCAACCGCCAAAAAGTGGAAAATTTGGGACAATTACGCAAAGAGTTAGATAAAAAACCGTCTGCCGTTGCCTTGAACATTATTCGCGGCGATAGCAACTTCTATTTGCTGGTGCAATAATCCGTAGCGATACAATAAATGAAGGGCGAAGTTTTCGCCCTTTTCTTTTTTATAAGTTCGTTATGCTGTTTTCTTTACACTAAAGTGCGGTCAAAAAATTAGGTGTTTTTCCATTCCCGATTTTCCGAAAAACAGATAAAAAAATCTGCACACCTTACAGCGTGCAGATTTATTATTTATTTATGCTTTAATCAAAAAGAAATTATTTTGTACCGTTTACCGCAATTTCTACACGACGGTCGTCAGCCAAACACGCGATAAGCGCTTTACGGCCTTTAACTGCATCACATTTGTTGCCGGTAACCGGATTTGCTTTACCGTGACCGGTAGCAGAAATAGCTTGTTGAGAAACACCTTTAGATACAAGGTAGTTTGCTACAGTTTCAGCACGTCTTTGAGATAATTTTTGGTTGTAAGCATCAGAACCGATACGGTCTGTGTAACCTGCAACTTGAACATTAGCATTGTTCACTTGAGCAATTTCGCCGTAAATGCTATCTAATGTGTTTTGTGCTTGAGGTCTTAAATTCGCTTTGTTGAATGCGAAAGTCACATCAGAGTTTAAGCTGAATGTTTTATTAACCACTTCAGGCGCAACAACCGGCGCACCTTGACCGAAACGGTAAGATAAGCCCAAAGTTACGGAACCGATGTCCGGAGAATAGCGAACATCATCTTCGTGATAGTTACCCGGACCATAGTAGGCGTCCGCTTTTTTTCTTTCCGCTTTACCGAAGTTACCTACACGGCTAACCCATTGGTATTCAAGACGTAATGCTAATTCAGGAAGGATGGCGTATTCAAGACCACCGGCGAATACCGGAGATACTTTTAAATCATTAAATTTATGTGTTTCACCGAAAGTGTCATCTTTGTAGTCAACACGAATTAATGCTGCACCCGCACGGGCATAAAGATCTAAATTATCTAAAACCGGATAACTTGCTTTAAGAGATAAGCTGGAACCGTGTGCAGTAATTCTTTTTTCACCGCCGGAAAATTCTTTTACTTTACCACGACCAAAGAATTCATAACCTGCTTCAACCGCAAAGTGATCAGTGATTTGATAGCCGGCAAATACACCGTAAGCCTCAGAATTTTTCTTGGCTTTACCGATGACCGCACCATCAGATTCATCACGGTATTGATATTGATTTAATCCATGGCGAACAGATGCCCAACCGGCTTTTGCACCGGCATAGAAGGTATTTGCTTGAGGTGCTGCTTGCACAACTGTTGCTACAGTAGCAGCCAAAGCCGCAGTAGTAGCTAATGCGATTGCAGTTTTTTTCATTTTTTGCTCCTATTTAATTTGATTCATTCAAATACGCTAACTTAAGATTTTAATTTATATTAAAGGTGAGTTTTATCTATTTATTTCGATAAATTCAGTCCTTTATTTAAAATAAAATGCTAAAGTTCAGGTATTATCCTACCAAAAAAATAGAAAATCAAATTCTGCTTATTTTTAGATTAATATATAATCAAATTTAGTTTATTTCTTTTATAATTACTAAATAGAATAAGAAAGAATATTATTTTTATATAAACTTTTATTCCCCCGACAACATAAAACTTTCCCGCAGTTGTTGTAATTGATCGCGCACTGCAGCAGCTTTTTCAAATTCCAAATCCTGTGCAAATTTATACATTTGCTGTTCCAGCTTCTTAATTTGTTGTTGGTATTCTTTCGGTGATTTCGGTGTTGTATAAAGTGCGGTCGGTTCCGCCACCATTTTTCCGCGTTGTTTATTGGCTTTGGCTTTTTGATTGGCGCCCTGACCGATATCCAACAACTCGCCGACTTTTTTATTTAATGCTTGCGGCACAATGCCGTGTTCTTCATTATATTTCGCCTGTTTTTCACGCCGACGATTGGTTTCGGTAATGGCTTTCTCCATCGATTTGGTTATATTATCCGCATATAAAATGGCTTTTCCGTGTAAATTTCGCGCGGCACGTCCGATGGTTTGAATTAATGAACGTTCGGAACGTAAAAAACCTTCTTTATCCGCATCTAAAATTGCCACTAAAGACACTTCCGGAATATCTAAACCTTCCCGTAATAAGTTAATGCCGACCAAAACATCAAATTCTCCCAAGCGCAAATCACGAATAATTTCCACCCGTTCCACGGTATCAATATCGGAATGCAAATAACGTACGCGAATACCATGTTCATCTAAATAATCGGTAAGATCTTCCGCCATTTTCTTCGTTAATGTCGTCACTAAAACGCGTTCATTTTTATCCGCTCTGTGGCGCGCTTCGGACAGTAAATCATCCACCTGAATCGACACCGGGCGAATTTCAATTTGCGGATCGAGAAGCCCCGTCGGACGCACCACTTGATCGATAATTTCCCCACCGGATTTTTCCAATTCATAAGGCCCCGGTGTGGCGGATACATAAATGGTTTGCGGTGCTAGGCGTTCAAATTCTTCAAAACGTAACGGACGGTTATCCAACGCAGAAGGCAGGCGGAAACCGTATTCCACTAAGGTTTCTTTACGGGAGCGGTCACCACGATACATCCCGCCGATTTGCGGCACGGTGACGTGGGATTCGTCAATAATCAGAATGGCGTCGGACGGCATATAATCAAATAAGGTCGGTGGCGGCTCGCCCTCATTTCTGCCCGATAAATAGCGGGAATAGTTTTCAATGCCCGAGCAATAACCGAGTTCATTCATCATCTCAATATCAAATTGCGTGCGCTGGCTGATACGTTGTTCTTCCAATAATTTATTTTCTTTAATGAAATACTCCCGCCGTTGCGCCAATTCCAGTTTGATTTTTTCGATGGCATCCAAAATACGCTCGCGCGGTGTGACATAGTGTGTTTTCGGATAAACGGTAAAGCGCGGCACCGCGCCGAAGCTGCTGCCGGTGAGCGGATCAAATAAACTCAGGCGTTCAATTTCATCATCAAATAATTCGATGCGCACCGCGCGATCGTCCGATTCCGCTGGGAAAATATCAATAATTTCTCCCCGCACACGGAATGTCCCGCGCTGAAACGCCTGATCGTTACGGGTATATTGCAGCTCCGCCAATTGCGCCAAGATTTGGCGTTGATTAATAATCGCGCCTTGTTGCAAGTGCAGCATCATTTTTAAATAGGAATCGGGATCCCCCAAGCCATAAATGGCGGACACGGACGCCACCACAATAGTATCGCGTCGCTCTAAGAAAGATTTTGTGGCGGAAAGCCGCATTTGTTCAATTTGATCATTAATAGACGCGTCTTTCTCTATGAAGGTATCGCTGCTCGGCACATAGGCTTCGGGCTGATAATAATCATAGTAAGAAACGAAATATTCCACCGCATTTTCCGGGAAAAAATCCTTCATTTCGGCGTAAAGCTGGGCGGCAAGGGTTTTGTTCGGTGCCAACACCATCGCGGGGCGATTTAATTGCGCAATCACATTGGCGATGGTAAACGTTTTTCCCGAACCGGTTACACCAAGTAAAGTTTGATGTGCCAAGCCGTCTTCTAAATTTTCGGCTAATTTTGCGATGGCTTGGGGTTGATCACCGGAAGGTTTGAAATGGGAGTGAAGAATAAAAGGTTTGGTGTTAATTTTTTCTGACATAAAGTGCGGTCGATTTTCTGAACATTTGTAAAGGTTGTGTATTTTAGCATATTTAATAGGCTAAATTGAGCAGTAAAAATTCAAGTTTTACACAGAGTTATATTTGTCAAGTACATGACTTCACAAATTTACTAAAAAATTTTTAAAATCCCTCTGGATTTTTATTAACTATTTGAAAAATCAATAAATGTCATTTTGCAATCAATTCTCCGCCAAATTTAAACGAAGCCTGATTTCATCGGGGGCGGGCTATTTTTTAAAATAATAACTCACAAACTTATCCACAGACTTTGTGGATAGAAAAAAGCGGTTACAAATGTTAAAAAATTTTTAATTTGAAGTGTTGACAAGGAATAATCGGATAAGTAATATACGCGACCTATCTTTTTGATACCAAATTATTCCTCCTTAGTTCAGTCGGTAGAACGGTGGACTGTTAATCC
>JACAWG010000066.1:46415-119421 GCA_017160915.1 Aggregatibacter actinomycetemcomitans
GTTAATCCATATGTCGCTGGTTCAAGTCCAGCAGGAGGAGCCAATTTTTTCTTTTGGATAGTTTTTATTTGTCTCCTTTTATAAAAACTAAAGCATACCAAAAGAATTTGAGCCCATATCCTCCTTATGGGCTTTTATTTTTTCTGCTGAATCCTTTTACTTCCTAAATCTTTTCTTATCGGGCAAATAATGCCGCCCCACCACTTACCGGCAATGTGGTGCCATAAAGTAAGCTCATGGCAAAGAAAATCAGTATGATGCCGGCAAGGCATTTCATTAAGGCTTCCGTATTCACATGAGCAAACGGCAGGCGATACCACTGCCCCATTTTCACGGCGGTGGAACGGGCATAGCGCACCAACAAGGCAAATGCCGATAATGTTATTCCCGTGCCGAAAGCCATTGCCAATGTCGCGATCATGCCCCAAGCGTAGAGATCCAACATATACGCCAGAAATAGCACGAAAATCGCGCCGGAACAGGGGCGCATGCCGATACTTAAAATAATCAGCAAACTTTCTTTAATATTGGTGCTTTGATTGAGTTGCTCGGGATTCGGCACATGTTGATGCCCGCAACCGCAATTTTCGTGGTGTTCCGTATGCCCACCCGCAAAAACACCTGAAATTCCGACCGCACTTTTTTGCGCGATCAACGAACCGACACGCATTTCATTTACCGAATTGCCTTCAATTTTTTTGATCTGCAGTTTCTTCTTCGTTTGCCGATGTTGCTTCACCAGCGTTTTCCCGCTCTTCCAACACCAATTTAATCCTAACAAAATCACCAACGCATAAGCGGTTCGCTCCAGCCATAATTGGCTTAAATTAAAATAAGCGGAAGAAAGCTGAAGCAAAAGAACCACGATAGACACCGCCGAAATCGCCACCACGCCCTGCGTTAAAGAAGAAAAGAACGTGATTTGCATACTGCGCCCGAGCTTGGTTTGGTGGGTGGCTAAATAGCCGGCAATAATAAATTTACCGTGTCCCGGACCTAGCGCATGAAACACGCCGTATAAAAAACTGACGGCAATCAGCAGGCTGCCGGCATACACGGGCTGTTGCTTGATTTCGCGCAGATAACCGGAAATCAGTTGATTAAATTCCCGCTGCCATAAGGCAACCTGCTTAAATAGCCAGGGGAAAAGATAAATAATGGCGAGAACTAAGGCGATAAATACGATGCTGTAAAATAAACGGGCTTTCATAAAACTCTTAAAAAAAACTAGCGGCAAATCAACCGCACTTTTTGTGCAAACAGCGCACCCAAGGTATTGTCCTCATCACGTTGCGTTTGGTCTAATGATGAGGCGTATTGTTTTACTTTTTCATCCACTTGCGGCTCAAGCACCTCTCCCCGACAATTTGCCGGAAGCGCGGAAAAATCCACCGCACTTTTGGTCGGTTCGGCATAATACATGGACACATAATAGGTTGGATCGTAAGTGCTTAAGGTATATTCGTTATCCGTCAAAGATTGCGGTTTAGATAGCATGAAATCGAAAAAGTACATCACTTGTGAACCGTTGGATTTCATGCCGTAATTTTGCGGTTTGGCTTGGTATTTAATTTTATTGCCCTGCTTGTCAAAAAAATAGCTGAAATAATGCTCGTTCACCACGTTGCCCATGACTTCATCAATGAGCTTTTGACGCGCGTTTTTGTCCCCTTGGGTTTGCATTAAATCATACAAAACCGCGGCGGAGCTGGGTTCGTCTAAAATCCACTGCATTGAAAAACCGACTAATTGTTGATCTTCCACCAAGGTTTTGGTTTTCATCTCAATGAAAGCATGGGGATGGGCAAAAACATATTGCGCGGATAACAGAGACAATAACAATAAAAAGAGTTTCTTCACAAATTCACCTTCCGAAAAATAGCTGTAACGCATTCTAACATAAAATAAAATTACGCTGAACAAGTATAAAAAATCAGCAAAAGAGAAAAAACACGCTCAATTTTGTGATTTATATCAAAAAAACCTGATTTAGCATTTTCCTTCACGCGGAAAAATCTATATCATCCGGTCGCATCAAGTGATTGCTTGATATTCATAAAGTTCCTAAATAAAATAATCATAAATAGCTAAACTACTTTCCTACCTCTCCTTGCGGAGAGGTTTTTTTATGCCTGTTTTCCGCCGAATGATTAGCACAAAGACAAAACATCAAGTAGAATGAGTCCCCGAATGATTAAATTACATCGGTCGTCAGGTGCCGAAAAAACACCTTGAATTTCGACCGCACTTTTCCCTTAACCTAGAGAATAATTATGTCAACACAGTTCGTTTATACGATGCACCGAGTAGGCAAAGTGGTTCCGCCGAAACGTCATATTCTGAAAGATATTTCCCTCAGCTTTTTCCCGGGCGCCAAAATCGGCGTACTCGGCTTAAACGGCGCCGGTAAATCCACCCTGCTTCGCATTATGGCGGGCATCGATAAAGAAATCGAAGGGGAAGCCCGCCCGCAACCGGGCATTAAAATCGGCTATCTTCCGCAGGAACCGAAACTGGATCCGCAACACACCGTGCGCGAAGCCATTGAAGAAGCGGTCGGCGAAGTGAAACGCGCCTTAACCCGTTTGGATGAAGTCTATGCCTTATATGCGGATCCCGATGCGGATTTCGACAAACTTGCTGCCGAACAAGCGGAATTGGAAGCCATTATCCAAGCGCACGACGGACATAACTTAGACAATCAATTAGAACGTGCCGCCGATGCGCTGCGTTTACCGGACTGGGATGCCAAAATCGAGCATTTATCCGGGGGGGAACGTCGTCGCGTTGCCCTGTGCCGTTTGTTGTTAGAAAAACCGGATATGCTATTGTTAGACGAACCGACCAACCACTTGGATGCGGAATCCGTGGCATGGTTAGAGCGCTTCTTACACGACTACGAAGGCACCGTAGTGGCAATCACCCACGACCGTTACTTCCTGGATAACGTTGCCGGTTGGATTTTGGAACTTGACCGCGGTGAAGGCATTCCTTGGGAAGGCAATTACTCTTCTTGGCTGGAACAAAAAGAGAAACGGTTGGCACAGGAACAGGCGCAGGAATCCGCCCGCCAAAAATCCATTGAAAAAGAATTGGAATGGGTGCGCCAAAATCCGAAAGGTCGTCAGGCAAAAAGCAAAGCCCGTATGGCACGCTTTGAAGAACTTAATTCCGGCGAATACCAAAAACGTAACGAAACCAACGAACTCTTTATTCCACCCGGTCCACGTCTGGGCGATAAAGTCATTGAAGTGCAACATTTAACTAAATCCTACGGCGATCGCACGTTAATCGACGATTTGTCCTTCAGCATCCCGAAAGGTGCCATCGTCGGCATTATCGGTGCCAACGGTGCGGGTAAATCCACCCTCTTCCGTATGCTTTCCGACAAAGAACAACCGGATTCCGGTTCCATCACCTTGGGCGAAACCGTGGTGTTGGCTTCCGTAGATCAATTCCGTGATGCTATGGACGACAAAAAAACCGTGTGGGAAGAAGTGTCCAACGGACAAGATATTTTAACCATCGGCAACTTTGAAATCCCAAGCCGTGCTTATGTAGGGCGCTTCAACTTCAAAGGCGTGGATCAACAAAAACGCGTAGGCGAACTCTCCGGCGGTGAACGTGGTCGTTTGCATTTGGCGAAATTATTACAAGCCGGCGGCAACGTGCTGTTACTGGACGAACCAACCAACGATCTTGATGTAGAAACCTTGCGCGCACTGGAAAATGCCATCTTGGAATTCCCGGGCTGTGCCATGGTCATTTCCCATGACCGCTGGTTCTTAGACCGTATCGCCACCCACATTTTAGATTACGGCGATGAAGGCAAAGTCACCTTCTACGAAGGCAACTTCTCCGATTATGAAGAATGGAAGAAGAAAACTTTCGGTGCCGAAGCCCTTCAACCGCACCGAATTAAATATAAACGCATTGCGAAATAATCGTTAATTGCTAAACACAAAAACCCGTTTTCATTGAAAACGGGTTTTATTTTATTGCTGCAGTCAAAAACACCTAAAATTCTGACCGCACTTTACGTGAATTACCACTCAAAATTTACGCCTGCATTGTAAGTTGCACCGCCACCGTTTGTGCTAAATGCAACACCGGCTTTTGCAGCCACGTTTTCATTGAAGCGATAACCTGAACCGACCGCTAACGCCGTTTTAGATTTATAACCGCCAACAGCGGCGCTCACATTGACTTTACCCACATTATACGGTTGGAATAATCCGCTTAATGCCGCTTGAGAAGCCAAACCGTTTTTCACTTCTTTATCCAAGTCGTTTACACGATTATCCAATTGATCGATACGGGCAGCGTTACGGTTAGCCAATGTAGCCACGTTTTGATGTGCTGATTTGAGATTTGCAATTTCCGTTGTATGTGTAGAAATCGCCGCGCTATTTGCAGCAATTTTAGCGCTATGTTCCGCAGCCTGAACTTCTAAATCCTGGGTCACTTTATGAACGCCGTTGAATTCTTCTCTTACTGCAGATTCATCGGCTTTTTTCTCTAAATCCGCTTTATTTTGAGCAATGGCTTTGGCGTTTTCTTCAACTTTAGCGGCATTGGCAAAAGTGGCTGTGGTTTTTAATTTGGCAATATCTTCTGAATGTTCGTCAAGTACGGACGTATTTTCATCAATATAGCCGGTTAATCTTTCAACTTCAGATTCAAAATGATCAACTGTTTCATTATGTACCTGCTTAATTTTATTGATTTCATCAATATTATTATCAACATCATCAGTTAATGTATTCACGTGGTCAATGATTTTGTCCACATCGTTATTTAAGTCATCCACATCTTTTTGAGTTGCTTTTTGGCTTAGCGAATCCACTAACGTATTGTAGTGATTATCAAAAGTCTCTTTGCTTACTTTTTTCGCCAATTCCGCATCGACAGTCGCTTTATCCGCCTTTTTCGCTAATTCCTGATTAACGAATTCTTTACCGGCTTTCGCATCAATACTGACTTTTTGTTCACGAAGTGCTTGGGTGTTTTTCTCAACATCTTGATTCACTTTCGTTAAACCGTCTTTGACGTTATCCACTTTACGATCTAACTGAACCACTTCATTGACCAAACCATTATGGCTGTTTTCAACCGTTTCTAACGCGCTTGCCGTTTGTTTGAAGCCTTCAAGGGTTTGTTCTTTAAGTTTATGAATGGCTTCTTCATTGCCGTTGATATTCTCAATTAACTCATCGGCAATTGAAGCCACATGCTCACCCAATTCTTGTAAATCGCTGGCATGGGTTTCTTTGATTTTTGCCACTTCATCAATTAAACCGTCTGTGTGTTCGCTTAATTGGTTTGTATATTGAATAATCTTGCCAACATCTTTATTTAAGCTATCAACGTCTTTATTTAATTGTTCAATATCCTGTGCTGTAACTTCAAATCCCTCAATCATTGCTTTTGCAACAAGTCCAATATTCGCTTTATTCTCTGAGATTTTTTGATTCAGTTCTGCTTCATCGGCAAATGCACCCGCAGAAAAAACACCGGTAATAAATAAAGCAATAGCAGTACGTTTTAATAATTGATATTTCATGGTTCACCTTAAGTAAAAAAAATTTAAATTTAGATAGGTAAGTTATTATCATTATTGAAATGACTAACTTTCATTACACAAAAGAAGGGAATAATGACTCAAGCCTCCCTGCTTTGCTTATTTTATATCATGAAATATTTATGAAAAAAATTGGGTTTATACGTAAAAACAAGAATAAAATGAAATAATAACAGATTAATTTACAAGCAAAAATCTCACTAAAACAATTAAGCAAAAATCAATAAAAACAAAGCAAAAACCTTTAAGTTACTACTTATTCAATAAATAACTTAAAGAAATAAAAAAGCCATTAAACAACAGATTAATGGCTTTATAAATTTCAAATTGTTGTAATAGGTTTTATCGACTACCTTCCGCAATTACCCTTGGAAACAAAATATTATTTTCCGTATGAATATGCATCATTAAATCATCCATAAATTCCTGAATTCCGCTATATAACGCCCGCCAGGTATTACAGGCATCCGCCGGTGGCGTTAAATTATTGGTAAGTGATTTCAACACATCCAAATGTTCACCGTGTTCGGCGTGCTCATGTTCCATCACTTGAATCGGCATTCTTGCCATGGCGTAATTGCCCGTTTTGATCATCGGGAACAAAATTTGTTCTTCTTTCATCATGTGATTGCTTAAATCCGCATACACATTATGCAATTCCGCCGCAATGCCTACCGGGCAATCGGCGCGATCACCATGCACAGATTCCACGCGGTCCGCCAGCACGATTAATTCCTGCAATTGCGCACGATGACGTTCATGATAACGATGTAAAATATGTTCAATAGTTTCCGCATAATCGGCGGTTAGCCAACGCTGTTCGCTATCTTCCTGCTTGCCTGCCTGTAATTCGGCTAAGCGCTTTTCAATATCTGCCAAATCCAGATTTTTCGCTTTTGCGGCGACTGCCAGCAGCGTTTCTCCACCGCAGCAAAAATCCAAATCATATTCGCGTAAAAGTGCGGTGGATCCCGGAACCGAAATCGCAATCTCACTTAATTTTTTCTCGGCAAAAGACATCATTTTCCCCCTTAGTAAAAGCTAAAATAAAAAGACCGAGTAAAATACTAAACTATTAAACATACCGAGAAAAACGATTTACACAAAAACCATCCTCTTCCATGATTAGAATCAAACCTTATACCTTAAATGAGGGAGAGGGATTTAACGCAAAAAACGGTATGCTACGCGACAATTAAACCCTTTAGGATGACAAATGAAAGGTTACATTGCGGTAATCATCGCCGCCCTCATACATTTCCCCGTTTTGGGGTTGGAAAAAGAAGCGCGCGAAATGCCGGCTGGCGGCATCGATAAGGCGTTATTGGGGCAGATTTTATTTTTCGATAAAAATTTATCCTTTCATGGCAATCAAAATTGCGCAAGTTGCCATAGCCCCGACACGGCGTTTGTGGATTTACGGGAAAACAGCGCGGATAGCATGGTTTCTCAAGGAGATGATCCGACACGTTTTGGCACCCGCAATGCGCCTACCATGCTTTACGCGGGTTATGCCCCGCCGTTTCACTACGATGAAAAAATTCAGGATTACGTTGGCGGGCAATTCTGGGACGGACGCGCCAAAGATCTGGCGGAACAAGCCGGCGGACCGCCGATAAACCCGGTGGAAATGGGGATGCCGGATAAACTTTCCGTTGCCAAGCGCCTTATCAATACGCCGATGTATTTTTCACTTTTTACACAGCATTACGGCGAAAACGTGTGGCAAAGTGTGGATTCCGTTTATGCCGCCATGGAAGATGCCCTCGCCACATTCCAAACCGACAAGCGTTTATTGCGCCCGTTTGATGCTAAATATGATAAATCGCTACAAGGTGGCTATGTGATGAACGCTCAAGAAGCGCGCGGCAAGCAGTTATTTTTTGATAAGACCAAAACCAACTGCGCCAACTGCCATCAAAGACAAGCCGCCGATCAGCAAGAAGAAACCTTCACCAATTATCGCTACTACAACATGGGCGTACCGAAAAATCGACGCTTAATTGTCCACAATCAGCTCGCCGATGATTTTATTGATAACGGCTTGCTGGATAATCCTCGCGTCAACGGTGACGAACGCCAAAAAGGTAAATTCAAAGTGCCGACCTTGCGCAATGTTGCCGTCACCGCACCTTATATGCACAACGGCGTCTTTAAAAACTTACGCACCGTGCTGGAATATTTCGACCACTTCAATAATCCCGCGCGCAAACTCAATCCTGAAACGCAACAACCGTGGGACGCACCGGAATATGCCGCGACGCTCAATGCCGAGGATCTCAAAGCGCCACCGTTAACCGACGACGATCTCGATGCTTTGGAAGCCTTTTTGAAAACCCTCACGGATGAACGCTACGAGCCGTTGCTCAAGCAAAAGTAAAAACGCCCGCCAAAATGACCGCACTTTTTTCCAAATCCGTTAAAGTGCGGTTAAAAATTCCGTTGTTTTTTGCTATAATCCCGCGCAATTTTGTTTCCAGATTTTATGAATTAACCCACTATGACAACGAATTATTCCGCCAACGAAATTACCGTTTTAAAAGACCTCGAACCTGTCCAACTACGTCCGGGCATGTACACGGACACCACCCGCCCGAACCACCTTGCACAAGAAGTTATCGATAACAGCGTGGACGAAGCCCTTGCCGGTTTTGCCACCAAAATTGAAGTGATTTTGCACAAAGACCAATCCATTGAAGTCATCGATAACGGACGCGGGATGCCGGTGGATATTCACCCGGTGGAAAAAGTTTCCGGCGTGGAAGTGATCATGAGCAAATTGCACGCCGGCGGTAAATTCTCCAATAAAAACTACACCTTCTCCGGCGGTTTGCACGGGGTCGGGATTTCCGTCGTAAACGCTTTATCGGAGCGGGTTGATGTTACCGTCCAACGCAACGGCGAAGTCTATAAAATCGCCTTTGAAAACGGCAAAAAAGTCGAAGATCTCACCGTCATCGGCACCTGCGGTCGCCGCACTACCGGCACTACCGTGCATTTCAAACCGAACCCCAAATATTTCGACAGCGAAAAATTCTCCGTCAGCCGCCTGCGCCATTTATTGCGCGCCAAAGCCGTGCTTTGTTCCGGCTTGGAAATCAAATTTATCGACAAAGTCAACGACACCGAAGACACCTGGTTATATCAAGACGGCTTAAACGACTACTTAATGGAAGCGGTCAACGGCTTGGTTACACTGCCGGAACAGCCCTTTATCGGCGAATTTAACGGCGAAAAAGAAGCGGTTTCCTGGGCGTTATTGTGGCTGCCGGAAGGCGGCGAACTCATTGGCGAAAGCTATGTAAACCTGATTCCCACCGCGCTTGGTGGCACGCACGTCAATGGCTTGCGTCAAGGTTTATTGGACGCCATGCGCGAATTCTGCGAATTTCGCAATTTACTGCCGCGCGGCGTAAAACTGACCGCCGACGACCTGTGGGATCGCTGCGCTTATGTGCTTTCCCTCAAAATGCAGGATCCGCAGTTCGCCGGTCAAACCAAAGAACGGCTTTCTTCCCGCCAAAGTGCGGTGTTTATCGGCGGCGTAGTCAAAGATGCCTTCAGTTTATGGCTCAACCAAAACATCCAACAAGCGGAATTATTGGCGGACATGGCTATCAGCTCTGCTCAACGCCGTTTGCGTGCGGCGAAAAAAGTAGTACGTAAAAAACTGGTGAGTGGCCCTGCGCTACCGGGCAAACTCGCCGATTGCAGTTCGCAAGACATCAATTTTACTGAATTATTCCTAGTGGAAGGCGATTCCGCCGGCGGCTCCGCCAAACAAGCGCGGGATCGCGAATATCAAGCGATTCTGCCGTTACGCGGCAAGATCTTGAATACGTGGGAAGTGTCGCCGGAACAAGTGTTGGCATCGCAAGAAGTGCATGATATTGCGGTGGCGTTGGGCATTGATCCCGACAATAGCGATTTATCCCAACTGCGTTACGGCAAAGTCTGTATTCTTGCCGATGCGGACTCCGACGGCTTACACATCGCCACCCTGCTCTGCGCCTTATTCCTACGCCATTTCCCGAAACTGGTGGAACAGGGTCATGTCTATGTGGCAATGCCGCCGTTATACCGTATTGATTTAGGCAAGGAAGTGTTTTACGCCTTGGATGAAAGCGAAAAAGAAGCGATTTTGGATCGTCTTAAAGGAAAAAAAGGCAAACCGAATGTACAGCGTTTTAAAGGCTTGGGCGAAATGAACCCAATGCAACTGCGCGAAACCACCATGGATCCCAACACCCGCCGTTTAGTCCAACTCACCTTTGAAGCCCAAAGCGAAGAAAGTCGGGAAACCATCGAAACCATGGATATGTTACTGGCAAAAAAACGTGCCGAAGACCGTAAAAACTGGTTACAGGCAAAAGGTGACCAGGTGGATTTGGCGGTATAAAATTTATTACTTGAGCCATACGGAGGAGACATAATGAACGAGCAACGTCGTGATTTTCTCAAAAACAGCAGTTTAGGTATCGCCACCCTTGCTTTAGGCGCAGGTTTAACCTTAATGCCGCAAGAAAGTGCAGCCGAAAAATCCGCCGAATCGCCAAGCAGCGCTTTGCCTGTTATTGAAGCGGAATTAACTTACGCGCCGAATGTACCGAAACCGTTAGAACGTAATTATCCGGCGAAAGTAGTGGTAAAACTGACCGCACTTGAAAAAATTATGGAACTCATGCCGGGCGTGCAATTTAAGTTTTGGCTGCTAAACGATGCCGTTCCCGCGCCGTTTATTCGCGTTCGACAAGATGACATCGTGGAATTACAACTGTCCAACTCGGCAAGTTCCATGATGGGACACAGTATTGATTTCCACGCCGCCTCTGCACCGATGGGCGCGGCGACGGCAAGTGAAACCGCCCCGGGGCGCACCACCACATCCACCTTTAAAGCCGTTCACCCGGGACTGTATTTATACCATTGCGGTAGCCAGCCCGTTTCAATCCATTTAGCCAAAGGCATGTACGGACTGATTTTGGTTGAACCGAAAGAAGGCTTGCCGAAAGTGGATCGTGAATACTATATCATGCAAAGCGAGTTCTATACCAAAGGCGCATTCGGCGATCAGGGTTTACAACCGTTCAGTATGCAAAAAGCGGTGGACGAACGCCCCGATTACGTTCTCTTTAACGGTAAAGTTGACGCGTTGACGGAAAATAATGCGTTAAAAGCCAAAGTCGGGGAAACCGTGCGCTTGTTCGTCGGTAATGCCGGCCCTAATTTGATTTCGTCTTTCCATTTAATCGGCGGCGTATTTGATACGGTTTACGTGGAAGGCGGCAGTTTAACCAATCACAACGTGCAAACCACCCTGATTCCGTCAGGCAGCGCCACCATCGTAGAATCCAAATTACTGGCACCGGGGATGTATCCTTTCCTCGACCACTCCATCTTCCGCGCCACCGAAAAAGGCACCATCGGGCATTTAATTGTGGAGGGCGAAGAAAACAAAGAGATTTACGCCGGTAAGTTAAGCGATGAACCTTTTAAAGAAGCCAACCCGCAAAAACCACAGCCCGTGCCTTATGAAATTGAAGCGCATAAGGGAATGATGATGGGGCATGAGGGACATAAATAACACGTAAAGTGCGGTTATTTTTACGGGTGTTTTTTATCGTTTCAGAAACGCCGCATATTGAGCGCCAATGTTTTAACAAGGAAGAAATAATGCAAACCATTATTCAAGGATTCTTAGTTTCAGGTAGTTTGATCGTCGCCATCGGCGCGCAAAATGCGTTTGTGCTGAAGCAGGGATTATTAAAACAACACACTTTTTGGATTGCGCTGACCTGCTTTCTATGTGATTTTGTGCTGATCAGTATCGGTGTATTAGGCTTAGGTTCGTTAATCAGTACCAGTCCGACGGCATCGCTGGCATTATCCATAGTCGGCGCGTTATTTTTATTCGTGTATGGCTTGCGCGCATTCAACTCCGCATACAAAGGAAACAGTCGTCTGCTATTGGATAACCCCGCGCAAAAACAGACCGCACTTAAAACTATCTTGATAACCCTTGCCATCACATTACTGAATCCTCACGTTTATTTAGATACCGTGGTCATTATCGGTGGTATCGCAGGCACATTGAATCCGACGGATAAACTGGCATTCCTTATCGGCGCGATCATCGCATCGGGTTTATGGTTCTTCTGCCTGGCATACGGCGCAAGATTGCTAATACCGTTCTTCCGGCGCCCCATTGTATGGCGGATTTTAGACGCCGTAATTGGTGTCATTATGTGGTTGATTGCCGGTAGTTTAGTGAAGTATGCAATAGCATTAAACTTATAAAACACCGTAACCTGAAAACGCCGAAAAAAACGACCGCACTTTTTTTAGAATAATGTCCGAAAAAAACGGATCCACGACAAAGCTAATTGACAACCAAAATTTGAAATTAAAACCATGACAGAATCCATCAACTACGAAGGCATCGAACAAATGCCATTACGCCACTTCACCGAAAGTGCGTACCTCAATTACTCCATGTACGTCATCATGGACCGCGCGTTGCCGTTCATTGGTGACGGTTTAAAGCCGGTGCAGCGACGCATTATTTACGCCATGTCCGAACTCGGGCTGAACGCCACGGCGAAGTATAAAAAATCCGCCCGTACCGTGGGGGACGTGTTGGGTAAATTCCATCCGCACGGCGACAGCGCTTGCTATGAAGCCATGGTGCTGATGGCGCAACCGTTCTCTTACCGCTATCCGCTGGTTGACGGGCAAGGCAACTGGGGGGCGGTGGATGATCCGAAATCCTTTGCCGCCATGCGTTATACAGAATCCCGTTTATCTAAAATTTCTGAGATTCTGCTAGCGGAACTGGGGCAAGGCACGGTGGATTATCAGCCAAACTTCGATGGTACGCTGGAAGAGCCGCAATATCTGCCGGCGCGCCTGCCGCATATTTTACTCAACGGCACCACCGGTATTGCGGTAGGGATGGCAACGGATATTCCACCGCACAACATTAACGAAATTGCCGATGCGGCAGTAATGTTATTGGACAATCCGAAAACCACGCTGGACGAGTTATTAGCCGTAGTGCAAGGCCCCGATTTTCCGACGGAAGCGGAAATTATTTCGCCGAAAGAAGATATTCGTAAAATTTATCAACAGGGTCGCGGTTCCATCAAAATGCGCGCCACCTGGAAGAAAGAAGACGGCGAAATTGTTATCAGCGCCTTGCCTCATCAATCTTCGCCGTCGAAAGTCATCGCACAAATCGCCGAGCAAATGAATGCGAAAAAACTGCCGATGGTGGAAGATATTCGCGATGAAGCGGATCATGAAAACCCGGTGCGCATTGTGCTTGTGCCGCGTTCCAATCGGGTGGATACGGAAGCCATGATGGCGCATTTATTCGCTACGACGGACTTGGAAAAAAGTTATCGCGTGAACATGAACATGATCGGTCTTGATCACAAACCGGCGGTGAAAAATCTGTTGGAAATCCTCACCGAGTGGCTCAGTTTCCGCCGCACCACGGTCACCCGTCGTTTGCAATATCGTCTGAACAAAGTGCTCGCCCGTTTGCACATTTTGCAGGGCTTGATGATCGCCTTTTTAAACATTGATGAAGTGATCCACATCATTCGCCACGAAGACGAACCGAAAGCGGAATTAATGGCGCGTTTTAATTTAAGCGACGAGCAGGCGGAAGCGATTCTTAATTTACGTTTGCGCCACTTGGCGAAGCTAGAAGAACATGAATTGCAAGCGGAACAAGCGGAGCTGGAAAAAGAGCGGTCATCTTTGGAAGAGATTTTAGGTTCCGAACGCCGTTTGAATACGCTTCTGAAAAAAGAAATTCAGCAGGATGCCAAAACCTATGCCAGCCCGCGCCGTTCGCCGTTAGTGGAACGTGCGGAAGCCAAAGCCATTGCGGAAAACGAAATGCTGCCGACGGAACCGGTCACCGTGATTTTGTCGGAAATGGGCTGGGTGCGTTGTGCCAAAGGACATGACATTGATCCGCAGGGCTTGAGTTATAAAGCGGGCGATAAGTATTTGGCGCACGCCTACGGCAAAAGCAATCAGGCAGCGGTGTTTATCGACAGCACGGGGCGCAGTTACGCGCTGGATCCGCTGACGTTGCCGTCTGCCCGTTCACAAGGCGAACCGCTCACCGGCAAATTGACTTTACCGGCGGGGGCGACTATCGATCAATTACTGATTGAAAATGAAGATCAACCGTTACTTATGGCATCTGACGCAGGCTATGGCTTTATTTGTAAATTCGCTGATTTAATTGCCCGCAACAAAGCCGGTAAGGCGCTGATTTCCTTGCCGGAAAACGCCAAAGTATTGCCGCCGTTAACGCTGAAAAATTCTACCGCACTTTTGGTGGCGCTCACGTCCGCCGGTCGTATGCTTATCTTCCCGGCGCAAGATTTGCCGGAATTATCCAAAGGCAAAGGCAACAAAATCGTCACGATTCCATCCGCCAACGCCAAAGCGCGTTCCGAACTGTTAGTGCGCTTATTGCTGATTGAAGAAAACTCGAGTTTAGTGTTCCACTCCGGCAGACGCAAAATCGTACTGAAGCCGGAAGATTTGCAGAAATTCCGCGCCGAACGCGGTCGCAAAGGCACGCAACTACCACGAGGTTTACACAGCAATGTGGAAATTGAAGTGGTGACGCCGCAGGAATAAAACGCATAAGGGCAGAAAGAATATTCTGCCCTTTTCTTTTCCCAACCTGACTTAAAAATACTCGCCTATTAACGTCAAAAAAGGATATAATGCGCGCCTTTTTGATCATACTCTCACAAGGAACTTACATGAAAAAACTTTTATTGGTTACCGCACTTTTCAGCGCCACTTCCGTTTATGCGGACGATTTAAAATTCCACACATTTAATCCGCAGGAAAATAGCATCTTCCCTATTTCATCAACCATTGTAGAAGGCGATAAGGAACTATTATTAGTGGATGCACAATTCCAGCGTAATGATGCGGAAACCCTGGTTTCCCAAATTAAAGCCCTCAATAAACCGCTGAAAACCATTTATATCAGTCACTTCGATCCGGATTATTACTTCGGTTTAGACGTTGTTGCACAAGCCTTTCCTGATGCGGAAATTATTGCAACACCGGAAACCGTAAAAAATATTAAACAAAGTATCATAGGAAAAGTAGATTATTGGTCACCGATTTTAGAAAGTAATGCCCCGAAAGCCTTGGTATTACCAAAAGCGACGGATGCGGAAAACATCAAAATCGGCACCAGTCACCTTGCTATCAAAGGCAAACAGCGGGATCCAAGCCATACTTATTTGTGGGATAAAGACAGCCAAACCCTGCTTGGCGGTGTACAACTTTATCAAGGTATGCACTTATGGCTCGCCGACAGTCAAAGTAAAAAAGAGCGTGAACACTGGCTGGAAACCTTAGAGGAAATGCAAAAATTACAACCGAAAAAAGTCATTTCCGGGCATTTCATCGGTGAAACTTCACCTGCCGTATTGGATTTTTCCAAACAATATTTAACCACCGTGGAAAAAGTACTATCCAACAGTCAAAATTCCGCGCAAGTGATCGAGAAAATGAAAAAAGCTTACCCTAACCTAAAAGGCGAAAGTGACTTAGAAATGAGTGCAAAAGTACTGAAAGGCGAAATGAAATGGCCGCAGTAATATAAGCGGATTTCAAACGAAAGGACGCCGCTTGCGTCCTTTTTTATGGAAAAGTGCGGTGTTTTTTAGCGGCGTTTTTTACTTAACCGAATCCCCATATCCGCACTTGCAGTAACAAAAAATCCACCTTCGTGGTGGATTTTTATGTTTAGCGATAATAGCTCAGGATCTCTAACCGTTCACGGGCGGCATCGGAAAAATAACTGCGTTGTGCGATAAGATCCTTGTAAATGGAAATGGCGAGCGGACGGTTGCGTCGGGTGCCTTCGCCATGTTCATACATTAGCGCCAAACGAAAGATCGCTTCTTCGTTGCCTTGCCGCGCGCTTCTTTCCAACCATTGAAATGCCTTGTTAAAGTTCTTAATTTTGTTTTCGTTGTAATACAACATGCCTAAAATCAACATGGCTTGCGAATCGCTGACTTCGGCAGCCTGCTCCAATAAATTAATGCCGTATTCCAGATTCTTTTTCACGCCGTAGCCGCCGGCATAAAGAATGCCCAAATTGGTGAGCGCTTTCACACTGCCCTTTTCCGCCGCCTCGCTAAACCACCAATAGGCTTTTTCGTAATTTTTTTCTACGCCGTTACCGCCAAAATACAAACGCCCCAAATCCAGTTGCGCGTTGCTATCATCCCGTAACGCCAAAATACGCATCACATTGAACGCCGAACGGACATCGTCATTTTGATAGAAATATCTTGCCAGATTTCTCAATTCATCATTATTCAGTTTATTCTGCGCAAACGCCGACATTTCCTGTACGTTTTCCGCGACCGAAAACGCCACATTTTCCGCCGCTTGCACGGAAAAACCGAATAATCCCAATACTATCGCAAAATGTTTTAACTGTTTTTTCATCATCTTCATAACGTTGCATAAAGCAAATTGGCAAAAAACAACAGCGAAACGCCCATTTCGGTCAGTCCCACTTGTTTTACCGACATTTTTTTATGCGGTAGCCAAATTGCACGAATTAACGGCGGAACGAATGCCAACGCCATTAAATACTGTTGTAACAAGATAAATCCAAGCACGCAAAGCACATGAAAACCGATAGATAATTTCAAATACAACGGATTTTTGCGCTCGCGCATGACGGATTTGACATATAAGGTGGTACCGATAAAAAACAAGCTCGGATACAACGCCACCAGCCAGATTTTGTCATCAAAAGTGCGGTCGGGAAAATAATAGGACCCCATGCCCGCAATGGCAAAAATAATGATTCCCACTAGGTCATTTAAAAAAGCACGCTCGTCCTTTTTCTTCACATAATAAATACTGACCAATACTAACGGCATCATGGCGACCACAAAAAGTGCCGTGCGCCAGTTATGCAACAGCACCGGAATGGCAAAAATCACCGTGGCAAAGAAATAAATCCACGACCATTTGATGTACAGTTCTAAATTTCTGCCTTTAAATAAATTCAGAAACGGGTAAGTCATTAAATATAACGAAAACCATGCCAGTAGAAAGAAAAGGTGCTGCCAAATAGGATGACCAAGTAGCATACCGTACAGAAACGGCATGAGCGCCATGACGATGGCACCGTGCTGATTAGAAATCAATAGCTTCATAATTGAGACTAGTTATCAGTTGAAAAGTTTAAGAATTTTAGAGGTTTTTCTTGAAGATTGATATAATCCTTGCGAATTATTTTTATTACGGAGAAGAAAACATGACACAAATTCAACGTATCGACACCAATGCCCGCCTTGCCGAAATGGTGATTTACAATGGTGTCGCTTATTTAGCAGGACAGGTTCCGGAAACCACCTTGACACAAGATGCTTACGCCCAAACGCAAGAAGTGCTAAACCTCATCGACAAATTACTTGCCAAAGCCAACTCCCACAAAAGCCGAATTTTGAACACTCAAATTTTTCTTGCCAATATGCAGGACTATGCTCTGATGAATCAGGCATGGGACGAATGGGTCGATCCGCAAAATCCGCCGGCGCGCGCCACCGTAGAAGCCAAACTGGCGGATCCGCGCTGGAAAGTGGAAATTGTAGTAACGGCGGCGGTTTAATCCGCCAATTCCACCTCCAGCAACAATGGCGCATGATCGGAGCTTTCCGTAGGTTCTGTGGTGGCGTTGATGACATTTAATCCGCGAATGAAAATATGATCCAGCGGGTTGCCTAAAAAACGCAGGCGATGATCTTGCGGAAAAGTCACTTCTTGTAAGCCATATTCCGCAATTAGCTCATGGATACGCGACATACGGTAACTGCTCCAGGAATTAAAATCCCCGGCAAAAATCAACGGTCCCTGATGGTGGGAAATGAGTTGCATGAGCGTGCGTAATTGCTCGCCGTATGCGGTCGGGTTTAATTCAAAATTAATTAAATGCACGTTGACCAATAAGAGATTTTTTCCTCCCGCCAGAGGCAGGCTCATGGCGGCGCCGACTTTCGGAATGCGGATCCAGGGTTCCGGTTTTGAACCCGCGCAGTAAAAGTGCGGTGGAAATTTTGAGAGAATTTCAACGCCCGATTGTTGCTGTAAATAAGCAAAGGCGGAAGTATAAAGTGCGGTCGGAAATTGCGATGAATATTGCGTCGCCAGATGTTGCGTATTTAACACCTCTTGCAACAACAGAAAATCGCGTCCTTCGGCAAAACGGGAAAGCGCCTGCTGCCAGCCTGCATCCTGCCCTTTGTGCAAATTCCAAATGAGTAAACGGAATCTATTCTGTGTCATTTCCTGCGGTTTTTGCGCCGCTTGATAACAGGTTAAATCTTCGTGTTTTGTGAGCGGTTGGTAAGCCTGATTGGAAGCATCGGAGAAATGGATTTTGACAGGCGAAAAAATCTCAATGCTGTAAAAAAGATAGGCGGCAACACCTGCCGTGAATATGCCAAGCGCGGCAAGAAATTTGCGAATAAAATGCGTTGTTTTCTTTGCCATGATTACACCGGACGAATACTTTTCACATCAACCTGACAATCAAATTCGCGCTCCAATAGCTGCAACTTTTCATCTTGCAATAAATCCTGTTTCGCCTGCTCACGTAATTGGGCATAGGTTTTACGGCGATAATCCGTCGGCGTCAGATATTGTTCGTCGTCATTAATGTCCACGGTCAGTACAACGTCTTTCTGCAACACCGAGGAAAGCGCCTGCTGTAACAGTTTGCGGTGTTTATCCTGATTTAAGTGACTATGGCTGGAACGCACGCCAAGTTTAAATTCCTCTTCGCTTTCCTGCCAAATAAAGGTGTTTAAGGCGAATTCTTTGGTGAGATTTTCCACGCCACTTTGTTCAATCAGCTGCGCCCAACGATCTTCCGTTTGGGTTAGATTGACGATTTTCTGCTGTAATTCGGGCGTGATGTCCTGCAAAATGGCGGCTTTGATTTCGGAAGGCTTCGGACCTTGCTCAATATTGGCAAGCTCGGGGTTGCTCCACTCCCAACGATAATCCTCGCCTAACAGCACATCCGCATCCGTTTCGTCGCTATCGGATTCGCTCTGATTTTCCACCGCACTTTGGGCATCAGAATGCGCGGTTGCATGGGAAAGTGCGGTCAGTTTTTCCGATGAATGTTGTGCTAGGCGCTCAGACTTTTTTTTTTCTTGAGAGGGCGTGCTCGGCATGGCATCCAACTGTTCCAGCCCGTTTAAGGCGTCCAGCACGGGTGAATTGACCAATGCCTCTGTTGATTGAACGGATTCCGTTTTTTCCATTTTCGTCGGTGCGTCATCCGTCACCGGTTTTTTACGGCTTTGATAGTTAGCTTTGATCGCCTGTGAAACCACGGGCATTTCAATTGCGGGGGCGGTGGATTGCAGTGGAGATTTAACGGCATTTTCCACCGCACTTTGCGGGCTCGGAGGATTGGATTCGACGTTAAGTTCTGCATTCGCCAAATTCCCCGTTAATTTCGGGTGGAACGCCAGCGCGCGCAATAACACCATTTCAGCGCCCATGCGTGCCGTTGGTGCGGCGTTTAATTCTTTACGACCGGTAACGACGACCTGATAGAAAAATTGAACGTCTTGGGGCGCAATATGTTTGGCTAAAAAGCCGATTTGACTGCTTTCATCTAAGGCAGCCTGCGGCAATAATTGTTGCATGGCGATTTTATGCAGATTTTCCGCCACTTCACGCAGTAATTCATCCCAATCGCCGGCTTTGTCCGCCACGGCATTCACCGCCTGCATCAGTTTTTCGCCGTTACCCTGCTGTAACGCATAAATCATCTCAATGGCTTGACTTTCATCCAGCAAACCAAGCATATCGTTGACGATATTGAGCGTAACATTACCGTTACTCATGGCTATCGCTTGATCGGTGAGGCTTAAACTGTCACGAATACTGCCCTGTGCGGCAGTGGCAAGTTTATCTAACGCCAAGGATTCAAAAGGAATCTGTTCCTGATTGAGAATATACGCCAGATGATCGGCGATTTGCGGTTGTTCCAAGGCTTTTAAATGGAACTGCATACACCGGGATAAAATTGTCACCGGCAATTTATGCGGATCCGTGGTGGCAAGCAGGAATTTGACGTATTCCGGCGGCTCTTCCAGGGTTTTCAGCAAAGCATTGAAAGAATGGCGGGAAAGCATATGTACTTCATCGATGAGATACACTTTATAGCGCCCCAACACCGGTTTATATTGCACGTTATCCAGCAACTCGCGGGTGTCCTCCACTTTGGTTCGGGACGCCGCGTCGATCTCAATCAAATCAATAAAGTTGCCTTCTTCAATGGCTTTGCAATGTTCGCATACGCCGCAAGGTTCGGCGGTTACGCCGTTGACACAATTAAGCCCTTTGGCGAATAAACGGGCGATGGAGGTTTTCCCCACCCCGCGCGTACCGGAAAACAAATAGGCATGATGCAGGCGATTTTCACGCAAGCCATTAGCAAGCGCCGTCAAAATATGTTGCTGACCCACAACGTCAGCAAAGGTTTTTGGACGCCATTTTCTTGCTAATACCTGATAACTCATGCCATATCTTCCCGCTTGCTTAATCTGAAAAATTAATGACCGGCGAAATTAACCAAGGTATAAGGTTCCACGCCCAATCCGCGTAAGCGCTGTTCGCCGCCCAATTCCGGCAAATTAATCACGAACGCGGCGTGTTTCACTTCACCGCCAAGACGTTGCACTAATTTGATGGTCGCTTCAACAGTACCGCCGGTCGCCAACAAATCATCAATCACTAAGACATTATCATGTTGTTGAATGGAATCCGTGTGGATTTCCAAAGTGTCTTGCCCATATTCCAATTCGTAAGATTGCGCGATGGTCTCACGGGGTAATTTGCCCGGCTTGCGCACCAACACTAACGGTACATTTAACGCCAACGCCACCGGCGCACCGAAAATAAAACCGCGGGATTCGGTGCCGATCACTTTATTAATACCCTTGTCTTTGCAGTGTTGCACGATGAGATCAATCACCGCATGAAATGCCGCCGGCGTTTCTACCAGGCTGGTAATGTCGCGAAAAATAATGCCCGGTTTCGGATAATCGGGAATGGATTTAATTGAAGAAGCGATAAGTGCAAGTTGTTTTTCCATTTTTTTACCTAAAAGTGCGGTTGTTTTTTCGCACGGATTAAAATTATAAATCGGCGCGCATATTATCATAAATCGACGGATTGCCGAACATTAATCATAAAGATCTTCACCATTTTTTCGGGTGCGCAACAACTGTAAAATCCACACATATTGCGCCGGCGTTTCAGTGACAAAACTTTCAATTTCCGCATTCATGGCGCGTGCACATTGTTCCGGATCATCACTTAATGCCATGGCGGGATGAATTTCCATCTGGTATTTGCCGACCTCCGCGTTGTAGCGCGGGAACATGGGAATCACCACCGCTTTCGCCAGTTTCGCCATTTTATTAATGCCCGGCAGGGTGGCTTTGTAGGTGGCGAAGAAATCCACATATACACTCTGCTCTTCACCAAAATCTTCATCCGGCAAATAATAGCCCATTTGCCCCTGCTTAATGTGACTCAAAAACGGTTTAATACCGTTTTGGCGGGCGTGCATTTTACCGCCGAAACGCTGGCGGGTGATGGTCCAAAGCCAGTCCACCAGCGGGTTACGGTGCGGGTTATACATGGACGTCATGGGAATGCCATGGGTGTGCAAAATAATCCCCGAGGCATCAATCGCCCAACCGTGCGGCACCAGCAAAATCACGTTTTTGCCCTGTTCTTTTGCCTGTTTAATATGTTCAATGCCGATAAATTCACTGCGTTTTTGCAAATGTTTTTTTGAACGCACGGCAATTTCACCGATGCCCAGCATCACCTGCGCCAGCACGGCGAACATTTCGTCAATCACCTGCTCGCGATGCTGTTCCGACCATTGCGGAAAGCAATATTGCAAATTAATTTGTGCCCGTTTACGCTGCTTTTTGGCTTTATGTCCGATAAACACGCCGAGTTTCGCGGCAAACTTATCGCGCAGGCGGAAAGGGATAAAGGCGAGCAAAAGCAGCACCAAAATACCGCACCAAATGCCCCAGTATTTCGGCTTTAAATACGACCATGAAAAATGCGGCTCATAGCCGACACGCGCCGTTAAACGGATGTTTTGTTGAGAATCTGTCATTTATTTGTTCTTCATTCGGTTTTGAGAATGACGGCACGCGTTGGGAAACGCGCGCCATCAAAATTCATAAAAACAATCAAAAAATTGACCGCACTTTATGCCGTTAAAAGTTAAACCAACCTTGATCAAACGCCATTTTTACCGTCATGATAAAAGACATCACGACCACCATCGGGCGAATCATCGTTTTGCCTTTGGTCATGACCATTTTGGCGCCTAAGCTCGCGCCGATGAATTGTCCTGCCAGCATAATCAGCCCCACCGTCCACAAAATTTGTCCGCCGATTAAGAAAAAAATCAGGGAAGCCA
The DNA here is from genome assembly GCA_017160915.1 of Aggregatibacter actinomycetemcomitans. Taxonomy (GTDB): domain Bacteria; phylum Pseudomonadota; class Gammaproteobacteria; order Enterobacterales; family Pasteurellaceae; genus Aggregatibacter; species Aggregatibacter actinomycetemcomitans_B. Next base: position 68,543 of record JACAWG010000066.1, read on the forward strand.
GATTAGAGGTAAAATTCATCACTTTGGCATGGGCGGTGGCTTTTGCCAGATTAAAGCCAAGCAACGTCACACAAGCCAGACTCATGATGGAACCGGTACCGGGACCGAAAAAGCCGTCATAAAAGCCCATGAACGTGCCGATACAAAATGCAAAAACCGGGTAAGAAAGACGCTGTTTGCGATCTTCGTCGCCGAGTTTGGGCGTAACCAAAAAATAGATGCCGATAGCCAAAATCAAAAACGGGAGAATTTTCTTGATCAAAGACGCGTCAATTAATTGAATTAAAATGGTGCCGGCGACAGATCCGAGAAAGATCATCAACAAAATCAACCAAACTTCCGAAAATTTGACCGCTCTTTTACGCAGAAAATAAAGGCTGGCGGAAAAAGAACCGCCGCAGGCTTGCAGTTTATTGGTACCGAGCGCAACCGCCGGCGGAAGCCCCGTCATCAGTAACGCAGGGATGGTGATTAAACCGCCGCCACCGGCAATGGCGTCAATAAAACCCGCAATAAAGGCAACGGCAAATAAAACGGCTAAAATATCAAGTCCGAATTCCATACGTCACTCCAGCCACTCGCTTCGATTCGGCGAGCTTAAGACTTGCTGACACAAAAACGGCTCGGGCGGTGTGATTTTCGGTTTGCTTGGCGTGGAACCCGGTTTTGCCGGTTCAAACCAAGAATAAAGCTCATCCCCGCAACCGTCACCGGCAGGCACGGGCGCCTGATTTTCGCAATATTGCGCCCCTTGCGGGCAGGTCAGGCGCACATGGAAATGGGAGTCATGCCCGAACCAAGGGCGGACTTTGTGTAACCAGGCACGATCGGCGCCTGCGGTTTCACAGAGTTTTAATTTGATTGCCGGATTGACAAAAATACGCGTCACTTTCGCATCTTCCGCCGCCAATTTAATTAATTTCGCGTGGTTGGCGTTCCAAATGCTGTCGTCCACCCGTTGCGCTTTGCGATTCACCACCAACAAGCCTTTGCCGTCGGAATTCAGTGCGTCGCTATCGGACATACTGCCCATGCGCAGCCAAATATCCGCATCCAGCCCCATTTGATGGCTGGCGTGCCCCGTCAGAAAACGCCCGCCGCCCGGCATGGCAATATCCCCCACCAACATGGTCGGCAAGCCTGCCGCCTTGGCGCGTTGTCCCAAACGTTGCAAATAGCTGATCATGTCGGGGTGCCCGTAATAACGGTTTTTATTCATACGAATCACTTGATAGCCGTCGCCTTTATAAGGCAAAGGCTGGGCGCCGATAATACAGCCGTTGGAATAACTGCCGATGGCCTCCGACTTACCGTTTTCCGCAGGAATCGGGCGTTTAATTTGCTGCCAATCCTGTGGCGCGGCAACGGTGTTGGCGGCATAAAAAACGCCGCTGAAAACGACCGCACTTTTGATGAATTGAAGAAGGGTTTTATTCATGATGACATCCGTTTTTCAGCGTTATCGGCATTGCGCTTTAAAACGCAACAAATGATCCAGCAATACAATCGCCGTCATGGCTTCCGCAATCGGCACGGCGCGAATGCCGACACAAGGATCGTGACGACCTTTAGTGACAACCTCGACAGGTTCATTGTTGAGATTCACCGAGCGTCCCGGAATGGTTATGCTGGAGGTAGGTTTGAGGGCGATCGTGGCAATAATCGGTTGTCCCGAACTGATACCGCCTAAAATCCCGCCCGCATGGTTGGAAAGAAACCCCTGCGGAGTCATTTCGTCACGATGTTGGCTGCCTTTTTGTTCTACTACAGCAAAGCCGTCGCCGATTTCCACGCCTTTTACCGCATTAATGCTCATTAATGCATGGGCTAAATCTGCATCCAAACGATCAAACACCGGTTCACCTAAGCCGACGGGCACATTTTCCGCCACGACGGTCAATTTAGCGCCGATGGAATCCCCTTGTTTTTTCAGATTACGAATCAATTCATCGAATTTTTCCACCGCACTTTTATCGGGGCAGAAAAACGGATTGTTGTTCACTTCCGCCCAATCAATATGTTCAACGGATTGCGGCGCAATTTTGACATCGCCGATTTGACTTAAGAAGCCACGCACTTCGATACCGAATTGTTCGCGTAGATATTTTTTCGCAATGGCACCCGCCGCTACACGCATGGCGGTTTCGCGGGCGGAAGAACGACCGCCGCCGCGATAATCACGAATACCGTATTTTTGTTGATAAGTAAAATCTGCGTGTCCCGGACGGAAGCGATCTTTAATTTCCCCGTAATCCTGCGAGCGTTGATCGCCGTTCTTAATGATCATGCCAATACTGGTGCCGGTGGTTTTTCCCTCAAAGACGCCGGATAAAATCTGCACTTCATCGTCTTCGCGGCGCGGCGTGGTATAGCGGGACGTGCCGGGTTTACGACGATCCAAATCCGGTTGAATATCCGCTTCCGATAATGCCATGTTCGGCGGTACGCCGTCCACAATGCAACCTAAGGCAATGCCGTGGGATTCGCCGAAAGTGGTGACGCGAAATAATTGTCCGATGGTATTTCCTGCCATGCTGTTCTCTCTTTAATTAATTGCGGTTTTGCCCGCTTTAGTCAGGTCGATAAAAGGGATTTCCTCGCCCGTATCGTTGTTTTTAATAAAAATATCCAATTGATTAAACGCAATATCCACGTTATTTTCCGCAAATAATTCGTTAATGCGGCGGTTTAAGCTGTCGATGGTATTGGTACGTTCGGAGAGCTGCGACACATAAACGCGTAATTCATGATCCAAGGTGCTGGCGCCAAAACTCAGGAACAACGCGCGCGGTTCCGGTTCTTTCATCACGTTATCCTGCTCGTTCGCCGCTTGTAACAATAAGCGTTTCACCAATTCCAAATCGGAACCGTATGCCACACCGACGGAGATCACCAAACGGGTCACCGTATTGGAAAGCGCCCAGTTAATCACCTGCCCTGTCACGAAAGATTTATTCGGCACAATCACTTCTTTACGATCTGCGTCAATCAAGGTAATCGCACGAATTCTGATTTTTGCCACCGTACCGGTTACACCATTAATTGTGACGGTATCGCCGACCCGAATCGGGCGTTCAAATAATAAAATAATGCCCGATACGAAGTTCGCAAAGATTTCCTGCATACCGAAACCGAGACCGACGGAAAGTGCGGCGAACAACCATTGTAATTTCGACCACGACATTCCTAGCGTCGCAAACGCCCAGGCACCGCCGATAGCCACTAAAATATAGGTTAATAAGGTGTTGATGGTATAAGGTGTACCTTGCGACAATTTTACCCGGGAGAATACGATCACTTCCAAAATCCCCGGAATATTGCGCACCAGGATGTAAGTAATGCTGATGATAACCAACGCCACAAGCAAATTAAATAACGAAATGCTTTCCGTTACCGCGCCCGCTTCCGTGGTGGAAATTTGCTGCCATAACGTAATGTCGCGCAGGTAACTTGCCACGGTGACCAAATCCGACCACACATAATAGAACATGGCAAACAGCGCCGTCCAGATGAATAAATCGGCGAAGCTCAATAACTGGCTGCGCACTTGATTTAACGCCAAACCTTCTTCCTGCTCGGTAATCATCACCACATCGTCGGAAGGCGAACCGTCATTAGAATCCGCTTGTTTTTGCTGACGTTTTTCCTGCAAACGACGATACGCCAAACGGCGTGACGCCACAGTGATGGCACGATAAACGGTATGGCGGGCAAGCGACCACACCACCCAGGCAATGTAAGTATTAATAATGTGTGAAATCAGATTTAACGCGGTGTAATAGTAGCCCAACACCACCAAGACGATTAACCCGACCGGCGCCAAGCGCAACAAAATTCGCACGATTTTCAGGATAATTTTATCCCGATTGTCCTGCGCGCAGGTGCCGAAGACCGTTACCGCGCGATTAAATCGCGGCGCAATAATAAGGATACAGAACCCTAATGCAATAATGGTATTGATTTCGCCGAGAATGTCATTGGCTAAACCGCTGTCCATGACATTGCTGAAAACCGAGGTGTTCAACAATAACACCATGGCGACAATAATCCGCTTGGTAATGGATTGGAATTTTTCCGCGGTTTCCTGTGAAAAGCCGAAATGGCGCACCAAAATGCCGTTCGGACGCAATACCGCCAGCAGAAAACTGAAGAACCACCAATAGCCCGCCATACTCAGCGACCATTGCCAGAATTCCGCCGGATTACGGAAGAAGAAAAAGCCGATAAGCTGACAAATCGCCAAGAACCATAACGTTCCCGACAAAGACAAAATCGCAGTATAAAACAACGCAATCGGCGTATGCCACTGGCTGTCGGAGCGCAACGTATTGATTTCACCGTTAATTAGCGCAAGGCGATGTTTAATTGCCGGCTTGAATTTAAAAATAATCCCGCCGATAACCACCAGAATAAACACGTAAGTCAATAAATATGGCAGATTATCAAAATTCGTCGGAAAACCTAATTTTTTAGCGATGCCGTCAAATTGCGCAGTTAATGACATCGGCAGGGTTTTAATCCAATCCAGGTTGATCGGATTGTTACTTTTTACCCAAAAGCTTTGCTGATCCAGTTTAGCCTGAATCCGATCACTGATTTGTGTAATCTGCTGTTGGGTCAGCTCTAAGGAAATCGCCAAATTCAGCTGATTATTTAATGACTTAATCACATCTGAAGAGATTTTACGGCGTTCCGTCAACAAATTGGTTAATTGCGTTTTTTCCGCATCGGTGAAGGTTTGATTTTCATCGGATTGCACCTTCGTAATATAAGCATCTAAATCGTATAACTCGTTACGGCGCTGGGTAATATCAAAAATCTGCACGCGCAAATCGGCAATCTGTTTCGACAAGCCCTGAATATTGAGATTCGTAGGTAGCTTTTGTTTTTGTTGCTGAATAATACGTGACAACACCAACGTGCCCTGCAAGGCGCTGATTTGCTCATCAATGGTGCGTTGGGTTTGGGTCAAATTTTCCAACACGTTGCGCATACGCAATTCGTCTTGCGTCAACGTATTGGTTTTTTCCGTTTGTTCCAGTAAAAAGCGGCTCAGCTGTGCATTACGGTCCAGCTCTTGCTGAATAAAATTATTTTTGACCGCACTTTGCTGTTGTTGCTGCGCCTGTTCCACCTGATTTTGCGATTGCGCCAAATTCTTTTGGTTAATCACCTCTTGAATCACCGCAAGCTGTTGCTGCTGCACTTGCACTCTTATGCTCAATAAATCGTAACGGCTTTGGTACAACACGGTAAGTTGGTCGCTGTTTTTCAACAAAAATTGATTGTTGGCATTGCGCAATTCGATCAGTTGTAACTCCAACTGATATTGCTGTTTTAACGTGCTGCTTGTGGAAGCGTCGGCGAGTTTTTGATTGAGTTCCTGCGTGCGTTTTAAATTATTCGCCAACGCGGTTTGCGCCCTCTCAGACACGGAACTTTGCCCCGCCAATAAGCCATTGGCGACATTTAATGCCGCTTGCGTGTCTTGCTGTTGCGCATTCAGTTTTTCAAAGGAGGCTTGCAATGAGGTCAAAGTGGCGGATTTATAATCATCGGCACTTGCCGTATTCAGCTGTTTTTTCAGATTCTGCAGATCCGTGCTGTCTTTTTGAATTTCCGCATCGGCGCCATTAATGGTTGTCTGTAGCTCATCGTTGGCTTTTTGCTGCGCCTGAATTTGCTGTAACAAATCCAAAGAGGTTTGCAGGTCGGCGACCAATGTTTTTTTCTCATCACCATCGGGCAGTTTCTGCGCATTCGCCAAATCGGCTTTTAAGGATTTTTCCGTCGGTAACGCGTTATTCTGATCGGCAAATGCACTTTGCGAAACGGCAACATTTAACAACAATGCCGCGCAAAGTGCGGTTAAAAAAGAATTTATTTTCATACTTATCCTAATTGCTGCGCCAGCCAATCCGCCAGCGTTTTCCGTGAAATCTTAATGGCGCCGTCGGTTAAATTTAACGGCAGATCATAATAGGCAACGGGCTGTTTAAATCGTTCCAGCCGTTCTTGTAAAAATTCGCGCAGATTTTCCACCGCACTTTTGGATTTTTCCAGCCACTCAATGATGGCGACCGGTCGCTGACCGAATTCCGAATCCGCCACCGGCAACACAAAAACCTGCTTAACGAAATCGGACTGCAATATCACCTTTTCAATCTCTTCCGGCTGAATATTTTCCCCGCCGGAAATGAACATATTATCAATTCGCCCCGAAATCACAAGCTCACCATTCTCCCATCGCCCTTTATCTTTGGTGGCGAACCAACCCTGTTCGTTAAGCAGCGAAACAATTTTCCCCTGCTGCCAATAACCTAGCGCCAAGCCCGCGCCGCGTAGCCAGATTTCGCCGTCGCGTAGGCAATATTCACGCCCCGCTAAGAGATTTCCCACGCCATTTTTTTCATCACTTTCTTTGGCAAACACCGTGGACGCCATTTCCGTCATACCGTAACCGGAATAGCTTTTAATCCCTAACCGTTGCAATGCCCGGGTCAGCGTTAAGGGAATATGCGCGCCGCCAAGCAGCACCGCTTGGGTTTGTAACGGCAACGGGTTTTCCTGCAAATATTGCAGCCAACGTTGAACCTGCGTCGGCACTAGAGAGACATGGGTCACCTGATTCACTGTGGCGTAAAAATCTTCGCCGGGTAACACCAAGGTCGCGCCGCCGGTCAACCAGCGCCACACAATCCCCTGTCCGGAAACATGGAACAAAGGCAAGGAAAGCAGCCACGAATCCGTAGCACCGAAGTTCATCAGCTCACTCACGCCACGGGCGTTATCCAAATGAGCTTGTACATTGTGCACTACGGCTTTCGGTAAGCCGGTGGAACCGGAGGTGAGCGTCATGGTGGCGGGTTGAGAAAAATCAATATCAAAATCTAGGTAAGTGTGGATCTGATTTGCCTGTGCCATGGCGTCGCTCAGGGTTAAAAAACACTTGAAATTTTGACCGCACTTTTGTTGCTCGCCAGCAAATGCCTTCTGTTCCGCCGTAAAGTAAAAATCCGCATGATTGGATTGACAAAGGACAACACGTTTTTCCAAGGGGAACATCGGATTAAGCATTAACACCCGCGCCCCCGCTTGAATCGCCGCCAAATAAAATAACAGCAGCTCAAGGCTATTTTTTCCGCACAAGGCGATACCGGATTGATTTGCTACGCCTAATTGGCGTAAATAAGTAGAAATTTGTTGTGTTTTTTCGAAGAGTTGGCGCCATGTAAACGCGTCGCCTTGCAAAACTTGCAAGGCGATTCGTTCGGAAAATAAAGGAGATTGTGCGAATTTGCTACCAAGAGCCATGAGATTTAATTTGCCGTAAAAAATGACCGCACTTGATCAATTAACGATTCCGGCAAGTGCATGGATTGCATTGCGCCTTCCAGCATGAGCATTTTACGACCGCTGTTGGTATTGGTAATCACCCAATACGGCGTATCGGGAATTTGTTTCGGTTTGGTGTGATTGCCCGCCATCAGCAAAGTGCCTTCATCACGGGCAAAATACACGCGGGTGCGCCCTTGTAACGATTCGGTGGCAAGCGCAAACCCTTCCGGATTGGTGCGATACAAAATGGTCAAAATCGCTAAAAAGCGAATGACCGCTTTGGTTTCCTGTTTGAATTCTTCGGAATGTAACAAGGCTTCTAATTTACTGATGGTTTTTTGCATGACTTCATCAGACTGTTTTCTCGTCACCGGTTTATTGATTTCTTCTTCAAAAATCGTGGTTTGTTCCGTTGCTTCCGGTTTGGTATCTGATGGAGAGGTGACGGTCGTCGGTTGATTTTCCGGTAAACTGAAATACGTGTTGCGCGGGGAAAGGTTTAATAAGCGACGTAAAATATCGGATGCACTTTCGCCAATAGATTGCGTGTTGCCGGCAATATATTGATAAAGTTCTTCGTCCACTTCGATAATTTTCATTTTCTCTCTCCACTTGCTTGATCTATTTAATCTTTTGGCACATTATAGCGGGCTATTAATAAATTCTCTAGCCAAAAATTCACCCGATGCAAAAATTACTCAACTTTCAATTTAATGAACTAAAACAAGCAATTAACAAACCCACTTTGGTTTTTATTCACGGTTTATTCGGCGATATGAACAACTTGGGCATTATTGCCCGTGCATTTAGTGAAGACTATTCCATTTTGCGGGTGGATTTGCGCAACCACGGCGCGAGCTTTCACAGTGAAGAAATGAACTATGATTTGATGGCGGAAGATGTGTTTCATGTCATTCAATCCTTATCGCTGCGCGAAGTGATTTTGATCGGGCATTCCATGGGCGGCAAAACTACTATGGTGTTGGCGGCGAATTATCCTGATTTGGTAAAAGGACTGGTGGTAATTGATATTGCGCCCATTGCTTACGGCGAACATGGACATGACGCAGTCTTCAACGGGTTATTCGCGGTGAAAAACGCGCAGCCTCATACCCGTCAGGAAGCCAAACCAATTTTAGCGCAACATATTCATGATGAAAGCGTGCAACAGTTTATGCTGAAGTCTTTTGATACCGCAAGCGCCGATTATTTTCGTTTTAATCTGACCGCACTTAAACACAATTACCCGAATCTGATGGGCTGGCAAACCCGCCACATTCAACAACCCTGCCTGTTCATTAAAGGCGGCAATTCGTCCTATATTCTGCCGGAATATACCGATCGCATTTTAGCCCAATGTCCGCAGGCGAGTTCCTTCACCATTAACGGCAGCGATCACTGGGTGCACGCCGAGAAACCGCAGTTCGTAATTCGTGCTATCACGAACTTTTTAAATAAAATTAATAGCCAATACTAATCCAAATAGAATTTCATTTAGTAAGGAAATTATGGTATAGTTCACCACAAATTTCGTTGTGGCTTATCATTATCACTTTTCGAATAATTCTCTTTATTGAAGGGTGAATTAACGCGCCAGTGGTTCACAAAATGGCAAAACAAGATTCTGACTGCATTACTTTAGATTTATTTAGCGAGATTCGTAAAGTTGGGCGTCCAAAAACCAATCCACTGAGTCGGGAACAACAAATTCGGATTAATAAACGCAACCAGTTAAAACGCGATAAATCCTGCGGGTTAAAACGCATTGAGCTGAAGTTGCACACGGATTTGGTTCAGCAATTAGAAGATGTAGCATCAACACGAAACCTGAATCGTTCCGAATTAATCGTAACAATTTTACAAGATTATTTTAACGTTAAGAAATAGGTAACAAGATGGCTGTTGTCGGCTTATTTTATGGTAGTGACACGGGCAATACGGAAAATATTGCCAAAATGATTCAAAAACAATTAGGCAGCGAATTAGTTGATATTCGCGACATTGCAAAAAGCAGTAAAGAAGATATTGAAGCTTACGATTTCCTGCTGTTTGGTATTCCAACCTGGTATTACGGCGAAGCGCAATGCGACTGGGATGATTTCTTCCCGACATTGGAACAAATTGATTTTACGGATAAACTCGTGGCAATTTTCGGTTGCGGCGACCAAGAGGATTACGCGGATTATTTCTGCGACGCCATGGGCACGGTACGCAACATTATTGAACCGCACGGCGCCATTATCGTGGGCAACTGGCCGACCGAAGGCTATAATTTTGAATCTTCACAGGCGTTAATTGACGATAATACGTTTGTCGGCTTGTGCATTGATGAAGATCGCCAGCCTGAATTAACATCCGAACGTGTAAATAAATGGGTTAAACAAGTCTATGATGAGATGTGTTTAGCCGAGTTAGCTTAATAGCAAAAAGGAGCTGTTATGTCTGAAGAAAATATTAAATTATTGAAAAAAGTGGGATTAAAAATTACGGAACCCCGTTTAACCATTCTTGCTTTAATGCAAAAACACAGAGAGCACCATTTTTCTGCTGAAGACGTTTACAAAATGTTATTGGAAAATGGCGAAGACATCGGTTTGGCGACAGTATATCGCGTGTTAAACCAATTTGATGAAGCGAAAATTCTTATTCGTCACAACTTTGAAGGCAATAAATCGGTTTTTGAATTGGCGCCAACCCAACATCATGACCACATTATCTGCACCGATTGCGGCAAAGTATTTGAATTCAATGACGAATTAATCGAAAGTCGCCAAAAGGAAATCAGCAAACAACACGGCATTGAGCTTTCCAGCCACAGCCTGTACCTTTACGGCAAATGTAGCGATATTCATCACTGCGCAGAAAACAACAAAAAATAAACATAAAAAAGGCGGTTTCAACACCGCCCTTTTTGTCTCCGAAAAAACACCTTAAAAATCCACCGCACTTTTACTTCAGCAACCGAAAAGTCGCCATGTAATTGGCAGCAACATCGTTATTCAACCAAAAATTCCCGCTTAACGGATTATAATGATACCCCGCCATGTGGACACATTCCAACTTCGCCTTATCAGTCCAAGCCAATAATTCCGCCGGTTTAATGAATTTGTCGTAATCATGCGTCCCTTTCGGCAACATTTTTAACACATATTCCGCGCCCAGCACCACCAGCGCCCAGGCTTTCAAAGTGCGATTAATCGTTGAGAAAAACAGCATGCCGTCCGGTTTTAAAAGTTTTGCACAACTTTCAATAATAGACTCGGGAGACGGTACATGCTCCAGCATTTCCATGCAGGTAATCACATCAAATCCCTGAGACGAATGCCCGTTCTCCGTTAAAAGTGCGGTGTTTTTTTGCAGTAAATCTTCAATGGTAATCTGTTGATAATCAATGCTTAACCCCTGCTCCGCCGCATGGGTTTTGGCAACGTCCAAAGGGGCTTGCGACATATCGATTCCCGTGACGAGTGCCCCTTGTTTTGCCATAGCTTCCGATAAAATCCCGCCGCCACAGCCCACATCTAAGACCGTTTTCCCCGCCAAGCCGCCGGCTTGCTGCATAATGTAATTTAAACGTAACGGATTCAGTTGATGAATCGGTTTAAAATCCCCGTTAGGATCCCACCAGCTTGCCGCCATTTTTTCAAATTTATCAATTTCTTGCTGATCAATATTCATTGTGTTGCTCTATTTTGGATGAAACGTGGCTAGTGTAGCAAAAAACGGAAAAAATATCCCGCAAAACGACCGCACTTTTCGCCCATAAACCGAGATTTTTCTTAGGGAAAAATGCCTTTCCGTGCTATAATCACGCCAATTTTTTTACTATTAAATTCAATCATTAGGAAGTTCTAAATGTCTGATTTAGTCCAAGATATTACGCCGGTAAGCATTGAAGAAGAACTGAAATCTTCATACCTTGATTACGCCATGTCCGTTATTGTGGGACGCGCCCTGCCCGATGTACGCGACGGCTTAAAACCCGTACACCGCCGCGTGCTCTTTGCAATGCACGAAGGGGGCAACGCCTACAACAAACCTTATCGTAAATCCGCCCGTATCGTCGGTGACGTGATCGGTAAATACCACCCGCACGGCGACAGCGCGGTGTATGACACCTTAGTGCGTATGGCGCAACCGTTCTCCTTACGTTATATGTTGGTAGACGGGCAAGGTAACTTCGGTTCCGTGGACGGCGACGCGCCGGCGGCAATGCGTTATACGGAAGCCCGTATGACCAAAATTGCCCACGAATTATTGGCTGATTTGGACAAAGAAACCGTCAATTTCGTGCCTAACTATGATGGTTCGGAAATGATTCCCGAAGTGCTCCCGACCAAAGTGCCCGCCTTATTGGTAAACGGATCTTCCGGGATTGCGGTGGGGATGGCGACCAACATTCCGCCGCACAATTTGGGCGAAGTTTTGGACGGCTGTCTGGCGTATATTGAAAACAACGACATTACCATTGATGAATTAATGAGCCACATTCCCGGTCCTGATTTCCCGACGGCGGCATTAATTAACGGGCGTAAAGGCATTGAAGAGGCTTACAAAACCGGACGCGGCAAAATTTATGTGCGCGCCCGCGCGGAAATTGAAACCGATGAAAAAGGCCGCGAAAGCATCATCGTGAACGAAATTCCATATCAAGTGAACAAAGCGAAACTCATCGAAAAAATCGCCGAGTTCGTCAAAGACAAAAAAATCGAAGGCATCAGCGGATTGCGCGACGAATCAGACAAAGACGGTATGCGTATCGTCATCGAAATCAAACGTGATGCCGTCGGCGAAGTGGTGTTAAATAACCTGTATGCGTTAACCCAAATGCAAGTCACTTTCGGGATTAACATCGTTGCGCTGGATCACGGACAGCCTAAATTATTGAATTTGAAACAACTCATTGAAGCGTTCGTCTTACACCGCCGCGAAGTGGTGACCCGCCGTACGATTTTTGAATTACGCAAAGCCCGTGAACGTACGCACATCTTAGAAGGCTTGGCGATTGCTTTGGCAAACGTCGATCCGATTATCGAATTAATTCGCAAAGCACCGAATCCGGAAAGCGCCAAACGTGAATTGCTCGCCCGCCCGTGGCAGCTGGGTCATGTTGCCGATATGTTAGCAGCGAGTGGCGTTGATGCCGCCCGTCCGGAAGATTTGGACGAACAATACGGCATTCGTGACGGCTTATATTATTTAACCGAAGTACAGGCGCAAGCCATTTTAGATTTGCGCTTGCAAAAATTAACCAGCTTAGGTCACGATGAAATTCTGGACGAATACAAAAAATTGTTAGACGCCATCGGTGAATTATTGTACATCCTGCGTAGCCCTGAGCGTTTAATGGAAGTGATTCGTGAAGAATTGGAGCAAATCCGTGAACAGTTTAACGATCCGCGCAGAACCGAAATTACGGCGGCGTCCGGCGATATTAATCTGGAAGATTTGATCGCGCAGGAAGATGTGGTAGTGACCCTTTCTCACGAAGGTTATGTGAAATATCAACCGATTACCGACTACGAAGCGCAGCGTCGCGGCGGTAAAGGCAAATCTGCAACCAAAATGAAAGAAGAAGACTTCATCGAAAAATTACTGGTTGCCAACACCCACGATACCATTCTCTGCTTCTCCAGCCGCGGGCGTTTATACTGGCTGAAAGTGTATCAACTGCCGCAAGCCAGTCGCGGTTCGCGCGGACGACCAATCGTGAATATTTTGCCGTTAAATGAAAACGAACGGATCACCGCTATTCTACCGGTCGCCGCCTACGAAGAAGACAAATTCGTCGTGATGGCAACCGCCGGCGGTATCGTGAAGAAAATTGCATTAACGGAATTCAGCCGTCCGCGCTCCAGCGGGATTATCGCCCTGAACTTGCGCGATGAAGACGAGTTAATCGGCGTGGATATTACCGACGGCAGCAACGAAATCATGTTGTTCTCCTCTCAAGGTCGCGTGGTGCGTTTCAGCGAATCCGCCGTTCGTGCTATGGGGCGTTTGGCAACCGGCGTGCGCGGTATCAAACTTGCCTTAACCAACGACTTGAATGACGACGAAAGTGCGGTGGAAATTGAAGACGTTTCTGATGATAATGCAGAAGAAACCCTGGATTTGAACATCGACAAAGTGGTCTCTTTGGTGATTCCGAAAAACAACGGCGAAATTCTCACCGCAACGCAAAACGGCTACGGTAAACGGACAAAACTGGATGAGTATCCGACCAAATCCCGTAATACCAAAGGGGTGATTTCCATTAAAGTGAGCGAGCGTAACGGCAAAGTCGTGGCGGCGGCACAAGTGGAAGAAAACGACCAAATCATGTTAATCACCGATGCAGGCACCCTTGTTCGTACCCGCGTAAGCGAAGTCGGCATTGTCGGACGTAACACCCAAGGCGTTCGCTTAATCCGCACCAGCGAAGCAGAACACGTTGTGAGTTTAGAGCGTATCTGCGACGTGGATGACGAAGAAAGTGAAAATCCGACAGAGCTGACAGAAAATGCGGTAGAAAATAACGAAGAATAACAAGATTAGGTTATTTCTATTTTAAGGCAGTAGTGGTTTACTACTGCCTTTACTATTGGAGTGAAAAATGGGTATTTATCTGGTTTATTTGCACATCGTCTGTGCCTTTTTAAGTTTAGGATTGTTAATTGTGCGTGGGGTAATGCAGTTAACGCAAAAAGACTGGCGCGCGGTAAAACTCCTGAAAATCTTACCGCACTTAACGGACACTTTACTTATTTTGAGCGGTGTCGCCATGTTATTTGTATTCAACTACGGCTTGCCAATTTGGATTATGGCGAAGATTTTACTGCTTGCGGGCTACATCCTGTTCTCGGCAAAATTCTTCAGCAAAAAACAATCTCAAATCCGACCGCACTTTTTCTTCCTCGCTCTTGCGGCACTTACCGCCACGATATTATTAGGCTATTTTCACTAGAAATAAAAAAGTGGGCATCAAACCCACTTTTTTGTTTTAACCGCCCGCCAGCTTTACTTTAAAGCCTTTCTGCTCCAGTAGCTGCTTCAACAAGTCGCGTTTTTCGCCTTGAATTTCAATGGTGTGATTTTTCACTGCACCACCGCAGCCGCAGCGTTTTTTTAATTCTGCCGCCAAGGTTTTCAACTCAGGCTCTGCCAGTCCAAGCCCGCTGATAATGCTTACACCACTTCCTTTTCGACCGCTTTTTTGCAACTGAATACGTACAATGCCGTCGCCCTGCGGAATTGGTTCTTGCGGTTTATCGGCTTTAATACGTCCGACCTCGGTGGAATACACTAAATGACTTGTCATAAGTATCACGCAATAGATGCATTAATGGCGTTTAACACCTCTGCCGGATTTTCCGCCTGGGTAATTGGGCGACCAATCACCAAATAATCGGAACCGGAACGAATTGCCGCCGCCGGCGTCATCACGCGGCGCTGGTCACCGAAATCGGTACCAATCGGACGAATTCCCGGCGTCACCAACAGGAAGTTTTCACCGCAATTACGGCGCAAAATTTCCACTTCTTGCGGCGAGCAAACCACGCCGTCCAGGCCCGCGCGTTGGGTCAAGTGCGCTAAACGAATAACTTGTTCCATTGGTGAGGCGTTAATACCGATTTGTAACAAATCCAAATCTTCCATGCTGGTCAGCACGGTGACACCAATTAACAACGGCGCATCTTTGCCGTAAGGCTCAAGAATTTTCTTGGCTTCTTCCATCATGCGCAACCCGCCGCTGGCATGTAAATCCACCATCCAAACGCCCAAATCGGCGGCAGAACGCACCGCTCTTGCTACCGTGTTCGGAATATCATGGAATTTCAAATCAAGAAAAACATCAAAATGACGCTCGTGTAACTGCTTTACAAAATTCGTGCCAAGCGTCGTAAACATTTCTTTTCCGACTTTTAAACGGCATGAATTCGGATCCAGTTGGTCAACCAAAGCCAAGGCTTCAGCCTCTTTTTCATAATCCAATGCAATAATGACTTTATTCGTCATATTTTTCTCCTTATAAAGCAAAGTCACGATTAATTATGTTCAATCGCATTAACCGGTTTAATGGATTCCCATTGACGACAGGAAGGGCAACACCACATTAATTTATGGGTTTGAAAACCGCAATTGCTACAGCGATAATCAAAGGTCTGTTTAATCCGCTCACCTACCATTTTATGCAATAAAATCAAACTGTCTTTGCCTCTGCCCTGCTCTGCATCATCAATTTGATATTGGATAAACCGATGAAAAATCGGTGTGCTCGGATTTTGTTGCAATTGTTGATATAGCTTCAATTGAGCGGCAGAATAACCGTCTTTTTCTTCGATCAGTTCCGCAAGCATTAATGCCACCGCGCTGTTGTTATTTTGGCGACTGGCTTTGATTAAGAAGAGTTCAAAATTATCTAATTGATTTAATTTTTGATAACAATGTTTCAACGCCGGCAAGGCTTCACTGATATACGCCGGGTTCTGATTTAAAATTTCTTCCAAAAAACCGACCGCACTTTTATAGTTTTCTTGTTGAATCGCCAAGTCCGCCAACATCATTGAAGCGCGAACACAGTTGGGAGAGACTTTAAGCGCCTGCAATAAGATTTGCTGTCGATTTTCCTTACTGTCTGCCGGCAAATGTTGCACATATTCGCAATAATATTGCGCCAGTTCCACGTTATTGGCTTTCGGTGCGATTTTTGCCAGTTTCTCCGCCACATTAATGGCTTTTTTCCACTCTTTGGTTTTTTGGTAGATCACCGCCAGTTGTTGCAATGCACCTTCGGCAAACTCAGGCTCATCCACCATTAAAATGTATAGATTTTCCGCCCGATCAAAAAAACCGACAGTCATAAAATCTTTGGCTAATTGTTGTTTGGCTAACAGTTTTTGTTCAAAAGAATAATGAGGGCTGTTATCGAGGGCCTGATGGATACGCAACGCACGATCCACCTCGCCACGGGAGCGGAATAAATTCCCTAAAGTTAATTCCGCTTCAAATTGTGAAGTGCTATCGATTTCATTCTCGGTTTCCTGCTTTTGCAGCATATCCAAAAATAAATCGACGGCTTTTTCTGTTTGATTGGCAAGTAAAAAATTCACCCCGGTAACATAATCCCGGGAAAGCTTGTTGCTGACATCATCCTGATCTTTTTTAGCACTACGGTGCCCCATATACCAACCGTACGCGGCGGCTATCGGCAAAAGAAGGAAGAGGAGTTCAAGCATTATTGAGAAACCTTATCTCTGCTGGTCGTTAATTCGTTGATTTGTTGGGTTTGGCGTTTGATTTGGCGATTCAGCGCAATATTTTTTAACTTTAATTTGAGGTAGAAGAATCCGGTGATAAACCATCCTAGAATTAATCCCAGACCGAATAAAATGGCAACTAAGGTAGAAAGCTGGAATTGGCTTTGCGCCACAATATAATTAAAGGTGATGACTTGATCGTTGTTGGCACCAATGGTAACGGCAACCAGCACAATGGCTAAAATAATGATCAATCCCAAAATATATTTAATCATTTGTTTCTCCTTTAGATAAATGTGTGTGCATTATGCCAAAAATACGCATAAAAAACGACACTTAAAAGTGCCGTTATGAAAAGTTAGTAAAATAAATTATGCTGCATAAACGTCAACACGTTCTCTTAATTCTTTGCCTGCCTTAAAATACGGCACACACTTGGCATCCAATTTGACTTGTTCGCCGGTTTTAGGATTACGTCCGATGCGCGGTTGGCGACAATGCAAAGAAAAACTGCCGAATCCACGCACTTCTATACGTTCGCCATTTTCTAACACATATGACATTTGCTCTAAAATTGCTTTTACCGCTTCTTCAACATGCTTAACAGGAATGTTGCTGTTTTTTTGCACCAGAAGTTCAATAAGTTCTGACTTTGTCATATATTCTCCTAACTCTTTATGACCGGCATATTGCTATGCCGGTTTATTAACAAAAAGTGAATTATTCACCTTTAGCAGCTTTGAACGCTTCAGCCATTGCATTTGGAATAGCAACATCTTCTTGCTTATTCACGCTTGCAACTGCCGCAGCTTCTTCAGCTTGATCTTTCGCACGAACAGATAAATGAACGATACGGGCTTTACGATCTACACCGGTGTATTTCGCTTCAACAACGTCGCCGGCAGCCACTTCGTTAGTTAAATCAGCTGCGCGGATATAACCTTCAACTCCGCCGTCTAATTCAACTTTAGCGCCTTTAGCGTCTGCTTCAACAACTTTAGCGTTTAATACTGCGCCTTTTTTGTTGATTGCAACGAAGTTATTGAACGGATCTTCTTCAAGTTGTTTGATACCTAAAGAAATACGTTCTTTCACTGCATCCACTTGCAATACCACGGCAGCGACTTCGTCACCTTTCTTGTAATTGCGTACGGCTTCTTCGCCTTGAACATTCCAAGAAATATCGGATAAGTGAACCAAACCGTCAATACCGCCTTCTAAACCGATGAAGATACCGAAGTCGGTGATGGATTTGATTTTACCGACAACTTTGTCACCTTTGTTATGGGTTTCAGCAAATTGCGTCCATGGGTTAGGTTTGCATTGTTTTAAACCTAAAGAAATACGACGACGTTCTTCATCGATTTCCAATACCATCACTTCAACAACATCACCTAAGCTAACCACTTTAGATGGGTGAATATTTTTATTAGTCCAATCCATTTCGGAAACGTGAACCAAACCTTCAACACCGTCTAAAATTTCAACGAAACAGCCGTAGTCGGTTAAGTTAGTCACTTTACCGGTTAATTTGCTGTTTACAGGGTGGTTTTCAGCGATTGCAGCCCAAGGATCTTGACCTAATTGTTTTAAGCCTAAAGATACGCGGGTACGATCTTTGTCGAATTTCAATACTTTAACAGTGATTTCGTCACCAACATTAACGATTTCGCTTGGGTGTTTAACACGCTTCCAAGCCATGTCGGTAATGTGTAATAAACCGTCAACACCGCCTAAATCAACGAATGCGCCGTAGTCGGTTAAGTTTTTAACGGTACCTTTAACTTCTGCGCCTTCAGACAAGTTCGCCAATACTTCTTCGCGATCTTGGCTGCTTTCGGATTCGATAACGGCACGGCGGGAAACAACAACGTTGTTACGTTTTTGATCAAGTTTGATTACTTTGAACTCTAATTCTTTGCCAAGTAAGTGATCTGCATCACGAACAGGGCGGGTATCAACTAATGAACCCGGTAAGAATGCGCGAACACCGTTTAACTCAACTGTGAAGCCACCTTTAACTTTACCGTTAACCAAACCAAGAACAGTCGCTTGTTCGTCGTATGCTTTTTCCAATACAATCCAAGCTTCGTTACGTTTTGCATCGGCACGGGAAGCCACAGTTTCACCGAAACCGTCATCCACCGCTTTAAGCACGACGTCAACAACATCACCGACTTGAACTTCCAATTCACCTTGTGCGTTAAAAAATTCTTCGGCAGGAATAGCTGATTCGGATTTAGATCCGGTATCTACAAGTACGAAGCCTTTTTGGATAGCAACGATGGTACCTTTAACGACCGCGCCTTGGCGGGTTTCAAGGTCTTTCAATGATTCTTCAAAGAGTTGAGCAAAAGATTCTGTCATAATTAATCTTCAATTTTAAGTAAATAACGTCCACTTCTAATCCATAAAAAGTGGGGCTGATAATAAAGTTCATTCATCCATGAATAAACCGTGAAATTTAAGCTTTAATATCAATACGTTGCTGAATATATGTAAGCGCCTGACGAATCACTTCATCAATACTCAATGCGGTGCTATCAAGCAAAAACGCATCATCAGCAGGTTTTAAAGGGGCGACGGCACGATTTCTATCGCGCAAATCACGCGCTTTTATCTCGGCTAAAATCTGTGCAAAGTTACCACTAATCCCTTTATTTTGCAACTGGTTATAACGTCTTTTTGCGCGCTCTTCCGCGCTGGCGTCTAAAAACAATTTTACTTGCGCTTCGGGGAACACCACCGTGCCCATATCCCGACCGTCCGCAATCAAGCCTTTCCCCGTAGTGGCAAAGTCACGCTGACGTTGTAATAACGCCGCCCGCACCTGCGGAAAAACCGCCACTTTTGAGGCGGCATCGGCAACCTCCTGCGTACGAATCTGACCGCTGACATTTTCACTATTGAGCAAAATTTGTACTTCTCCGTCTTGCGCCACAAATTCAATTTGTAAATGTTGCGCCAACTCGGCAAGCGCAGATTCGTCCGTCAAATCCACCGCACTTTTTAGCGCCGCCAACGCCGTCACCCGATAAATTGCGCCGGAATCCAATAAGGCAAACCCTAGCTTTTCCGCCAACGCATAACATAACGTACCTTTACCGGCGCCACTCGGGCCGTCCACTGTAATGATTTTATTCATGATTTTTCTCTGTCAAAAAGGGATTGAATTTCTGTCGTCATTTTGTCAAACATGTCGTAACGTTTGCGATACATAGAACGTTTTTTACTCTGAATTTCTTCTAACGGGCGACGCTCAAGTGCGGTTGGAATTTGCCAATAATTTTCCGTCAATTCGCCCTCATTTTCCTGCCAGAATTCGTCGTAGTTAAACAACAATTTCGCCGAATCGTTCCAACGGTATTTCGCCTGGCGCTTATGAGGAATACCTTGCAAGCGACAATGTAATGCTTCCGCCAGCACCTTAAACGCATTCACCAACATAAACATCGGGCGCACGCCATGCAATGCTTTCGTTGCCTGACGCACCAAATCCTGCGCTTCATCGCCTTTTGGCCCCTGAATGGAAGCGATCAATACACGATTATTCGCTAAAAAGGTAAAACCGGCGGAATAAATAGTACGTTGGTTCGCATCCGTTAAACCGATGGCAAAAAAGCCTTCGTAAGGGTCGATATGATTCAGCGTTAAATTCAACGCCAGCTCATCAGTTAACTGTGAGAGCAATACCGGCTGTTGTGCGATTAACGTTTCGCATAACGCCTTGCCGAACTGTTTTTCCGCCATGGAAAAATTGGTTTCAATCGCCTGCAAACGTTGCGTCGCATTAAAACCTTTATCGCAATATTGGCTTAATAACGTATTCACCCGATAAGGATGCTGAGTAAAAATCGGCTGCCACAAGGGATTGTCGTGAATAAACTTAACCAACGCCGAACATTGCCCGGCAAAAAACAAACGACGCGCCCCATAGCGCAGCCTTTCCCGCAATAATTTTAATTTACGTTTTTCAACGGGAAACATTTCATGAAATGTCGGAAAATGGAATGTTGCCACCATAAACCCCATAAAAATTGATTCAATAAATTAAGCGTCGGATTATAGCAAAAAGCCTTGTTGTTTTAAATGCGTCCATGCGCCGTAAAACGCCGAAAAAAACGACCGCACTTTACCGTTCCATAGGATAAAGTGCGGTCGTTTTGAAGAACGTTTTTACGCCACGAAAACCTGTTGCACCAACAACATATACAGCATGGTGCCGGCGGCAATGGACAGGAACATATTGCGTTTCCAGAAATGCAGCGCCAACACCACCGCGCCGGCGATAAATTCCGGTAAGCCGTGAAAACCGGTCAATACGTCAATATTTTTATAACAATACACCACCAACATACCGAACATGGCGGCAGGTAACACTTTGCCCAAGTAACGGATATATTCGGGAATCGGGCGGTTGGCGGGGAAAATCCAGAACGGCAACCAACGGGTGAACTGCACCGCCAATACGGCGATGGCGATGGTGAGAATCTGTTCGGTTAAACTCATTTATTCCACCCTCTCCAATTTTGATGCCAGTTTCGGGCGGCGGAGCGTCAACACCGTCCAAATGCCGATTAGCGTCGGCAGCAGGAAGTAATCTTTGCCGAAAATCAACAGCGCAATAAAGGCGATTGCCAGCCCTAACAAAGAACTTTCGTGGGATTTTTCCTGCGCCCAGTTTTCCGCAAAAATCACTAAGAACAACGCGGTCATGGCGAACTCGATCCCTTTCAAATCAAAAGGAATAATGTTGCCGAACAAATTGCCGAGCGCCGCGCCTGCCACCCAATACATTTGCAAATAAAGGCTGACGAAAAACATATACCAACCGCGATCCAAGTGCGGTGGAATTTTTGCCATATAATTGAGGGAAAAGGATTCGTCCACCAAGGTGGCGATAAGATACGGACGTTTTTTGCCCAAATATTTGCCGTATTTTTCCAACATGGAAATGCTGTAAAACAGTTGCCGACCGCTGACCATCAGCGTAATCAATAACGCATTGAGCGGGGCGAAAGGCAAGGTGAGCGCGCCGGCAATGATGAATTCCACGGAGCCGCCGTAAATGAGCAACGCCATTAAAAACGGGTACCAGGCGCCAAAACCCAAGGCTTTCATATAAATGCCGTATGCCATGCCGAGGAATAAAAAACCGGCAATCATCGGCGCGCTATACGGCAATGCCGCTTTGGCGGCGGCAAATATCGGGTGAGGAGTTGTCTTAACATCAGACATACGGCTAACTCTCTTCTAATACGGATAATTCGGGTAAGGTTGAAAAACTTTGCGCTTTGACGGTTTCGTAAAAATCATCCACGAAGGCGATATGCGCGTCGGCTTCACGAAAGGCGGCGTAGAGATTACTGTGCAAGCCCTGATGGGTGATTTTGCGCGCCACAATATAACCGCGATCCAAATAAGGCTTTGCCGCCCAAAACGGCAATGCCGCCACGCCACGTTTGCTTGCCACCAGTTGAATAATCGCAATGGTAAGCTCGCTGGTACGACGGGTCGGGTTAATGCCTTTCGGGTGCAACACTTTGCGCAATAAATCCAGCATATCGTCCGGCACAGGGTAAGTAATCAGAGTTTGATCGGCAAAATCTTCCGCCTGCCAAATGTCTTTCGTCGCCAAGGGATGATCTTTCGCACACAAGCCGACCATTTCATAAGAAAACAACGGCTTATATACAATGCCCGGATTTTCTTCCACTTCCTGCACCACCGCCCAGTCGGCGCGATGACTTAGCAACAACCCCACGGCATCGGTGTGAAAACCGGACACAATATCCAGCTCCACTAGTGGCCAGTGCTTGCGGAAAGAATCCATTGCCGGCATCAGCCAGTCGAAACAGGTGTGACATTCCACGGCAATCCGCAACTCGCCCGCATCGCCCTGCTTCACCCGCGCCAGATCGCGCTCCGCTTCAATCACTTTCGGCAAAATCTCATTGGCAAGCTGAATCAAACGCTCCCCTGCCGCCGTGAAATGCAGCGGTTGGGTTTTCCGCTCAAATAACGGTAAACCATACTGGTCTTCCAGTAATTTAATTTGGTGGGACAGTGCCGATTGGGTGAGATAAACCCGCTTTGCCGCCAACGAAACGCTGCCGGTTTCTTTCAGGGCAAGCAAGGTTTTGAGATGTCTGAGTTCAAGGAAGATCGGTTTCATGAGAAAGATTCATCTAAATTCGAAAAAGAATGAAGCCGTATCATACACGAAAACGCCCCGCACTTTAACGTTACCTAGAAGAAATCCGCGAAGAAATCGGTGAAAAAGTGCGGTCGTTTTTAAAAACGTTTTTTATGATTGCCATCACAAGCCAATAAAACACAGGATCATTAATTTCTTTCATAAACTTTCAGAAAATTATTAATTTGCATAATAACCCCGTTTCCGTCATTCTAGCCTCCGTACAGACGTTTAGCCGTCTAAACCATTTAACACATTGAGGAATTAATATGACAACTTTTCATTTATCCGGCTTTCCGCGCGTAGGCGCCAAACGTGAACTTAAATTTGCGCAAGAACGTTATTGGCGTGGTGAAATCGCAGAAGCCGATTTATTAGACATCGCCAAAGCCCTGCGCGAAATCAACTGGAAACACCAAGCCGCGACGAATGCGGATTATGTGGCTGTGGCGGATTTCACGTTCTACGATCACATTTTAGATTTACAAGTGGCAACAGGTTCCATTCCCGCACGTTTCGGCTTCGACAGCCAACATTTAACCCTTGACCAATATTTCCAACTGGCGCGTGGTAACAAAGACCAATTCGCCATTGAAATGACCAAATGGTTTGACACCAACTATCATTATCTCGTGCCTGAATTTCACGCGGATACCCAATTCAAAGCTAATCCGGCGCATTACGTGCAACAAATTCGCGAAGCCAAAGCCCTTGGCTTGAACGTTAAACCTACCATTGTCGGTCCATTAACATTCTTATGGTTAGGCAAAGAAAAAGGTGTGGCATTTAATCGCTTTAATTTATTAAACAAACTCGTGCCGGTTTATGTGGAAATCTTAAACGCATTGGCAGCGGAAGGTGTGGATTATATTCAAATTGACGAACCGGCTTTAACCGTTGATTTACCGGCGGAATGGGTTGCTGCTTATAAAGACGTGTACGCCACATTAAGCGCACAAGTGAACGCAAAATTATTGTTAGCCACTTATTTCGGTTCTGTCGCGGAACACGCGGCGTTATTAAAAGCCTTGCCGGTTGCGGGTTTACACATTGATTTAGTGCGTGCGCCGGAACAACTTACCGCCTTTGCCGATTACGACAAAATTTTGTCGGTAGGCGTGATTGATGGTCGTAACATTTGGCGTGCGAACCTAAACCAAGTGTTGGACGTGGTAGAGCCGTTAAAAGCCAAACTGGGCGATCGTTTGTGGATTGCGCCAAGCTGTTCTCTGCTACACACCCCTTACGATTTATCCGTAGAAACCCAGTTACAGGCAAACAAACCGGAACTTTATAATTGGCTTGCTTTCTGCTTGCAAAAAATCCAAGAATTACGTGTGATTAAGACCGCACTTGAGCAAGGCAGAGCCGCAGTACAAGTGGAACTCGATGCCAGCCAAGCTGCCGCCGATGCACGTACAACGTCAAAAGATATTCACCGCCCTGAAGTGGCGGAACGTCTGGCGAACTTGCCAAAAGGCGCGGATCAACGTAAATCTCCGTTTGCGGAACGTATCAAATTACAAAATGCCTGGTTAAAACTGCCTCTATTGCCAACCACGAATATCGGTTCTTTCCCGCAAACCACCGAAATTCGTCATGCACGCGCCGCCTTCAAAAAAGGCACATTGTCCCTTGCGGATTATGAAGCG
The DNA here is from genome assembly GCA_017160915.1 of Aggregatibacter actinomycetemcomitans. Lineage (GTDB taxonomy): Bacteria > Pseudomonadota > Gammaproteobacteria > Enterobacterales > Pasteurellaceae > Aggregatibacter > Aggregatibacter actinomycetemcomitans_B. The sequence goes on from JACAWG010000066.1 coordinate 92,968, forward strand.
GCAATGAAAAAAGAAATCGAATTGGTCGTGCGTGAACAAGAAAAATTGGATTTAGATGTATTGGTTCACGGCGAAGCGGAACGTAACGACATGGTGGAATATTTCGGCGAACTATTAGACGGTTTTGCCTTCACCAAATTCGGTTGGGTGCAAAGCTACGGCTCCCGTTGCGTGAAACCACCGGTGATTTATGGCGATGTGGTTCGTCCTGAACCAATGACAGTACGCTGGTCACAATATGCCCAAAGCTTAACGAAAAAAGTCATGAAAGGCATGTTGACCGGCCCGGTAACGATTTTACAATGGTCTTTCGTGCGCAACGATATTCCGCGAGCAACCGTATGTAAACAAATCGCCGTGGCACTTTCCGATGAAGTGTTGGATTTGGAAAAAGCCGGCATTAAAGTGATTCAAATTGACGAACCGGCAATCCGCGAAGGCTTACCGCTCAAACGTGCCGACTGGGACGCCTATTTACAATGGGCAGGCGAAGCATTCCGTTTAAGTTCAATGGGTTGCCAAGATGACACGCAAATTCATACACACATGTGTTATTCCGAATTTAACGACATTTTACCGGCAATCGCAGGCTTGGATGCAGATGTGATTACCATCGAAACCTCCCGTTCCGACATGGAATTATTAACGGCATTCGGCGATTTCAAATACCCGAACGACATCGGCCCGGGCGTGTACGACATCCACAGCCCACGCGTCCCAACCGCCGCCGAAATCGAACACTTGCTCCGCAAAGCGCTCCAAGTGGTACCGAAAGAACGCCTATGGGTCAACCCGGACTGCGGTCTAAAAACCCGCGGCTGGAAAGAAACCATCGAGCAACTGAAAGTCATGGTTGATGTCACGAAAAAATTACGTGCTGAATTAGCGTAATAAATAGGTAAAAGAAAAGCTGGATTTCGAGAGAGATTCAGCTTTTTTATTTTATGGAGGAAAAGTGCGGTCGATTTTGGAGGTGTTTTTTGATTACCGGTATGTTGAATAAGATTGAGAAAGGATTGTATAAAATTGTGCAGACCAACAAATAGTGAGCTTGGCGAGTATCGAAGTCGCACAGAGCGTTTTGTTAAACGCCGCCCTACCATTAGGCAACAAGCTCATATATTTTTAACTGATTAAATGCCCATAAAAAGCGTATGTTAAGTGGTTTCAACACACAGCCGCCCGAAGGCGGCTGCTTACTTTTTCCGCGAATTTAACGTAAAAGAAATGTTTCAACACTCAGCCGCCCGAAGGCGGCTGCTACAGTCAGCCCATTGCCCCTGTTTTAGAGTCGGGTTTCAACACTCAGCCGCCCGAAGGCGGCTGCTGCCTCTCCCGAAAGCCTTGTCCCATCAGGCTTTTCAGCCCCGATTTCGCTAAGCTCCCCGAAAAAGCAGTGAGCGCGAGTATAACACAGCCTAATCCGTTATACCCGCATTTCCAAGGTCCTGATTGTTAAAGAACATTTCGGATTCGCCGACCCCGCTGTATTTCCATGAGAACTACAGGTTGGCGATTCACACAATCAGCACATCTTTAAACACATCCACCGCCGGTTTTGCCCCGTGGTGTTCCACTTTGCGCCGCCATTTGCTGCCCAGATGGTAAAAGCGCAGGCTGTCGGTTTCGGGGTTGTAGGTTTTGAGCAATTTGTCTTTTAAAACAACCCACTGGTCGGGCGCGATGTCGCATTCGAACACGGAATACTGCACGCGCACGCCGTAGTCGAGGCACAGTTTTGCCACGCGCCGCAACCTGGCTTGTCCTTCCGGGTCTTCTAGAGAAATATCATAGGTAATCAACATTAACATTTTTCACCTCATCAAAAACGGCGGATACGCCGCCAAATCCCCGCGCAAATGGCGTGATAACAGCATAGCCTGAATATACGGCAGCAGTCCGATTTCCACCTCTTCGCCCAAAAACGGATGAACGATTTTCTCCTGCTTTTTCGCCTGCAACGCCTGAAACAGCAGTTTTCTGGCTTCAGGTTTTAAAGTTACCGCACCACCCGCCTCACTCATAAAATCCGCAGGTTTAATCTGCAAGCGATTAATCATACTAAGCACCATACGATCAACCCACCACGCGCGAAATTCTTCCAAAATATCCTGCGCCAGACTGTCCCTGCCCGGGCGGTCGGCGTGCAGAAAACCCACCTGCGGATCCAGTCCCACGCCTTGCAGCGCGCCGCTAATATCTTTCCCCAAAACACTATATAAAAAAGAAAGCAAAGCATTCACGCCGTCTCTGGGCGGGCGACGGTTTCGACCGTCAAAATGAAACCCTGTATTCTCACGAATAAGCAGATTAAACACCCCGAAATAACGCGCCGCCGCATCGCCTTCGATACCGCGAACCTCATCAAGATTTTCGGCGTAAGCCAGTTGCCGTAAAGAAACATTCAAAGAATCGACCGCACTTTGGAGCTGTGCATTTTCCCCATAATTGCGAATCTGCCGCTGCAGCACCCGCTTACTCGCCTGAATCTTCGCCGCAATGATATTGCGCGCAATCGGCACGGGGTTTTGTTCCGACACCCGATACTGCGCCCGCCGCAGCAGTACATTGCCACTTTGTCGCCCCTGAAGCCGTCCCAAGAAACGTCCGTTTTCGGTAAAAAACGCCAGATTGACGTTATTCTCCCCGCAAAATCCCAAGAGAAACGGCGACACCAACACATTGCCGAAACAGAAAATATGCCCGATGGAATGCACCGGCAGTTGCGCCACTTTCTTCTTTTCCTGCTCCACCACCAGTGTCTCCCGCTCCTTATGCAGATAACTGCCCTGAGTGGTGATGTAGAGCGTGTTTTGCAGCTTGCGCATGGGAAAACTCCTTAAGTTTTGACCGTGCTTTTGGGTTTAACGGGTTGGTTGGGCTACCTGAAAATGATCGGTAGGTTGGGTTAGGCGGAACGCCGTAATCCAACACAACAGCTTGGTTTTTCAAATATTGTTTTTCAGACGACCTTGACTGAGGATTTCAACATTTTGTTGGGTTACGCCTATGGCTAACCCAACCTGCGCTTGCTTGCCATATTTAAGGCAACCTGAAAATTGAGGGTGTCGATTCAAACACCGCAACCCCGCGTGCGTGCGTTCCGCACACACCCTACGCGTTGATTTTAAAGTTTCGTGCCATTCCACAGGTAGGGTGTGTGGCGCAGCCACGCACGCGGTGGGTGGATATGAGCTATGACTTACTTTATTCAATTTTCAGTATCTATACAAAAATCAATAAATTCACATGCTATATAGGCATTGTTTTCATTCATCCAGTTTTCATTTTCAGTAGAAATTTCATGCAAAATTTGCATATGATAATCACGAAACAAATCACCCCAAGATACAAAAGATAAATAATTATATCTAAATGGATCATCATTCACCCATGTTCTAAAGTCTACAAACCCTTCATAGGAAATAGAGCAGCTATCATCAAAGCATATTATCTTATTTACTTCATTAGCAATTGCTCGGATACTATTCCCAAAAACAGGAGGAAACTCATCTATAGCCGTTTTTAAACTTTCATATATTTCATAATTATAATCAGTAAATCTCATTTGTTCGTAAGAAGGCATGTATACGACAGAAATAGAATATGGAGCCAGGCTTTCACTCCACCTGTCTTTCCATAGAATGGCAAAACCATTACTATTTAATTTATTTCCAATATTAGCCATATTATTCAAGGCAGTTTTGAATAAATTAACATGTTTATCTAACCTATTAAAATCATTACCTCCTTTTTGTAACTCATCATCATAAATACAAATTTGAAAAGATTGTAAAAATGAAGCTGGAATTTTCCCTTTAGTCTGATTTGGATGAAAAACACCCGCTTCATTAATTAAATTAAAATCAATTATTTCTAATTTTAATTCACCATTCAACTTAACAGGCATCAAGCATAATACATTTAAATTTTGAATGAATACCATATTTCTAATATGGTGCAATAATAAATCTGGATATTCATTAGAAATAATAATATGCACAATATCCAACTTAGGTATATTTGGGAAATAACTATACAATTCATAATTATATGCTCCAAACTCAGTTCCAGCCTCTCTAGTTGCATTTGAAGAGTTTTTCAATTCAACAAGTACCAAACTTTCTGTTGTATATGAAAACAATACTAAATCTGGCTTAAGAGATTCTCCTTTTTTATGCGATATATTTTTATTAGCACTAATCACTTCTGTTTCATGTAATGATAACAATGAATTGTAAAATGAATCCAATACTTTATTCTGATAATGACTTTTATACATACTATCAAATGCTTCAGCATTATTTATCAAAGAATACATCTCGCCATGATTTCCTTTTAATGCATTTTCTAACCATTCCTGCATATCTCTTTCATATCTAAAAATACTCATATATAGCCTCTCTAATATGTAAACTTACTATATTCTAAATCACTCCCCAAACAACCCCGCCACATACCCCACACTCCTATCCCGTTTCCCAAGCAACGCCGGCTGGCAAATCTCCACCAGCGAACAGGCTTTGCAGCGTTTGCCGTAGTCGGGCGGTGGGGTTTGTCCGCTTTCCAAAAGATTGCGGACGGCGGTGATGGTGGCGAGTGTGCGGGTTCTAAGGTCGTCTGAAAAGACGACGGGGACGCGGTGCCGGGTTTGCATATACCACAGCGCACCTTCGCTGACGGTTTGCCCCGTCATTTCTTCCAAACACAACCCTTGGGCGCAAAGCTGGATTTCGTCCATCGGTTCAAGTTTGGGCTTGCCGCGTTTGTATTCTACGGGTTTCAGACGACCTGTTTTTGCCTCGACTTCCACCAAATCCAGCACACCGCTGATGCCCAGTTTCTCCGCCGAAACGTGAACGGTACGCTCAAAGCGCACGCCCCTGCGCGTCTCCGGTTCGCCCGAATCCACCCGCTCGTGCAGCGCGCTGCCTTGCGCGGTCAGATAATTCTCCGCCCACGCCTGCTCGTTGTGGATTAAAGCACACTGGCGCGGACAAAAGGCGTAGTGTTGCAGGGCGGAAAGGGGAATCAGGCGGATGTCCCGATTGCCCTTTTGAGTTTCGGTTGAAAGTGCGGTCATTTTTTTCTGCGTTTTTTCAGACGACATCGGGTAAGCGGTGGGCTTACGCCCACCCTACCTAGATTAAAAGTGCGGTCATTTTTTCAAACGTTTTTTAAAAACCGTTGATTTCCTGTGGAATCAAGCCATCCAAGTTGTGCAGTTCGTAACTACCGTCAGCATTTACTTTCAGGCTGCCGTGGACTTTGGCGGAGGAATATTGCCCTGCTTTGCAGTTGTGTTCCCACCAAATCAATTTCAGCACCTGCATACTGCCTTCGGGGCGGGCGGAGGAAGCATCGCCTTCAAAGAGTTTGGTCAACACGGCTTTGATTTTTTCGGCATCGTCGTCTGAAAAACCGGTGCGCTCGGCAAGCTGCGGCGACATGGCGCCGAAAGCAACGTAAATGCCGTGATCGACTCGGTGTTTCATGCCCATGGTGTCGGAAGATTTTTTCGTGCCGTCGCCTTCGCCGCTGACGCTTTTGGTGATTTGAGTGCTGGTGATGTTGATGGGTTCGATGCTGAATGCCGATTGCACGGTAACGGGTCCGCGCACGGCGATGGAAATGCCTGTGCTGCCGTCGCCGCTGAAGGCGAACACCTGTCCGAAACTGCGTACGTCCAGCCATTTTTCGCAGGCTTTTTTGGCGGTTTCGTCTTTGTTGGCTTTTTTGGCGTTAAAGGCTTCCGCGCCCAAGCCGACATCTTTGTCTTTGGCGCGGTTGGCAAGGCTGGTCATGCCGTCGATTTTCTTTTCGTCGGACTGCATAAAAATGCTTTCGCCGCTGTCTTGCAGGCGGTCGCGGATTTTGCGTTTCAGGCACACGTCGGTCATTTCGCCGAAGCCTTGGAAGTCGGCGCGCGGGCGGTTACCGTTGAGCGGGTCGCCGTTGGGATTGGCGTTGGCTACTTTCAAAATTAAAGCGAAGTCGATTTTTTTGCTTAAGCTCATTTTGGTTTTCCTTTTAAGTTAGGTTATTCGTCGGTTTTGGTTTTGTTGGCAAAGATTTCGGCAATGCGGCGGGCGATGTCCATTTTTTGGCAGTGGTAGCCCAGCAGAAATTCGCCGCTCAGTTTGTCGTCGGAGGTGAAATCGTCGTTTTCAAACAAGTCCATAATCTCGCCAATGGCTTGGCTGCCAGTGTCTTTGCCGTTGCTGCGCAGGCGGTCTTGATAGGGTTTTAACGCCAATTCGATGTTGCGCCAAGTGGCGAATGGATGCTCGGCGAAACGCTGCATATAGCGTTCGGCGGTGGTGGCGCGTTTCTCGCCAGCCAGATACAGGGCGTAGGATTCGGTGTTTTCGGCAACGGCAAGCAGTCTGCCGTATAAATAATCGCGTGAGCGGTTTTCTTTATCTAAAGCCATAGAATAGGTTCTCCTTTTTGATGAATCATGATGACGGGCGCGCCAGCCTTTGTAGAGGGCGCAGGCGACACCGATGTTTCTTTGCCATTCCCAGTTTTCGCTGCGGCTGGGATTGCAGGCTGCCTGAAAACTTTTTTGCATTAAGTCGTCCGGAATCGGCACGGATTTGCCGCCTGCGATGACGGGTAACAAGCGGGCGTAAAGTTGTTTTTTGAGCGTATCGGAAAGGGATTTGCCGTACACGGCATCGGCAATGGCATAAGGCGATGGAGGAACGCCGCGCCATTGGGTGCGTTTGTCGGTTTTTTTGCCGTTTTGAACGTCTACGCTATAACGCTGATACCACGCGAAATCATCAACCCACGCATTCAAATTGGCGAAATAATCGGCGGGCAGAAATTCCTGGTAATAGGTCAATGCCATGCGTCCGGGCGTGGCGGAGTCGAGCATAATTAGGGAAATCTGTTCGTGATTTTTTAACTGCGCCTGATAACCGTGCAGTTTCTTTTTGATGATTTGTGCGGCGGCTTTGCCGATATTCGCCGACCAATCGGGCGTTTCAGACGACGTCGGCGATGAAAATCCATCTGAATTTTCGACCGCACTTTCATCTGCGCTGATGTCCAAGTTATCCCAATCGATTTCGTCCGACAAATCCTTCATCGGCGACGGAACGGCTTTGCCGCTGATTGCCCATGCGACGGTAACTTGGTCGCCGTTTCTTATGCCTTGGCGGGAAATCAGCCAACGCAATGCGCTGTGTGCTTTGGTGGAAACGTCCGCTGAGACGCTGGCGGCTTCTTCGGCAGTGGCAAACCGCCCGCGAAAGGTGTAGCCCGCCGTGTCATTGGAAGAAATCAGCTTCGCCTTATCGCCCGTATGGCGCAGTTTGGCGGGGTGCATGGTGGAAATGACGGTCTCTTCGCCCTTCACCAGGCAGAAGCCGGTATCCGCTTTTGCCGAGGCGGCATAATCCGCCCAAGACTGCTGTATGCTTTTATCCGTCCAGGTTTGGCTTTGCACATCGCCTGCAATCTCCACCTGCCAGCACACCAGCGCCGCACCGAATTCAATTTCGCCTTTGCTTTTGGGCAATACGGAAAAAATCGGCGGCGCGTCGCCTTCAGCTTCCCATTTGTTCAGCACTTTGCCGTCGTCATCGGTTTGCAGCACGCCTGCCCGCACCAAATCGGCAATCACCGTGCCTTTGGCAACATAGCTCAATACGGCTTGCACTTTTTGATGGGCAAAAGGCGATTCGCACCATGCTTTTAGCTGTTTCAGGTAGCCTTCAAAATAGGCTTTTTTTTCACCGCCGTAATCGGCGTAATCTTTGGCAACATATTGAAGTTTGTCGGCAAGCGGGTACGGCGCTTCGCCGCTGGTGCGGTTTTCCGAGGCTTCCGTGGCAGGCAGCAGAATCGCGGTTTTCGGCGGCATGACCCGTGCCGTCTGAAAATTACCCTGTCCGTCTATGACTATCACAATATGGGCGGTTTGAATGGTATGCCCGACAGGTGTCAAAGGATCATCATCGTCGCTTATGTCTTGCGCCAAAATGCTTTCATAGGTGCGGTAAAGTTTCTGCATCCAGCTCATAATTCCAGCTCCTTAGCCTCGTCTTCCACGGGCTTCACGTTTTCGCCGCGTTTGAACGGTTTTTCAGGCTGCATGTTGCGGATAAAACGGGTTTTCAGACGACCTTCTTTATCGTTTACGGGCGGAAAGTTGATGACGCCGTATGCCATTTTTGCCGCCCAGAAACGGCTGATCAATTCATGATTTCCCGTTTCTTCGGGATAGCCGAAGCTATGGAACATCAAGCCGAAATCGAGGTTGTCGATGTCGTCGTAAAAGCCCTTTCCTTCGCCGAAGGTGCAAGGCTCCACATAGCCTTGGCAGTCGCGCGTGCCAAGGAAGATATCCTGCCGTCCGCCGCGCGCCAGCATCCGCTCAAAAATGGCAACGTGTTTGCCGAAATTGCGGTCGCCTGCTAATTCCGCCCAATGTTCGTTCCATTCAAAATGGGCTTCCACTTGGTATTCCACGTCTTGCAAGAAGGTGTAAATCGCCAGCGTATGATCTACCCCTTTTGGAGATTCCCATTGTCTTGGCTTGGTGGATTTGCTTTGGGTGCGGATGGGTTTCATCACGCGGACGCGGTCGATATGCCAAATCAGCGTGGGTTTCCAATAAATGCTTTTTACGATGCCTTTGATGGCTTCGTAGGTCGGCACTTGATAGGTAAATTTTTCGCCGCCGATTTTGGTTACGGGGTCGGTAAACAAGGCCTGCCGTCCCCACACGCGGAAACTGAATTTATGGTTTTTATAGTCCATATTGCTCCTTATAAATCGTAAAAAGTCATGTCGCTGGTTTCATGCAAAGACAAGCCGAATGCGTCGTTGTAATAGCGTTCGTTCAAATAATAAATGCCGGAACCTTCGATGGTTTCATGAACGGCTTGGTCTTTTTGCAGTTTATCCCAAACATTTGGGAAAACGTTCACGCTGTAGCGTTGGGCTTTTTGCAAAGCACGGCGCATTTCGGCAGGATCCCATTCGCCGCACAGTTTGCCTATCAATGCTATGCCTTCGCCATAAGGCACGATGACGGCGCGGGTCGGCGCGTCAATGACCTGAAAAGTCCGCCCTGCGCTTTTGAATGATTGCATCAATAAGGGAAACGCTTTGGTTTTTTGGTCGTTTTTATTGTCGTAAGGGTTGTTTTGATTATCGCTGAGCCAATCTAACAGCGAACCTGTCGCACTGTTTTTGACGGGATAAATCATCTTGTCGCTGCGGTTGTAGAAATAATATTGGAAATATCGCTGCATAGCGGCAGGCTGCAAAATATCCTGTCCCGTAAAATCGCGGAATACACGTTCAGCACTGTCTTTACCTTCGGCAATATCGGGCAGGACTTTTTGGAAATTGGGCTCTTGCAGATTCAATACATATACCTGTCCTTTACCGTCTTTCTCGCCGTGGCGGTTGCAACGTCCGGCTGCCTGGGCAATGCTGTCTAGCCCGCCCAGGGCGCGGATGACGCATTTCATGGAAATATCCACGCCCGCTTCAATTAACTGCGTGCTGATGCAAATCACGGGGTCGCCGTTTTTCAGACGCGCTTTAATTGTGTCGAAAATAGCTTTGCGGTGAGCGGCGCATTGGTGGGTGCTGAGGTGGAACAGGGCTTCAGGCGGCACGTTTTGCTGCTTACAATATTGGTAAAGCTGCTGCGCCCACTTTTTGGTATTGACGATAAACAGGCAGCTTGAGGTCGTCTGAAATTGTTCCAGCAAAAACGCGCCCGTGTCTTCCACCGCCCAGCCGCCCGCTTTTTCTTTAAATTGGATTTCCACGCGGGACAAGGCGTTGAACAAGTTATCCAAATCCTGATGGTCGCCCATGATTTCAGCATTTTCAGGCAATTTGATTAAACCGCGCCGAAGGATTTTTTCGCGTTCGTTTTGGGGGAAATGATTTAAACCTGCCTCGCCCAATAATGGTTGGGTTGCGGTGCAGAGAATCGCCGTGCTTTTGCCGAATTGGGTCAGCCAGTTCAACACGTTGCAGAATAAATGCACGCATTTCACGGGCAGGGTTTGGATTTCGTCAAAAATCAGGACACTGTTGGTCATCGGATGAATATGGCGCGCGCCGCGTGTGCCGCCGCCGAACCACGCATCCAAAAACTGTACCATGGTGGTGAAGACGATGGGTTTGTCCCAGTTTTCGGATAAGAGTTTGTCCTGCCAGCTTTGTTGTTCGGGTTCGAGGTTGGAATGGTGTTCCAGTACCCAATCTTCGCCGAGGATTTCGCGCACGGCTGCTGCGTTTTGGTCGATGATGGAGGTATAGGGAATGATGTAGATAATGCGGTCAAGGTTATGCTTTTTGGCATGGTGCAGCGCATAGCGCAGGCTTGCCAGCGTTTTGCCGCCGCCGGTCGGCACGGTCAGCGTATAAACGCCTTGAAAATCGACCGCTCTTTTTAAGCAGTCGTCTGAAATGTTGCGGCGGATTTGGTCAATGGGATAGCGGATGGCAAATTGCGCCAAATGGTTTTCCAGTTTTTCAATCGCGTTTTGCCAATCGGGTTTTTCCGCCAAACGGCGCACGTCTTTTTGCTGGGCTTTTTCAAAATCGCTGCTGTTGATACGGTCTGCATCAATCAGGCAACTGAATAAAAAACGGGTCAGGCAGCCCAAATAAAATTCTTGGGTTTTTGGGGGAATGGTTTTGTCAGATAGGATAGGCTTGACGGCATTTAACAATTCGCGCACCAATTCCTCGCCCGCCAAGGTTTGCGCGCGCTGCAAGACTTCTTCATCGGCATTGCGGCTGCATTCCGCCAAATGGGTTAATTCGTCTTCCTTTTCAAACCGTTTTTTCCAAACCGCATTGCCCGATTCGTCCAAGCAATCTATCAGCCCCTCGCCGTGGTGCGACGCGATACACAAACCGAGCATCTGTCCGAACAGTTCGCCGATTCCCTGCGCTGCCCCGTATTTTCTCAACGCGCGATAAACCCACTGCGCTCCGGCGGTGGAATGATCGATTTTCTTGCCGCCCGGCAAGACATAATCGTCCGCATCGGGATCAATGCCCGTCGCCGCTTTGATATAGGCTTGGAAAGATTGGGAATATTTGCCGAAGTCGTGGAGGAGGCCGAGGAGTTCGCCTGCCAAACTTAAATTTAGTTTTGAGGCAAGTTGTCCGGAAATGGAAGAGGTTTCGAATAAATGATCAATAAGTAACTGCCGTAATCCGTCGGACTGGCGCACATGCGCAATCGCATTTTTACTCATCGCGGTTTCCTTTAGGTCAAAAACAATCGGATAAACTTTTTTAGCAATATCTTTTTTAGTTATAGGAGGAGCATAGCAAAAAACATTCAGCGCCGACAAACACATAAATTCAAATTTGCGACGCCCCTCACACTTTCCCCCACTCTGAAAATTCCCCATTTCGTGCTAAAGTTGACGCACGATTTTTCATAAGGATTCACCATGTCTTTTGTTGCGTCATTCACCGATAAACTTAACTCACTTGCCGAAGTGTTAATTCAGTCTTTTCCCGAGCAGTTTGATTCTGCGTTGTTTGCACAAATACAGCGGCAGAAAGATGATCCTACAAGCCATATCGGGCAGATTGCCGTGGCGGTGGCGATGTCAGATTTTGTAGTGGAGGTGTGGCAAAAACAACCGCACTTTTTGGCGAAATGCTGGCAAAATCCACCGCACTTTGGCGGCTGCGATCATTATGCCGAACGGCTGAATGCAGTGTTGCAAAAGGTGCAAACGGAAGAAGAATTTTATCGGGCGTTACGTCAATTTCGCGCCCGCGAAATGGTGAAACTAAGTTTTTGCCAAAGCCTGAATCTTGCCACGGTGGAACAGATTTTTATTCGCTTGTCGCAACTGGCGGAAAGCCTGATTATCGGGGCGCGCGATTGGCTTTATGTGCGTGCCTGTGAAGAGATGGGCACGCCGATGGATGGGCAGGGCAACGTACAACAGCTATACATTCTCGGCATGGGTAAACTGGGTGGCTTTGAGCTGAATTTTTCCTCTGACATCGATTTAATTTTTACTTACCCGAGCCAAGGGGAAACGGTGGGCGCGCGCCGCAGCGTGGATAATGCGAAATTCTTTACCCGCTTGGGGCAACGTCTGATTAACGCGTTGGATCAATACACCGCCGACGGCTTTGTGTATCGCACCGATATGCGTCTGCGTCCTTTCGGCGATAGCGGCGCGTTGGCGCTCAGTTTTAATGCCATGGAACAATATTATCAGGATCAGGGGCGTGACTGGGAACGTTACGCCATGATCAAAGGGCGAATTTTAGGCGCGCAAGCAACGGATCCGAATGTCGCCGTATTGCAAAATCTACTGCGCCCGTTTGTGTATCGTCGCTATATTGATTTCAGCGTGATTCAGGCATTACGCGACATGAAACAAAAGATCGAACGGGAAGTGCGTCGTCGCAATCTCACCGATAACATTAAGCTGGGAGCCGGCGGGATTCGCGAAGTGGAATTTATCGTGCAGGTTTTTCAGCTTATTCGCGGTGGGCGCGAAGTCGCGCTGCAACAGCACGAATTGCTGAATTTATTGCCGGAACTCACCAAGCTTCACTTAATTTCCGGCAAACAGGAAATGCAGTTGCGCCACGCCTATTTATTTTTGCGTCGTGCGGAAAACGTGTTGCAAGCCATCAAAGATCAGCAAACGCAACAACTGCCCGATAACGAATTGGATCGCCAACGTTTAATTTTCGCCTGCGCGGCATTCACTCAATGGAATGCGCGGCGGGAAAGCGTCGGAATCAGCTATCCGATTCACGATTGGGCGGGTTTTCTTACCGTGTTGCACGATCATCAACGTAAAGTGCGGTCGGTTTTCCAATCGTTAATTGGTGATGAGCAGGAGGAAAATCCTTCAGAAAACGACTGGGAAGATTTTCTCGAAACGGACTTTGACGAACAGGAATTGCTCGGCATTTTGCAGCAAAACGGCGTGCCTGAGGCAGAACAGGATGCGGTGCTGGATCGTCTGGTGCAATTTCGTAACGAACTGCCCCGTTATGCTATCGGCGTGCGCGGGCGGGCGGTGCTCAATCGATTGATGCCTAATGTGTTGCAACAGGTTTTGCATACGCCCCACTGTCATATTTTGCTGCCGCGCATTCTGACCATCATCGAAAAAATCCTGACCCGCACCACCTATTTGGAATTGCTGGCGGAAAACCCGCAGGCGCTGACGCAACTCATTGAGCTTTGCGCCCAATCGAAATTTATTGCGGAACAAGTGGCGCGCCATCCGATTTTGCTGGACGAATTGCTCGATCAAAAATCCCTGCGAAATCCACCGCACTTTACCGAGTACGCCTCCGAATTGCAGCAATATTTATTACGTCTGCCGCAAGACGACGAAGAACAATTTATCGACGGCTTGCGCCAATTTAAGCACGCCGCCCTGCTTCGCATTGCCGCCGCCGATATTCTCGGTGTGTTACCGGTGATGAAAGTCAGCGATCACCTCACCTATTTGGCGGAAGCGATTATCGGCGCGGTAGTCAATCTGGCATGGCAACAAATTGCCGTTCGCTTCGGTGTGCCCGAACATTTGGCGGAAGGGCAGAAAAATTTCCTAGTGGTAGGTTACGGCAAATTGGGCGGCATTGAATTGGGTTATAAATCCGATTTGGATTTGGTGTTTTTATACGATCCCGCCACCAACAGCCAAACCGTCGGCGGTAAAAAAATCATCGACAGCAACCAGTTTTATTTGCGCTTGGCACAAAAAATCGTCAGCATTTTCAGCATGAACACCAGCGCGGGGATTTTATATGACGTCGATATGCGCCTGCGTCCGTCGGGCGATGCGGGTTTGCTGGGTTGTTCCTTCGCCGCCTTTGAAAACTATCAATTAAACGAAGCCTGGACCTGGGAAAAACAAGCCTTGGTGCGTAGCCGTGCGGTTTTCGGTGAGCCGAAACTACGGGAAGAGTTTGACGCCATTCGCCGCAACGTGCTTGCCGCACCACGAGATCCGGCAAAACTGAAACAGGACGTATGTGAAATGCGCGAGAAAATGTATCAACATTTAGCGCAGCAATCGGAAAATCAATTCAACATCAAAACCGACCCGGGTGGCATCACGGACATTGAATTCATCGCGCAATATCTGGTGTTGGCGCATTCGCCACAACAACCGGCGCTTACCCGCTGGTCTGACAATGTGCGTATTTTCGACATCATGGTGGAATACGGCGTGATTTCCGAAGCCGACGGCGAACGCCTGAAACAATGCTATGTGGATCTGCGCAACCGCATTCACCACCTGAATCTACTCGGATTGCCGTCCGTAGTGGACGCCTCGGAATTTCACGCCGAACGGACGTTTGTGCGGGAAATTTGGGCGCGCTTGTTTCATTAGATCAAAGTGCGGTCGTTTTTAGCGGCGTTTGTATATTGACTAAAAAAGGGAATCAGCGATTCCCTTTATGTTAGTGTGAAGGATTAAAATTCATAACGCAGATTCAGGCTTAAATAACGGGGTTCGCCGTAATTATATCCCCAGCCGCCAAGGGCACTACGATATTTTTTATTGAACACATTATCAACGTTCACCTGCGCAGAGAATTCATTCGTAAATTGATAACGCGCCATTAAATTCGCAATCGCATAGCTTTTTTGCTCCACATCGCCCAATCGGCTTGTCGCATAAGTACGATTTTGCCAGTTGACACCTGCACCGACAGTTAAACCATCCACCAACTTGTGTAAATCATAAGTGGCAAATAATTTGAATTGCTTGGTCGGATAAGTGGTATTAATCGGTTCACCTTGATTGTCTTTGCCCTTCCATTGCGAATAACCTGCCGTTAATTTTAGTTCAGGGGTTAGATTTCCTGCGATTTCCGCCTCAAACCCTTTTACGACACTTCCGTCCACCGAACGATAAATGGCAAGACCGGTATTGGGATTGATTAAACCGGTATTTTCCGCCAGATTTTTCTGTTCGGTACGAAAAACGCTTAATTGGGTTTCTAATGCGTTATCAAAGAACGCGCCTTTCCAGCCTAATTCATAACTTCGACCGGTAACCGGATCCAAATTCTTGCCATTGGCGTCCATTGTTTCTTGCGGTTTAAAAATATCCGTGTAACTGACATAAACAGACTGGTTCGGTGTCACCCGATAAACCAAACCGGCATACGGCGTCCACTCGCTGCTAACCTTGTAATTGGAAGACGGCGTTACTTCGCTGGCGCTTCGGTATTGCGATAAACGGCTACCTAAAATGAAAGACAGATCTTCGGTTAAATGCAATCTGGTTGCACCATAAAGCGCTTTTTCAATGGTTTTTAAATGATACATCAGAGACATTGATCCCCAATCGCTTGGTTCCGGATAACCGTTATCCCAAGTAAAGAAGCTGCTTATTTGAGGACTCACGATCGTGCGCCAGTTACCGCCGTAAGAACGACGGTTGTGATGGTTATAGGAAGTACCGAAAACCAAATCGTGTTTCAGCCCCCATGCCTCAAATTTGCCGTCTAATTGTAACTGCAAGGCGGATTGTCTGGCTTCCGTATGGAAATAATTTGGTGATGGCGCCCCCCCAAACCGTCAGATGCCCTTACGGTTTGCCCGGAAAGATAGAAAAGTTTGGAATTGCCCTCCGCAATACGTTGATTGCCGAGCAAGCTAATTTTCCAGTCATCGTTAAACTTATGTTCCACATTCACAAAATAGTTATAGGTGTCGCTATCCCAAAACGTCCAACTCGGGCTGGTGCTTTTTCCTACGTTCCAATTGCTCGGAATCACATCTGCGGCAGTTGGCGTTGCCGCGCCGGTCACATTAATAAACGCCGGAAGATTTCCCCACATCACGCCATCGCGATCCACCGCTTGATAGCTCACGCCTGCACTGAATTTCGTGTTTGGCGTTAAATCCGCGTCAATGACACCATAAAGGGTTTTGCGCTTATCCGTTTCCCGATCAATAAACGTATCACCACCCTGATAGCTGGCAACAACCCGCGCCCGAACCGAACCGTCCGCCGTGAGCGGTTGGGTGTGGTCAATCATGCCGTTAAAATGCTGATGGCTCGCAATACCGCCTTCTAAGATCGTATGGCGTGAAGTGCTATTGGCGTGTTTACGCACCAAATTCACACTTGCCGATGGATTCCCCGAACCTGTCATTAAACCGGTTGAACCACGAACGACTTCAATACGGTCATAAATGACATTATCCAACGTCGTTTCGCCCGAACCGTAAGCTGCCGGGTAATTCACCGCAAGCCCGTCAACCTGATAACGATCAATTTGGAATCCGCGGGCAAAATAGGTATCACGCCCGCGGTCAATTTGCACGCGGGAAACACCGGTAACCGATTCCAGCGCTTTCGATACCGTCGTTAAATTCTGATCACGCATTTGTTGATTGGTTAATACGCTAACACTTTGCGGCGTATCTTTTTTTGCCAATGGAATGCCACTGGAGATTGCCGTAGAGGCTGCGGTATAGCTGCCGGTGCCTTCTGTCGTTCTCGGATCAGAAATCTTTGTTTGTATTTCAATCGGATCCAATACTTCAGGCGTCTCCGCCAAAGCACATATTGAGGTCCCCGCAACAGATCCGTAAAGTGCGAGTTTGATTGCTTTCGTCAAAACTTTCATAGCGTTTCCTTAACTTTAAATTGAACGTCGTTGCCAAACCAACAACAAGAAATATCCTCCGCCAAGAAATGCCGCGAAAGTACCTGCGGAGATCTCGTATGGAAAGATGAGGTAGCGTCCGAGCCAATCGGAAATTAACAATAAGCCGGATCCCAAAATAATTGCCAACGGTAACTGTTTTTCCGGTGTGACCGCTCCGAGAGAACGCGCCAAATGAGGTGTCATTAATCCAATAAAGCTCATCGGTCCCACAGCCAGCGTTGCCGCCGCACTCATGAATGCCACCAGAAAAAGCAATACGGTATGGGCTTGAGTGACATTTACCCCTAAATTGTGAGCAATGGTTTTTCCTAACCCTAATATTTTTAACGGACGCATAAAAAAGAAGGTGGCGCCAATCGTCAGGAGAGAAAGTGCGGTCAAAATCCACAACGTTTTTTCATTCGCCCGATAGGTTGTTCCCGATAACCAACTTAAAATGGCGGTGAGTGTCGGATTGCCGCTAAGCTGAATAATACTCATGATCGCTTGGGTGAGCCCGCCGATGGCGATGCCTGTTAACAATAACCATGCCGGTTGTAATTTACGGGATAACCAAAGCACCAGCCCTAAGACGCTTAAACTGCCGATTGTACCGGCACCCATCAAGCCGATTGAGCCAATGCCGGGAAACAGCACAAAGGCACTGATAATCGCCAATGCTGCTCCCGAACTGATACCTAACACTTCGGGACTGGCAATCGGATTTTGTGTAATCCGTTGTAAAATTGTGCCGCCCGCCGCCAACATTGCCCCGGTAGCCATTGCGGTAATACTACGGGTAAGCCGATGATTTTCAATGAGATGCCAGTCCCATAGCCAACGCCATCCGTTTAAGGTATTAACAAAACCCAATAAGAAAACCAACAGAAGAATTAACAAAAGGGAACTGATGATGAGCAGATAACGCCGCTCCACCCTTTTTAAAGCAACATAATTTTGTGTTTTATCGGGGCTGTAAGTCGATTTATGTTGACGAAGAATCAACCAGAAAAGTAAAGGCGCGCCGAATAACGACGTGAATGAACCTGCCGGTAAAGCGGTTTCGGTGTAATAAGAAATCAGATTCAGGCTATTGGACGTGATCAGCAACAATAACCCGCCGGCAATAAAAGCACTTAACAAACGCAAATTAAAATGTCGAATTTGTAGTGCATTGACAATGCTTACGCCGCCCAAGCCGACAAAGCCGATAACGCCGACTTCACTAACGACCAATGCAGTTAAGCCGGCACTTATCAGCAACACAGCATAACGTAGCCATTTCACCGGCGCCCCTAAGCGTGCCGCTTGCGCATCATCTAAGCTCAACAAACGCAGCGGATGCGATAAAAGCATAAATAAGAAAGCGGATATGACGGTAGCAACAAGCAACATGATTGTTGAATTCCAACCGTCCTGACTCAATGAACCACTCCCCCAGACCATAATGCCGTAAAGCTGTTCATTGTAAAAAAGCACCAAAACCGCAGCAGAAGCGGCGAAGAAAATATTCACCACCATGCCGCTTAAAATAATTGCCAACGGATTGGCTTTATCCAAAGCAGATAAAAACAACACGACGGATACGGAAATCACCGCCCCACACAATGCCACCCAAAAACTGCCAAACATACCCGACAACGGGAAAAATAATGTCACCAGCATGAGTGCGAGTTGCGCCCCGCTACTGATTGCCAACGTGTTATCCGCCGCCAATGTGTTACGAACAATATGCTGTAGCGCCGCACTGGCAAGAGACAATAAACCGCCTGCCAACAGGGCGACCATGATTTCCGGCAATAACGCCATTTTAACCGCAGCCTGTTCAATGGGTAATGTGTCCGCATCGGTAAAAAGCGTAAAGAACGGCCACTGCCATGCGGTGCCGATCCAAAGTGCCGTCGAAATGACTGCCAACATCATGCCGATAACGAATAATGTCATAGACCTGCTCATTAGCGCCTGCCCTCCCGCATAACCGCCTCATGCAAAAAACGGGAGAAATGCGCAATGGATTCCGGTCCGCCAAACAACCAAACGGAAGGCAGTTTATACATACACCGCGTTTTACCAAATCCGAGGCGGTTCCATACATAGCTTTTCGTTAATTCGGTTTCCGTCATCAACGAAAACGGCTCAATAATCAACAAGCAGGTATTTGGCGGTAATTTTGCCAATTCGGTAATACGAATTAAGCGATTGCCCCAACGATTCCCCAGCCCAAGCGTAGCCTGTTTTAATCCCATCAACTGAAAAGCCACGCTAAACAGGCTATTCGTGGAATAAATACGCAATTCTTTAGCACTCCCGAATTGCACCACCGCATAATATTCAATAGGCGCATGGTGTCGGCGAATGTCTGCGCCATATCGGGCTAATTGCTGCTCTACCTGATGTAAATAATCATCAACGGCTTTCTCACGCCGAATGGTGACACCGATTTGCTTGGCGGCGTTGACATAAGTTTGCCAACGTTGGTAAGTCTCGGTGTTTCCACCATCAAAAAGAATGTCGGTAACCGGAATATGTGACGGGTAAATATCACGGAGGTGGGAATAGAAAAAATTTTGCATGATATGGGAAATCGGAATCTGTTCCAGCAATTCTCGATTAGGTTGATACCTTGGTCCCATATCAATGACCGAATCCGGTTGAACCGGTTGACTAACCCATTGCGGATATACGCGTTTATCCTCCATGGCAACGGGCGGTTGCCCAATTTCGGTTAATGTTGCCGCAATCGCCCAATTGGGGGTCATGATATTCATCGGTGAATGATTTGCCGATACACTAAAACCTAAAAACGCACTGAGGAAAAGCCAATAATGTTTCACAATACCGCAACCTTATGTTTTCCATCGGGATGTGGCATTAAATGCAGATCAATACCAAATAACCCTTTTAGCACATCCAGTTGCATCATGTCGTCAACATTGCCGTGTTTATACAATTTTCCCTGTCGCAAGCCGATCAGCTCATCACAATATTGCGCCGCAAGATTAATATCATGAATGACAATCACAACGATCAGTCCCTGCTCATCCACCAAGCGCCTGATAAGCTGCAAAATCTCAACCTGATACACAATATCCAGTGCCGCCAGCGGTTCATCCAATAACAAATAGTTAGCTTGTTGAGCGAGACACATCGCAAGCCAGGCGCGCTGACGCTCTCCGCCGGATAAGGTATTTACAGGTTGATAGGCAAATTGCGTTACTGATGTTTGCGCCATAGATTGCGCCACGATCTGATGATCAAGTGCGGTAGGTTTTTGCAGCCATTTTTGCCATGGATAGCGCCCGAGCATCACCAATTCATGCACTAAGAAATCGGCGGCATCAGGCAATTTTTGCGGCAAATAGGAAATCTGCAAAGCTCTTTGCTTGTCTGAAAGCAGATGAATCGGTTGACAATCAAGGGTAATTTTGCCGGAAGAAGGTTTGAGTTCACCGCCAAGCAAGCGGATTAATGTGGATTTACCTGAGCCGTTATGCCCGACCAGTCCATATAAACGACCTGACGGCAATCGGCAAGAAATATTTTCCAATAATATTTTGTTACCGACAGCCAAACTTAACGACTCAATATTGAACATAAAATAGACCCGAAAATACAAAAGGGGTGCACTATATCACAAAGCAAATGCAAATCAATATCATTAAGATATTTATTAATTCAGATTGTACCAGCAAACAATATTGGCGAATTTTTGAAAGGGACAATTAAAAAACTTTTATAATCCCCCTATTTTCTGCTATGTTGACAACCTTTTTTCACTACTCGTACTTTCAATTTAAGGACATTCTATGCAAGCATTGCTTAAATTAACGCAATTTGTCAGTAAAACCTTTGCCCTTTGGGTTTTGCTTTTCGCCCTTCTCGCCTTTTTATCGCCGGAAGCGTTTTTATGGCTACGCCAATACATTCCTTATTTGCTCGGCATCGTCATGTTCGGCATGGGCATTACGCTAACCTTCAACGATTTCAGTGAAGTGGCAAAACACCCGAAAGCCGTATTGGTGGGTGTGGTAGGGCAATTCGTGATCATGCCGTCTATCGCTTTTGTTCTCGCCAAGGCCTTGAATTTACCGGATGATCTCGCCGCCGGCGTGATTCTCGTCGGCTCCTGCCCGGGCGGGACTTCTTCCAACGTGATGACCTATTTGGCGCGTGGTAACACCGCACTTTCCGTGGCTTGTACTACCATTTCCACCTTATTGGCGCCGTTATTAACCCCGATCATTTTCTATGCGCTCGCCAGCCAATGGATCGAAATTGACGGCACCGCCATGTTTGTTTCCGTGTTGGAAATGGTGCTATTCCCGATTTTCTTAGGGTTAGTCATTCGCGCCTTGTTCAAAAAACAAATGTCGCAAATCAGCCAAACTATGCCGTTGGTTTCCGTTATTGCCATCGTCTTAATCCTTGCCGCAGTGGTTGCCGGCAGCAAAGACAAAATCATCGACTCCGGCTTATTGATTTTCGGCGTTGTGGTGCTACACAACGGTTTGGGTTATTTATTGGGCTTTATCGCCGCCCGCGTCTTGAAACTCAATAACTACGACAGCAAAGCCATCGCCATTGAAGTGGGAATGCAAAATTCCGGTCTGGGCGCCGCACTCGCCACCACCCACTTAAACCCAATCGCCGCCGTACCAAGCGCCGTCTTCAGCTTCTGGCACAACGTCTCCGGCCCGATTCTGGCAAACTATTTCTCGACCTTGAAAAATGACAACGAGGAAGATAAGAAGTAAGTAAAACAGCTAAAAAAACGACCGCACTTTTACATCACTTGCGGTTGCCATTAATAACGTTACGCGTTACTATAACGCCATACATTAATGTGTGGCGTTATTATTTTTTATGATTTCTCATTTTGCTTGTAAAGATACCCAATCTTTCTTTAACGGGAAAAGAATTCCTCGATTTATTCCTTTTGAAAAAGTCGCAATGCGCAAGCTGCAACAATTAAATGCGGCAACCGATCTCGCTTTTTTACGCATTCCTCCCGGCAATAATTTAGAACAGTTAAAAGGAAATCGAGAAGGTCAATATAGTATTCGCATTAATGATCAATGGCGTATTTGTTTTGTTTGGTTGAATGGACACGCCGCTGAAGTTGAAATTGTGGATTACCACTAAGGATTAACGATGAATAAAAGAGAAATTCTCCTAAGCCATCCCGGTGAAATCCTACTGGAAGAATGGCTAAAACCATTAGAAATCACTCAATATGCCTTAGCGAAAGCAATTGGAGTGCCTCCAAGACGAATTAACGAGATAGTAAAAGGTAAACGGGCAATTACGCCGGATACTGCACTAAGACTGGCAACATTTTT
Organism: Aggregatibacter actinomycetemcomitans; assembly: GCA_017160915.1. Taxonomy (GTDB): domain Bacteria; phylum Pseudomonadota; class Gammaproteobacteria; order Enterobacterales; family Pasteurellaceae; genus Aggregatibacter; species Aggregatibacter actinomycetemcomitans_B. The sequence continues at coordinate 114,963 of JACAWG010000066.1, forward strand.
TGGCACGGATGCGCAAAGTTGGCTGAATTTACAAAATCATTATGACACAGAGCAAGTGAGACAAGCTATTGCCGAAGATTTAAATCATATTCAGCAATATATCCATGCTTAAAAACACCTAAAAAAATAACCGCACTTTGATTGAGAAAACCAAAGTGCGGTCTTATTTTTTTGCGTTTTGCGGCATTAATGCTCGCGGGTTTTGAAGAAGGTGACGTCAGGATAACGTTCCTGCGCAAGATTCAAATTAACCATTGTCGGGGCGATGTAAGTAAGATTATCGCCGCCGTCTAATGCGAGGTTTTGCTCGTTTTTACGTTTAAATTCTTCAAATTTTTTCGCATCGGCACATTCGACCCAACGGGCGGTTGCCACATTAACGGTTTCGTAAATGGCTTCCACGTTGTATTCGGATTTCAAACGGGAAACCACCACGTCAAACTGCAAAACACCCACAGCGCCGACGATTAAATCGTTATTCAGCAACGGACGGAAAACCTGAACCGCGCCCTCTTCGGAAAGCTGTACCAAGCCTTTTAGCAATTGTTTTTGTTTGAGCGGATCTTTCAAACGGATACGACGGAACAATTCCGGTGCGAAATTCGGAATGCCGGTGAATTTCAAATCTTCCCCTTGGGTGAAAGTGTCGCCGATTTGAATGGTGCCGTGGTTGTGCAAGCCGATAATGTCACCGGCGTAGGCTTCTTCCGCATGGGCGCGGTCGCCCGCCATAAAGGTTAAGGCGTCGGAAATCACCACGTCTTTGCCGATGCGCACGTGTTTGAGTTTCATGCCTTTTTCGTATTTACCGGACACTACGCGCAGGAACGCCACGCGGTCGCGGTGTTTCGGATCCATATTGGCTTGAATTTTAAACACGAAACCGCTGAATTTTTCTTCGTCGGCGGAAACCTTACGCGCGTCCGCCTGACGGGCTTGCGGCGCCGGCGCCCATTCCGTTAAACCGTCGAGGAAATGATCCACGCCGAAATTCCCTAATGCCGTCCCGAAAAACACCGGCGTGAGCTCGCCGCTAAGGAATAATTCCAAGTCGAATTCATTGCTGGCGCCTTTTACCAATTCCAGCTCATCACGTAATTGTTGCGCCAAATCATCGCCCACGGCGTTATCCAATTCGGGATTATCCAATCCTTTGATAATACGCACTTCTTGAATAGTATGACCTTGCCCCGTTTGGTAAAGATAGGTTTCGTCTTTATATAAGTGATACACGCCTTTGAACAGTTTGCCGCAGCCGATAGGCCAGGTAATAGGCGCGCAGTGGATTTTCAGCACGTTTTCCACTTCGTCCAATAATTCCATCGGGTCACGAATATCGCGGTCGAGCTTGTTCATGAAGGTGATAATCGGCGTATCGCGCAAACGGGTGACTTCCATTAATTTAATGGTGCGCTCTTCCACCCCTTTTGCCGAGTCAATCACCATCAAACAGCTATCCACGGCGGTCAGCGTACGGTAAGTATCTTCGGAGAAGTCTTCGTGTCCCGGGGTGTCCAGCAGGTTGACCAAACAATCGTTGTACGGAAATTGCATAACGGAGGTAGTGATGGAAATCCCGCGTTGTTTTTCCATTTCCATCCAGTCGGATTTGGCGTGTTGCGCCGAGCCTTTGCCTTTCACCGAACCGGCTTTTTGGATGGCGTTGCCGTAAAGCAACACTTTTTCGGTGATGGTGGTTTTACCCGCATCGGGGTGGGAAATAATCGCAAACGTGCGGCGTTTGCTCACTTGTTCTTGAGGATGTGTCATCTGCTGTTTGTCTATTTTGTCTTATGAATAATCAAGAAAACCGTCTTGCGACGGCTGAGAATTTAGTCGCGCAACTATATGCTTTTTAGCCTGTCTTTTCAAGCCGGAAATACGTTGCCGGGCGTTTAACGCAACAAAAAAGTGCGGTGTATTTTCAGCTTATTTTTTTACATGAAAACACCCCAAATTTTCACCGCACTTTTACGGCGAACCTTCATTTTCAATCCTATTTTTGACGAAAAAACGGATTCAAAATGGAGTGAAATCAGCTTCCACTCCATTGTTTTTAAAGCGAATTTACCGATAAATCCTGTGATCTCAATCACAAAAATCAAATGAATTTTCCACATAAATTAAAAAAGATTAATTTTATTTTTTCATTAAATTCTAAAATTATTCTATCTATAGAAAAATCAATGAATTACAAAAAACAAACATTCAATTTCACGTTAAAAAAATATTGAAAATGTGATCCAAATAACATTTTTATATGATTTAAAAACTCCATTAAATTTTATAACACATTGAAATAAAATGAATTTTAAATTCACACCAAATTTATTGAATGGTTGACAGCTTCAAACGCTTTGATTAGCGTTGACGCAAAATTAAGTAAAACGCCACAAGATATAAATTAATGGAGTGAAATTTCTTAATTTGAGTAAAGGAATACAGTAATTTTGTTCAAACTAACCACAAGGTGACCAATATGAAAAAAACACTTATCGCATTCGCAGTAGCCGCTATGGCAGCCACTTCAGCCAATGCCGCCGTGATTTATCAAAATGACGGCACAAAAGTTGATTTGGACGGACGCGGCGCATTAGAAATTGTTAACGTCAAAGGCAAACGCACCGACTTGGTAGATCGCGGTTCCCGTGTGCGTGTACGCGCTTATCAGGACATTGGCGGCGGCTTCACGGCATTAAGTGCGGTGGAAATTCGCTTCACATCGAACGGCACCGTTGGCGACGGCGTGAAAACCCAGCGCTTATTCGGTGGGATTTCACATGAAGATGTGGGTTCTTTAACCTTTGGTCGTCAATTAACCTTAGGTGACCACATTCCGAAAGCCAACTATTCCTATGAATTGGGCGGTAACGTGTTACACGATTCCGCACCGAAAGCGGCTCACTTTATGTCAAACAAATTTGCCGGCTTCCGCTTTGCCGCAGACTACTATTTTGGCGAAGCGGATAAAACCAAAGCCGCCGGCGGTCAGGGTTACGGCGTCGGTGCGTTCTATGACGGCGAATGGGATGATTGGGCGGTAAGATTCGGTTCCGGCTATATTGAATTGAAAAAAGCCGTAAGCGCAACCGGCACGGAAGAATATAAACAAAAAATTGCCGGCGTAGGCTTTGACGTGAGATATAAAATTGTGAGCATCGGTTTTGACTGGGCGCACGGTAAATCCGTGAAAGGTCATCGCGATTACAACTTCAAACACAGCACCGGCGACGGAAGAACCGGTATCGGCAGATATGAAAAAATCGAGCGTTTCGATTTAGGTTTTAAAGTACAAGCCACCGAGAAAAATGCCATTTATGGTGCTTATTTATGGGGAACCGGTAAAAATGAAGGACTGGCGCATAGCAAAGCGAGAGGTTGGGTGCTTGGTATCGACCATAAATTCAACAAACACGTTGCAGTTTACCTTGAAGGCGGTAAAGCGCGCGTGAAAGAAAACGGCAGAAAAGTGGCGGAAGGCACACGTGTCGGTTTAGGTACCCGTATTACATTCTAATTTTATTCAAACAACAATACTGTCTTTTTTGGCCGATGACGCGAGTCATCGGTCTTTTTGCGTTTCTTCGCCCGCATTTAAAAAACGTCGTCAAAATCCACCGCACTTTACTTTTGTGTTAAAATCATTTCGCAGTGCTACAATAACATACTCCGTCGCAAATCTCACGGGATAGTTGTAGCTCCCTTTCTCATTTCGCAGTGCTACAATTAACCGTCAAGTGAGCCAAGCCCGGTAACTGTTGTAGCTCCCTTTCTCATTTCGCAGTGCTACAATAAAAGACCAGATCGCCCGCGTCGCGGTGGCGTTGTAGCTCCCTTTCTCATTTCGCAGTGCTACAATAACAATACCGCGCGTTATTAGCCAAGCGCGGTTGTAGCTCCCTTTCTCATTTCGCAGTGCTACAATTTTGCGCCAGTTGCGTCTATGTTTGTAAAAGTTGTAGCTCCCTTTCTCATTTCGCAGTGCTACAATTTTATCACGAACAATGCCCGCATGGATATTGTTGTAGCTCCCTTTCTCATTTCGCAGTGCTACAATAATAAACTAGAAAACACATCAATCAACCCCGTTGTAGCTCCCTTTCTCATTTCGCAGTGCTACAATAATACGACGCGCTGGATACCCTCGTTCATGGTTGTAGCTCCCTTTCTCATTTCGCAGTGCTACAATGACCAAGGAAGCGCAGGCGTGGAAAGAACGGTTGTAGCTCCCTTTCTCATTTCGCAGTGCTACAATACATCGGAGCCACCATCTGATTTGCGCGTAGTTGTAGCTCCCTTTCTCATTTCGCAGTGCTACAATCTGCCGATTTAGGTATTAAAACCGATACAAGTTGTAGCTCCCTTTCTCATTTCGCAGTGCTACAATAAAGAAGCTGAACTCGAGGCGCAGTATCAAGTTGTAGCTCCCTTTCTCATTTCGCAGTGCTACAATCCTAAA
>JACAWG010000066.1:119471-120048 GCA_017160915.1 Aggregatibacter actinomycetemcomitans
GCCATTAGTTGTAGCTCCCTTTCTCATTTCGCAGTGCTACAATGCGCTGATGAGGGCTTATCACGCCCGGAATGTTGTAGCTCCCTTTCTCATTTCGCAGTGCTACAATTGATATCGCTCACCGCTCCGATGTAGTGAGGTTGTAGCTCCCTTTCTCATTTCGCAGTGCTACAATGTTCTCTCTACAATAAAATTCCTTTCCAGTGTTGTAGCTCCCTTTCTCATTTCGCAGTGCTACAATTATTCATGATAGCTATCCTTACTGCTGATAGTTGTAGCTCCCTTTCTCATTTCGCAGTGCTACAATAAGCGCGCATGAGTGCTAAGCCCATTTTTGGTTGTAGCTCCCTTTCTCATTTCGCAGTGCTACAATTGTGGTGTCAATTGAGCGCACCACAGTGTCGTTGTAGCTCCCTTTCTCATTTCGCAGTGCTACAATTTCGCAACATCACGGCGGATGTCTCTTGCTGTTGTAGCTCCCTTTCTCATTTCGCAGTGCTACAATAGAATCTCTTTTCTTATCATATAAAAGTAAGTTGTAGCTCCCTTTCTCATTTCGCAGTGCTACAATCCTAAA
>JACAWG010000066.1:120098-129494 GCA_017160915.1 Aggregatibacter actinomycetemcomitans
GCCATTAGTTGTAGCTCCCTTTCTCATTTCGCAGTGCTACAATGGTTTGAATTTGCCATGACGAACTCACTTTGTTGTAGCTCCCTTTCTCATTTCGCAGTGCTACAATGCGCGTCAAAAGTAGATTTACTGCCGCCCGGTTGTAGCTCCCTTTCTCATTTCGCAGTGCTACAATCACGAGCAAAGCACAATGAACAAATTAACCGTTGTAGCTCCCTTTCTCATTTCGCAGTGCTACAATCTCGATGGCGCCAAGCCTTATTTTTCAAGGTTTGGCATCGTTTTTATGTTAATAAAAATGCTGAATAATTACGACTTTTACGTAATCATTCAGCATTTTTTCTTTTCAATTTAATTGAAAAAATAACCGCACTTTTGACTAGAAAGTATTCTATTAAACTTATTTTTATTTAATGAACAGCTCAATAAATAAGCATTCAAACATTTTATTTGTATATTTTTTCAGCGTTTGAACAATCAGTTTAATTAAAATAGTAGTAATTGGTTCGCATTAACTTTCTTCTCTTGAATTTTTACCTCACCAACCAAAATGGACATTCCTGCATATTGTTTTTCCGTTACTTCAAGACAACGGATAGAGCCATTTTCCGGAAGATTCTGAGATAAACGTCTATTGTGCTTTTCTAAAGCATCTCTACCTCGAATTAATCTTCCATATACTGAAAGTTGCAGCATTTGATAGCCATCTTTTAGTAAAAATTGACGAAATTTATTTGCTGCGTACCGTTCAGCTTTTGTTTTTACAGGAAGATCAAAAAAGACAATTAAACGCATAAATTTAGGCTCACTCATAATAATGCTCCGCTAACGGTAGCATTTCAGGTAATTTTAATAAGTTAGGATCCTTGCACATTAAGGCATTTTGTAAGGAGGCTGTGGTACGTTCAATAGATGTAAGCACATTCACTACCTGTCCATTTGCTTGGAGTTGGTAATTAAGAACTTTAATAAGCATTTGTTTCGTCGTCGGTGTTAACCCTCGTTGTAGCTTGTTTTCTTTCCATAATGTCCAAACTAAAAGATCAACAAGAGGACGAAATGGTTCAATAAAATCATCGGCTAAATTAAAAGGATTTAATTCACTACGATGAAATAGCCCTAAACTAGGTAACCAACCATACAAAACCAAGGATCTGGCAACCGCACTTCGTAAAATGGTATAGGCATAATTTAAATGGGCATTAATAGGATTTTCATCTATGCGTCGAAATGTTTTTCCAAACGCAGTTTGAAAATAAAGTAATGCTGCCTGTCCTTCAATATTTTCTTTATCTCCTGATTTTACTTCTTTTGCCATACATAATAAGCGTCTTGCTTGTGTCAAGAATTGAGTCTGTTCTAACACAAAAGCCTGATTACGTATTTTTTGTCGAACAATAAGTTGCCAAAGTTGCTTCTTTAAAGGTTGGCTTGCCTCTAATTGTAATTTTAAAATTTTTAATTGGCGGTGATACTGATTGAATGGTAACCATTGCCCGCAAGGAAGATATTGTTCATCACAACTGAGTAATGTGATTCCATTTAATGCCATTGCAGATAATAATGGTATTGTGATTACGGTTTCTCTATTTTCTACAATAACAATGGCAATATCTTCCAGCGGAACCGTAAACTCATTATCTTCTTGTTGAAGTAAAAGTTGATTACGTTTTAAGGAAAGCTTGCCACCTTTACTAATAAGAATACTTCTCCATGTCATCATTGGCTCCTTATAGTTGAAATATAAAAAATCCCTATGCTTTGGCATAGGGATTCCTTACTATCTAACATGTTGACGTTTATGAGATTTGCATAAAGTGATCGTTTTTCCCAGTGGATCTATTTGATATTTTTCAAAAGTGATAATAGCCCGCTTTAGCCCCAATCCTCTATATTCTCCATTTTTAGCTTTAGATGTATCCAAGTCATGCTCTTTAATGGTGATTGCAGCGGTAGCTCTATCAAAACCTGAGTAATAACCAAAAAATTCACCTTTTTCCGTTTTCAATTTCACCAAATCATTAGAGAAGAGTGAAAATTTAAAATAAAAGGTATTATCCATTTCTATCCACTCGGCTTCATCCTTATTAGCTACAGCTGCTTTATTAGGCAAAATACCTTCGGCTACTTGCCAAGTATAAATAGGAATAAGATAAAACTTATTTGCTTTTTCAAAAACATCAACACGAACTATTGACGCATTGTCAGCAATACCAGTCTTGTTATGAACAAGAACCCCTGTTTTTTGCTTTCGTTCAATTCTAACTGCTTTGACCTGTTGTCCTCCGGTTTTATAGAAAGGCTCTGAAAAGGCTTTTACAGGATCATCATTAGATTGTTTTAGCCGGTCCTTCAGGGCTTCATAAAGCGCTGGTTCGCGTACACGGTTAACCATCATTTCAAGATCTTTTAGTTTGAGATTAGTTAATGGAATACGTTGAACACTAATTCCTTCGTTAAGGCGCTTAGCTGATTTTATTGTTTCTAAATGTCCCCGTCCTGTCATTTTCCGGTTTGGCGCGCGAGAAACAAATAATGGTGTCAGAAATTCATGAATTGCTTGTGGTCGTTCCGGTAATAATTCGGATAATGCTTTTTTCGGGTTATCATCAAATACTCGAATATTCACTTCTTCTCTAAAAAAGCGCCAAGGTTCCGGAAAATGAGGTTTAGTAATTTCACCGGTATTTCGGTCAATAATTTCTCCGCTAAATACATTCATTTCTTTTTGACGAACATAGCTAGTGATGCGTTGTTGCATAGAGCGGGTAGAACAAGCAACGACAATGGCATCAAGCGCATGATGTCGATCATTTTCCGAACGAACTTTAGTCAAACCCCAATGACGACGTAGCAGCGCAGTAATTTGTCCATTAGAAGCAAACACTTTTTTCCCTGTACCATTTAATTTCATATTTTCTTCAATAAAATTAACTAAATAGCGTGCAACATAGCGAGTATCATTTAGATTACGATCAATAAATTCTTTATCATTTAATTTTTTTGTCAAAACATGTTGCTTTTTATTATGATTAAACCGACTACAGTTAACTAAAGCGACAAAATTCTTCCAGCGTTCAGAATTATCTTTGCCATTTAGCCATTCATAAGGTGTTTGTTTACCTTTATTTTGATTTTCACCTGCAAGCACTAGCACTTTATTATTAAAACTATCATCCCAAGTTCGTGAAAACGGTAATGCATGATCAATTTCTACATATCCTTTTTCCATTAGCCTAGTGATATCTAAAGGTTTACCTGAATATAAACACTTCCCATGTTGTTCTTCATATAAACGAAGTTTTAAAACGTCTTTCGCTTTAGGCTCACCGAAATCCGGATAGATTTCTTTAAAGTGCAGAATGGACTTTTCTCGTCTGGCTTGATTTTCATCTTGATTCTTCTTGATTTCTTGTCGATCTTTGTAAGACTTTCCGACTTCCCGCCCTGTTTCAATATGAATATGGGATGGAGAACCATATAACCGTACTATGTTATTAATAATTTTACGGGCTTGTGATAATGTACGTAATACAACAGGATTACGAATTTCATTTGCCGGAATTCGAGGTAGCGTAATATATTGTTCTCTAGTTTTTATGCCGTAATGATCGCCATAAATCTTCCTGCAAGCTTCATCATACCGATCACCTTGTTCCATTAGCGGTAGGAGTTTTCTTAAACAAGGCAAAGAAAGTTCAATAAATTTGTCAAAACTTAAATGATTTAAAAGTGTTTCAAGTATTTCCGGTTTAATTTTTCCGTTTAAATAATTTGAAATGTCTTCATCGGTCTTATAAATAGAAAAAGCTGTACCAATTTCATCTAATAAGCCTTTGTTTGTAGCAAGCTGTTGCCATTCTAATTTTAATTCGGCTTTCTCTAAAATTTTACGTACAGTATGCCAAGCCTTTAGCTCAACTAAAGTAGCATCTTCTGGAGATTTTCTTTCATCGCCGATGTTATAACGCAACCCTTTAAAAATAGCATTCTCAGGCAATTCCAAAAGCTTACGCACTTGAGTATAAGTTAACTTTGACTTTTGATAAGGCTGTTCTATTAACAATTGGCGCTCATCGCTTGTTAATGCCCGTTCATTACCACTTTCTAAGATTCTCAAGTTATTTAATTTTGTCAGCCAAACAAATCGTTCCGCAGAATAAGTATTTCTAGCCGCTTTATACTGTTTATCTTCAAAAGTACAAAAACCAAGCATTTTTAAAATAGCCTCACCGGATAATGCCGGTTTTTGCCATTGTAATAATTCTGAAAATTGATCTTCTAATGCTTTTTCAGTAAATGGGTTATTAAATGTTCTTTGCTGTGAGAACAAAAGATGTAATTCATTAAGGAGATCCAATCGGTTAAACGAATGGGTATATCCGCCGGATTGGTTACGAATGTGTCCATCTTCTTCTGCAAATTTTTTTATAGCGAGTTCTGCCGGCGTTCTGTATTCTGTTTTTTGTAGTAATTCTGAATTAGTCGAAATCCCTGAGAGCAGCGCACCTTTTTCTTTATCCGCTGTTTTCGCTTCATTTTTTCGTTGAGATAAATAACCGCGATGTTTTAAAAAATGGAGTAATACAGCAGCCCATTCTTTAGGTTCTAATTTTCGTTCCAGCGCTTCTACACGAAGTTGCCATACATTATTTGGTAATGGTTTTAATGTATTTTTGTTAATGAAATCTTCAGAGGTTAGTATATTATTCTGTTTGAGTAATCTTTTGCCCTTTAATAAACGATATGCTCGACGGGCAATTAAGCGGCGGGTAGAACGAGCCAAACGCCTTGCAAGCGCTAATGATTCGCCCGTTTTAGGGGTTTCCGCACGTTCGAAGGTGCGAACACCCAAGTCAATAAGCTTTACCGGGCTTTCACTTTTATCTATTTCAATAACAGCCCAACCAACTGATGCAATCCCTAGGTCCAATCCCAAAATATAATTCATAGAAATCTCCTTTTAAAGGTTATAATTATTTCGCTCTTAATAGCATAATTTATTGTAAATATAAATATATTCTTGACATATTTTTTTTCTTTAATAAAATTGTCTTCGATTGTTGCACTGCGAAATGAGAAACGTTGCTACAATAAGATTTTTCGAAAGAATTATCGCAACGCTCTGCCCCTTAAAGTTTCGACTTTAAGGGGCATCGTTTTTTTCTGGGATCCTAATTTTTTACAAAAATGCAAACGTTTGCGTAAAAAGTGCGGTACAATACGCGCCACGATTTTTACGCAGATAAAAAGGTAATGAAATGACACAACTCAGTCTTAAAAAAATCTATTCCGGCAAAGTGCGGGATTTGTATGAAATGGACGACAAACGTATGCTGATGGTGGCGACGGATCGCTTATCGGCGTTTGATGTTATTTTAGACGATCCGATTCCCCGCAAAGGCGAAATTCTCACGCAAATCTCCAATTTCTGGTTCAACAAACTTTCCCACATCATGCCTAATCATTTCACCGGCGACAGCGTTTACGACGTGCTACCGAAAGCCGAAGCGGATTTAGTGAAAGATCGCGCGGTAGTCTGCAAGCGTTTAACTCCAATTAAAATCGAATCTATCGTGCGCGGTTATTTGACCGGCAGCGGGCTGAAAGATTATCAACAAACCGGCACCATTTGCGGTTTGACGTTGCCGAAAGGCTTAGTGGAAGCAAGCAAATTGCCCGAGCCGATTTTCACGCCGTCCAGCAAGGAAGAAATCGGCAATCACGACATTAATATCAGTTACGCCGAATGCGAAAAACTCATCGGCAAAGACTTGGCGGCGCAAGTAAAAGAAAAAGCCATTGCCCTTTATACGGAAGCGGCGAAATATGCGTTGACCAAAGGCATCATTATTTGCGACACCAAATTTGAATTCGGCTTGGACGAAAACGGTACGTTAACCTTGATGGACGAAGTCTTAACGCCGGATTCCAGCCGTTTTTGGTCGGTGAAAACCTACAAAGAAGGGACGAACCCGCCGTCGTTCGATAAACAATTTATTCGCGACTGGTTGGAAAACAGCGGCTGGAACAAACAACCGCCGGCGCCGAAAGTGCCTGCCGAGGTGATTGCCAAAACCGTTGAGAAATATCAAGAAGCGTTGGATTTATTAACGAAATAGCTTTAAAGCCATCCCTTCTATAGATTAAAATAGCGGGGATTTTTTTATCACGAATAGGAGTTATATGAGGTCGGTTGCGATTGTCGGCTTGGGTTGGTTAGGGTTAGGGTTGCCGTTGGCGCGCCATTTAAAGAATCTGGGTTGGGAAGTGAAAGGCACGAAACGCACCCACGACGGCGTGGAACAAATGCGTTTGCTGCGATTGGAAACTTACCACTTGGAACTCACCCCCGATATTAACGCCGATCCCGACGATTTAAGCGCGCTGTTATCCGTTGATGCGCTGATTATCAATATTCCTCCGAGCCAATATTTTTTCGATCTCAAACATTATGTGGTCGGCGTGCAGAATCTGGTGAATGAAGCCTTGTTGCACGGGGTTCATCATATTATTTTTATTAGTTCCACCTCCGTTTTCCCTGAGATTTCCGCGCATTTTGACGAATCCATCCAACCGCAACCCGAAACCGATGTCGGACGCGCCTTGGTGGAAATCGAAAATAACCTAGCGCAGTTACAAAATATCGATTGCGATGTCATTCGTTTTGCCGGTCTCGTGGGGCAAGATCGCCACCCGATTTTTTCCCTCGCCGACAAACAGGATCTCAAATGCGGTGGTTCGCCGGTAAATTTAGTGCATTTGGATGACTGCGCCCGCGCCATTCAACTATTGCTGGAAACACCCGGCGGCTATCGCCTGTATCATTTAGCGGCGCCCGTGCATCCGCCCCGCGAAGCCTATTACCGTTTGGCGGCGGAAAAACACCGTTTAAATCCACCGCACTTTATCAGCGCGCCGGAAGATCCGCAGCGCGTTATTGTGGCGGACAAAATTTGTCGTGAACTGGATTTCGTTTATCAATATCCCGATCCGAATCTGATGTTTGCGGAAGAATAAAAGTGCGGTCGGTTTTTTAAGTTGTTTTTTAATTGCACTTTTTATGAAAACCCGTTTAACCAAAATAAACACAAATAAGGAAAGAAAATATGTCAAATACCATTTTGCAACACCTACCGAAAGGTGAAAAAGTCGGCATCGCCTTTTCCGGTGGCTTAGATACCAGCGCGGCATTGCTTTGGATGCGTCAAAAAGGCGCCATTCCTTGTGCTTACACCGCCAATTTAGGTCAACCGGACGAAGACGACTACAACGCCATCCCGCGCAAAGCGAAAGAATACGGGGCGGAAATGGCGCGTTTAATAGACTGCCGCACCCAACTTGCCCAAGAAGGCATTGCCGCCATTCAATGCGGCGCCTTCCACGTTTCCACCGGCGGCGCCACCTATTTCAACACCACTCCGTTAGGTCGTGCGGTCACCGGCACCATGTTGGTATCCGCCATGAAAGAAGACGACGTGCACATTTGGGGCGATGGCAGCACCTATAAAGGCAACGACATCGAACGTTTTTACCGCTACGGTTTATTAACCAACCCACAATTAAAAATCTATAAGCCTTGGTTGGATCAACAATTTATCGACGAATTGGGCGGTCGCTTTGAAATGTCCAATTTCTTAATTGAAAACGGTTTCGACTACAAAATGTCCGTGGAAAAAGCCTACTCCACCGATTCCAATATGCTCGGCGCCACCCACGAAGCCAAAGATCTGGAATTCTTAAATTCCGGCATTCGTATCGTCAACCCGATCATGGGCGTACCGTTCTGGCGTGAAGACGTGCAAATCAAAGCGGAAGAAGTGACCGTACGCTTTGAAGAAGGCGTACCGGTGGCGTTAAACGGTCAAACCTTTGACAACATCGTGGAATTATTCCTGGAAGCCAACCGTATCGGCGGTCGCCACGGTTTGGGTATGTCCGACCAAATCGAAAATCGTATCATTGAAGCCAAATCACGCGGCATTTACGAAGCCCCGGGCATGGCGTTATTGCATATCGCCTATGAACGTTTAGTGACCGGTATCCACAACGAAGACACCATCGAGCAATACCGCATCAACGGTATCCGCCTAGGACGTTTGTTATACCAAGGTCGCTGGTTCGATCCGCAAGCGTTAATGTTGCGCGAAACCTCCCAACGCTGGGTGGCGCGCGCCGTCACCGGCGAAGTGACGCTGGAATTACGCCGCGGTAACGACTATTCCTTACTCAACACCGAATCACCGAACTTAACCTATCACCCTGAACGGTTAAGTATGGAAAAAGTGGAAAATGCGCCGTTCGATCCGCTTGATCGTATCGGTCAATTAACCATGCGCAATCTGGATATTATCGACACCCGCGATAAATTGGGCATTTATTCCAGCACCGGTTTATTGGCGGTGAACAAAGAATCCGCCTTGCCGCAGTTGTATAAAAAAGCGTAAGCTGTTGTCCTGAGGTAATCAAATTACCCTAAGTTAAACCTAATTCAGCCCCGTTGGGGCTGTTTTTATTTTTGGAACCGGGGGAAATTAGCCCAATGCACGCCCCGCTCTGCAAATATTTTGCAACCGCCCGCCATTTGCAATATCATAGCGCCCTTTCTTATTTCCTCGCTTGGGGTAGCTTATGTTTGAAATTGATTCCGTTGAAATCTTGGGTTATGTGGCAACTCTGATTGTCGCCGCCTCCTTTTTATTTAAATCTATCGTGCCGCTACGTATTGTGAACGCCATCGGTGCTGCGTTATTCGTCGTTTACGCGCTTATCACCCAAACCTACCCGGTGGCGCTGTTAAACGCATTTTTAGTCGCCGTGCACATTTATCAGCTATGGCGTCTGAAAACCACAAGCAAAATCACCCGTATCGAATAAATCCCTTCTCAAAAGTGATCTGCACCCCAAAAGTTGGACATCACAACCAACCAATTAAGGTGCAGATTTTTATGGGTAAACATTATTCAATCGAATTCAAACAGCACATTGTCAAGCTTGTCTTAAAAGAACATTGGGGCATTCGTGAAGTCGCACAACACTTCCATATCGCCGCCCATTCTTCCGTCGTCGTCTGGTTGCAACGCTTTGAAAAATACGGTATCAATGGGTTACATCGTCAACCTGCCACAGCGAGAAAAGTGAAAATGCCAAAGCGAAAAGAAACGCCACTTTGCGATAATCCTCAAAATATCAAAGCGCTATTAAAGCGAATTGAATATTTGGAAGCGGAGAACGCCATCTTAAAAAAGTTCAAGGAGCTGGACGAACAAAAAGCCCGACAGAAAAAAGGGACATCGTCAACGCGTTAAAAGACCGGCATTCGACACCGTTGTTATTGAAGATTATCGGGCTTGCCCGTTCGACCTTCTATTACACGCCGAAAGCCAAAGAGCACGG
>JACAWG010000067.1:0-27013 GCA_017160915.1 Aggregatibacter actinomycetemcomitans
TAGGTTTAGTTATCTGTCCAACTTTTGGGGAGCAGATCACTTTACCCTGCTCCAACATCTTTCGTCGATTAAGCAAATTGTTCCCGCAAAATCCCCTCCAGCACTTCATACACCTTCAGCACCCTTGGCGGCGTAATGGTCTCATAAGGGCGATACAGAAACAGCTGCCATTTTTGAATTTCGACCTCTGCAAAAAGTTGGCGCAATTCGCCCGTTTGCAGGTAGGGTTTGGCAATAAAATCGCTCACCATTCCCACGCCTTTGCCCTGTAACACTGCCTGCAGGCCGCTGTAAATATCGGTGCTTTGAAAGCCGATATGGCGCGGTTTGAGCGTACGTTCTTGGTTCAGCGGGAAATGCCACGCCCGCCCTGTGGCAACATTGATTTGCGCCGCGAAAGGGAAACGTTGCTCCAATTCTTCCAGCGATTTCGGTTCGCCCAAACGTTCCAACAGACTCGGGGCGGCAACCAGCACATCACCAATCTCGGTAATTTTGCGCACGATAAAATTCGGGTTGGGTTCCAGCCCAATGCGCACGCCGATATCAATGCGGTGGCTGACGGAATCCAGCTTGCCCATATCATCGCGCCAGTCGATCATCAAATCGGGATAAGGCGAAAGTGCGGTCAATAATTTCGCTAAAATCTCATCGTTAATCCGCCAGCTCGGCACGGTAATCCGCACAATGCCGGTCATCTCCTCCGCCGCCCGCTGCTTGCTCGGCACGAACAAACGCTCGCTGTCCGCCAATAATTGCTGCGCCTGCGGCAGAAACTGCTCGCCAAAATCCGTTAAATGCACCTGCCGCGTGTTGCGTTGAAAAAGCGGCTCGCCCAAATAATCTTCCAGTTCCGCAATCAATCGCGTCACCACAGGCGGCGACACCGCAAAGCGGTTGGCGGTTTCTTTAAATTGCAGCGTCTCCGCAAGGGAGCAAAACACGCGTAAGGTTTCAAAGCGGTTGTTCATTTTATTATTCCATTTTTAGAAATTGTGAAATTCATTTTTGCAAATTTACCTGAAATAGTCTAGTGCCTATAATGCACCACATCAACGAAACGAAGGGGGCATTTCTGCCCACCAATAACGATATAAATGCAACGGTGGGCAAGAATGCCCACCCTACAATCAATGCAAGCAAAATGACTAAATCCATCTTCAAAAAAACCGTATTTATCGCCACATTAGGTTCAGCATTATTAGGAGGTAACGCGATAGCTGTTTCATTACCACAAAACGCAACCGCAATCGAAGTACCCGCACAACACATTCAATTAAGCCAAAACTGGGACAAAATCTTCCCGAAATCCGACAAAGTCGATCACCGCAAAGTGACCTTCAAAAACCGCTACGGGATTACTCTAGTCGGCGATTTATATGTGCCGAAAAACGCAAAAGGCAAATTACAAGCTATCGCAATCAGCGGTCCATTCAGTGCGGTAAAAGAGCAATCTTCAGGCTTATATGCACAGCATTTAGCAGAACGCGGCTTCGTTACCCTTGCTTTTGACGGTTCATTCACAGGTGAAAGCTCAGGCGAACCACGCAATGTGCCAAGCCCTGAAATCAACACCGAAGACTTCAGCGCAGCGGTGGATTACTTAGGGTCATTAGACTTTGTAAACCGTGATGCAATCGGGATTTTGGGTATCTGTGGTTGGGGCGGTTTCTCATTAAATGCAGCGGTATCCGACCCACGCATTAAAGCGGTGGCAACCAGCACGATGTACAACATGACCCGCGTGGTTTCAAACGGTTATGAAATCGATATGAAACAAAATGCGAAAGGCTCATACGACAGAAAACCTGCTCAAACCGCAGAAGAGCGCTACAACATGCGTTTACAAATGAACAACGCACGTTGGGACGCAGCGAAAAATGGTTACGCAACATTGCAACCTGCGAACAACATCGATCCAGCGAAAGATCTTAAAGCGGATACCCCGAAATTTATCGCAGAATACGCTGACTTCTACCGCACAGAACGCGGCTTCCACCCGCGTGCGATTAACTCGAACCCGAACGGTTCTTGGACAACAACCGGTATGATTCCATTAGCGAATATGCCGATTTTACAATATGCAGCGGAATTAAAAGCGCCGGCGTTAATCGTTCACGGTGAAAACGCACACTCTCGTTACTTTGCTGAAGAAACCTACAAATCATTAGGCAGCAAAAATAAAGAGTTATACATCGTGAAAGGTGCAAGCCACATCGATTTATACGATGATGCAGCGAACAAAGTGCCTTACGACAAATTTGCAGAGTTCTTCAAAGCGAACTTAAAATAATGCTTGAGACCGCTCGAAAGAGCGGTCGTTTTTTTAGGAGATTTTGCAGATGAAAACCCTCATCGCTTTTTTACTGGGCTTCACCAGCCTTTATGCAGGAGCAGGAATGAAAGTTAAAGTCACCCTCGATAGCGGCGTGTATTCCGCCACCCTTGCGGACAACCCGACCAGTCAAAGTTTTTGGCAACAGCTGCCGTTGGAATCCAAATTGGATAATTATGGACACAATGAAAAAGTGGTGTATTTGAAAGAAAAACTCAGCACCAAACAAGCCCCCGCCGCCCACACAGGCAAAACGGGCGACATCGCTTACTACGCGCCTTGGGGCAACATTGCCATGTTCCTTGACAAAGGACCTTACGCCCAAGGCTTGATTTATATGGGAAAATTCAACGGCGATTTGACCGCACTTTCCAAATCGAGCCGCATTAAATTTGAGCGGGCAAAATAGAAGAAAACGGAATAATGAACAAACAGGATTTTATTGATTTCTGCCGAGCGGGGAACGCCATTCGCGCCGAAGATACTGATTTGCACGGCTTATTAGTGGAATGCGCCTTTGATGCACAAAAAGTGACGAAAAAACTCAACGGCGAATTTCACACGCGCGAAGAAGTGGTCGCCCTTTTCCGTGAATTAACCGGCTTGCCTGTGGACGATTCTTTCCTTTGCTTCCCACCGTTTCACACGGATTTCGGCAAGAACATTCACATCGGCAAAAACGTCTTTTTCAACACAGGTTGCTCATTCCAAGATCGCGGCGGGATTTTTATCGGCGACGGCACGATGATCGGTATGAACGTGAATATCGCCACGCTCAATCACGGTTTAGATCTTGAAACCCGTGGCACGACTTTTGCCGCTCCGGTACATATCGGCAAAGATGTCTGGATTGGCTCCAACGCTACCATTTTGGCAGGTATCACAATTGGCGATAATGCCGTGGTTGCCGCAGGTGCGGTGGTGACGAAAGATGTACCGGCGAATGCGGTGGTAGGCGGTGTGCCTGCAAAAGTGATAAAAGAGATTGCGTAATTATCCTCTCGCCCGCTTGCGGGCGAGGGGATTTTATTACTTATCCAGCCCTTTCTCTTTCAACCAACTTTCCATCAAGTCCGCCAGTTGCGCGTTGTTTTTTTCGCCCATTAAGAAGTGGGAGTTACCGTTAATGCCGATTT
Organism: Aggregatibacter actinomycetemcomitans; assembly: GCA_017160915.1. Lineage (GTDB taxonomy): Bacteria > Pseudomonadota > Gammaproteobacteria > Enterobacterales > Pasteurellaceae > Aggregatibacter > Aggregatibacter actinomycetemcomitans_B. The sequence continues at coordinate 3,472 of JACAWG010000067.1, forward strand.
CAGGCAAGTGAACGAGCGTGGCATCGCCACCGTGGCGGTTGATAGCATCTACAAATTGTTTCGCCATGTCAAACTCCGTGCCCCATTTGTCTTCGCCCACGTTGTCAGAGCCGAGTTTGATGTAATCGCCGTAATACAACACAATCGGGATTTGCGTGAGTTTTTTGAAATCTTCCATCGGCACGCCCATTGCCGTTGCGCTTAAATGCTCGAATTTGGCTTTGGTGATTTTTGGCATTTCTGTTTCAGGGAAGACAAACGGCGTACCACCTGGCTCATACGCCACAATCGCTTTCACATTTGGCGAACGCATTGCCGCACGCCAGCCGATTGTACCGCCCATGGAGTGCGTGACCAACACCGCACCGTCTTTTTGTTGATTTACCAATTCCGCCAACACGTCCGCATTCAAATCGTTATCCAGCGGGCCGCTACCAATCGTCCACGCCTGTTGGAAGTTTTGATAAGCCGCTTCGCCCTCAGGGAATTGCGCATTCGGCACGGCTTTCTCGCCCTCAAAATGCCCAATGCGGGAAAGAATATAGAGCGTTTTGTCGCCATACATCGGGTTGCTCGCCCAAGGTGTGGCAGGATCTAAGGCTTTGGTGGATAAATTCGCCTTGCCGCTACGAGGCTGATCTAACAAATACACGCCGAACCCTTTACGCACAAACAACGTATCAAACCCCTCACGCCCGTCCACCGTAGTTTCCCAAGTTCGGGAAGACTGCGCCCCACCGTGCTGGAAAATCAGCGGTAGCTTTTTCGCCTCAACTGGCTTTTGGTATTTCACATAAGCAAAATCGCCATAGGCACGCTGCCCATTCGGTGCGATAAAGTTCTCTTGCGAAAACGTCCCTTCGTGCGTCACATAACTGCCACCCACGGTAAAACTGCCCTGCTCGGCAATCTGCAACGGCGCTTTATCCGCCGCAAATGCCGTTGCCATCATCATTGAAAGAGCGGTGACTGTAAGAAGTTTTTTGAATTTCATTGTATTTCCTTTTCAGTAAAATTCCCTTCTTTTGTAAAGAGGGGGAAAGATTTAAAAACAGGGGGAGATTTAGAAAGTGCGGTCATTTTAACGAGCATTTTTATTGCGATAAAGTAGGGTTGGATTGATGGGGTTGTGAATGAAACTCAATAATCAATAAATTGAATTTACCCATTATTTATATTAGGATTGTTTTATTTTTCTATTTTCCTTACATAGGCTCTCAAATGTCCAACCCAACCAAAAAATCAACACAATCTATTGAACCAAATATCGCTGATTTAGCCAACGGCTGGTTAAAATCTTACAAACTTGATTACAAGCTCGAACAAGAAAGTTTGAATGACGAAATCGACAAAGCCCTTTCAGATTACTACTCCAAAAACGGTGGTACGGGTGCAAACCGTCCTGATGCAAAATTACTGCTAAAAAGCCAGAAAAATGGGAAATTTTACCCAGTTTTAATTGAATACAAAGGCTACAAAGACAAGCTGGAAAAGCTGGATTCAGACGGCAATGTAGAAAACCGCAATGCCAAAAACGAACCTGTTTTCAAAAACATCAACGGCTATGCGGTAAATGGCGCGGTGCATTATGCTAATGCCGTGCTGCACCATACCAGCTACACCGACATCATCGCCATTGGCATGACAGGTTATAAGGACGAACAAGGCAAAATCTGCCATCAAATCGGTGTGTATTACGTTTCCAAAAGCAATTTGGGCGTAGGTCAGCGTGTGGGCGATTTTGACGATTTGTCGTTTTTGGCGGCAGAGCATTTTGAAGATTTTATTGCACAAGTTGAAGAGCTTTCTCTTACGTCTGAAGAGCTGGATAAAATCAAAGAAAAACGTGAAAAAGAAATTGATGCCAGCCTAACAAAACTCAACAACGATATTTACCAAAATGAAAAAGGCTTGGGCGAAAACGACCGTGTTTATCTGGTTGCCGCCGCCATTATTGCCACCATTGGCATACCAGGCAAAGTTACCCCGCTAGAAAAAGCCGACCTCAAATCATCAAACGAACGTGGCTGGCGTGATGGCGACATTCTCGTTCGCAAAATTGAATCTTTCTTAGAAGAAAAAGCCTTACCCAAAGAAAAGAAAGAGATGATTGTTCGCACGCTTTCCAACACGCTTTTAACCGAAAATATCAATAAAGTAACGAACGGCGAAACCCAATTAAAACGTGTCTTCACGAAAATCATAGATGATTTGGGCATTTACTACAAAATCGGATTAAGCACCGACTTTACAGGCAAATTATTTAACGAAATGTATTCATGGCTCGGCTTTACCCAAGACAAGCTCAATGATGTGGTACTGACACCGTCTTATGTTGCAACCCTTTTGGCAAAACTTGCCCGTGTGAACAAAGATTCTTACGTTTGGGACTTTGCCACAGGTTCAGCAGGCTTGCTTGTTGCGGCAATGAATGAAATGTTGATTGATGCCAAAAATAGCATCAGCTCTCCTGAAGAGTTACGCAAAAAAGAAGCCCAAATTAAAGCAGAACAGCTTTTAGGTTTAGAACTGCTTTCTAGCGTGTATATGCTTGCGATTTTGAATATGATTTTAATGGGCGATGGTAGCTCGAATATCTTAAACAAAAACTCACTCACCGATTTTGATGGCAAATACGGCTTTGGTAAAACAGACGAACGCTTCCCAGCAGATGCCTTTATTCTGAACCCGCCTTATTCTGCCACAGGTAATGGTATGAATTTCGTAGAGAAAGCCCTAAATATGATGAATAAAGGCTATGCGGCAATTATCATTCAAAATTCGGCAGGAACAGGCAAAGCGAAAGAAATTAATCAACGTATTTTAGAAAAACATACCTTGATTGCCAGTATTAAAATGCCATTGGATTTATTTATTGGTAAATCTAACGTACAAACTTATATCTATGTGTTTAAGGTAGGTGAAAAGCACGATAAAGATGAAACTGTTAAATTTATTGATTTTTCAAACGATGGCTACACTCGAACTAATCGCAAAAAAGCCAGAAATAATCTAAAAGATACAGGTAATGCCCGTGGTCGTTATGAAGAATTAGTACAGTTGGTGCGTTTTGGTAAAAAGAAACTGAATATTTTTACCGAGAAAGAGTACTACGAAGGCACTATCGATCCAAAAAATGGCACAGACTGGAACCAATCCGCTCCGATTGATACTAAACCAACGCTCGATGATTTTAAGAAAACTGTCGGAGACTATTTAGCGTGGGAAGTTTCTAATCTCCTAAAAGGTCAACATATCTACAACGATACATTGGGAAAGTAGATGCCCGCTTAACTGAAATGTTAGAAACGGTTGAGTGGGGAGAGTTTGAATTGCACGAGCTATTCGATATCGTAGGAACTAAATCATTAGATAGTAATGCGGTAGATTTTGTTAATGAAGGGATTAACTTTGTTGGTAGAACTTTTGAAAATAACGGTATTCAAGGGAAAATAAAAAAACAGAAATTTGAACCAAACGAAGCAAATACAATTACCGCAACAGTTATCGGTAATTATAAATATGTAAAACTTCAGAAAGAACCCTACTATTGTTCTCAAAATATCAATAAATTAACACCTAAATCGACCATTTTAAGATGGAATGAAAGAATAGCTTATTTTTTGATAACAAATATACAACGATTTGTATCATTATATGATGGTCAACAGGGTGGATATAAGTTAGATGATATAAGAAGACATATAATCTCATTACCAATGAATAAAGGAGAGATTGATCTTGACTTTATGGAAAAAATCGTGTCCGAGCTGGAAGCTCGGCATTCAGCCGAGCTGGAGAAATATCTTTCAGCCGCAGGGCTGAAAGACTATCAGTTGACGGCGGAAGAGGAGAAAGTATTAACAGCATTAGAAGATGGTAATATTATATTTTCTGAATATAAATTAATTGATTTATTCTCTGTGAAAAATACAAATAATATCTTATCGCGAGATATAACACCAAATAGCGGAGATACGCCTTATTTATCGGCGAGTCGTGAAAATAATGCCGTGAGTTCTTATATTTTTTATCAAGAAAATTTAATGGATAAAGGTAATTGTATTTTTATTGGCGGTAAAACATTTGTCGTTACTTATCAGGAAAAAGATTTTTATTCTAATGATAGCCATAATTTATGTTTATATTTAAAAGACAAAGAAGAAGCTAATAGATTAAATCATCTCTGTATGATTTCTTGTATTGAGCGCAGTCTTGGGCATAAATATTCTTGGGGAGATAGCATTAGCAATAAAAAAATCCAAAAAGATACGGTTTTTTTACCTTCTAAAAATGGAATGCCTGATTACCAAACTATGCAAGCCTTAATTTCTGCTGTGCAAAAACTGGTGATTAAAGATGTAGTGCTTTATGCTGATGCTAAAATTGCAGCCACTAAAACAATAACTGATCATGCGTAAAATCAAGATGGGCATTTGCCCATCTTTTTTATTTCCCCCGAAACCAAATCACCCACACCGCCACTCTCACGCTATAGGAAAAAGCAATCAAAATTGCAAAATAATCGGCAAAAAAGACCGCTTGTGATTCGGTTGAATCAAAGAAAGCGAAATCCACGCTGTTGGTTAAATAGGGGAATAATTCGCGTTGGTGGAAAATGTAAAAGCCGTAGGCGGTGATTGCCGTCCAAGCCGTTGGCAGAAGCCATTTGGCGAGAATGCCGTTTAAGTTGATGCGGAGGATTTTTGCGAGCATTCCAGCCAAGGCTTTCCAATGCAAACCGACGTGCATGGCGATGACAATTTGAATCCAGTGGACGCTTAACATATGGGTTTTGCGGGTGAAATCGTCCGTTAAGTGGAACGGCATTTCTGCAAAAAGGTGTTTGGAAAGCAAAATGCCACTCACGCAAGCGGTCAAAAACAGCCCGATTAATGCAAAATTCATCGTGGTTTGCAGCACGCGATAGCCGTTCCATTCGCCTTGTTTGAGCTTTTTAAACCACCAAGTGTTCAACCCGGTGTGGCTGAAAATCAGCACGAGAAACACCAACCCAAACCATTCGTGCAAGGCTTCACCGAAGTGGTGATAGCCGAGCAGGAGGATGAAGATAATGGTGAGGAGGAGGTCTTGGAAGAGTTGGAAGTAGTATTTTTTGGGCATAGTAAACAAAGCGAGATAGTCAAAGGATCCCCCTCTTTGAGCCTCGAGGGGTTAGGGGAGATTTAGCAGAATAAAATCCAACCTCATCAGTAATTAGACATCGCTATCAAATCTCCCCCTGCCCCTCTTTTCTAAAGAGGGGGCTGTACGAGCGTTATTCAAAGTGCGGTCATTTTATTTCGCGTTTTTCAACCACTCCGCCACACGACGTTCCACATCAGGATCTGCCTTTGTGGTGCGGTGTAAATAGGCTTCAAAGCCGTCTTTTACGTTGGTGTTCGGTTGTAATTTTTTGATTTCTTCAATGCTGCCGCTGAATCGGCTGCCGCCGTGTCCCACAAAAGGAATCACGGTTTTGCCGCTGAAATCGTTTTGTTCAAAGAAGCTGTATAACGGCATTGGCATTTGATACCACCAAATCGGATAGCCTACATAAATGGTGTCGTAGCCGTCCAAATTCGGTTTTGATTTTAATTCAGGTTTAATGCCTTGACGTTGCTCCGCCTGGGCGAAATCAAGCAACGGTTGATGCACCGTTGGGTAGGTTTGAACGGTTTCAATGCGGAATAAATCGCCGCCTACGTTTTTCTGAATTTCACGGGCAAGGTATTCGTTCGCGCCAAAGGCTTCGCCGCCTTTGATGATTTTGCTCGCCCCGCTCACGCCGTCGAGTTTGTCGTTCGGAATGCTTTCAGGGTTGGTGAAATAGACGATTAAATTCTTCGCTTGTGCCAAAGGCGTGCCAAATGCCACAAGACTTGCGAGTAATAATGTTGCGATTTTTTTCATATAAATTCCTTCATTAATATTCCCCTCTTTCGTAAAGAGGGGCTAGGAGAGATTTCTAAAGTGCGGTCAGTTTATCGGTTATTTTTACGGCGATAAAGTGGGTTTTACTTAATACCCTGTTGAGTGAAATTTGATAATCAGACATCTTATTTTCTTATTTGTTTCTCCCAGAACGCCACCGCCGCCTTTTCCCAACCTTGCGCCGAAGTGCCGGTGCCTAACGCGAAACCGTGCCCAAGATTCGGATAACGATAGAATTCGGTCGCCACGCCCATTTGGCTGAGTTTATCCACACGGCGTTTCATCACGCTTGGCGGTGCAATGCCGTCATTTTCGCCCACGGCAACGAAAGTGGCGGGTTCGCCTTGGGCGTTGTAATCGCTATGCCCCGTGTAAAGCATAATAACGGCGGCGGGTTTGGAATCGGTTTGCGCACCAAAATCGCCGGTGCCGTAAGAGCCAATCGCTGCCGCCATTCTTGCGCCTGCCGAAGCGCCCCAGACGGAATAGCCGTTCGGGTTCACCTGCAAGGATTTGGCATTTTTTCGCACGAACTCCACCGCTTGTGCCATATCTTGCGTGGCAATGTTGCCGCCTCTGCCCGCGCGATATTTCACCACAAAAGCGTTATAGCCCAGCTCGGCAACCTTTTGGGCGATAGGAAAACCTTCGTGCAACGATCCTACATACGCAAAGCCACCACCGGGCGCAATCATGGCAAAGGGGGCATTCGGTTTGCCTTTGAAGACAAAAATCCCCGTGTGGCGTTTGCTTGGATCTTGGCGTTGCTCCGCTTCCGAATAAATTTCATAAAAAATAACGTCGCCTTTGCTTTGCGCTTCCACCATTTTATTGAGCGTTGCCACGATTTCCGTAGGCTGAATATGGCTATGATAAGGCATTAACTCGGCAACTTGGTTTAACGGCAAATTCGCGGACGGTAATTCATCGTCCCACGGCAATAATCGCGCCGCAAAGCCTTGAAATTCAGGCTTCGCCAGTAAGTCGCCCACGGTGCTGGCAGGCGTTAAAGGTTGTGCAACTGCCGACATGGCTAGCCCTCCCGCCAAAAGTGCGGTCAAAAATGAAGGTGTTTTCATTGTGTTTTCTCCTGATGATGGTGTAAAACGCAGTGCATGCAAAAGGTGACGCAATCTACGCGCTATTCAATAAAATCAACAAGCAGATTTGATTATAAAGATATGAATAATGATTGATTAGATAGGAAAAGGTTGATGAGTTGTTGAATGCGATTCAAAAATAAAAGTGCGGTCAAAATCCTGCGAATTTTGTCACCGCATTTTTATTGAATCATATTATTTCCGTTCTTGATCCAGCCACCAATATTTCGCCGTTGCGCCGCCGTCGATGAGGAAATCGCTGCCTGTGATGTACGCCCCCCGTTCGGACATGATCAATTCCGCAAGGTTGGCGATTTCATCCGGTGCGCCTCCGCGTCCGACAGGCAATTCGGCAAGCATTTTTTGGTAGAAGTCTTTGCGCTCGCCGTTTAATTCGTCGTTTGCCAATGGGGTGTGAACAATGCCTGCGCTGATGCAGTTCACCCGCGCGCCGTGTTTGCCCCACTCTACCGCTTCCATTTGTACGCGTAAGGCGTTGCCGCGTTTGGAAAGTTGGTAGGCTTGCAGGCTGTCGTCCACGTTTTTGATGAAGTCCAAATCCAGTAATTCTTCGCTTGGGGTGAGTGCCAACGCGCGGTTCTGTTCGAGGGCGAGCGGCGCTAATCGGTGAGAAGATTGCGAACCGATGACGACCGCCGAACCGCCACGTGCCATCACTGGGCGGAATTCTTCAAGCAACACCGCTGTGCCGTATAAATCCACTTTAAACAATAATTGTGCCGAAGCTTGCGAAGGCGAAACGCCTGCGGTGTTGATTAATCCCTTGATCTCGCCAAGTGCGGTGGAAAATGCCACCACTTTTTGAATGGCTTCGCGGCTGGATACGTCGCATTCAATGGTATGTACGCGAAAGCCCGCATTGCGTAATTCCACCGCTTGTTTTTCGGCGTTTTCTTGGCGTAAATCGGCTAGCACTAATTCTTTACCTACGGCAACACGGCGGGCAATGGCGACACCGATTGCACCCGAACCGACTAATACAATCACTTCTTTTTTCATCATTTTTTCTCCATTACCAAACGGAATCCAATGCTGATGCCGCGATAATCGGCATCATAAGGTTTGCTCCACGCACTGTGCCAGCCGTCGGCGGTGCTGTGCCAGCTTCCGCCGCGCACGGTTTTTTGATCGGTTGCGGGGGCATCATACGTCGGGCAATAAGCATCTGAGACCCATTCCCACGCATTGCCATAAATATCGTGCAAACCCCAAGGGTTCGGTGCTTTCTGCCCGACGGGGTGTGAGCCGCCTGTGGCGAAGTTTTCACCGTGCCAAGCGTAGTTGCTTAACTGTCGGTCATCATTACCAAAAAAGTATTTGGTTTGCGTGCCTGCGCGTGCGGCATATTCCCATTCGGCTTCGGTGGGCAGGCGGTAGCGGTATTGCGTCTCTTGGCGGTTGAGCGCGGCGATGAATTCCTGCGCGTCGTTCCAAGAAACCGTCGCGGGGTGGTTTGGCTTGGTAATGCGTTTCGCCATACCCGGCAGCTGATAATACGGATTAGAACGGTCGCGGTCGTAAGGATTTTCCCCCATCACACGCTGCCAATCTTCTTGGGTGACTTCATACACACCAAGATAAAACGGCTTGGCAATGGTCTCTAAATGTTGCGGTTTTTCGCGTGCATCGGCATTTTCCTCTGCCGAACCCATCAAATAGGATCCCGCAGGAATTTCAACAAATTTCATGCCCAATGAATTAGTCGCTTGGTTTTGTGCGTTAGGTTGTACTGCAACGCTGTAAGTGGCTAATCCTAATAATGCAATGGCGGTGGTAAAAATGGTCTTCTTCATAAATTCTCTGTTACGTTTGGAGATATTATTTATTTACCCATTCAACACATGCGAATCACTAATCATAAAATTCGCAATACGGCGTTTAATCAACCAAGTGCCGTTCACTTTGGCGTAAGTATCGTTGTAGCGAACATAGTGGTTATGAATAATGTCTTTGCCGTCTTTTTCTTCCACCAACGCCACTTGGCAATAAGTGATAGCTTCCGCTTGGGTTTCGTCTAATTTTGTGATGGTTAATTGTCCGTTTAAGTGATACACAGTTTTGAAATTGGCTAAGAAATTGGTGAAGACGTCCACGATTTCCGCACGGCTTGTCATATCGGCAAACACTTCTCCGCCGATGTAGGTGGTCACGTGCGCGTCTTTGGTAAATAACGGACCTTGCGCCGCCACGTTTTTTTCATCTGCGAGGTTTGAGAAAGTATCGACGAGTTCTTTGATAGCTTGTTTTTCAATTAAGGTTTCGATGGCGTTCATATTGTTTTCCTTGTTTGTTGAAAGTGCGGTTAGTTTATTAGGTATTTTATTGAAGATAAATTGGGTTTTAGTTGATGATATAATGAATTTATTTCAGCAATATCATTATACTCTCGCAATCCCCAAACTCTCACGCACCGCATATTCAGGGCGTTCGATCAATTTGCTAATCAATTCGGCTATGCTGCGTTTGGAAACCGAATGACCTTTAAATGCTTCGCCTTTGCGGGTGAGTTGGTAGTTGATTTCGTTGCTATTGGTGAACCAGCCCGGGCGGATCACGGTATAGTCCAAATCGGAGGCTTCCACCACGGCGGCGGAACGGCGATACGGCTCTAAAATTGCGCCGTGATCTTCGCCCGTTTCGCCATAAATGCCCATAGAACTGATCCAAATCAGGCGTTTCACGCCACTGTCTTTCATTGCCTGCACCACTTTTTTTGCCATCGGCTCAAGGTTGCCTGCAAGGTTGGCATAAACCATATCCACGCCCTGCATAGCGTTTTCTAATTGTGTTAAATCCATCACATCTCCTTGCACCACGCGGACGTTGTCGCCTGCAAAGCGTTGCAAATGGCTGATATTGCGAGAAAGTAAAGTGAGTTTTACGTCTGCGTTTTCTAATAACACAGGAATCACGGTTTGTGCCAAGCCACCGCTCGCACCTAAAATTAAAATATGTTTCATGATGTTTCCTTCATTAAAATTCCCCTCTTTCGTAAAGAGGGGTTAGGGGAGATTTTGAAAATTAACGGAGATTTAGAAAGTGCGGTTAGTTTAACGGCTGTTTTTAATGAGATAAATTGGGTTTGATTTAATGCTATAATGAGAAAAATTCACTAATAAGGTAGTCTTATGCAAAACTTTAATGAACTCAATTATTTTCTCACCGTGGCGCAAACTCAAAGTTTTGTGCAGGCGGGGCAGTTGCTGGGCGTGTCGTCTTCCGCACTCAGTCACAGTATGAAAAATTTGGAAACGCGGCTTGGATTGCGATTGTTTAACCGCACCACGCGCAATGTGTCGCTCACCGAAGCGGGGCAACAGCTTTATCGCCAAATCGCGCCGCATTATCAAGCGATTAACCACGAAATCGCGGCACTGAGCGATTTTCTCAACACGCCATCAGGCACGATTCGCATTAACTCGCTTGCCATTGCCGCCGAAGCGGTGCTTTATCCGAAATTGCGTGATTTTCTGCCGACATATCCGCAAATTAATGTGGAAATTGTGGTGGAAAATCGTTGGGTGGATATTGTCAAAGAGGGCTTTGATTTCGGCGTGCGATTGGGGAAAGATGTGGCGAATGAGATGATTGCCGTACAAATTTCCGAACCGCTTAAAATGGCGTTGGTAGCAAGCCCTGCGTACCTTGCCGAAAACGGCGCACCGAAAAGCATTGAGGAATTGGCGGCGCATCGGTTAATCGGCATGCGCATTTCCGCCCAACACGGCTCGGAATTGCCTTGGGAATTTAAGGTGAAAAAAGAAACCGTGAAATTTGTGCCTGCACCGAAATTTTCCATCAATAATCACCTGCGCCCACAAGCTGCGCTAGACGGTTTGGGTATTGCGTGGTTGCCGAAAATGGGCGAGGTACAAGGCTATTTAGATCGCGGCGAGCTGGTGGAATTATTGCCAAAAAATGCGATGGTTTACGACCCGTTTTACCTCTACTACCCAAGCCGCAAAGGGCATTCTCATGCGTTTCAGTTGGTGTTGGAGGCGTTGCGGGTATAAAGTGCGGTCAAATTTTCTTACGTTTTTTTGCACAGGGAAGCATTTATCCCATCAAAAAATCATAATACAAAAACGGCGGGAGCTATCCTGCCGATAAACTACCCCGCCGATATTTTCTATAATTTCTCAATCACCTCATTCGCCTTGTCCGCCGCTTGCGGATTTTGTTTGGCGATTTCGGCAGTAATGCGTTTTAACTCGTCCTTGTTCAAGCCAAGGTTTTTCAAGATATTGAGGTGTGAACGCAATTGGTTCTGCACGGTTTCAAGCCCTGCAAGGGTGCCGACGGTCACGATTTCGCGGTTGATTGGGCTTAGATTATCGCGGCTGAACAGATAGCCGAACAGGTGCGATTTCAAGGCATAATCCACGCCTTCGTTATTCCACAAAATCGCGCGGCTGTCGCGTTGTCCGAGCGTACTCAAGGTTTGTGTGCCTTGTTGGTAATAATCCACGTTCTCCACTTTGGTAGCGGCTTTGCCTTCCGGATCTTTAATGCCTTTTTCAGCACGTTCTTTGACCAAATTTTCCAACGTGAGCAAGCCGTTTAACGCACGAGGGAAGCCTGCGTAAGCGTATTGATGGGTGAACACTTCACGCAATTCGTTTACGGTTAAACCTTGTTTCAGGCCTTCTTCCAATGCGGTTTTAAGCTGTGGCAACTCACCGCGAGCCGAGAAAAAGGCAATCGGCACAATGGCAAGTTGTTGGTTTGAAAGCGGTTCATTTTGCTGGATTTTTTGCAATTCGGTTTTTAAAAATTCCGCTTGATCCGCTTTCGGCAAATCCACTTTTTCTAACCAAGTAGCTTTGTTGTTTTTCGCATTCGGGCTGATGGCGATGTGCGACATTTTGGTATGCTCGCCCGCACCGTGCCAGTGTTTCACATTAGGCGGACACCAAACCACATCGCCTTTTTTGATAATCTGAACAGGTTTGCCCCATTCTTGTGTGCGCCCCTCGCCCTCGGTCACAATCAAATATTGCCCTTGCGAATGGGTGTGCCAATCAGTGATGGTTCCCGCTTCAAATTCCACAATGGCGGAACCGTCCGGGCTTTCAGGAATGGCGGGCAAACGGGTGAAACGCGCCGTGCCTGAAAAGTGATCGGCAGGAGCAGCAATCCATTGGTGTTGATCGTAGTGGGTAATTTGTTGATCGTCCGCGAATGCAGGCGTGGTGAATAAGGCGGCGGCAAGTGCGGTGGAAAATAGGGTCTTTTTCATTTTATCTCTCTCATTTACCGTGGGTAGGTATACCCACGGTTAAGCATAATCATACCCCGTTGGGGTATTTAAAGAATCAGCCCCAAAGGGGCTGGACTATGCGTAACCTAGGGTAACTTGTTACCCTAGGCAACAGATGATGGTGTAATTACAATTTCTTCCCAAAGAAATCCGTCAATTTTTCGCTGATTTGTTTCACATATTCAGGTTTCCAATAGGTTTGAATATGGGTTGCGCCTTTTACTAAGAACAACTCTTTGTCTTTCGCGCCGGTCGCTTTTTCAAATACTTCTTCAGTCATATACAGGCTATCCGCTTTGTCGCCTGCGATCATCAATAACGGCTGATCGATAAGCTCCGCTTGATCACGGGCATCAAACGTCATTAAATCTTGCAAACTGCTCAGCGTATAGTTGGTTTTAGAATTTGGGTGGGCATGGCTTTGAGCGTAGTATTCGTAGCCTTCGCGATACATTTCAAACGGTAGTGCCGCGACTTGCTCTGCCGTCATGCCTGAACCGAATGCCGGAGAATAGTCAATTTTACCTGTTGCCGCTTCTTTCGCACGGGCATCCGACGCTTGTTTTAAGCGTTGAGCAATGGTGTCTTTTTGTGAACTTATAAAGCCGTCACGGCGTGCTTCGCCTGAGTTGAACATGGAAACCGTTGCCACGGATTTGAAACGTTTATCACCTTTCGCCGCGTTGATGGAATAGCCGCCACCGCCACAAATACCTAATAATCCTAAGCGATTTGCATCCACACCCTTGAAAGTACTAATGAAATCTGCTGCCGCACGAATATCTTCGGTACGGAATTGCGGTTTGTCGATGTAACGTGGTTCACCACCGCTACCACCTTGATAAGCCGCGTCAAAGGCGATAGTCACATAACCTTGTTCGGCTAATTTCTGTGCATATAAACCGGCGACCTGCTCTTTTACGCCACCGTTCGGGTGCGCCACCACAATCGCAGGGTATTTCTTATTCGGATCAAAATTTGCCGGGGTGTAAACATTTGCCACAGCCTCTACGCCATTCGCTTTGTAATGCACGGTTTGAATGTTCACTTTACCTTTCACATTTTCGGTAAGCGCGCCGTCATAAGCTAAAGTAAACGGATTCTGTTTATAATCTGCTGCCATGGCATTTGCTCCTAAAAATGATGTACCGATTAATGTGGCTAAAAGGGTGGTTTTTAAGAATTTCTTCATAGTAAAGTTCCTATTGTGAGGGGGATCGTGATTTGATGTAATGCATTATAGAGGAGCATTATGATAAGATAAACCACCTTTTTCTTAATATATTAGAAAGCAATGCTTAATAATCTTCCCAACCTCAACGAGCTGTATTATTTTATCCAAGTGGTGCAAGCAGGCTCTTTTGCCAAAGCGGCAAATAAACTTGGCGTAACCTCATCAGCACTCAGCCAAAACGTAAAAAGCCTTGAAAAATCATTAGGTTTGCGCCTGCTCAACCGTACCACGCGAAGCATTTCTCCCACCGAAGCGGGGGAAAAATTACTCGCCCAAATTACACCGCACTTTCACGCCATCGTAGGCGGCTTAAATCAGTTGGACGACTGGCGAAATTCGCCACTTGGCACCATCCGTATCAACACCAGCGAAGTGGCGGCGAATTTGTTGCTTTACCCGAAATTAAAAACGCTCATGCAAAATTATCCCGAATTGAAAATCGAAATGGTGGTGGACAACCGCTGGGTGGATATTGTGGAACAGGGCTTTGATATGGGCGTGCGGCTGGGGTATGCCTTATATAAAGATATGATCGCGGTGAAAATTTCCGATCCCGTGCGAATGGCGGTGGTGGCAAGCCCCGATTATCTACACGGCAAACCGCCGATAAAAGAGATTGCCGATTTGCAAGCCTATCGCCTCATCGGTATGCGGTTTTCCAATCAACATGGCGAAACCAACTGGGAATTTAAACGCAACGGCGAACGCATTACCTTTCAGCCCGAACCGCATTTTTCCATCAACAACGGACTGCGCCTACAAGCTGCGCGAGACGGCTTAGGCATCGCGTGGCTACCTGATATTATGGTCAAAGAAGCGATTGCAAAAGGGGAATTGGTGGAGTTGCTGGGAGATTACGCAATGGAATATGAACCGCTGTATCTCTACTACCCTAACCGTCAAGGGCATTCACGGGCATTTGAGTTGGTGGTGGAGGCGTTGAGGGTGTAGCTGTCCGTGGGTATAAATACCCACGGTTAAGCATAGCCATACCCCAACGGGGTATTAAAAGAATCAGCCCCAAAGGGGCTGAACTATGCCTAACCGAGGGTAACAAGTTACCCTCGGCTTTACGGCTTATTGGGAATTGATTACTTATCCAATCCCTTCTCCTTCAACCAGCGCGCCATTTCTTCCGCTACTTTATCGTTGTTCAAATCGCTGAACATAAAGTGCGTGTTGCCTTTAATGCCGATTTTAGGCAGGTGAATCAGCTCCGCTTTGCCGCCGTGTTTGTTCACCGTATCAACAAACTGTTGCGCCATTTTCATACGAATGAACCACTGTTCGCCACCTTGCGTGCCGTCCAAATGATCAGGGATAAAATCACCGAAATAAATCACGATAGGGATTTGTGTCAACTTTTTGAATTGATCCATGGGTACCGTCATTGGGGCGACATCACCGAATTTGCTTTCCAGTTTTGGTGGCACTTCGCCCTCAGGGAAGGGGAACGTACCCGGTTCATAAGCCACAATGCCTTCCACTTTGTCGCTTGCCATTGCGGTCGTCCAACCGATTACGCCACCTGCGGAGTGAGTCACAAACACGCCACCGCCTGTTTTATCAAACAATTTCACCATACTGTCAGTGATTATTTTTGCATCAAAAGCACCTGTGTTTGGGGTCATCATACGGAAAAATTGTTCTTGGCTTTCCTTATCTTTTGGAAACGCTACGCCGTCGTTCATCTTTGGATATACACCAATGCGGAACTGGGCATACCAAAATTGGTCGTCAGGTGCAGCGGTGATGTTTTCCGCCACTGTACTGCGCCCAGCTTGTCCGCGTCGAGGTTGATCGATTAAATAAACAGGGTATTGGCGTTGCAAAAATAACTCGTTAAAACCTGTTCTGCCATCAGGCGTGGTCATCCAACCGCGCGCTGATTGTCCGTAGCCATGCAAGAATACTAAAGGTGTTTTTTTCGCATGGGTTGGAATTTGGTAGAACACGCTGGCGTGATCACCGTGCAAGGTCATACCACCTGCTTTCACTGCTTCGCCATACACATCAAAAAATGCCGAACTTTGGCGATTTTTAATGCTATCAGGAATTGGCGTATAAGTACCTTCCGAGGTCTTCACCGTGCCACCCACGGCAAATGAGCCTTGTTTTTCAATAGAAAGTGGAGCTGCGTAGGCTTGCACGGCTAAGGCGCAAGCGGTGAAAAAAGTGGAAAGTTTTGCGAGTTTTTTCATGGGGTTTTCCTTTTGAGTGATGCTATATTGCGTAATTTCTTCGTTAATCAATACTGCCACAAACGCATACGTTTGAACGTTGCTTTAGCAACGGCACGAAGTGTGAGCGCAGCGAATAAATCTCCCCTATCCCTCTTTGCTAAAGAGGGGATCTTCTTTATAGATTAAGATTATTTGGCTCATTAACTACAAACTCGTGAAGATAAAAGATGAAATATACATTCGCTCGATCCAATCCCCCTCTTTAGCAAAGAGGGGTAGGGGGAGATTTGGCAGAATCTAAACCAACCTCATACTCAATGAGCTACATGATCTTAGCTTTAAAAATACCTAAAACTTCATCCCCGGCGCCAACAATCTCTGCAATTTCGCGTCATGATGTTGTTTCACCTCCGGCTTATTATCGAAAATCATCACGTTGCCGTTTTCGCGGGTGTAAGCGTCCCATTGCGGTAATCCCTCGGCATTCGGGTTGCCGGTTTTGGCGAAGTTTGTCCATGCGCGGCTCATTTTATCCGCAAGCGCTTGGGCTTCTTCCCCACCGCCGGTGGCTTGCGCCATGCGTTGAATGTTATTAAACACAAAGGCGATTTCTGCCGTGTGGTAGCTCATTGGTATTCCATTGAAAACCGGCGTATCCCAGGTGAACAAGTAGTTATACACAGGCGCGCCTTGTTGATCAGCTTTCAGGCTGGCGGTTTTTAACGCAGGCGCACGCAAGAAGCTGTCCACATAGAGGGCATCGGCAAGCATACGGTCCGGATAGGCTTCACGGAATGCCGCAACGATTTCATCGGTTTTCTCGCCATATTTCACTTTTAATTTTTCCTGAACTTGCGCTTCTGTCCACGTAAAGCGGTTATCTTTTTGTGAATTTGCCAAATCTAATTGTAGCGGGAAACTTTCCCATTCCGTTAAGTTTGAACCGATTAAAAGCGGAATATCTTTCGCAATCTCTGGATATTTTTCGCCCACAGGTTCTTGTGGAATTACTTTGCCGTCTAAGGTTGGCGCCCAAGCTAAACCGTAACCGCTTCCGCGTAATGGTGTGATTTGTTGTTCTTCCGCAGTTTGTTTTAACGCTTTATTTGCAGCATCATTAATTTGTGCCGGTGTAAAGTCATTGAGTTTATTAAGTGCGGTCGATTTTACGCCTAAATTTTCGAGGGTAAGTTCCGCAACTCTAAGGCTGGCTTTTTTATCCGTAAGACGACGAGGTGTTTTAGGCGTTAACGTCATACCCATTTTTTCCACCGCACCACTTTGCACAACGGCTTTATGGAACAAACCTTTCGCACTTGGCATTGCCATCAGCGTTAGCACTTTTGCACCACCGCCGGATTCGCCGAAAATCGTCACATTGCTTGAATCGCCACCGAATTGGTCGATATTCGCTTTCACCCATTCTAATGCCGCAACCAAATCAAGCATACCCACGTTGCCGGAATCTTTATATTTTCCGCCATAAGCCGAGAGATCTAGAAAACCCATAGCATTCAAACGATGATTGACGGAAACGACCACCACATCGCCCGTTTTGGCAAGATTTGCACCGTCATAGCTGTCTAAATCGTTCGAGGCGCCCGATTGGAAACCGCCACCGTGAATCCACACCATCACGGCACGTTTTTTGCCGTCATTTTTCGGCGCCCAGACGTTTAAATTCAAACATTGCTCGCTCTCCGTCATTTCAGGTCCGGTAAAGAAGAAGCTACGACCGCCCATCGGCACTTGCGGACACACATCACCATAAATCAATGCCATTTTCGCGCCCTGCCAATTCGCAACAGGTTTCGGTGGCATAAAGCGCTCTGCTGTAGCATACGGAATGCCTTTGTAAGTCAAAATCTCGTTTTGAATATAGCCTTGGATTTCACCGGCTTGGGTTGACACCACTGCAATACCGTTGCCCGCCTGAATGGTGTCATTGGCGGCATAACTGAAATTTGCTGTACTCATAAATACTGAGCCAATCAATAAAGCGGATAATAATGTTTTCTTGAAAGTGCGTTGCATTAGATGCTCCTCATTGTGTTTGAATGAGGTCATTATAAATTAAAAAATTGTTTTGATTAGATAGGTAAAGTGGGAAAGGGTTGTGAATGGGATTCAATAATCCGTTATCCCTAGGGTAACAAGTTACCCTAGGTTACGCATAGTTCAGCCCCTTTGGGGCTGATTCTTTTAATACCCCAACGGGGTATTATTATGCTTAACCGTGGGTAATTTATTACCCACGGCTTATCATGATGCCGAATATCAGTGGGATTTATCTATTAACGATTAATCATCGCCTGTCCTGCCGCACTATAACGCTCGCCCACAATCTGAATTTGCGAAAGTGCGGTTTGAATTTGGGCTAAATCTTCTGGCGTTAAACGAACATCCGCGCCGCCCAAATTTTCCACCAAACGATGAGGTTTGGTTGTGCCGAAAATCGGGGCAATCCACGGTTTTTGCACTAACACCCACGCCAAGGCAATTTGTGCAGGCGTTACGCCTTTTTGTGCAGCAATATTTTTCACCAATTCAGCTAAGGCAAGGTTGGCTTTCAACGCTTCGCCTTGTAAACGTGGCACGCTGTTGCGGAAATCGTTAGCGGCAAATTGGGTATCGGCGGTGATCGCACCGGTAAGCAAGGATTTCGCCAACGGGCTAAATGGCACAAAGCCGATATTAAGGGATTCTAACAGCGGCAAAATTTCCGTTTCGGGTTCACGCCACATCAACGAATATTCACTTTGCAACGCCGACACGGGTTGAACCGCATGAGCGCGACGGATAATCTCCGTACCCGCTTCGGACAAGCCGAAATACTTCACTTTACCTTCTGCAATCAGGTCTTTCACCGCGCCCGCCACGTCCTCAATTGGCACACTCGGATCGACGCGGTGCTGATACAACAAATCAATATAGTCGGTGTTCATGCGTTTGAGCGATTGCTCCACCACTTGGCGAATGCGTTCAGGGCGGCTGTCCAATCCCTCCGCTACATTGCCATTTTTGAAACCGAATTTAGTGGCAACCACCACCTTATCACGAAATGGCGCAACGCCTTTGCCCACTAACACTTCATTCGCTTCGCCATAGGCTTCAGCCGTATCAAAAAACGTAATGCCCAAGTCGAAGGCTTGACGAATAAGTTTCACACCGTCTTCTTGCGGAATTT
The DNA here is from genome assembly GCA_017160915.1 of Aggregatibacter actinomycetemcomitans. Lineage (GTDB taxonomy): Bacteria > Pseudomonadota > Gammaproteobacteria > Enterobacterales > Pasteurellaceae > Aggregatibacter > Aggregatibacter actinomycetemcomitans_B. Next base: position 22,391 of record JACAWG010000067.1, read on the forward strand.
CCGTGCTATAGCCGAAAGTCATGCCCATACAGCCCAAACCGAGCGCAGAAACCGTTAAACCTTGTGAACCTAATTGTCGGGTTTGCATACTGTTCTCCTTGATTTTAGTAAAATGGCAGGATAAATCCCATTCTGCGTTTTATTTTGCTTCCGAGAAATTCAAAATCGCTTCAGGCAAACGCAAGCCTACAATCTCAATGGCGTCCAATTCTTTGCGGAATTGTGCTAATTCTTCCGCAGTAAATTTCACCGCGTCCGCGCCCAAGTTATCCATTAAATGGTAACCTTTGGTTGTCCCCGGGATTGGCACGATAAACGCTTTTTGAGCCATCAACCACGCAAGGGAGAATTGCGCCGGCGTACAAAGTTTTTGGTTCGCCCAGCGTTTCACCAACTGAAGCAATTTCACATTGTGCTGCATATTTTCAGGCGTGAAGCGTGGAATAATGCCGCGTAAATCTTTACCGGGATCCACATCAAAACGGCTGTTTTCATCTACATATCCGCCCAATGCGCCCATTGCCAGCGGCGACCATGGCACGAAGCCGATACCCAACGCTTCACACACAGGAATCACGTCTTTTTCGCGTCCGCGGAAGAACAGCGAGTATTCGCTTTGCACGGCGGTGAGCGGTTGAATGGCATGGGCTTTGCGAATGGTTTGCTCGCCCGCTTCCGACAAGCCCCAGTTCAGCACTTTGCCTTGTTTCATCAAATCTTGGATTGCACCCGCGACATCTTCAATCGGCACGTTTGGATCCACACGGTGTTGATAAAGCAGATCGATACGGTCGGTTTGCAGCCGTTGCAACATGGCATCGACTACCTGTTTAATATGTTCTGGACGGCTGTTCAGCTTGCCTGTGCGTTGCCCCGTTTGTTGATCAATATCCCAACCGAATTTGGTCGCCAACACAACCTGATCGCGAATGCCTTTCAAGCCCTCGCCCACCACGCGTTCACTTTCAAAAGGCCCGTAGGCTTCGGCGGTGTCAAAAAATGTCACGCCATGATCGAACGCTTGGCGGATAATCCGCACGCCCTGCTCGCGACTCGGTTGCGGCACGCCGTACATATTCTGCCCAAGCTCCTGACAGCCTAAGCCGATTGATGACACGGTGAGGTTGCCTAATTTGCGTTGACCCGGCAGCTTGTCATTGGTAAAAGTTGGGCTATTTTTCACCGTTTGCTTCGCCATTGCCGTGCCACCTAAGCCGAGTGCTAATGCGGTTAAACCGCCGGTTTTTAATAAATTGCGTTTGGATTGGTTGATCATATTTTTTCCTCATGATTTATTCATAGGGACATTATAAAAGGAAAAGATTGTGTTGATTAGATAGGAGAAATGGGAAAAGGTTGTGAATGGAATTCAATAATCAACACAAAATACTTAAAAGTGCGGTTAATTTTGACGGAGATTTTGCAAACAAAACGGCTGTTGATTAAAAACAGCCGTTTACCGAGCTAAACTGTCGTTGCGTAATGTGGTTTTAAATTTAATGCCTGCATTATTCGCATAATCGTATCAAAACGCGGCTTTGCGCCGTCGGTCAGCGCTTTATAAATACTTTCACGTGCTAAACCTGATTTTTGAGCGATTTCCGCGATACCTTTTGCCCGAGCCACATCGCCCAATGCCACAATAAAATCGTTGCTGTCACCTGTTTCGGCTATTTCGTTCAGATAAATTGCAATAGCTTCATCGCTATCAAGGTATTTCACCATATCAAATCGTTGGGTTTTAATCATTTTGATTATCCTTTTTCTGAAGTTTTAACTGAGCAAAAATCTGTTTCGCCCGTTCAATATCAGCAGATTGAGTGGATTTATCACCGCCATTCGTCAAGATGTAAGTAATCTCACCAAGTTGCCCGTAATAGATTCGGTAACCTTTGCCAATATCGATTCGCATCTCACTCACGCCACCCGTGTTGGGCAGCGCCTTATGATCACCAAAATTCCCATTTTCTGCTCGGCGGATACGGGTCGCAATTTGAATTTTTGCGCGTAAATTGTTCAATCCATCGAGCCAATCATCAAACATTTCGGTAGTTTCAATGAGGTTCATTCACTTTTCTTCCCATATTGTAATCACTTGGCTACAAAGGCGCAATCATTTACCTAAGAGCTTGGCGAAATGTGAAGGAACGATTGATCGTTGTTGAGCTTGTCTTTTTAAATTTTCGAGCGGGATCGCAAAATAAAAAAGAAGAAGGAAAAAATATGGAAAGGCATAAAAAAACAGGGCGGTTGACCGCCCTATAAATGTTGACTTTTACCCACGAAATTCCGCTAACCACGCAATCATTTTCGGATCGCGGTGATTGAAGATGATTTCATTGCGGTTGAGGGTGGCGATGTCGGCTAAATCTTGTTCGTCTAAGGTGAAGCCGAAAATATCGCGGTTTTCAAGCATACGTTCTACTTTCACCGATTTCGGGATAATCGCCACGCCGCGTTGGTTTAACCAGCGTAACACCACTTGCGCCACCGATTTTCCGTGTTTTTCGGCGATTTTGGTTAAAACAGGGTTGGTGAAGATGTCGAATTTTCCTTCTGCCAACGGGCCCCAGGATTGTTGCAAAATGCCGTGTTCTTTGTGGAACGCGATTTCTTCGTCGCGTTGATAGAACGGGTGGGTTTCGATTTGATTCACCGCCGGCACGATGTCGTGGCAAGTCATCAAATCCATCAAGCGGTCGGTATGGAAGTTGCTCACGCCGATGGCACGGGCTTTGCCGGCTTTGTATAAGTCTTCCATCGCGCGCCATTCTTCGTGTACGTCACCCAACGGTTGGTGCATTAAATATAAATCCACATAATCCAAGCCTAAGCGTTCAAGGGAATCTGCCAACGCTTTTTTGGTGTTTTCATAACCGTTTTCACGTTGAATCCATAATTTGGTGGTAACGAAAATTTCTTCACGCGGAATGCCGCTCGCTTTAATGGCGCGCCCCACGCCTGCTTCGTTGGCATAGACTGCGGCAGTGTCTAATAAACGGTAGCCTGCTTTTAGGGCTTCTAACACTGCTTTTTCGGTTTCTTCATCGCTCACTTGATATACGCCGAAACCTACCATTGGCATTTCTACGCCATTATTTAATGTGAATATGTTTTGCATTTTGATTTTCCTTCTCGTGGGGTGAAACTTGTTGCACCGAAAATGAATAATTGAAACGGTGCAAAGAGTTGCACCCTACGTTTCGTTTTGATGTGTGCATTATAGAAAAAATAGATTCATTTGATTAGTAGGAAAAAATCGGATAACCTTGTGAATAATATTCAATAATAGGACACCTCCTATGATCGACAACATCAACGAACTTCGCACTTTTATCACCGCGGCGCAAGAAGGCAGTTTTACCAAAGCCGCGGCGAAATTAGGCGTTTCCACCTCCGCATTAAGCCATTCCATTCGTAAGTTGGAAGAACAACTTAACATTAAACTGTTTAACCGTACCACGCGCAGCATTGCCACCACCGAAGCAGGCGAACAGCTATTTCAAAATCTCTTACCCTTGTTTGAAAGCATTGAAGACAACCTCAACGCCTTAAGCACCTTTCGCAACACCTTAAAAGGGAAATTGCGCATTAACGGCAGCGATCACGTCTTTTTATTTGTGTTGTGGGATAAATTGATGGCGTTTGCCGAGCAATACCCTGAAATGGAACTGGAACTCACCAGCGACACCAAATTTGTGGACATCGTGGCGGGGCGATATGACGCGGGCATTCGCTTAGGTTCCGATGTGGCGCAAGATATGATTGCCGTGCGATTAAGCGACAAAATGCAAATGGCGGTGGTGGGCAGCCCTGATTATTTCGCCCGAAAAGGCACGCCGAAAAAGGTGGAAGAGTTGAGCGAACACGACTGTTTACTCGTCCGACTGCCCTCCACCGACAGCATTATGGCATGGGATTTCCGCCCTGCGAAAAAATCCGCCCCTGTGGTGAAATTTCACCCGAAAGGGCAACTTTGCTTTAACAACAGCCATTTAATCAGCCGTGCCGTGTTGGCGGGAAAAGGCTTGGCATGGTTGCCTATTGACACCGTGCAGCCTTATTTAGGCAGCGGCGAATTGGTGGAAGTGTTGAGCGACGTTGCCATCAGTTATGACGGCTATCATCTTTACTATCCAAACCGCCGCCAAAACTCCCCGCTCTTTAAAGCCTTGGTGGCGGCATTGAAAATCTAACCGCAGAAAAACGCGTTGAAAAACGACCGCACTTTTCGGCGCGTTACGCTCGTTTACCGAAAATCGCCGTGCCCACGCGAACCATGGTGGAACCGCATTTAATCGCCGTTTGCATATCGTCGGTCATGCCCATGGATAAGGTGTCGATTTGAGCCTGCGGGAAAGCCTGTTGCAACTGTTCAAATAACGCGCGCATTTGATGAAAGGTCTGTTCCTGTTGGGTCACATCATCGGTGGGTTCGGGAATCGCCATTAACCCACGCAAACGTAAGTGCGGTAGATTTTCTAGGTGTTTTGCGAGGGCTAAAATTTCATCGGGTTGAACGCCGGATTTGCTGGCTTCGTTGCTGATATTCACCTGAATTAACACATTTAACGGCGCTTTGTGCGGAGAACGCTGTTCATTTAAACGGTCGGCGATTTTGGC
>JACAWG010000067.1:27063-30262 GCA_017160915.1 Aggregatibacter actinomycetemcomitans
GGTTCGGGAATCGCCATTAAGCCACGCAGGCATAAGTGCGGTAAGTTTTCCAGGTGTTTTGCAAGGTCTAAAATTTCACCGGGCTGAACGCCGGATTTGCTGGCTTCATTGCTGATATTCACCTGAATTAACACATTTAACGGTGCTTTATGGGGAGAACGTTGTTCATTTAACCGATCGGCGATTTTGGCACGATCAAGGGTTTGCATCCAGTCAAAATACTCCGCCACCAAACGGGTTTTATTGGATTGCAACGGGCCGATAAAATGCCATTCCAAGTTAATATTTTGCTGTTGGCAGAATTGAATTTTTTCCACTCCCTCCTGTACATAATTTTCTCCGAATGCCGCCTGCCCCGCCTCATACGCTGTTAAAATATCTTCAACAGACTTGGTTTTAGAAACGGCCAGTAAAGTAACCGCACTTGGTGAGGACCCAATCATCTGGCAGATTTGGGTTATTTTTTGCTGAACCAGCTGTAAATTACGTCGAATATTATCCATTGGTACGCTGCCTGATTTGCTCAAGTGTTTCAATATGTAATAGTTTTCCATTTAAATATACTGTACGCAATAGATTTTCATGCTTATCCACTTCTTCTTCGCGCAAAGTCAAGTATTCGCCATCTCTTTTGGCTAGTGCAAGCCGTCCTTTTTTCGAACGTTTTTCCGCACCGGTAACGGGATCCTTATATACATCACGCCATTTGCCTGCAACACTCACCGCACTTGCCTTCATCGCCCAGCCCATCATGTCACGGTTAACCTGTTGCAACAAGCCGCCTCCCATACCAAAATTCACATTATCCACGCTAAATCCATGTGCCATGACAGCATCCAGTATGTGTGTCAATGAAGTATAATTAATTCCATCCCCTTGAATGACACGAATACAATCCGGCAATACTTTATAACCCTTACTATTTATTCTTGCTCCGAACTTTTCAGCCAAAATATCCAGCACGCGACAAATTACCGTGCCGGGTTCCCCGCTGTCAGGGCGAATTATCAAAGTTCCCGACATTTGTGAAATCTGCTGCTTAAATCGCCCTCCCCAAACTTCATTAACCACCTGCCATAAATCATAGCTGTCAGACACAATGGCGAATGCAGGATATTTACCGGCAAATTGCTGAAATATATTTTCATAGGCTGCGATCTCATTTTCTTTTCCCCAACTGGTAATTGTACTGTGTTCTGCCGCAGGAATTGAAAATGCCGGCATATTTTCGACCTCATACCAACGGGCTGCACCAATAATACCGCTGAGACTATCTGTTCCGCAAAAATTTACCAAATGCGCCAAGCTACCAAGAGCCACCGACTCCAAACTACTGGCTCCGCGTGCACCGAAATCATGTAATTTAAACGGCAAACCACTCAGATCATCAGCAGATCTTTCCAATGCACGTTTAAGTATTTGTTTACAATAATAAGATAGACTTGCTACCGTGGTAGGGTAATAAATACCACGCAGAAGCGCCGTTTCTAAATAACTTGGTAACCAGAAAAACTCCGGATCTGTATTAACAACCTGGCACACCACATTGCCGGTAGGCAACACTAACCCCTCTGCCACCGACTGAATTCGGAGCGGAAGATAACCTTTATATTTTTCCAAAATACCAAGCCACCCTTGTCGATTAAAAGGTAAGCCATGTGCAATCAATAAATTTTCCGCTTCATTTATATCTTGTAGAGTAATCGGTTTAGTTAAGTATTCCTTGAGAAAGGCCTGCAAACCGAAGAAAACAACGTCAAATTCACTTTTACGGGCTTCGATATAAAAAGAGACATATTCGCTATCAGGCGGATATTGCAGCCAATGAGATGCTTTATAACTATCTGTATTCAGAATTAAATTCGTTAGATTTGAAGTATACATTTTACACCTATAGAAATAATACATAACCTTCGGATTGTAGCATATACTTTTCAGTATTAACGCCATATTTCAAAATTTAATACGCTAATTTATCCCAATAACATTCAATTCATTAATTTTATTTAGAAACATATTGACAATAAAGGTAAATTTCGGTATTTCTAAGCGCATTCTTTTTTCACACAAAAACACCATGAAAAACAACCGCACTTCTATTATGATGCCAACCACCATGACCATGATTATGATCAATGGGGCGGGCTAGTGCGTTAAAGAATAAAATTCATGAACCCGCATTTCCCAAGAGCGGGTTTTTTTATGCAAATTCAAACATCATTTATCAGGAGAATATCATGCGCGTACTTAAATTTGGGGGCACTTCCTTAGCCAATCCGGAACGGTTTTTACAGGCGGCGGAGCTTATTGAAAAGGCCCATTTGGAAGAACAGGCGGCAGGCGTTTTATCGGCACCTGCCAAAATCACCAATCACCTTGTCGCCCTTTCCGAAAAAGCCAGTTTAAATCAATCTACCGATTCCCATTTCAACGAAGCATTAGATATTTTCTACACCATAATTAACGGTTTGCACGCCAAAAATAGCCACTTTGATCTTACCGGCACCAAACAAATCATCGACCAAGAATTCCAACAAATCGCGTCATTATTAGAAAAAATCCGTCAGGACGGCAAAGTGGAAGATGCGCTCAAAGCCACCATCGATTGCCGCGGTGAAAAACTTTCCATCGCCATGATGAAAGCCTGGTTTGAAGCCAATGGTTATGAAGTGCATGTGGTTGATCCGGTGAAACAATTGTTAGCCCAAGGCAGTTATTTGGAATCTTCCGTGGATATTGAAGAATCCACCAAACGGGTGGATGCGAAATCCATCGGCAAAAATAAAGTGGTGTTAATGGCGGGCTTTACCGCTTGTAACGAGCAAGGCGAACTCGTGTTATTGGGGCGTAACGGTTCCGACTACTCCGCCGCYTGTTTAGCCGCCTGTTTRGGCGCCAGCGTGTGCGAAATCTGGACGGACGTTGACGGTGTTTATACCTGCGACCCGCGTTTAGTGCCCGATGCACGTTTATTGCCAAGCCTGTCTTATCGTGAAGCCATGGAACTTTCTTATTTCGGCGCCAAAGTCATCCACCCGCGCACCATCGGTCCGTTAGTGCGTCCGAACATTCCGTGTTTAATTAAAAATACCGGCAATCCGAGCGCGCCGGGTTCCGTTATCGCCAGCGACATCAAATCCGAAGGTTTACAGGTAAAAGGCATTACCAATTTAGATAATGTGGCGATGTTCAATGTTTC
>JACAWG010000067.1:30312-30941 GCA_017160915.1 Aggregatibacter actinomycetemcomitans
CCCGATGCGCGTTTATTACCGAGCCTGTCTTATCGTGAAGCCATGGAGCTTTCCTACTTCGGCGCTAAAGTGATTCACCCGCGCACCATCGGTCCGTTAGTGCGTCCGAATATTCCGTGTTTAATTAAAAATACCGGCAACCCAAGCGCGCCGGGTTCGGTTATCGCCGGCGACATCAAATCCGAAGGCTTACAGGTGAAAGGCATTACCAATTTAGATAATGTGGCGATGTTCAATGTTTCCGGCCCGGGTATGCAAGGCATGGTAGGCATGGCTTCCCGCGTATTTTCCGCCATGTCCAACGCCAAGGTTTCGGTGATTTTAATCACCCAATCCTCCTCCGAATACAGCATCAGTTTCTGCGTGCCGGTAAAATCCGTTGATGCAGCACTGAAAGCCTTAGAAGCAGAATTTGCGCAAGAGTTAAAAGCCCATCAGTTGGATCCGATTGAAGTGATTAAAGATTTATCCATCATTTCCGTGGTAGGCGATGGTATGCGTCAAGCCAAAGGCATTGCCGCCCGCTTCTTCTCCGCGTTAGCACAAGCGAATATCAGCATTAATGCCATTGCTCAAGGTTCTTCCGAACGTTCGATTTCCGCCGTGGTGGCGCAAAATAAAGCCATTGA
>JACAWG010000068.1:0-250 GCA_017160915.1 Aggregatibacter actinomycetemcomitans
TTTCATGTAAGTTTAGGACACGCGTCGGGAGACGCGCGCCAGCGGGGTGTGAACGCTTGAACCATCATTCTGTTCTCAAAAAACACTTCTAAAATCCACCGCACTTTTCTATTTCTTCCAAATAATCCGATTAATACATAAAACGGTTGCTGAGACGGCTCCTGAGCTTGTCGAAGGATTAGTCGAAGCATGAGTTTTGTGTCCCCTTTTGATAGTGCGCGTCTCCTGACGCGTACCGGTTAAATTTCAT
>JACAWG010000068.1:300-10862 GCA_017160915.1 Aggregatibacter actinomycetemcomitans
TTTCATGTAAGTTTAGGACACGCGTCGGGAGACGCGCGCCAGCGTTTTTTTCTGAGAAATTCAGTTACTACAAAAAACACTTTCAAAAATGACCGCACTTTTATCTCCTCCATCAAATTTTCCCCTTCTACAAGACGTTACCAAAATGTAAATTGTTGATTTCAAATTTGTAATAAGTGCTACATGGATCACATTTCAAGGAAAAGGCGGTTGATTTTCCCTTGCACTCTGAATTTATTAGAGGATAATTATTATCAATTACATCAAGCAGGAATAGTTTTACGATAAGGAGATGGGGTATGCGTCTTTCCCGTTGGTATCAATGTATTCTTTTTAGTGTGTTTATTTTATTCTCGGCGTTTACTCATGCGGAAGATAACTATCAGGCATGGGTGCAGGATATTGAAAATCGGCTGGATAAAACCGCCGCGCTTTATGCTGAGAACAAAGCCGACGATGCGCAAACGGAAGTGCAAATGGCGTATTTTGAGGTATTTGAAAATCTGGAAGGCCCGATTCGCATTAACTTCTCCGCACAAAAAAGCTACCAAATGGAAGCCACTTTCGGCGAAATTCGCAAAATGATTCGTGACGGGTTGCCGCAAGATCAGGTGAAAGCCAAAATCGACGGGCTGAAAGCCGAACTGCAGGAAGTGCTTCCCTCTTTAAAAGACGGTCATCAACTCAACGCCTCCGGTCAACATGGCGTGTATGAAAACCAAACCATCGCGGCGCACTGGCAAAAAAGTTTTAAAACCATTGACGATCTATTAGCCCAAGCGGTTACCGCTTATGAAGCCCAAGACTACGCCACGGCGAAAAAACTGGTGCAACAAGCGCAGTATGAGGGTTATAAAAATTCCGAAATGGAAATGTCCATTCGTCAAAATCGTTCCGCCGCCATTTCCGCCAACTTCAATCAGCAATTCTACGATCTCATCAAACTCAGCGAGGTGCCTGAGCAAATCAGCAATTTCGGCTATCAAATTACGACCTTGCTGCAAGATATCGAAGAACAGCTTCCCGACTTGCCGACTACCCGTGACGATCAAGTGGAACAACCTGCCAATCAAACCGTTGCCGATACTACACCGGACAAAGACTGGGCGCAAATCAGCGTGCAGGTGAATGCGGGAATTCAGCAAGCCATTAAACTGTATGAGCAAGGCGAAGCGAAAAAAGCCATGTTGGCGGTACAGGATACCTATTTTGATATTTTTGAAAATACCGGCATGGAAAACAAAATCGGTTCCCGTGACAGCAACTTTAAAGCCCAATTGGAAGGCTATTTCACCCGCTTGGTGAGCTTAATGAAAGCCGGTGCGGAGAAAGAAAAGTTACAGGAACAAGCCGTCGGGTTAAGCCAGGATTTAACCAAAGCGGTAGAAATGTTACAGGGCGGAACGCAAACCGCTTGGAGTATGTTCTTATACAGCCTGTTAATCATCGTACGTGAAGGGCTGGAAGCCTTACTGATTGTTGCCGCGATCGTGGCGTATTTGGTGAAAAACAACTATCAAGACAAACTGCCCGTTATTCGCCAGTCCGTGTATGTGGCATTGCTCGGTAGCGTCATCACCGCCGCTATCTTCCAGATGATTTTCTCGAATTCCGGCGCCAGCCGCGAATTGTTGGAAGGCTTTACTATGATCATCGCCGTGGTGATGTTGTTCATGATGAGCTACTGGCTGTTGTCCAAAGTGGAAGCGCAAAACTGGAAACGTTATTTGGAAGGCAAACTGTCCACCGCGCTGACTACCGGCTCTTTAGTGGGCTTATGGCTCACCAGCTTCCTGGCGGTTTATCGTGAAGGCGCGGAAACCGTGCTGTTCTACTACGCCCTCGCCGGCGACGCCAAAAGTGCGGTGGATTATTTCTATCTTTTCGGCGGCTTCTTCGTCGGTGTGATTATCCTCGCCGTGTGCTATTTCATTATGCGCTACACCGTGGTGAAACTGCCGCTTAAACCATTCTTTATGTTTACCGGTTCCTTTATGTATTTAATGGCGTTCGTGTTCGCCGGCAAAAGCGTACTGGAGCTAATTGAAGGCAAATTATTTGAGCCGACCCTCGTTTCCGGCATGACAGAAATCCCGTGGTTGGGTATTTATCCTTATGTAGAAACATTGGTTCCGCAGGCTGTGCTGTTGGTCGCCGCTGTTTTTGCGTTAATTTATATGAAGTACCAAAGCAAAAAATCTGTTTGATTTCAAACGACAAATACTTATTAAGTTAAGGAGAAACTAAGTATGAAAAAAACGTTAATCGCCACCGCACTTTTGGCAGGTATGATCACCGCACCCGCCGCTTTAGGTTTTAAAGAATACCCAATCGGCGAACCTGTCACCATGAACGAAATGGAAATTGCCGCCGTGTATTTGCAACCGGTTGACATGGAGCCGCGCGGCATGGGCTTACCGGCCGCCAAATCCGACATTCACTTGGAAGCCGACATTCACGCCACCAAAGGCAACAAAAACGGTTTCGGTGAAGGCGAATGGATGCCGTATTTAACCATTCAATATACTTTAGTAAACGCCGATACCGGTGAAAAACAAGAAGGAACATTCATGCCGATGGTTGCCAGCGACGGCCCGCACTATGGCGCAAACATAAAAATGATGGGCGTGGGTAACTATAAGTTAACTTACCACATCGACCCGCCGCCAAAAGCCGGTATGCACCGTCACACCGATGAAGAAACCGGTGTCGGTCGTTGGTGGAAACCGTTCGACGTGAACTATGAATTTAAATTCACCGGTTTGAAATAACCCGTTCAGGTGTTAATAAAAACAAAAATCAATAAAAACACCTTGAGGCATATCAAGGTGTTTTTGTTTATTTGAGGGCATAATTAACCCATCCATAAAAATAAGCAAAATGATTGATTCAAATACTCGGAGTAAGCTATGAACTATTTCTTTGTTTTTCTCATTCAAACCCTACTCCCGATTTCTCTGCTGCTCGGTTGCAGCTGGGTGCGTTACCCACAAGCCAATTTCAAAAAACTCATTTGGCTTTCGCTTTTCGGTTTTATTATCGGCAGTCTCATCACCTTAAATTTACCCGCGACACAAAGCGCAAAACTTGCCGCAGCCATTGTCGCGTTCTGTATTTTATTGTTCGCTTACCTCTTTCAATTTATTCATTGGCAAAAACTTAACGTTTTTTGGCATATTATGCTGTCCGTGCTTGCCGGGCATTTATGGGCGAAAGATCCGAATATCGCCGCCATCACCGGCACCGACGTGATTAACACGGAATTTTTACTCCACCTCAGCGCCATCATTCTCGGTTTTATTTTTTGCCTGATCGTCGCCGGCTGGCTATACATTTTATTTCAGCAGCAAAAAACACCGGCAAAAACGACCGCACTTTCCGTCCTCTTAACCACCATTTTCACCCTGCTCTTGATTACCCCGATCATCGGCGACGTACTGCTCATATTAATGAAATTGCAAGTGCTGGAACTCACCAAAGTGCGGTTAAGTTTTGTAGCGAAATCAGGCAATATTTCCGCTTATTTGAATTACATCAACGCTGCCGTACTGGCATTTATCGTGCTTGTTTTTGCCGTTAAAACGCACTTGCCGCGCGTTCGTCAGGTCAATATCGAACAACAACCTATCGAAAAACGCAAAGCCATTGCCGCCAAACGCACTTCCGCCAAAATCATCGCTTACGGTTTCACGGCAGTGGTAATCATTCTGGCTTCTCAACTTTATTGGGACAAAATCGCCTCTCAACCGCCGCAACTTTCGGAAGCGCAACGAATCACCTTAGATGCAGAAAACAACGTGCGCATTCCTATCGAACAGGTAAAAGACGGCAAATTACACCGTTTCCTTTGGATCGCCGATGACGGCAAAGCGGTGCGTTTCTTTATCATCAATCGCCTTGCCGAAAAACTCAGCCTCGCCGCCGTATTCGATGCCTGCATTTTATGCGGCGACCAAGGCTATGTGATGGAAGGCAACCAAGTGGTGTGCGTGGGTTGCGGCGTGCGTTTATTTACGCCGTCCATCGGCAAACCGGGCGGTTGCAATCCGGTGCCGATTGATGACTGGAAACAGACGGAGACGGAAGTCGTCATCAGCAAGAAAAGTCTGGAAGAAGGCTTGAATTACTTCACTACGGTCATTGAAATTGAGGTTGTGGATCCCGTCAACGGCAAAAAACTCACCAACACCAAAACGGAACATAAATACAGCTATGACGGCAAAACCTACTTCTTCAGTGATGAAAAGAACCTGAATCTGTTCCGCGATAATCCGGAAGCGTATCTCAACAAAACCGCCACGGATTCAATAACGAAAGAGGAGAAATAGCCATGTTGGCAAGAATGTTATTTCAATCCTGGCGTTACGGCTTAAAACGCAAACTCCTCGCCATTGTGACGATTTTCCTCGCCGCCGGTTTAATTTCCGCCTTGCTTGCGGTATCTATCGACATCGGCGACAAAATGGCGAAAGAACTTAAATCCTACGGCGCCAACATTCTGGTGGAACCCGCCAGCAGCGCCATTTTGCCTGATGAAGTGAGCGGTAATAATTCCCTTGCCACGCAGGATTTTTTAGACGAAAAAGAACTGCCTAACATCAAAGACATTTTCTGGCGTAACAATATTGTGGGTTTCGCGCCGTTACTTAGCGCACAAGTCAAAGTCGATGTGCCAAATGGCAAGGCGCAGGACATCGATATTCTCGGCACGTTTTTTGACCATCAAATTGCCGTGCCGGATGAGGACGATTACCACACCGGGCAAAAAATCATCAGCCCTTACTGGCAGGTGGAAGGCGAATGGGTGAATGACACCACCGATGATTTCGGCGATCAAATTCCGGCGTTACTCGGCGCGCAACTTGCCAAGCAACATCAGTGGAAAATAGGCGATACGCTAACATTGCATTATCAACAAGATGAACAGGCGTCGCAGCAACAGCTCAAGGTTATCGTAAAAGGCATTGTGAAAACCGGCGGAACGGAAGAACAACAACTGATTTTGCCATTAAGTGCGGTGCAAAATTTACTTGGATTGGAAGGCAAAATACAGGCGGTGAAAGTCTCCGCTCTCACTGTGCCGGAAAACGATTTGTCGCGCAAAGCCCGTGCCAACGTGGACGGTTTGGCGGCGGAAGAATATGACCGCTGGTATTGCACCGCTTATGTTTCCTCCATTTCTCACCAATTGGAAGAAGCCATTTCCGGCGCCATTGTTCGCCCGATTTGGCAAGTCGCCGCCTCCGAAGGCGTGGTTATTGAGAAAATCCAATTATTACTTGCCGTAGTGACCCTTGCCGCGCTCATTGCCGCCGCCATGGGGATCGCCTCCCTCATGACCACCACGATCATTGAGCGCAGCAAAGAAATCGGCTTAATGAAAGCGCTCGGCGCCTATCAATGGCAAATCGTGTTGCTGTTTTATTGTGAAGCCATCATCAGCGGCTTCATCGGCGGGATGTTAGGCTGTGTTGCCGGCTGGGGCTTGGCACGTTTTATCGGCGCCACCTTATTCGGCGCGCCACTCAGTTTCGCGTGGATTGTGGTGCCTTGCGTGCTGGTGATTTCCGTGTTAATTGCGGTTATCGGCGCCTGGTTCCCGGCACATCGTATTGCCCGTCTTTATCCTATCGAGGTGCTTTATGGCAGACAATAAACCCATCAATATGTTCTGGCGTTTGGTGTTACGCGCCTTACGACTGCGTTTGCAGCGGGTATTCATCATCTTTACCGCACTCACGGTGGGCGCCTCCATCGTCACCGCCATGGCAGCGGTGTATTTCGACATCAATACCAAAATGAGCCAAGAACTGCGTACTTTCGGCGCTAACTTTTATATTGGCTCAAACAACGGCGGTTTGATTAAAGTGGATCAGGTGCAAGAGATCATTAACCTGGCGCCGAAAGGCTTAATTACCGCCGCCAGCCCTTATTTATACGGCGTAACCCGTAGCGATTTGGAAAAAATCGTCATCATGGGCGTGTGGTTTGAAGATATGAAAACCCTCGCGCCCTACTGGCAAATTACCGGCACGCCCATCGGCGTCAACTTTGACGAACGCAACGCGATGATCGGCAAAACCCTTGCCGAGCGTTTAAATCTGAAAGTAGGCAGCAAGCTGACCTTAAGCCTGAACGCGGTGGATAAACACCAGTTTACAATTAAAGCCATCGTGGAAGCGGGCGACGCCACCGACAATATGCTCATCGTGAGCCTGGATTTTGCGCAAAACTGGCTGGAGAAAGAAAACCTTGCCACCAATGCCCTGCTTAACGTGAAAAACGATCAGGGGCAAGTGGAACAATTCGCACAACAGCTTCAGCAACAATATCCCGATTTGGACATTCACCCGATTCGCAAAGTCTCCGCCTCCGAAGGGCAAATTCTGGATAAAATTAAAGGCTTAATGGGGCTGATTTCCGTGGTGATTCTGATTTTGGCGACCCTCTGCGTGAACACGACCTTGATCGCCATCGTGGGCGAACGGGCGAAAGAATTTGCGCTGCAAAAAGCCCTCGGTGCGAAAAGTCGGGACATCATCAAACAAATCGGCGCGGAAACCTTAATTATCGCCGTATGTGCGATTATCAGCGGCTTAATTATCGGCTATTTATTGGCGCAAGTGCTCGGCTTAACCGTCTTCAAAGCCTACATCGATATGCGCCTGCCGGTGTTGCCGATCACCATCGGGTTATCCTTATTAGTGGCGTTTATCGCGGTTATCGTGCCGACCCGCCGCGCCTTAGAAATTCAAACCGCCAATGTGTTAAAAGGGGAATAACATGGCTAAAACCGTTATTGAAACACAACATTTATATAAAAGATTCGGGCAAGTGACCGCACTTGAAGACATTAATATTCAAATTGCCGAAGGCGAGTTTGTGGCAATCATGGGTGCGTCCGGCTCGGGCAAAACCACCTTAATGAACATTCTCACCGGCTTGGATACCGCCAGCGAAGGCAAAGTGATTTTGGACGGTGTGGACGCGGCGCAACTGGACGAAACGGGCAGACAGCGCTTCCTTGCGGAGAAAATCGGCTTGGTGTTCCAACAATTCCATTTAATCCCCTATTTAACCGCCCTGGAAAACGTCATGCTGGCGCAACATTATCACAGCGTGGTGGATGAAGCCGCCGCCAAAGCGGTGCTGGAACAGGTGGGCTTGACACATCGTATGGATCACCGCCCAAGCCAACTTTCCGGCGGGGAACAGCAACGGGTGTGTATCGCCCGCGCGTTGGTGAACCAACCGCCGGTGATTTTCGCCGACGAACCGACGGGCAACCTCGATGAGAAAAATGAACATTTGGTGCTGGATTTGCTCACCGAGTTAAACCGACAAGGGCGCACTATCGTGATGGTGACCCACAATCCCGATTTAGGCAAACTCACCAATCGCATTCTTTATTTACAACACGGCAAATTGTCAGGCGAGGAACAAAATGTGCGCTAACGTCATTCGCTTCCTCGCCATAAGTGCGGTCATTTTTTTCAGCGTTTCTTGCAAGGAAGAAAGCGCGCAGCTCGGGCAACCTGCGCCGGAGATCGCCGCCTTTGATTTGCAGGGCAACAAAGCCGCTCTGAGCGACTGGCAGGGCAAAACCGTGCTTATCAATTTCTGGTCGGAAACCTGCGGCGCCTGCATTGTGGAACTCCAAACTCTGCAACAATGGGCGGAAAAATACCCTAACCGCGTCCAATTGGTCGCCATGAACATCGACGGTGAAAACGCCGACACTCAAGCCATCGTCACCAAACGTCAATTAAATTTGCCGGTTTTCAAAGATCAAATGAAAATCACCGCCGAACGCTACCAACTCATCGGCACCCCAACCTCATTTGTCATCGACCCGAACGGCAAGCTATTACACAAATTTGAAGGCTTACTTTCCGAAAAGGATTTACAGCAATTATTCAACACGACGAAAAGCTAATCCACCATGAAAAAACGCGACTTTACTTTCTTTCTTCTCGCTTGCCTCGGCATCACTACCGCCCAAGCCGAACCCGACATTGCGCACGGGCAAAAAGTGTACAACCGTTCCTGCGCCCTCTGTCACGGCAAACAGGCAGAAAAACCGGCAATGGGACAATCCCAAATCATCAACACCTTCACCCAAGACCAAATCATCAACGCCCTGCAAGACCGCAAAAGCGGCAAAATCGAAGGCGCCGGCAACCGCGCCAAATCCACCCTCAGCGAACAGGATATGCAAGATGTGGCGGGCTATGTGGAAACGTTAAAGAAATAAAGAAAAAGTGCGATCGGTTTTGGAGGTGTTTTTTGAGAACAAAATGAAGGTTCAAGCGTCCAATGCTTAAACGCGTGGACGCTTGCGCTATCCGGGATCCGTAGGGGCAGGTCCTGTGCCTGCCCGAATTTTAGGCGGATATTCACGGGCGGGCACAGGACCCGCCCCTACGCGAAAACACAAAAAAACACCGCTGGCGCGCGTCTCCTGACGCGTGTCCCTGATGTCTGAAAATAAGCAAACGTCGGGAAACGCGCGCCAACAAAATTTAAAGTTTTTACAAAAATCCAACTGTTATAAGGAAAATCTATGCTACAAGCGATCATCTTTGATATGGACGGCGTGATTGTCGATACCGAATTTTTAGAATACGACTTACAAGCGCAATTTATTG
Organism: Aggregatibacter actinomycetemcomitans; assembly: GCA_017160915.1. GTDB lineage: Bacteria > Pseudomonadota > Gammaproteobacteria > Enterobacterales > Pasteurellaceae > Aggregatibacter > Aggregatibacter actinomycetemcomitans_B. Next base: position 8,949 of record JACAWG010000068.1, read on the forward strand.
AATCCATTAAGGAACACGACCGCACATTAACCCCGCTCGAACGTTCGGAAGTAGTTGGCAAAGGGCTAGCGGAAATCCCTGAAATCGTGAAAAAATTGAGTGGCTCCTCGCTCTCCTTAGAAGAAATCAAACAGCGCTATTTTGATTTCTTCAAACAGCTTTTTGCCACCGTGGACTACCGCGCGATTTTCCGAGCCGATATTCAGCAAATCATCGATTTCGCCAAACAAAACGGCATAAAATTAGCCGTCGCCTCCTCCTCTCACCTCGACCATATTCAAAATATTCTGACCGAATGCGGCATCATTCAACATTTTGATTTTATTGTCAGCGGCGAACAATTTAAACGCAGCAAACCGGACCCGACAATTTACCGTTACACTCTCGAAAAATTAGGCGTACAAGCCCAAAATGCCGTGGCGATTGAGGATTCTTTTTTCGGCATTCAAGCCGCTAAAACCGCAGGCATTCCCGTCATCGCCTATGAAGAAAAACGCATGCACATCGACCAATCCGAAGCCGATTATTGCGGTAAAGACATGAAAGAAATCTTGCGCGTGATTCAACAGTTACATCATTAATCGGTTTATTGAGAAAAAGTGCGGTCGGTTTTGGAAGTGTTTTTTGAGCGAGAAAAACGATTGAGACAAAACGCAACGCGTTTTGAGCGTCGGCTTGCCGACGACCCGAAGGGTGAGCAAGTCGGCAATGCCGAATTGCGAATAAAATGACCGCACTTTTTGAGTAAATATTATCAATTACGCTGGTGCGCGTCTCCCGACGCGTGTCTGACATCTGAAAATAAGCACGCGTCGGGAGACGCGCGCTATCGTTGGGTTGTTCTGCTTTATTATCGTTTACTCATATATAATCGAATATTATTTATGGTTTAATCTTAATTATCTCACTATAATTCTTTCCTATCCTTATTTAGTATCTTTATCTATAACTATCCTTAACCTAACTTTTATTAACGGACATTCCTATGAAATTAAAACTTATACCACTATTTCTATACATACTTCTGTCATCTTGTACACAGCAAAATGCATTAGGTTTATTTAAAGAAGGAACCTATTTTCATGCTAGTGTTGGTCCCTATGGACCGGCAGATTTTAGAAAATTAGCCCTAATTACCATCCTACCTGACGGTCAATACTGTTCCAATATATATGAAAACTATAAAGAATCTTCCGTTACAGGGAAAGTCAAAGCCATGGGAAATCGTTTATCTCTCCATGATTCATTTTTTATAATTAAAGAAAATGAGGAATTTTTATTTAATTCTGAAGAAAAGATGAACTATAACAAGCTTGACAAGGAATCAATAGAAAGCTGTAAAAATATGATCAACTCAAATAAAGCAGCTTCTGTTGACTAACCCATAATTCTAAAGCCCATTAAATTCTAAAATTATACGGAGTAACTAACTTGGTATTTTTTAAGTTGCTTTGATACTAAAAACGATTGAGGCAAAACAAAACACCACCCGGAGGATCAAACAGCACAAGCGTAGGCGCTTGTGCTTATATTTTAGGAAAAGGCACATGTTAGGAAACGTGCGTCATCTTGGGGGAAAACCCAAAAGACACCTAAAAATGAATTGGCTAATGCATTGAAATATAAACAAGATTATCAGTCGAAAAATTCATCATGAACTTTGAAGATTTTAAACAACGGGCATTACAGAACCCCGAAGTCAAAACCGAATACGATCAACTTACACCACAATATGACCTTATTCGTCAAATCATCAAATTACGTCAAGAACAGCAACTCACCCAAAAAGGTTTAGCGGAAAAGATCGGTATCGCCCAAAGCACCATCAGCCGTTTTGAATCCAGCAATCACACCCCTTCACTTGCTTTTTTACAACGCATTGCGGAAGGCTTGGGAAAGAAAGTTTATGTGGAA
>JACAWG010000068.1:10912-11413 GCA_017160915.1 Aggregatibacter actinomycetemcomitans
AGTGCGGTGGATTTTGAAAGTGTTTTTTGAGCTCGAAAAACGATCAGAAAAATGACCGCACTTTTTAAGTAAATATTATAAATTACGCTGGCGCGCGTCTCCCGACGCGTGCCTAATATCTGAAAATAAGCACGCGTCGGGAGACGCGCGCTATCGAGGGCCATCAGCCGTTTTGAATCCGGCAATCACAATCCTTCACTTGCATTTCTACAACGCATTGCGGAAGGCTTGGGAAAGAAAGTTTATGTGGAATTTCGATAGAAAAAGTGCGGTGGATTTTGAAAGTGTTTTTTGAGCTCGAAAAACGATTAGAAAAATGACCGCACTTTTTGAGTAAATATTATCTATTACGCTGGCGCGCGTCTCCCGACGCGTGTCCAATGTCTGAAAATAAGCACGCGTCGGGAGACGCGCGCTATCGTCGTGTAGTAGGGGCGGGTCCTGTGCCCGCCCGTTAGATTCATCGAAAAATTCGGGCGGGCACAGGACCCGCCCCTACAT
>JACAWG010000069.1:0-8329 GCA_017160915.1 Aggregatibacter actinomycetemcomitans
GCGGTTAATATTTCCGATGAAAATGCGGCGGAAACCGATCCGCGCAAGGCTGCCATTGCCGCCGCCATCGCCCGAGCGAAAGCCAAGAAAGCCCAACGTGAGAACACGCAACAAGATTAAGGAACGATAAATGTTTAAGATGATTAGCTCACCCCATACCCACTCCGGCAAGCTCACGGCGCGCGTGATGTTTTGGGTGATTTTCGCCATGATTCCGGCAATCGTTTTGCAAATTTATTATTTCGGCTTTGGCGTGTTGATTCAATCGGCGTTGGCAATTGGGTTTGCGTTGTTGCTGGAATTGGCGGTAACGCGGTTACGCAAAAAACGGATGTTAAGTTATATTTCCGATTTTAGCGTGATTTTAACCGCACTGATTCTCGCCGTTGCCATTCCGCCTTACGCGCCTTATTGGGTTATTCTGATCGGTACGTTTTGCGCGGTGATTCTCGGCAAGCATGTTTATGGCGGTTTGGGGCAAAATCCGTTTAACCCTGCCATGGTGGGCTATGTGGTGCTGCTCGTGTCGTTCCCGTTACAAATGACTACTTGGATGCCACCTATAGCGTTATTGGCGGAGCCGCCGACCTTTCATGATGCGGCATTGTTGATTTTTTCAGGGCTAACCTCCGACGGCTTTAGCCTGCACCAGTTAACGGCGTCCATTGACGGCATTACGCAAGCGACACCGTTAGATACCGCGCGAACCTTTTATTCTTCTGCAGGTTCCTGCATAACCGATACGATATGTTCCGAAGCGGCATTTTATGAATTGACTAACTTACCGATTTTCACGCAAAACGGTTGGGACGTTGCGCAAGGTTGGTGGCAAATTAATGTGGCGTTTCTTGTCGGCGGTGTGTTCTTAATTCTGAAAAAAGTCATTCACTGGCAAATTCCCGCCGCCATGTTAGGCAGTTTTGCGTTGTTGGGTTTACTGACTGAATTATTCGGTAACGGCGCGCAATTAAGCCTCCCGGCGCAGTTAGTGAGCGGCGCCATGATGTTCGGCGCGTTTTTTATCGCCACTGATCCGGTCACTGCCTCCATCACACCGCGCGGCAAATTGGTGTTCGGCGCATTAGTGGGATGCCTGTTGTATTTAATCCGTTTTTACGGCAATTACCCTGACGGCGTCGCTTTCGCGATTTTACTCAGCAACATTTGCGTGCCGTTAATCGATCACTACACCCGCCCGCGGGTTGCCGGTCATCGGAAGTAAGGAGCGTCTATGCAAACCATTAAAGTCACCTCCAAATCCGGAATGCTGTTGGCATTTGTGGCGTTTTGCTGCACGGCAATTTCCAGTGGCATTTACTTTTTAACCAAAGATAAAATCGACCAGGCAATGCAGGCGCAACAGCGAGAATTGTTGTTACAAGTGATCCCGCAGGATTATTTCAATAATGACCTGACGCAGGATTGCTACGCACCGCAAGCGGGGGCATTACAAGCCGTGGATATCAACAAAATCTGCACGGCAAAAAAAGACGGCGTGACCACCGCCTACGCCTTTGAAAGCACGGCGCATGACGGCTATTCCGGCGATATTCGCATTCTGGTGGGCATGAAACCCGATGGCGAAGTGCTTGGTGTGCGCATTACGGAACACCACGAAACCCCGGGCTTGGGTGATAAAATCGAAACCCGCATTTCCAACTGGATTTTAAGTTTTGATCATCAGGTTATCAGCAACGAAAATGCCGCAGAATGGGCAGTAAAAAAAGACGGCGGTAAATTCGATCAATTCGCCGGTGCCACCATCACGCCCCGCGCTGTGGTAAACCAAGTGAAGCGGGCGGCGCTTGCCATGCTGGATAATCAGCCGAAAGAGAAAGAATGATGGATAAATTAGACGAAACACAAGAATTGCAACAAACCGAAGCCAAAAGTGCGGTCAGAATTTCAAATGAAAAAAGCATTTGGAAAACGATCTTTGTTCAGGGCATTTGGACCAACAACTCCACCGTGGTGCAACTGCTCGGGCTATGTCCGCTGCTGGCGGTGTCCAACTCCGTGACCAACGCCCTCGGGCTGGGTTTAGCCACCATGCTGGTGCTCACCTGCACAAACACCGTGGTTTCCGTTTTCCGCAAACACATTCCCAACGAAATCCGCATTCCGATTTATGTGATGATCATCGCGACCACGGTAACCGTCGTGCAATTATTGATGAATGCTTACACCTACGCGCTTTATCAATCCCTCGGGATTTTCATTCCGCTCATCGTCACCAACTGTATTGTGATCGGTCGCGCCGAAGCCTTTGCTTCCAAGAACAGCATTTCCCATTCCGCCTTTGACGGTTTTTCCATGGGATTAGGGATGTTATTCGGCTTAGTGGCGCTCGGCGGCATCCGCGAAATTATCGGCAACGGCACCCTATTTGACGGCATCGAAAACCTACTGGGCGATTGGGCAAAATTCATGCGCATTGAATTTTTCCACAACGACAGCAATCTACTACTTGCGATTTTGCCGCCGGGCGCCTTTATCGGTTTAGCGTTGCTATTAGCGTTAAAAAATATCATTGACAGCAAAAAATCATGAATCAGCAAAAACGTATTGAAATCCTAAAACGCCTACGCGCCGCCAATCCGCACCCGACGACGGAGCTAAATTTCAGTTCCCCTTTTGAGTTGTTAATTGCGGTGATTTTATCGGCACAAGCCACCGACAAAGGTGTGAACAAGGCGACGGACAAACTGTTTCCTGTCGCCAATACCCCACAAGCGATTTTGGCGTTGGGCGTGGACGGTTTAAAGGAATACATTAAAACCATCGGGTTGTTTAACAGCAAAGCGGAAAATATCATCAAAACCTGCCGTGATTTAATTGAAAAACACCACGGCGAAGTGCCGGAAGATCGCGCCGCCTTAGAAGCCCTTGCCGGCGTCGGCAGAAAAACTGCCAATGTGGTGCTGAACACCGCCTTCGGGCATCCTACCATCGCCGTGGACACTCACATTTTCCGCGTGTGTAATCGCACCGGCTTTGCCCCCGGCAAAGATGTGGTGAAAGTGGAAGAAAAATTGATTAAAGTGGTACCCGCCGAATTTAAAGTGGACGTACACCATTGGTTGATTCTGCACGGGCGTTATACCTGCGTAGCGCGCAAACCCCGTTGCGGGGCGTGCATTATTGAAGATTTATGCGAATATAAAGAGAAAACGGAATACTAAAATTTAAAATATACAGGAAAACTTATGACAACAAAGAAATCGGAACGACAAACCTGGTCCAGTCGCTTAACTTATGTGCTTACCGTTGCCGGCGCAACCGTAGGCTTCGGTGCAACATGGCGCTTTCCTTATTTGGTGGGCGAACACGGCGGCGGCGCCTATGTGCTGTTATTCTGTTTAGCCATGATTTTAATCGGGATCCCGATGATCTTAGTGGAAAACGTCATCGGTCGCCGTTTGCGGGTCAACTCCATTGATGCCTTCGGCGACAAAATCCTCGATAAAGGCAAAGGCATTTCCAAATATTGGAAAATCATCGGTTATATGGGCTTGCTCGGCGCCTTCGGTATCATGGCGTATTACATGGTGCTTGGCGGTTGGGTAATCACCTACATCGTCAATTTAATCACCGGCACCTTAGACATTTCCACCCCCATCACAAAAGAGGTTGCCAAAGATTTCTACGAATTACACATCAGCAACAGCCCCTTAGAAATCATTATTTACACCGCACTTTTCGTGTTAGTGAATTACATCATTTTGGCAAAAGGCATCATCGGTGGTATTGAGCGTTCCGTCAAATACCTTATGCCACTGCTCTTTATTTTCTTAATCGGCATGGTGATCCGCAACATCACCTTACCGGGCGCCATGGAAGGAATCACCTTTTACCTAAAACCCGATTTCTCCAAAATCACCGCCGAATTATTTATTTTCGTATTAGGGCAAGTTTTCTTCGCGTTAAGTCTTGGCTTCGGCGTATTAATCACCCTTTCCAGCTACTTGAATAAAGAAGAAAATCTTATTCAAACCGCCGTCATTACCGGTTTTACCAACACCATTATTGCGGTGCTGGCGGGATTCATGATTTTCCCATCCCTCTTCACCTTCGGCATTGAACCAAACGCCGGACCGACCTTGGTATTCCAAAGTTTACCGATTGTGTTCTCCCATTTATGGGCGGGCAAGTTCTTCGCCATTATTTTCTTCGGGCTATTGCTTATCGCCGCGTTAACCACCTCCATCACCATTTACGAGGTTATCATCACCGCCTTACAGGAAAAACTCAGAATGCGCCGCAGCAAAGCCATTATTTTGACCCTCGGCGGCATCTTCTTATTAGGCAATGTGCCGGCGATTCTCGGCGACAACGTATGGAAAAACGTCACCTTCTTCGGCAAGAGTATTTTCGATGCCTTTGACTTCGTCAGCGGCAACATTCTGTTTATGCTCACCGCGCTGGGTTGCGCCATTTTCGTCGGCTTCGTATTAAAAGACGAAGCGAAAAAAGAACTCTCCCCGACACCGAATTCCACTTTCACCAAGGTTTGGTTTAACTATGTGAAGTTCGTCGTGCCGTTTATTATTTTGGTGATTTTTATCAGTAATCTGATTTAACGAAAAAGTGCGGTGAATTTTCACCGCACTTTTTTTCCCCTTTCATCACGACTCAAACAACGTCAACGCCTGCCGCACAATATGGTTCGCAGTGAGTTCGTATTCATTCATCAAGAATTCCAAGGATCCCACTTGTCCGTAGCGCTCTTTAATGCCAATACGGCGCATTGGCACCGGGCAATGTTCCACCAGCACTTCTGCCACGGCGGAACCTAACCCATTTTGTATGCTGTGATTTTCGCAGGTGACGATTCTGCCGGTGCGGTTGGCGCATTGAATCACGCACTCCCGATCAAGCGGTTTAAGGGTGAACATATCCACCACCGTGGCGTCAATGCCCTGCTCTGCCAACATATCCGCCGCTTTCAAGGCTTCTGCCACCATAATGCCGTTGGCGATCAACGTGATGTCTTTGCCTTCGCGCAGGACTTTTGCTTTACCGATAGTGAAAGTTTCATTTTCATCGTAAATTTTGACCGCACTTTTACGGATGGTGCGCACCCAATAAAAGCCTTTCAGCGCCACCAATTGCCGAACGAGATTTTTCATCATGGCGCCGTCGGTGATTTCCAACACCTTGGCATGAGCCAGCCCACGCACAATGCCCATGTCTTCAAAGGACATATGCGTACCGCCGTTATACACTGCCGTGACGCCCGCATCGGAGGCGATAACTTTCACGTTCGCCTGTTGATAATCCACCGACATAAACAGTTGATCCAAGCATCGACGGCTGGCGAAGGCGGTGAAGGAGTGAAAGAACGGAATCTGTCCGGCAATGGCTAAACCTGCCGCCATGCCCACCACATTGGCTTCCATAATGCCGCAGTTAATCACCTGATTCGGCAGGTTTTTCTGCACTTTATCCATGGTCATGCAGCTCATTAAATCCGCATCCAGTTCAATCACCAGCAGATTTTCCTGCATACATTCCTGCAAAGTGTCGGCGTAAATTTTGCGCATTTCCAGCGCGTCGCGTGCTAATTTAAGCGCCATATTCCGCCTCCAATTCGTCGATTGCCAACTGAATTTGCGCACGGCTTTCGTCATTTAGACGCAAATGGTGATTATTGGCGAGGTTTTCGATATAAGGCACGCCCTGCCCTTTTTTGGAATCCAAAATCACCGCCAGCGGTCGGGTCGGCACATCGGAAAGCACCCGACACAAGGCATCAATATCATCGCCTTTGACGGTTTCCACCGCGAAGCCGAAAGCGGCAAATTTGTCCTGCAAGCTGAACGGGTTGATAATGTCCGTCAGGCAGCCGTCAAGTTGTAATTTATTGTAGTCCACGATGACACAAAGGTTGGTTAAATTACGATGTGCAATAAATTGGAATGCCTCCCAACATTGCCCTTCGTTCAGTTCGCCGTCGCCCACAATACAAAAAGTGCGATTCGGCTTGCCGCGTAATTGATGAGACAAGGCAATGCCCGCCGCGATAGAAATACCCTGCCCTAAGGAGCCTGTAGTGGCGTCCACACCGGGCGTTTTCAAACGATCGGGGTGGCTTGGCAAAAAAGTGCGGTCGGAATTTAAGGTAAAAAGTTGCTCGAGAGGAAAATAGCCCTTGAGGGCGAGAGTGGCATACAGGGCGGGACCTGCGTGCCCTTTGGATAACACAAAATAATCGCGTTCCTGCCAATGAGGATCTTCAGGTTTGAGACGCATCACCTTGCCGTATAACACGGCAAGGGTTTCTACGATGGAAAGGCTGCCACCGAAGTGACCGAAACCTAAATGCACCAGCGATTTTAATGTGTTAAGACGAATTTTCTGAGCAAACCGTTGAAGTTCTGCAGTATTCATCTTATTCACCTATTTTTGCGCTGTCGGTTTTTTCGCAATGTAGTTATAGCCCACGAGCAACGCGAAGACGCTCACCACGGAAATTAAAATCATCTCTTTGGAGAAGTATTGCGCCATGTAGCCTAACAGAATCCCCACACCGCCGAAATCCGAATCGGAGAAGGTGGTATTGGCAAAACCGAGAGAACCCAAGACCGGTAATAAGAATACCGGCAAGAAGGTAATCAATACGCCGTGTGCGAACGCGCCTAAAATTGCGCCGCGACGACCACCGGTGGCGTTACCGAACACGCCGGCTGTGGCGCCACAGAAAAAGTGCGGTACAACGCCGGGCAGAATTAATACCCAGTTTAATTGATTGAGCAAAGCCAAGCTGACAATGCCGCCCACGAAACTGGAAAGGAAACCGATCAACACCGCATTCGGTGCGTATGGGAAGACAATCGGGCAATCCAGCGCAGGTTTGGCATCCGGCACGAGCTTCTCGGAAATCCCGGTAAATGCCGGCACGATTTCCGCTAAAATCAAACGCACCCCTTGCAAGATGATGAACACGCCCGCTGCAAAAGTAATGGCTTGAATCGCCGCATACACCAAATAATGTTGCCCGTTACTGAAATGCGTCGTCACATATTCGCTGCCGGAAGCGATGGCAAGAATGAAATAAATCGCCATCATGGTCAATGAAATGGAAATGGAACTGTCACGCAGGAAGCTCAAGTTCTTCGGTAAATCCATTTCTTCCGTGGATTTGGACCCTTTGCCCACCGCCTGACCGATGGCGCCGGACAACACATAACCCAAAGTGCCGAAATGCCCGAAGCCCACATCGTTACTGCCGGTGATTTTCTTCATATAAAAATGCGCCAGCGCCGGGAAGAACGCCATAATCAAGCCTAAGGTAAGGGAGCCGGCAACAATCAATTCCACGCCTTCCAAGCCCGCAACGGTTAAAATCACCGCAATCATACACGCCATATAAAAGGTGTGGTGACCGGTTAAGAAAATGAATTTTAAGCGGGTAAAACGCGCCACCAAAATGTTCGCCACCATGCCGAACGCCATAATTAGTGCGGTCGCCGTGCCGTATTTTTCCACCGCCATGGACACAATGGCTTCGTTATTCGGGATAATCCCCTGCACGTTAAAGCCATGTTCAAACATCCCGCCCAACGGCGTCAACGAACCGACCAACACGCCGGCACCGCCACCCAGCACGATAAAGCCCAAAATGGTTTTAATCGTGCCTTTCACCACATCGGGGAAGGTTTTCTTTTGCACCAACAAGCCGACCAACGCAATGAGACCGACCAAAATGGAAGGCACTTTTAAAATGTCTAAAATAAAGAAAAGTATAGAGTCCATCACTCTCCTCCTTTAACTACCGATTAAAATACGCCGCCAATTTTTCTTCAAATTCACCGACACTCACGATATTTTTCACCACCACGATTTTCTCCGCCGGAATGGAACTGCTCTCGGCAATATCGCTCGCCATAATGAACACATCCGCATCATCCACCGTCACCGACGCCAAATCCGTATGATTCACCTCGGCATCAATCCCCAATTTAGCAAGCGCCTTTTTGGCATTCATCTCCATCATAAAACTGCTCCCTAAACCGGAACCGCAAACAGCCATAATTTTCATAATTTTTCTCCTTTTTGAGGTTAATTGATTCAGCAACTGAGTGGCAGTCTATGACGGAACTGCAAAGGGATCAATGCACTGGTTTGAAAACTGTGATCAGGACGACATTTTGAGCATAAGTTCTGATAGCGCATGCTTCATAGCGTGTGCTTTTAACTTATTGATATTACAGGCACGTGTTAGGAAACGCGCGCCATCAAAAAATACCTTGATTAGTAGGGGCGGGTCCTGTGCCCGCCCGTTGGATTCATCGAAAAATTCGGGCGGGCACAGGACCCGCCCCTACAT
>JACAWG010000069.1:8379-24765 GCA_017160915.1 Aggregatibacter actinomycetemcomitans
TTCATCGAAAAATTCGGGCGGGCACAGGACCCGCCCCTACATGAAACACAAAAAAATACTGCTGACGCGTGCCCTAATCTCTGAAAATAAGCACGCGTCGGGAGACGCGCGCTATCATGGGGATATTAGTTACATGAAGGTGCAATTAAAATTTAAGACGTTTTCATAATATGTTGTAAATACGCGTTTCTTTCGAGTAATTCTGTTAATGAACCCTGATCAACAATTTTCCCATTATCAAAAATATAAATCCTATCCGAATACCGGAAAGTAGTCGGTCGATGGCTTATGCTAATCTTAATTGCATTGGGGAATTTATCTATAATATTATTCAGCACTTTCTTCTCATTTATTAAATCTAAAGATGATGTGCTTTCATCAATGATAATAATATCCGGTTTTCTTAAAAATAATCGTGCCAAAGAAATTCTTTGTCGTTGACCGCCTGAAATGGTTGTTCCTCTGTTTCCTAATTTCATATCCAGTAATTTCTGCTCTTCTTGAGCAGACATGGTAGAAGGATCATAGAAACATGCTAATGCTAAAGCATTTAACAATTCTTCATCTGTCGCTTCAGGGTGAGAAATAAGTAAATTAAATCTTAATGTATCCATAAATATAAAATCATCTTGAGAAACAGAATACATTTTTCTTCTGAGGAAATCCTCTGGATATGTATGAATACTTTTATTATTAAGAAATATCTCACCATGATAATCAGCATAATAGTAAGAGAGTAATTTTGCTAATGTTGTTTTACCCGATCCGCTTTCCCCCGTGAATGTAACAAAACTCCCTTTATCAATTTTTAAATTAATATTCTCTAATGCCTTCTCTATTTTATTTGTATAGTTAAAAGATAAATCGGATATTGTTATAGAAGATAACATATCCTTTTCATTATATTTATTATTATCGAAAACTTGAGTGTTCATCTTATTAACAAAGTCATCTAAAACCGATACAGATTGGGCAAGTTGGCTATAGTTATTTGATAAGGACTCTATAGGTGCGGATAACATCATAATATATGAAGTTATCATGACAAAATGACCTATAGAATACCACCCATTAATAACGGAATAGAGAGAATATACAAAACATCCTCCTAACAAAAAAAGACTAAGAAACGTATTTAATAGAATCATTTTATTCGTACATTTAACATACGAAATTGCTACGTTTTTCTCTATACCAAGATAACCGGCATAGCGTTTAAAAAGAATATCAAAAGCATTATTATTCTTCGCTAACAATATATTTTCTACGGAATCTATTTGTATCTTATAGGTATCTCTTCCTGCATTCATTAAATCTTGTTTTATTTTTGTTAATTTTTTAGTAAAAAACTGCGTATTTATACAAAAAAGAACAATATATACTATGAACAAAAATAATACGGTAGAATCTCCACTCAACAAGATAACAGACATCACTATTATTAATTTCAAAATCGGGTCAAAAAATCCATTAATAAACAAATTAAACAATGAATGCATTTCATTATTTAATTGAACTGACTGTTGGGAAATCGATCCGGAGTTATTCTTTTCAAAAAATGTATTTCTTTGATGATATAAATAAAGAAAGAATGAATGTGAAAAAACCAATTTCCTATCAATTTGCAAAAGCATAATCATTGCACCTGATAAAATAGGAAGAAGGCGTCCAGCAGATAATATAATCACATAAATTATTGATAGAAAAATAATATAATTTATATTGCCAAGTAAATTTTCAGATGTTATCTGATTAATAATTGAAGCCAATATAACAGGAGAAATAGATACAACAATAGAACTTAGCGAACAAATAATTATTGTAATTAATAACAATTTTTTCTGTTTGCTATCAAAATTGCTCTTAATATAGTTAATTATATTAGTCATTTTTTCTCCTCTGTTAGCAGACATTTCATAATTTATTTTGCAATTCGTTGAATTTATTTAATTACAGGCACGCGTCGGGAGACGCGCGCTATCATGGGGGTTCCTCACGGTTTTTCGTATGAATATGATGAAAACGGTAAATTATTTGAAGTTTGGGAATACAACAATTCTCATGCTGTTTATAGACAGGAAATGAACGGCAAAGTAAAACATGGTCAAAAAGAGTTTTTCCGTCTCAATGACAAAGGCGAAAATGAGGTTTATCGCACGGAAGAATGGGTGAACGGACAACTGGTTAAATAACCTCATACCGTTGGCGCGTGGAAGCGCGCCCCTACATGAAAACACATAAAAACACTGCCGGCGCGCGTCTCCTGACGCGTGTCCTAATCTCTGAAAATAAGCACGCGTCGGGAGACGCGCGCTATCATGGGGAGAAATAGATCAAAGTGCGGTCATTTTTAAAAACGTTTTTGAAATCCACCGCACTTTTTCACATTAACACGCAAAAACGTGCTTATTTCCCTTCTGCCAGATTTTTCTTTTCCTCTAATTCTTCCCAGCGTATAAATGCCGTTTCCAGTTCGGCTTCAGCGTCTGCTAGGGCGTTGAGTTTGACGTCGGTGATGTCGTGGGGTTGTTGGAAGAAATTCGGGTCGCCGATTTCGGTTTGAAGTGCGGTGATTTTTTCCTCTAAATCTTCCAGCAATTGTGGCAACTGTTCCAATTCGCGCTGTTCTTTGTAGGAAAGTTTGACGGCTTTCGGCTTGTTGGAAACATTTTTATTTTCCACCGCACTTTCTTCTTTTTTCGGTTCAACCTTTTTATTTTTTGCCGCATTCTGTTCGGCTTTTTGGGCGAAATAATTGGCTTGCTGCTGTTTGGCGTCGAAGAAGCCACCGACGTATTTATTCAACACGCCGTTGCCTTCAAAGATGTAGCATTCGGTGGCGGTGTTATCAATAAATTGACGATCGTGGCTGACGATAAGCAAGGTGCCTTGATAATCCGTGAGGATTTCTTCCAACAATTCCAAGGTTTCTACGTCCAAGTCGTTGGTCGGTTCGTCCAGAATGAGCAAATTATTGGGTTTTAACAATAATTTCGCCAATAACAGGCGGTTGCGTTCGCCGCCGGAAAGGGCTTTAACCGGCGTCATGGCGCGTTTCGGCGGGAACAGGAAATCCTGCAAATAACCTAATACATGGCGTTTTACACCGTTGACCTCCACATCTTGTTTGCCGTCGGCGACGTTGTCCATCACCGATTTTTCCGGGTCGAGATCGGCGCGGTACTGGTCGAAATAGGCGATTTCCAATTTTGTGCCGCAGCGAATGGAACCTTCTGTCGGCTGAATCTCGCCGAGCAACAATTTAATAAAGGTGGTTTTGCCGCAGCCGTTCGGACCGACAAGGGCGATTTTGTCGCCGCGTAAAATGGTGGTGCTGAAATCCTTGAGAAGTTGTTTGCCGTCGATGTCGTAGCTGACATTTTCCATTTCAAATACGATTTTGCCGGAGCGGCTGGAGGTATCTAATTGCAATTTTGCCGTGCCTAACACCTCCCGACGTTGGCGACGCTCTTCCCGCATGGCTTTTAAGGCACGCACGCGTCCTTCATTACGGGTGCGGCGGGCTTTGATACCTTGGCGAATCCACACTTCTTCTTGTGCCAGACGTTTGTCGAATAATTCGTTTTGTAAGGCTTCCACCCGCAGATTTTCTTCTTTGGTGGTGAGGTATAAATCGTAGTTGCCGGGATAAGAAACCAATTTGCCACGATCCAAATCCACAATGCGGGTCGCCATTTTGCGAATGAAAGAACGGTCGTGGGAAATGAAGACGATGCTGCCGCTGAATTCCATCAGGAAATTTTCCAGCCATTCGATAGCATCGACGTCCAGGTGGTTGGTGGGTTCATCCAATAACAAGACATCAGGATTACACACCAACGCGCGCGCCAAGGCGGCTTTGCGCAACCAACCGCCGGATAAATCGGCGAGTTTGGTATTCGGGTTAAGTTCCAGTTTTGCCAGCACTTCATTAATTTTATTTTCAAATTGCCAGCCGTTGGCGTGTTCTAATTTAGCTTGAATTTGTGCGAGCTGATTAAGCCCCTGTTCGCTGTAATTTTGTTCCAATTGCACGGAAATATGATGGTATTCCTTCAATAAATCCGCCAGATGTTCAATGCCTTCCGCCACATAATCGAACACATTGCCTTCCGCATGACGCGGCGGATCCTGTTCTAAACGGGACACCACCAAGTCTTTTTCATATTGCACTTTGCCGTCGTCCATCACCACATCGCCGGCAATAATTTTAAGCAAAGTGGATTTCCCCGCACCATTGCGCCCGACTAAACAAACGCGTTCGTTCGGTTCAATATGTAAATCCGCATGATCCAATAAAGGCGCGTCACTGAAAGAAAGATATCCGTTGGTTAAGCTGATGAGTGCCACAAAAACTCCATAAAAATAAATAAAAAAATAACCGCACTTTTAAAGCTGCTGATACACCTTCAACGCGTACGCATCGGACATACCGGCGATATAATCGCAAATGACGCGTTTTTTGCCCTGTTCTTCCGCTTTCAGCCAGCGGTTGGCGGTGTTGGTGGGAAGCAGGCGTTGCGGATCCGATTCAAAAATCTGGAACATTTCCGTCAAAATGCGCTGACCTTTGTATTCCACACGTTGGGTTTCCACATTGTTGATGACATATTTCAACACGAATTTTTTGAACACGTTGAGCACGTCCACCACTTCTTGCGGCAATTCGGCGTTATAACGCAACAGCGGATCGCCAAATTCCGGCTGAATTTTCCAGCGTACGCTGGTAATGAAATAGTTGACCAACGCGCCGATGGCGTTTTTGCGTAAGTAATGTTGATCGGAAAACAGTTTTTCGCTGATTTGTTCGATATGTTGACGCATCCAGTCCGATTGGCTGTTTTTCAGCGCGCTCAAGGCTTCCTGCCATTGTTGTACGTTCACCACGCCTACGACAATAGCGTCTTCCAAATCGTGCACGCCATAAGCAATGTCGTCCGCCAGTTCCATAATGCTGCAATCCAGGGATTTAAAGCGGGTCTTTAAAATCTCTCTGGGATTTGACCGCACTTTTTGCAATGAGCCGAACAACGCGCGGTCGTTTTCGGAAAGGGGTTCCAGCAACCAATCGAACATGGCGATGTCGTCACGAAACAGCCCTTTGCCCGGTCGCCAATCGGCGATTTTGACATAACGGGGATCGCTGTGTTGGGTTTCGGCTAACTGCGCGTATTGCGCGGAGGACACATCCAAAATGGTGGGATATTTTACGATGCCGAGAATAGTGCGTCGGGTTAAATTCATGCCTGCATTCGGCGTATAAGGCTCAAGTTTGGTGAGCAGGCGGAAGGTTTGTGCGTTGCCCTCAAAGCCGCCGTTGTTACGCATCATATAATTAAGCGCCACTTCGCCGCCGTGCCCGAAAGGCGGATGACCGATGTCATGGGCAAAACATAAACTTTCAATCAGATCATTGGACGGCAACAGCGGAATCAGCTGTTTTTGCAATTCGCTTTTTTCCATGGAAAGCTGCTGCGCCACGGCATTAAAGGCTTCGGCAAATTTCATTTGCGCCACAAGGCTGCTGCCGATTTGCGCCACTTCCAGCGAATGCGTCAAACGGGTACGATAAAAATCATTTTCGCCCACGGCGTGAATTTGGGTTTTTGCCTGTAAACAACGAAAGGCGGCGGAATGGAGAATACGTCCGCGATCTCGACGGAACGGCGGACGGTGGTCTTTTTCCCTTGGTTTATCGTCAATAAAACGTTGCTGCCAACGGGGATTAATCTGATTTTTCATGCTATACCAATGTGTAGATCAATTTGAAGACAAGAGGTGCCAAAATTGAGCTAATGATACCGCACAATACTAAAGAAATGGAACTGTAACTGCCCGCTTTCTTATCGTTTTCCATGCAGCTTACGGTGCCTAGCGCGTGCGAGACGGCACCCACGGATAACCCGATAGCTTCTTTATTTTTCAAGCCCATTTTGGTTAAGAGTAAATAGCCGAAAATGGATCCCTGTAAACCGGCAACCACCACGCCCACCGCCGCCACGGAAGGAATACCGCCAAGGTTTTCGGAGACTGCCATGGCAATGGGCGTCGTCACGGATTTCGGCAACACGGTAGCCACAATATCAGGCTGCGCGCCAAGCAATAACGCAAAGATCGCTCCGCTTAACATGGACAACACGGAAGCCGCTACGGTTGTGGTTAAAATAATTTGCCAGTGGTTACGAATTTGGTGAAGCTGTTCGTATAACGGAATTGCCAGTGCGACGATACTTACGCCCAATAAATTATTGAGCGGCGCGTTACCCTCCATATAACTTTCATAAGGCAATTTGAAGATCAGCAACACCGCCACCAAAATCAGCACCGTCAACACAAAACTGTTCAGCACGACGGATTTCCAACGTTTGTTGATTTTTACCGCCAACGCAAAGGCAACAATGGTCAGCAAAGTATAAAGATAAACCAAATAAGACATTATTCCCCCTTCGCTCTTTTTTTGATGACTTTGCGTTTTAAACGGCTAAAGGATTTCAGTGAGAACAAATAATCGGAAAACAAACCGATCACCACAAGGGTGACGCAGGTGCTGACGATATTCGGCAACAATAATTCTTTCATTTGATCCAAAAGAAGCCCTGAATATTTAATGATCCCAACGCTGACCGGCACGAACAACAACGCCATGTAGCGAATCAGAAGATTGGAGGAAAACATCACCCATTCGATTTTGATAATGCGCGCAATTAAGCACATGAAGAGCAACAATAATCCCCAAATACTAGAGGGAATACCGACGGGAACGAAATGGGCGATAAGCCCCCCCAAATACAGCATGAAATATAACAGGAGTAACGATCTTGCTAAGTCAAAAACCTTCCGATACATAGTGAAAACTCAACTTTTTTTTAATCTTTAAAATAATTCTACTCTTATTTTGCAAAGAGGGGAATTTTTTCTGGAAAGCAGGAGGAAAGACGGGCAGGAAGAAAATGCGCGGAAAGTGCGGTCAAAAAAACAAATGATTTTTTAACCGCATTTTTCCGAAAAGGCTTATTTCACGATGGTGATTGACCAACTGGCTTCGCCGATTTGTTCAAATTCACTCACTTCATAACCTTCTTCGGCAGCCCAGTTCGGCAGGTTTTCCATGGCTTGGGCGCAGTCGAATTTGATGGTTAAACTGTCGCCTTTATTTAATTTCGCCATGGCTTTTTTGCCTTCAATAAGCGGAAACGGACAAAGATGACCGACGGTATCCAATACAACGTTCATAAAAATGCTCCTTATAAATTAAGCGGATTGTGGACGAATCAAAGTAAAATAAGCGGCAACCCAAGTGCCGAAAACCATTAACGGTAACGCAACCCAGCCTTGCCAGGAAAAGAGCGCCGTTTCGACTAAACCGTTACCGATAGAACAACCGCCGGCAAGGCTGGCGCCGATGCCCATACACACACCGCCGAAGGCACTGAACAAAATGGTGCGTGAGTCAGGCACACGAAAACGAAATTCGTTGCTGAATTTCGCGGCGATAAAACCACCCAGCGGCACACCGATAAGCAGCATGGTTCCCCAGTTCACGAATTTGCCGTCGCCGCTCACCATAAATTGCAGGAAATTCACGGCAGGCCCGGTAATGCCTAAACCGCCGTTACGCCCGCTGGCAACGCTGGTTACCCAGGCTAAAATGGCGACCAATCCCATCAAAATTGCCGTAACGAACGGATCCCAGCGCTTTTCAAACAAAATATGCGCCAAACCGTTTTTCTTCGGCTTTAAGGTCGCGATTTTAGCTTTCGGCTTATTTTTCTTCGCGCGAAAAACGAGGAATAAAGTAACCGCACTTAATAACACCACCAACGCCCAGGGCGAAACGCCTAACGTATCATAAATGGTGGTTTGTTCCACTGTGATGCCGCGTAACTCCTTGTTAAGCCCCGATAAGGGACCGGCACGCATGATGGCGCTAAATAATGCATAAGTGGCAAGCGCCACCCAACTGCCGAATAGCCCTTCACCTACGCGGTATAAGCTACCCGCCGAACAACCGCCGGCAAGCACAATGCCGACACCGAAAATAAACGCGCCGATAACGGTGGCGATAAAGGCAAAGTTTTTCACCTTCGGCGCAAGCACCCCGGCGTCTTTCAAGGCAAAAACGCCGATTGCCTGCACGGTAATCACAATGAGAAACGCCACGAACATTTTACTGCTCTTCGTTACATACATATCGCGGAATGCGCCGGTAATGCAAAAGCGCCCTCTTTGCATGATAAAACCAAGCAAAAAGCCGCATAATAGTCCTGTTAAAATCATAGTAATATCCATATCTTAAACACAAATAATACCCAACCGAAAACGGTTGATCCCTCAAGTTATCGTTCAAATAACGTGCAATTTACCTCCATGAGAAAGCCTAGAATAAGAAAATCGTTGAAAATAAATAAGATGAAAAACCGCATTAAGATTTGAAATGCCGGAATGAATAAATGATGTGCAATAAAACTGCATTTGAAATGGTGTGGAAAGATTGCCACGCGACATAGATTAAACCTTAATACTAGCTTGTGATTGGCTATATAAAAGCACTATTACTATGAAAAAACAAGGCGGGAAAATAGGAAGCGCATCGCTGAAACGTTAAAACCTCAAGATTATTGCGTTGAATCAATTATTGGTTGTTCAAATCTAAAGCAATGTGTTGAATTTTAAACAGTTAAACAAAATTGCAAAGTTTTTGCTTGCAACTGAAACACAATCCCTTATAATACCGCTCGTTTTTACGAAACTTATCAATGCTGCCTGGGTGGCGAAATTGGTAGACGCAGCGGATTCAAAATCCGCCGTTGAATAAACGTGTCGGTTCGAGTCCGACCCTAGGCACCAATGATAAGTTTCTGAAGAATAAAAGCTGCCGTAAAACGCAGCTTTTTTTGTCACCGAAGTTAACCCTTCCCTTAAAATTTACCGGAAAAAATGACCGCACTTTTAGCGCCGTTATCAATTATGCGACAAGGATTTTTCTGCATTCTGCTGGTATTGCTCCCGTTCACACTTCATGCCCACACCCTAAACTGCCGCGTCGTCGGCATCAGTGACGGTGACAGTTTTACCTGCTTAACCGGCAATCATAAACAAATCAAAGTGCGTTTGGCGGAAATTGATGCGCCCGAACACAATCAGCCGTTCGGCAAGAAATCCCGTCAAATGCTCGCGTCATTGATTCATCAGCGTGAGATCAAACTGGATATTTCCGGCGAGGATCGCTATCATCGCAAGTTAGCCACCGCGTATGATGCGCAAGGGCAAAACGTTAATTTAATCATGGTCCAACAGGGCATGGCGTGGGCGTATAAACAATATGCCCAGGATCCCGTTTATCGCGAAGCGGAACAACGGGCAAAAAAACGGCGTATCGGCTTATGGCAGGATCGTCGCCCCATCGAACCGCACTTATGGCGTCAACAAAGAAGGTAAACCACATGAATTTTGATCCTGTGACATTTCGTCAATATTTTCCTTATTTCACCCATTCCGATGCGGTGGTCTATTTAGATAACGCGGCGACCACGCTGAAACCGCAGTGTTTAATTGATGCGACGGTGGATTTTTACCAATCCGCCGGTTCGGTTCATCGCAGCCAATATGATGAAAAACAAACCGCACTTTACGAACAGGCACGTACGCGGGCGAAGCGGTTAATTAATGCAGAAGACGAACGTGTGGTGATTTGGACATCCGGCACGACACAGGCGATTAACACGGTGGCAAACGGTTTACTGCCACATTTGCAAGCCGACGATGAAATCATCATTAGTGAAGCGGATCACCACGCCAATTTTGTGACTTGGCATCAAATTGCCGAAAAAAGCGGCGCCAAAATTCATGTTTTGCCCATTGGCGATGATTGGTTGATTGATGCCGAGGCGCTGCGGGAAACACTCAATTCACGCACAAAATTGGTGGCGCTAAATTTTGCCTCTAATGTCACCGGCACGCAGCAGCCAGTAAAACAACTGATTCGGCACATTCGCGCCAACAGTTCCGCATTAGTCTTGTTGGATGCGGCGCAGGCGATTAGCCATATAAAAATCGATTTGGCAGAACTCGACGCGGATTTTATCGCGTTTTCCGCCCATAAAATTTACGGTCCGACGGGGCTTGGTGTGTTAAGCGGGAAATTGCCTGCGCTGGATTTGCTACAACCGTTGCAATATGGCGGCAAGATGATCAATAAAGTCAGCAAACAACAGATCACCTTTGCCGAATTGCCTTATCGTTTGGAAGCCGGCACGCCGAACATTGCCGCCGTTATCGGTTTCAACGCGGTGCTGGAATGGCTGGCGCAATGGGACATCGGCGACATGGAAGAAACCGCCGTGCATTTGGCGGAAATCACCCGCCGTCGTTTGAGCGGTTATGCACAATGTAAGCTGTTTAATTCCCCGCAACCAAGTTCGGTGGTGAGCTTTATTTTTGAAGACGTCAACGCGTCCGATTTAGCCACCTTGCTGGCGGAACAAAATATTGCGCTACGGGTCGGCGAACACTGCGCCCAGCCTTATTTGGCACGTTTAGGACAAGCCGCCACGTTGCGTTTATCCTTTGCGCCGTACAACATAGAAGCGGAACTGGAAGCCTTTTTCAACGCGTTGGATAAAGCCTTGGCATTATTACGATGAATATTGAACAGCAGTTAATCGACGCTAAGAATTGGGAAGATCGCTATCGCTTGATTATCCAGGCGGGGAAAAATCTTCCCGTCCCAGGTGAAGACGCCTTGGCAAAGATGGAAACCATTCCGGGGTGTGAGGTGCAGGTGTGGTTTAAATCCATCGAAAAAAATGACCGCACTTTTCACTTTCTGGCTTACAGCGAAGCACGCATTATGAACGGCTTGCTGTGGATTTTATTGCAGCGTATTGACAATCAACCTGCGGAAGCCTTGCACCAATTTGATTTGACGGCGTATTTCACGGAATTAGGCATTGCGCAACGATTGAGTTCCACCCGTTTGAACGGCTTAAAACACATTGAGGAAATTTTACATCGCCTATAAAAGAAAAAAGCGTGGACGAACCACGCTTTATTTTTATCTGAGCTTATTTTTCCAAATGCTTAATCTTTTTGATGACGTTTGAGGTGGAAAAACCATTCTCAAAATTCAGCACTTTCACATCACCGCCGTTCGCCCACACTTCTTTGCTACCGGCAATTTCTTCCGGCTTGTAATCACCGCCTTTTACCAATAAATCCGGCAACACTTCGCCGATTAAACGCTGCGGCGTATCTTCACCGAACGGCACTAACCAATCCACCGAAGAAAGTCCGGCAAGCACCGCCATGCGGGAAGCCAAGTTATTGATCGGGCGCTCCTCGCCTTTCAAACGTTTGACCGAATCGTCCGTATTGACGGCGACAATAAGGCGATCGCCAAGCTTACGGGCATTTTCCAAATAAGACACATGACCGGGATGTAAAATATCAAAGCAACCGTTAGTCATGACGATTTTTTCACCGCGATCTTTCGCCAGTTTAACGGCGTCTTTCAATTCCGCTTCGGTCATCACACCAAAGCCGGTGCTGGTTCTACCATGAATGGCATTTTCCAGTTCCACGGTTGAAACCGTTGACGTGCCCAATTTGCCCACCACAATGCCGGCGGCAACATTGGCTAAATAACAGGCCTCCTCAAAACTACGGCCGTCCGCCAAGGCTGTCGCCAGCACGCTAATCACGGTATCGCCCGCCCCGGTGACATCAAAGACCTCTTTGGCTTCCGTCGGCAAGTGATACACGGGCTGATTCGGACGCAACAACGTCATGCCTTTTTCCGAACGGGTCACTAAAAGTGCGGTTAAATTTATCTCTGAAATGAGTTTCAACCCTTTGTCGATAATTTCCTGCTCGGAGTTGCATTTGCCCACAACCGCTTCAAATTCGGACATATTCGGCGTTAATAAAGTTGCACCGCGATAACGTTCAAAATCCGTGCCTTTCGGATCAATGAGCACCGGCACATTGGCGTTACGGGCAATTTGAATCATTTTTTGCACTTCGTTTAATGTGCCTTTGCCGTAATCGGACAAAATTAAAGCGCCGTAATTTTTAACCGCACTTTCTAATTTTTTCAGTAAATCCGTGCTGGTTACATTTTGAAAATCTTCTTCAAAATCAAGACGTAATAATTGTTGGTGACGGGACAAAATACGCAATTTGGTAATTGTCGGGTGGGTAGCAAGCCGTACGAAGTCACAATCGATTTTTTGTTGTTGTAATAATGTGGTTAACACCGCGCCTGCTTCGTCCTGACCGGTTAAGCCAAGCAGTTGCACCGGTACATTTAACGAAGCGATGTTCATCGCCACGTTTGCCGCACCACCCGCACGTTCTTCATTTTGCTGAACGCGCACCACCGGCACCGGCGCTTCCGGCGAAATGCGGTTGGTTGCACCGAACCAATAGCGATCCAACATCACATCGCCTAATACCAAAACTTTTGCATGATTAAATTGTGCAGAATATTGAGCCATTTGATTTTCTCTTAGATTATAGAATAAAAAATTTCGCTAATATTACCACAGGGGAAATGCTATTTCCTAAAAATTCCGTTAAACTAAAACCAATTGAAGTAATCCTGTAATCCCTTATGGCAAAATCCGTTCTTCCGACTTTTAAAACTGAATTTCTCCATCCCAAACACTGGGGCTTTTGGCTTGCACTCGGCATCTTCCGTCTGATTTTACTGCTTCCTTACCCTATTTTATGCAAAATCGGGCACGGATTAGGTTGGTTATTTGCCAAAACCGGCGTAGGCAAACGGCGCGCGAAAATCGCCAAACGTAATTTAGAACTTTGCTTTCCTGATCTATCCGAACAACAAATCAACGAAATTCTGCAAGCTAATTTACGCGCCACCGGCATGGCGATTATTGAAACCGGTATGGCGTGGTTTTGGTCTGATCGTCGCATCAAAAAATGGTCAAAAATTGAAGGTTTGGAATATTTAAAAGCGAATTTGGCGGATGGCATTATTTTTGTCGGCGTACATTTTTTAACGCTGGAATTAGGCGCACGCATTGTCGGCATTCATCAACCGGGCATCGGTGTTTATCGCCCGAACGACAACCCGTTATTCGACTGGATACAAACCCAAGGGCGGTTGCGTTCCAATAAAGATATGCTAGATCGCAAAGATTTACGCGGCATGATTAAAGCCATTCGTCACGGTGATATTATTTGGTATGCGCCGGATCATGATTACGGCAGAAAAAATGCGGTCTTCGTGCCGTTTTTTGCCGTTCCTAACGCAGCAACCACAACGGGCAGTTACTATCTCTTGAAGTCTTCACCGAACAGTAAAGTCATTCCGTTTTCACCGTTAAGAAACAAAGATAATTCCGGCTACACGGTTAAAATTTCCCCGCCCGTGGATTTTTCCGATTTACACACGGAAACAGAAATAGCCACCCGCATGAATCAAGTCATTGAAAAAGAAATTTTAAACGGCGTTGAACAATATATGTGGCTCCATCGGCGCTTTAAAACCCAACCGAATGAAGAAGATAATTTGTATAAAGATTAGAGATAAAAAAGGTGAGCGCAAAACTCACCTTTATTTTTAATCGCCTTCAAACGATTCTATAACTCTTCCGAATCTAACTCATCAGCCATCGCAGAAAGCATTTCACGGGTTAAGTATGCCAATGAGCGATAAAACGGCAACGTCGCCTGTTTTTCAACTTTCGCTAAAAACTTCGCTGCACAAGGCAGAAGAAAACATTCAAACAGTTCCTGTTGGGCACTCAATGAATCGGTGTTATCTTCCAACCAGGAGGCCGTCAATAACAACATGGCGAAATGATCGATATTGTCCGCTTCAGGCAGGTTACGCATTTGCCGAAAATCCTTGAAACCTTCAACGGAAATTTCATAAGCAGAAATTTGTGTCGCTACACTTCCCGACTCACCGAAAAGTTTTTGATATTCTTGATTCAACAATGTCAAATCAATGGGCATCTGCAAGGCATCCAATGCGCTTTTACTTTCGCTGTCTTCGTTTAACGCCCAGACTTGGGATAAGTTGCCTTGCTGCAGCCAAGCAAAAACGCCGGATAAAATGGGATCTGTCGGTTGGCGGTAAAATAAATTGCCGAATAAACGGCTAATCAAAGAAAAATTATTGAGTTGCACACTTTCCTGCATTATTTGGTTCCATCCTTTGCCAAAAGTGCGGTCAGATTTTCCTGCGTTTTTTGCGCCGCATTATCCAAAATTTGTTGATAACCCGCCTCATCCAATAAATGAATGTCGCCGAAAATATCATGGTGAATATCGGTAATACCGCAGAAATTAAACAAACCGTCAACTAAACAGGTTTGTAAGGCTTTATCAAAACCGATGCTCTGATAACGCTCAAGATTGTTACCCATGGTAATAAAATGTTGCATTTTTTTATCACCCAGCAATCCCACCGACCCGCCATTTTCCGTTTGGTACGCAAATCCGTAGCTGAGCACCCGATCCAAATAACCTTTTAAAATAGCGGGAAACCCCATCCACCAAAGGGGATAGATCAAGGTAATCAAATCCGCTTCTTTAATTAAATTTTGCTCAAATTTAATTTCCGTCGGCACAATGCCTTCAGGCCCGGCGCTTAATTCATTCCAAGACAAAACGGGATTAAAATTTAATGTATAAAGATCGCGAACCGTGGTTTCCGCCCCTAATTCATGAGAGGCTTTCACAATACGCTCTACTATAGCGCGATTAAAACTTTGTTGATTAGGATGTGCAGAAATAATTAAATGCTTCATTTCTTTCCTTAAATTTTCTTAACTTTCAATGTGATGCTATCAACAGAAACAACTTCAACGATATCATCCACCGCTAAATCACGACCTTGAATCCGCCATGTAGTATCGCCAAAAGCCCCTCTGCCAATGCCGTTTTCAGCAATAGCTAAGACTTTTCCGCGCGCCCCTACCATGGCATGATCCCGCTGATTGAGGACAGATTTAGACTGATCAATTTGATCTTTACCGTGTTGATAGCGCCACCAAATAATACTGAGAATAATGGCGATAACCGCATAAATTACCGCCAATGCAGAAAGCGGTAAGGCAGGAATAAATTTCATGATACCGGCAACAACGATGGCGGCTAATCCCCACCATAGAAGAAAAACGCCGGGAATGACAACCTCGGCAATGAGCAAGATAAAACCAAGAATAAGCCAGTGCCAAACGCCCCAATCTGCTAACCATTCCATACCCACCTCGACTTTCTTGTTACTAGTTTACTTTTTTATCGGTTTTTAATAATTCGGTAATGCCGGCAATGGAACCGATTAAGTTACCGGCCTCTAAAGGCATCAGCACGACTTTACTATTATCCGAACCACCGATTTCTTTTAGCGCTTCAGTATATTTTTGCGCAATAAAGTAATTAATCGCTTTCGTGTCACCGTTAGCGATCGCATCGGATACCATTTGGGTCGCCTTCGCTTCCGCTTCAGCGGCACGTTCGCGGGCTTCAGCTTGTAAGAAGGCTTCTTGACGCTCACCTTCCGCCTTCAAAATGCGGGATTGTTTTTCACCTTCTGCGCGTAAAATTTCAGCCTGACGCACACCTTCTGCCTCTAAAATATCTGCACGTTTATTACGTTCAGCTTTCATTTGGGCATTCATCGCGGCGATCAATTCATGTGGCGGACGCACATCACGGATTTCAATACGGGTTACTTTAATCCCCCAAGGATTTGTCGCTTCATCTACAATAGATAGCAAACGGCTATTAATGGAATCGCGCTGAGATAGCATTTCATCCAACTCCATGGAACCTAAAACCGTACGAATATTTGTCATGGTAAGATTGATAATAGCTTGTTCTAAGTGATTAACTTCATAAGCGGCATTACGCGCATCAATAACCTGAACGAAACATACCGCATCAATTGCGACATTCGCATTATCTTTTGAAATAACTTCTTGGGATGGGATGTCCAACACTTGTTCCATCATATTGATTTTACGACCAACACGATCAACAAATGGAACAACAAAATTTAATCCCGGCATTAGTGTACGGGTATAACGACCAAAACGTTCAATCGTCCAGTTATAACCTTGCGGCACCGTTTTCAATGTTGAATAAAGCACAACACCGACAAGCACGATAAAAATAATGGAAGCGATTGGTAAGCCATCTAAAAAATACATAATTTTCTCCTTAGGATAATAGACAGTTATCTGCTAAAGGATAGCAATTAGCGTAAAGTTTGTATATAACAATTAGCCTTCAAAAACACTTTAACAATCAACCGCACTTTTCTTTTCCCTTCGGCTGCTCTTTGCTTCTGCTTTCTCATCCTCTCCCGCAGTTTCCCTTTGCCCCCAAAAAGCAAAAACCCCCGATGCACTCACA
>JACAWG010000070.1:0-263 GCA_017160915.1 Aggregatibacter actinomycetemcomitans
CGCAAAGAACGCCCCTATTTAGCCCTTTTGGCACATTTTGCCCCCGCCGAAGAAATCCGTTGGTTTCAACAGCAACCCGATGAAAAATCGGCGTTTTATCGTATTTGGTGTTTGCGTGAAGCGGTGTTGAAATCCCAAGGGGCGGGCATTATGAGATTGTCGGAAGTGACCCATTTGCCCGACACACAAGAGATTTATTCCCGTTACTGCCCGCGCGGGCAATTGATTTTTAGCGACCAATTGCCTTTTTATTTGGCGTTTTT
>JACAWG010000070.1:313-2647 GCA_017160915.1 Aggregatibacter actinomycetemcomitans
CCGCATTCGTTGCGCTATTTTGTCTGGAATGGCGAACAATTCGAAACACAAATGCTTTTGCAAAAAATTCACTACGATGTGAACATTTAGCCCTTTAAAATCCGCGTATTAACCCCATTAATGATTAGACTTAACACTCGATTTTGTTTAGACTTATAACAATTTTTTGACAAACGGAGAAAGCCATGTCGTTAAACGGTTCAGATCAAGATCCTTGGGGCAAACCAAAGCAAAACGGACAATCGTCAGGAAGTCAGTCTTCCGATAAAAACGAAGGTCAGTCCAATTGGGATCGTTCTTCCAACTCACAAAAAAAGAACGAACAATCACCGCCTGATTTAGAAGAAATTTTCAATAATTTATTGAAAAAAATGGGCGGTAAAGGCACCAAAAATAACAATTCCAACCATGCCAATCTGCCTTCCGGCTTAGGCAAATTATTGCCGATTGCCGTGGTCGCCGGCGTGATTTTATGGGGCGCCAGCGGTTTTTATACCATCAAAGAAGCAGAACGTGGCGTAGTATTGCGTTTGGGGCAGTTCCATTCCATTGAACAACCGGGTTTAAACTGGAAACCGACCTTTATTGATCGCGTGATTCCGGTCAACGTGGAACGCGTGCAGGAATTAAAAACCCAAGGTTCCATGCTGACACAAGATGAAAACATGGTGAAAGTGGAAATGACCGTGCAATATCGCGTGCAAAATCCTGAAAAATATCTGTTCAGCGCGGTAAATGCCAACGACAGTTTAAACCAAGCCACCGACAGTGCGTTACGTTATGTGATCGGTCACATGACCATGAACGATATTTTAACGACCGGTCGTTCCGTGGTGCGTGAAAATACCTGGAAGGCGCTGAATCAAATTATCGAGCCGTATAATATGGGCTTGGAAGTGATTGATGTGAACTTCCAATCCGCCCGTCCGCCGGAAGAAGTAAAAGACGCTTTTGACGACGCCATTAAAGCCCAGGAAGACGAACAACGTTATATTCGTGAAGCGGAAGCCTATGCCCGTGAGAAAGAGCCGATCGCGCGCGGTAACGCTCAACGCATTCTGGAAGAAGCCACGGCGTATAAAGATCGTGTCGTGCTGGATGCCAGAGGGGAAGTGGAACGTTTCCAACCGCTGTTACCGGAATTTAAAGCCGCGCCGGATGTTTTCCGTGAGCGTTTGTATATTCAATCCATGGAAAAAGTAATGGCGAATACACCGAAAGTGATGCTGGACGCCGCTAACGGCAATAACCTCACCGTGCTACCGCTGGAACAGTTACTCAAAGGCAAACAAACCTATTCCGCCAATGCCAATAGTGAAGAAACCCAACAAAGTGCGGTCAGTTCTGCGCCTGTTTCCCGCAGCGAAAATCGGGCAAACACGCCGAACCGTCCATCAGAAATCGGAAATGAAAGTAGTCGTCAAGGGAGATTTAACTAATGCGTAAACTGTTATTACCTGTCATTTTAGTTATCGTCGCTATCGCCTACTCCAGTATCGTGGTGGTCACCGAAGGCACGCGCGGTATTATGTTGCGTTTCGGCAAAGTACAACGTGATGCCGACAATAAAGTCGCCATTTACACGCCGGGGCTGCATTTTAAGATTCCGTTTATTGATAATCTGAAAGTGCTTGATGCACGTATTCAAACCTTAGACGGACAAGCGGATCGTTTCGTTACCGTTGAGAAAAAAGACCTCTTGGTGGATTCCTACGTGAAATGGCGTATCAATGATTTCGGTCGTTTCTTCACCACCACCGGTAGTGGCGATTATGCACAAGCCGCCAACTTATTACGTCGTAAAGTCAATGACCGTTTGCGTTCCGAAATCGGTTCCCGCACCATTAAAGACATCGTTTCCGGGACACGCGGCGAACTCATGGCAGGCGCGAAAAAAGCCCTCAACAGCGGGCAGGACAGCACCGCCGAACTGGGGATTGAAGTGCTTGACGTGCGGATTAAACAAATTAACTTGCCGGATGAAGTGTCTTCCTCCATTTACCAACGTATGCGCGCCGAACGGGATGCGGTAGCCCGTGAACACCGTTCTCAAGGTAAAGAAAAAGCGGCATTTATCCAAGCGGATGTCGATCGTAAAGTCACCTTAATCATCGCCAATGCGGAAAAAACCGCACAGGAATTACGCGGTGACGGCGACGCGACAGCAGCCAAAATCTTTGCCGATGCCTTTGGTAAAGAACCTGAATTTTATAGCTTCATTCGTAGCCTGAAAGCCTATGAAAGCAGCTTCGCCAATTCGGACAATCTACTGATTTTAAAACCGGATAGTGACTTCTTCCGTTTTATGCAATCACCAAGCAAGTAATTGATTAA
>JACAWG010000071.1:0-550 GCA_017160915.1 Aggregatibacter actinomycetemcomitans
CATCCAACTGTGGCAATAATGCCATGAATTCTTCGGTGGATTTTCCTTCGGCAAAACCTTTTGGTAACACGCCTTCCACGTCTACATCTTCCAATTCCAGTTCTAATCCGCTTTCACGGGCTAAAATCAGTAATTTACGGGCAACATCCTGACCGGAAAGATCGTCGCGTGGATCCGGCTCGGTGAAGCCTTTTTCGCGGGCAAGTGTGGTGGCTTGGGAAAGCGTTAAACCTTCTTCCAGTTTACCGAAAATAAAGGAAAGGGAGCCGGATAAAATCCCGTCAAAGCGTTCCACTTCATCGCCTGCCGCCAATAGATTCTGTAAGTTTTCAATGACCGGCAAACCTGCGCCGACGTTGGTTTCGTATAAGAATTTACGTTGGTTTTTATGTGCCAGTTCACGCAGTTTGTGGTAATAATCCAACGCGCGGGTATTGGCTTTTTTATTCGGGGTCACCACATGGAAACCTTCCGCCAAGGCGCGTTCGTATAAACCGGCGAGGGATTCTGCCGACGTGCAATCCACGAAAACCGGGTTCACCACATGATG
>JACAWG010000071.1:600-1310 GCA_017160915.1 Aggregatibacter actinomycetemcomitans
AATTTAATGAAAGAGAGCAGTACGTCGAAATCCGACGGTTGGGTAGCGTTTTCTAAGTCCGTTTGCCAATGATCTAAAGTTAAGCCGTTTTCATTGAGCAACATTTTGTTGGAATTCGCGAGGGCGCAAACGCGAATTTCAATGTCTTTCTTTGCCAAATATTCTTTTTGGTGTTTGATTTGCTCGATTAATTCGCCGCCGACACCGCCGACGCCTACGAGAAATACTTCAACGAGCTTTTTGTTGTTAAATAACGCTTGGTGCGTTGCTTTCACGGCCTCAATGGCTTTATTTTGCGCCACCACGGCGGAAATCGAACGTTCGGAAGAACCTTGAGCAATGGCATTAATGCTGATATTCGCTTGTGCTAACGCGGAGAAGAAGCGGGCGGCAATGCCTTTGGCTTGACGCATACCATCGCCTACCACGGAAATGATGGATAAATCTTTAATCACTTCAATCGGATCCAACTGATGGGCTTTTAACTCTTGCGCAAATTCTGCTTCTAAGGCTTTCAGTGCTGCATCAACGGATTTTACCGGCACGCAGAAACTGATGCTGTATTCGGAGGAGGATTGGGTGATTAAAATCACCGAAACCTTGGCGTTGGACATGGCGGAAAATACGCGGGAAGCCATGCCTACCATGCCTTGCATACCCGGGCCGGAAACATTGAACATCGCCACATTATCTAAATTGGTAATGCCTTT
>JACAWG010000072.1:0-796 GCA_017160915.1 Aggregatibacter actinomycetemcomitans
TAGGTTTAGTTATCTGTCCAACTTTTGGGGAGCAGATCACTTTTGTGCGGTCTTTCGTTTTAGCTCGATGAATAGCTCACTTCTGCAAATAATCCAGCACCACTTGGTGGTGATCCGTCGTTTTAAATTTATCAAATACTTGTTCGACTTTTCCCTGTTCATCAATTAAAAAACTAATACGATGAATGCCGTCAAATGTGCGTCCCATAAATTTTTTCTCACCCCACACACCGAATTGTTCCGCAACCTGATGATTTTCATCGGATAATAAGGTGAAGTTCAATGCTTTCTTTTCTGCAAATTGGGCTAATTTTTTCGGACTGTCCGGGCTAATGCCGAGAACAACCACACCTAACTTGTCCAATTCCGCTTTGCTATCGCGCAAACCGCAGGCTTGCGTGGTGCAGCCCGGTGTTAAGGCTTTCGGATAAAAATAAACCAACACTTTTTTACCTTGAAATTGGCTTAAAGAAACCGATTGGTTATGTTGATCCGACAAGGTAAAGTGCGGTGCGTTTTCACCGGCTTTTAATGTTTCCATTTGAAATCCTTCTTAAAATACAAAAAAATAAAAAAATCTCTTGCAAATTAAGGCTATTTTAGCGATCTTAAATAGCTATTAGCAAGCAAACACAACGGTTTTCGATCCTTTTTATTCGAATCGTTATGACAAAATAACAAATAAAACGGAGGCTTTTATGTCAAATCATCCTTTATTTCAAGGTAGTATTGTTGCGTTAGTGACACCAATGGACAGCCATGGTGAAGTCGATTTTGAAACCTTAAAAAAATTAGT
>JACAWG010000072.1:846-1079 GCA_017160915.1 Aggregatibacter actinomycetemcomitans
AAGAGCGGCACCGACGCTATCGTTTCCGTCGGAACTACCGGTGAATCCGCCACCTTAAGCATTGATGAAAACGTAAAAGCCATTTTAAAAACCGTTGAATTTGCCAACGGACGCATTCCGGTTATCGCCGGCACCGGCGCTAACGCCACCAGCGAAGCCATCACCATGACCAAATTACTCAACAACAGCGGCATTGCCGGCTGTTTATCCGTGGTGCCTTACTACAACAAGCC
>JACAWG010000072.1:1129-1490 GCA_017160915.1 Aggregatibacter actinomycetemcomitans
ACCGGTGAGTCCGCCACCTTGAGCATTGATGAAAATGTAAAAGCCATTTTAAAAACCGTTGAATTTGCCGATGGACGTATTCCGGTTATTGCCGGTACCGGTGCTAACGCTACCAGCGAAGCCATCACCATGACCAAATTACTCAATAACAGCGGCATCTCCGGTTGTTTATCCGTGGTGCCTTACTACAACAAGCCAACTCAAGAAGGCATGTATCAACACTTCAAAGCCATCGCCGAATGCACTGATATTCCACAAATTCTTTACAATGTTCCGGGGCGCACCGGCAGTGATTTACTACCTGAAACTATCGGTCATCTGGCGAAAATCAGTAACATTGTAGGGATTAAAGAAGCTACCG
>JACAWG010000073.1:0-3463 GCA_017160915.1 Aggregatibacter actinomycetemcomitans
TGCGTACCGCGTCGGCTGGGGAATAGCACATCGGAGCTTTGTCCGTCCAGCAACATCGGGCGGGCAAATAACATAAATTGCTTCACCCAATGGGTCGCTTCCTCGCCCATAGGCACAATGCGCTCCTTATTGCCTTTACCGATAACCCGCACTACGCCTTGATTCAGATTAATGCTGTCGGTGTTCAGAGAAACCAATTCCGTCACCCGCAATCCCGTGGCATACAACAGCTCCAGCATGGCTTTGTCGCGTAACTCAATGGGTTGCTCCAGGCTTTGCACATTCAGCAAATCCGTCACTTGCTGCTCCGTTAAATATTTCGGCAAACGGCTCGGCAATTTAGGTGAACTGAGCACCGCGCTAGGATCATCTGTGCGGTATTTTTCCTGATACAAATATTGAAAAAGTTTTCGTATGGCGCTGAGCAATCTCGCCGTGCTGGTGGCTTTGTAACCCTGCTCGACCCGTTCGCCCAAAAAAGTTTGCAAATCTACGGCATCCAAACCGAGCAACGACAAATGCCGCGCCTCCAACCAATCACAAAGTGCAGTTAAATCCAAGCGATAAGACGCCACCGTATTGGGCGACAAACCTTTGCCAATCCATAACTCGTTTAAGAATAAATCCAATAATGCAAGGTTATTCATGGCTATCCCTGTTTCACCAAAAAGGCTTCCACTTTACGCGGTGTCACGACGAAAGCTACGGCGGCGATCAGCGCCATGAGAATAAACGTCATTGATGCCGAATGCGGATAAATGACACCGGAAAGTGCGGTCAGAATCGCCACCATTGCGCTGTTGGAAACGCCGTTGTATAAGGCTTGCAGCTTGGAAATATGGGGTTGCGGTTGCGTCGTAATGTAACGCACCATAGCATAATGGGCGGTGGCGTAAGTCAGGCTATGTAACAATTGCAAAATAGCAATCAGCCAGATTTCATCGGTAGCGGCAAGCCCCATCCAGCGCACAATACAGGCAACGGTCGCCAAATGAAAAATGGTGCTGACTTTCCAGTTTTGCAGTAAGCGACGGGAGAAGAAAAATAACAGAATTTCGGCGACCACCGCCAAGCCCCAAAGCAGACTGGTTTGCGAAACGGAAATGCCAAGCCCCGTCCAATACAACACGCTGTAAACATAATAAGCAGCGTGCGATCCTTGAATCAGCGACGATGCCAGCAAGACGCGCAATGTGGTTTTGTTTTTCAACAAATCCCAATAGCGCACCTCAACGGCGGCGTGTGCCGACTGTTCATCCTGCGGCGGAATGGTCGGGCTCACGCACTGCATGAGCGTATAAGCCAGTAAAAGTGCGGTCAAAATCCAAACGATATTTTGCTCGCCGAAAAAGCCGATAACATTGCCGAATAAGGTTACGCCCACCACAAACGCCAGTGAACCGATTAACCGCGCTTTGCCGTAATCCAGTTGAATCTGACGCTGCCAGGTGCTCGCCAGGGAATCCGTAATCGGCATACCGGCGGCGTTTACCATGGCAAACAAACCGATAGCGGAGAATAACAACCAGAAATTCTCGGCGACAAAACTGAGCCCCGCCATAATCAGGGCGCTTGCCAACGCCAATAAACGTAAGGAATTGATGAGTTGCGATGCCCGTTTAATTAAACCGGAGAAGAACAAACCGCCCACAAAACGGAATACATAGGCGCTCGCCAGCACCATGCCGATCATTTCCTCGCCGTATTGTTGGGATTTCATCCAAACGGGGAAAAAGGGCACGAATACACCGTACGCGCAGTAGTAGCCAAAAAAGCTCAAGGCGAGCCAGGTAAAAGGACGAACGGGCATTAGAATAAGGTTTCCATTTCTTTTGAACGCGCCACGCAAGCCTGCATTGCCTGCTGAACGATGTCGTTAAATTGACGTTGATTGAACACATTCAGTGCCGCTGCCGTGGTGCCGCCTTTGGAAGTAACATTTTGGCGCAAGGTTGCCAGTTCCAACTGTGGATTTTCCACCACCATTTTTGCCGAACCCAACATCGCCTGCTGCACCAACTCGCGCGCCTGTTGTTCATTTAATCCCATTTCCAACAAACCTTGCTGCATGGCTTCCAA
This sequence comes from Aggregatibacter actinomycetemcomitans, assembly GCA_017160915.1. Lineage (GTDB taxonomy): Bacteria > Pseudomonadota > Gammaproteobacteria > Enterobacterales > Pasteurellaceae > Aggregatibacter > Aggregatibacter actinomycetemcomitans_B. The sequence continues at coordinate 2,080 of JACAWG010000073.1, forward strand.
CAGCTGAAAGAAATACGCCGGGCTGCTGCCTGAGGCGGCGGTGACGGCGTGCATTTGTTCTTCCGAATCAAGCCACAGGGTTTTACCTACGGCGGCCAACAAATCCTGCGCAAAAGTGCGGTCGTTTTCCGACGTGTTTTTTGCGGCGAACAACCCCGCCATGCCTTCGCCCACTAATGCCGGCGTATTCGGCATCACGCGCACGACGGATTGCGCGCTCGGCAACAGTACGGTTAATCTTGCCAGTGAAATACCGGCGGCGATGGAAATCACCAATTTAGCCTGAAAATCTACCGCACTTAAGGGCGCACAAATGTCCGCCAACATCTGCGGTTTCACCGCCAACAACACCACTTCCCCTTGGGCTACTGCCGCGACATTATCCGTTGCCGTGCGTACGCCTTTTTGGGCGAATAAATCCCGTTTTTCTTCGTTAGGATCACAGACAATGATTTTATCGGCAGGATAACTGCGTTTTAACAAACCGAACACGATGGCTTGCGCCATATTGCCGCCACCGATAAAGGTCACCAATTTATGTTGCATATTTCACCTTGAAGTACGTTACAATAGCGCACATTTTACCTGAATAAGAATAAGGATCTACTATGTTTTGGTTCAAAAACGCCATGATTTACCGCCTGACCAAATCCCTCGATTGGTCGGAACAAACCCTTTCTGCCGCCCTCGAAAACCATCAATATCACCCTTGCCATCAATCGGAACAGAGCAAATTCGGCTGGTCGCAACCGCTGAAAGGCAGCGAATTATTGTATTTCACTGTCGGCAAGCAGATTTTACTGCTCGCGCAAAAAGAAGAAAAAATCCTGCCTTCCCATGTAGTAAAACGTGAGCTGGATGCCCGCGTAGAAAAACTGGAGCAGGCGGAAAACCGCAAGCTGAAAAAAGTGGAAAAACAAACCTTAAAAGACGATGTGGTCGCCACGCTATTGCCACGTGCCTTTAGCAAATACCAACAAACGGCGATTTGGATCGACGCGGAAAACGCGTTGATTTATGTGGATGCCGCCTCCGCCAAACGCGCGGAAGAGGTGCTGGCGTTATTGCGTAAATCTTTAGGTTCGTTGCCTGTAGTGCCGCTAGCTTTTGCCAACGAACCGGCATTGGTGATGCAAAACTGGATCGCACAGGAAAATACGCCGGAATGGCTGGTACCGCTGGAAGAAGCGGAACTGCGCGATGCACAAACCGACGGTGTCATTCGTTGCAAACAACAAGCCTTGGACAGCGAAGAAATTTTATCCTTAGTGCATTCTAAATTCGTCACCAAGCTGGCATTGGAATGGGAAGAACGTTTGTCCTTCGTATTGAACGAAGATTGCAGTTTGAAACGCTTAAAATTCGCCGATCAAATTCGTGAACA
>JACAWG010000073.1:3513-158384 GCA_017160915.1 Aggregatibacter actinomycetemcomitans
GAGAAAGAACGGTTGTAAGCCGTTTGATGATTAAAAAACGCCTTAAACACAGACCGCACTTTTCGGGGAAAAAGTGCGGTCGTTTTTTTTCGTGTTTTTAAACATGAAAATTACTGTGCGACACATTGCTCGGCAAGAATTTCACCTACGCTGCTTTTCAGAAGGGAGAACTCTTTGCGCTCCAACCAAAGCCAATGAATGTTGGAATAATTGCGACCGCTTTCGGCAATCGTCGGGGTCAGTCGGTGTGTCACGTTGTTAAACGTCACGCTGATAGAATTCAATTTTTTCTTGTTTTTGGTGGTGTGGCGGACAACCCGAACCGTTTTATTATCTTTGCAAAGATAGTCTTGCGCCGAACCCTTTTGAGTGGCTTTTTGCAGAACCTGCGTGCGTGGTTTGGCGGGGGCTTTTTGCTCTACCGGTTTTACCATGCAAGCGGTTAATCCCATTAACGTCAATAAGACGAAGCTCGCTCTTAACATAATCATGTCTCTTTTAAATGGAATAAGCGTAGCTAATGACTACGCTTATTGAATTTCAGGATTACTTCTTAAATTGATAACTGCCGTCGGATTGGCGGGTAAAGCGTGCGCCGTTGGCTAAACGCAATTCGCTCACGCGACCTTGTGCATTCAGGGAAACCTGTACTTTGTCACCCGGCTTGAAGCTGCTTAACGCATTGCCTACGCCTTTGGCTTTGGTCATGGCATTCACATCACCGACCGGCAATTGGTTGTCACGGAACACCTGCATTAAGGTCACGCCTTGCGGAATGGTTAAGGTTTTGCTACCGGCTGCCGCTTTGACGGTGGTCGTAGTCTTGCCTTCTAAAATATCCCGCACTTCTTTTTCGGTTTTTGCCGATTTAGTCGGTTGATTTTTGGCGGTCGCTTTTTCAGCCTGTTTCACTTTATCGCTTTTTGCCGGTTCGGCTTTTTTCGCGGTTTCCTGATGCTGACGCGGTTTAACGGCTTCCGGCGCTTTTACCGGCTCGGTCGTTTTAACGGTTTCTGTCGGTTTCACTTCCGTCGGTTTATTTTCCACCGCGGCGGTTGTCGCCTGTTCGGCAACGGAGGTTGTCACGCCTTGTTCCGTCGGTTGCGGTTCTGTACCGGCAACATGGGTATTTTGTGTATTTTCTGTGGTTGCCGCCGTTGCGGTTTGTTGTTGTGCGGCAATGTTATCCGTTTGCGGTGCAGGATTATCCAGCACTGTCGGTTCAACAGTTTGCGATTGATCTAACTGTTGGAATTGAATCGGCACGCCGTTATTGCTTTGCTGTTCATAAGATTGCACCGTATCGGAACTCGGTTTCATCCATAAGATAAAAATCAGCACCAATACCACGCCGAACAGCGCGACGAAAATGCGACGATGTTTTTGCGGAAGGATACTTAAAATTGCCCAATTTTCAGGATTTTTAAAACCGGCTTTCGGTTTTTCTTTTAATTCGGTGACTTCCGGTTGTGTTGTTTCAACGGATTCTTCCGTTTCGGTGACGGTTGGCTCCACCGGAGATTCTGATGAGGAGGTTTCCGCCACCGTATCGGCGGCGGTCTGCGGTTCATTGTTTTCTGTGCTTTCGGTTGAAAATTTTTCGGTCGGGTTTTCGCTTGTCATGCTTTTCTCTCCAGTCGCACCGGCACCACCGAATACGGGTTCTTTGCGAACGGCAAATTGATTTTCCATATTCTTTTGTTCTTTCTTCGCAAGGAGATCTTTGCCTTTTCCAAGCAACTTCTCAAACAAAGACGGTTCCGGTTTAATCACTTTTTTCGGGGTGATCGGTTCCATTTGACTAAAGCCCAAATCCAATTCATTTTGTGCCGGATTATTTTCATTTTCCGGGGTTCTTTTTTCAGAATCCACAATATACCTCTGGTGAAATTATGCCGATATGCCGTAAAAGTGCGGTCATTTTTTTCTGCGTTTTTCATGAGAGAAATCAACACAGAAACCGAATCGATCACGGCATAAATTAATAAGTAAAAAAATCGCGCCTATTCTAAAACATCTTTTGCTTTTTTGATACCGGAATATCATGTTGCAAACAAGGTTTTATTCGGTTCGCCGCCGATTTCACGGGCGAGTTTCGGCACTAAATAACCGGAGGTAATGCGTTGTAATTGTTTGTAAATTCTTAACGCCTGCACATCATCAAGATAAAAGTGCGCGGCACCTTCCACTTTATCCAGCAAATGCAAATAATAAGGCAGAATCCCCACTGAAAATAAACGGTCGCTTAATGCTTTCAGAATATGGGCATCGTCATTCACGTTTTTCAGTAAAACCGATTGGTTTAATAATACGACACCGCAATTCTTTAATTTATCCATAGCATTGGAAAAATCTTCATCAATTTCATTGGCATGATTAACGTGCGTAACCAGAATTTTTTGTAAGCGGGTTTGTGCCATAATGTGGCAAAATTCGTCGGTGATGCGTTGCGGGATCACCACCGGCAGCCGTGAATGAATGCGTAGGCGCGTTAAGTGCGGTAGATTTTCTAGGTGTTTTATCAGCCAGGCGATTTCATGATCCTTCGCCATAAGCGGATCGCCGCCGGATAAAATCACTTCTTCGATTTCAGGGTGGGTGGCAATATAGTCCAGCGCCTTCTGCCAATTTTGTTTATTGCCCTTGTTTTGCTCATAAGGGAAATGACGGCGAAAACAATAGCGACAATTGATCGCACAACCGCCTTTGACCATAAATAACAAGCGATTATGGTATTTGTGCAGAATATTCGGCACGACATTTTTATCCTCTTGTTCTTCCAGCGGATCTTTGCTGAATCCCTCCGCCTGCAGAAACTCATCGGCAAAGGACATCACTTGCAAAAACAAAGGATCGCGCGCATTGCCCTTTTCCATTTTTGCCACGAAAGGCAAAGGCACCCGCATGGCAAACAGTTTGCGGGCTTCAATATCTTGTTTAAAGGGGTCGAGGGGAAGTTCCAGGTGTTGTAATAAGATTTTCGGATCCGAAATCCCGTTTGCCAGATGTTCCAACCAACTTTGTTCTTCTCTAATCGGGATGTTTTGATGTAGAATAGCCACTTTTAAAAAACAATCTTTTTCTTGAGGATAATATGGCTACATATACTACCAGTGATTTCAAACCAGGTCTAAAATTTATGCAAGACGGCGAGCCTTGCGTGATCGTTGAAAATGAATTCGTTAAACCCGGCAAAGGTCAGGCGTTCACCCGCACCCGTATTCGTAAATTAATTTCCGGCAAAGTATTGGATGTGAACTTCAAATCCGGTACTTCCGTTGAAGCCGCTGATGTTATGGATTTAAACTTAACTTATTCTTACAAAGACGATGCGTTCTGGTATTTCATGCACCCGGAAACCTTCGAGCAATATTCCGCCGATGCCAAAGCCGTGGGCGATGCCGAAAAATGGTTATTAGACCAAGCGGATTGTATCGTGACATTATGGAACGGCGCACCGATTACCGTGACCCCACCGAACTTCGTTGAGTTGGAAATCGTGGATACCGATCCGGGCTTGAAAGGCGATACCGCAGGTACCGGCGGCAAACCGGCAACCTTAAGCACCGGCGCGGTGGTGAAAGTGCCGTTATTCGTTCAAATCGGTGAAGTGATTCGCGTCGATACCCGTTCCGGCGAATATGTTTCCCGTGTGAAGTAATCAAATTTAAAGAATCTTATGAAATAGACCCGTTTTCGGGTCTATTTTTTTATCTGCCATTTTTCCCGCCGTTCTGTTAGATGAGAATTAATATTCTTTACAACAACACCTCTCAAAATTCAATAATTCGTCTAAAAATCACGCCATTTTGTAGAAAAAATTATTATTTCGTAAAAATAAACTAAATTTTAATAATTTTTTATTATTTGTGACATTCCTCACAGTAATGCTAAAAATTTTTTATTAGTATAACCGCAACTCGATGATAGATGTTTGAGAAGCGAGTTACCAGCATGGACTTTAAACTCATCATAAACAGGAGACAAATTATGACATACTATCCAGCAGAGCCGTTCCGAATCAAAAGTGTTGAACCGGTTTCCATTTTACCGAAAGCAGAACGCGAAAAAGCAATGAAAGAAGCGGGATATAATACCTTCTTACTTGATTCAAAAGACGTATATATCGATCTCTTAACCGATAGCGGTACCAATGCCATGAGTGATCGTCAATGGGCGGGTATTATGCTGGGAGATGAAGCTTACGCCGGTAGTAGAAACTTCTATCATCTGCAAGAAACCGTACAAGAACTCTTCGGTTTCAAACATATCGTTCCGACCCACCAAGGACGTGGTGCGGAAAATATCCTTTCCCGTATTGCCATCAAACCGGGACAATATGTGCCGGGCAATATGTATTTCACCACAACCCGTTATCACCAAGAAGCCAACGGTGGTATTTTCTACGATATTATTCGTGACGAAGCCCATGATGCGACATTAGACGTGCCGTTCAAAGGCGATATTGACCTGAAAAAACTGGAAAACCTGATCAATGAAAAAGGCGCGGAAAATATCGCTTATGTGTGCTTGGCGGTCACCGTGAACCTCGCCGGCGGTCAACCGGTTTCCATCGCCAACATGAAAGCCGTGCGCGAACTCACTGCCAAACACGGTATCAAAGTGTTCTACGATGCCACCCGTTGCGTTGAAAATGCGTACTTCATTAAAGAACAGGAAGAAGGTTACAAAGATCGCTCCATTAAATCCATTATTCACGAAATGTTCAGCTATGCCGACGGCTGCACCATGAGTGGTAAAAAAGACTGCTTAACCAATATCGGCGGTTTCTTATGTATGAACGATGAAGAATTGTTCATGAAAGCCAAAGAATTGGTGGTGGTGTTTGAAGGTATGCCGTCTTACGGCGGTATGGCAGGTCGTGATATGGAAGCCATGGCAATCGGTTTGAAAGAAGCCACCCAAGAAGAATACATTGAACACCGTGTGAAACAAGTGCGTTACCTCGGCGAAAAATTAAAAGCCGCCGGCGTACCGATTGTTGAACCGATTGGTGGTCATGCCGTATTCCTAGATGCCCGTCGTTTCTGCCCGCATTTGAAACAAGAGGAAGACTTCCCGGCACAAGCCTTGGCGGCGGCAATCTATATCGAATGTGGCGTGCGTACCATGGAACGGGGTATCGTATCCGCCGGTCGTGACGTAAAAACCGGTGAAAACCACCATCCGAAACTTGAAACCGTGCGTATCACCATTCCTCGCCGTGTTTATACCTATGCCCACATGGATTTAGTGGCTGACGGTATTATCCATCTGTTTAAACATAAAGAAGATATTAAAGGTCTTCGTTTCGTGTATGAACCGAAACAACTCCGTTTCTTCACTGCACGTTTTGAACAAAAATAGTCATACCAGCCCTTACTTCGGAAACGGAGTAAGGGCTTCTTATATCCCGTCAGAATTTTAATGAGGAAAATGCGAAAACATTCTAGTGACATTGTAGTTTGATGTATTGTCAAATAAGGAAGTGACTAGCCTTTCTACGGAAACAGGAAAGGAGAAAGCTCATGAACAAAACATTAGGCAGTACGCTGATTACATCGGGAACGATGATCGGCGCGGGGATGCTTGCCATGCCGCTCACTTCGGCAGGTATCGGTTTCACATTTACGGTGGGGTTACTTTGTATTTTATGGGTATTGCTCACCTACAGCGCGCTTCTTTTTGTAGAAGTCTATCAAACGGCAGAATATGATGCCGGCATAGGAACGCTCGCGGCACAATACTTCGGCAGACCGGGACGGATTGTGGCAACCACCGTTCTTATGATTTTCCTGTATGCGTTGCTCTCCGCTTATGTGACCGGCGGCGGCTCGATTCTTGCCTCAACCTTGCCGGACTTTGCCACGCCGGACCTGAAAATGAAAGGCTCCATTCTGCTCTTTACCGTCTTTTTCGGCACCTTTATCGTTATCGGAACCAAAATTGTTGACGGCTTAAACCGAATCTTATTTTTCACCATGATCATCGCCCTGTTCGTGGTACTTGGCTTAATGATTCCGGAAATTCATGTTGATAATTTAATGGCTATGCCAATAGATAATGCCTTATTGATTTCTGCCAGCCCGGTATTTTTTACCGCTTTCGGTTTTCACGGTTCTATCCCCAGCCTGAATAAATACCTTGAAGGGAATGTAAAAGCCCTGAGAGTGTCCATTATTGCCGGCTCGGCAATTACGCTTATTGGCTATATTCTTTGGCAATTTTCCACTCACGGCGTGTTAAGCCAAACCCGCTTCCTGGAGATTTTAAACCACGATCCGACATTAAACGGTTTGGTAGAGGCGGTGAAAGTCATTACGGGCAGCGATATGATCGCAGGCTTCGTCAAACTGTTCTCCGCCTTGGCGTTGATCACCTCGTTCCTCGGTGTTGCGTTAGGATTGTTTGAATGTATTGAAGACTTGCTCAAACGCGCCTTCAACATTGATGCCAACAGACCTTGCCTCGGCGCGTTAACCTTTTTCCCGCCGTTACTGTTTGCTTTCTTCTATCCCGAAGGCTTCATTTTGGCGTTAGGCTACGCCGGGCAAATGTTCGCGTTCTACGCGGTGGTTTTGCCGGCGGCATTGGTGTGGAAAGCCCGCCGACAACACCCGAATTTAGCCTATCGCGTGCCGGGCGGCGCCGGCGTGCTCCTGCTCGTTTCCATTCTGGGCATCATTATTGTTAACATTCCATTCCTGATCAAACTCGGCTACTTGCCGGTGGTGGTTGGTTAATCACGTAAGGCATGCCCATAAAAAACAATTGACATTCTAACCGCACTTTAGAATGTCAATTTTTTTTATGCTTTCCCTCTGATTAATTTTAAATACCGATAAACGCTCGGCACCGATATTTTTAAGTATTTTGCCACCATAGGAATTGCGCCTTTTATATTAAAAACGCCTTTATCGAACAAAATCCGAATGGAATTTTCTTTCTGTCTTAAAGTCAGGTTTTTCTCCGAATTTAATAAATTAATGTCGATGTATTCCGAAAGAATTTCCTCAATGGAATGTTCCAGTCTTTCTTTGTTGGGAATGCCGGCATCATCATTGCGGTCCAATGCCGGGTCAAAACCCAAGACATTGATAAAATTGCCTAAATTTTCCAGAGAAATTAATTTCGTCATGGCATCCATCAGTTCGGAAGTATCGTGATTAATACACAAAATCCCTTCCAATCGTTTGCCGTTTTTAATGAAGAACGTCGAACCGCGAATCGTTTTATCGGAATCGGCAACCGCTTTGTAATTAAAGATAAAATCCTTATCTAAATAAACTTTTTCCTGCAACATATTCGATGCAAAAGAACTCAATGGCGAAGAAAGATTTCTGCCGCTCACATGGCTGTTGACGATAGCTTCCATTGAGGCTTTGTTTTTTTCAAAGGAATGAAACACCACTTCGTATTTCGGTCCTAAAACATTGCCTAAAAAGTGGGTTAAACCAATAAAATATTTCTTTTGTAACTTGTTCATTTATGACTCCAATAATCGGTTATGACGTATTTTATGCTTATTGTAAGTAACATAAACATTAAACCTGATATTTACTCTTATCCCCAATATCGAAATGTAACGGCATACGCCATTTTTGAATGCTTAATAATAAAATTAAAATGCCCGTGACAAGGGATAATAAGGTGCTAAGCCACGTCAAATGAAATAATAAAGCGAACCATAAAATGGCAAAGAATAGCGGTTGCAGATTTAACGCAAACACGCGAAAACAAAAATATTCTTTATAACTTAATCCGCCCAGCACGAGAAACGCCGCGCCCAAGGCAAGTTGGGGAAAACCCAGAATTTGACACAACAACCCCAGCCACATGGCGAACTGAAAAAGATAACGGAAATTTTTCATATATAAATGCACGCAGGCGGCACAAAACGTGGCGGCGATTAATAAGCCGATTTGCGCCGTTGCGGGATACCACGGCAACATCAATAACATGGGCACCGCAAGGGTGAACCCCGAACGATAGACGATGACGGTAACATAATCCCAAACATCCATTGGGGATTTAATATGTGGATCAGCCATTTTTACTCCTTAGATTATGATTAATAAATTTTATAGTATCGGGCGTAACCTCCAAAATAGAGGAGGTTTCACCCCAATCACCGAGCACGATACGATGAAAGTGCGGTGGAATTTCATGGTGTTTTTGTCGGTGCGTATGCCCGTGAATAAGTTGTGTCACCTGAAATTTAGCAAACGTTTGCAACACAAAATCCGCGTTCACATCCATAATTTCCGTCGGTTTGAATTGTTTATCCCGACGGCTTTTCGCCCGAATTTTCTCTGCGATTTTTAACCGCACTTTTAACGGCAGATGTAAGAACAGCCACTGACGCCATTTTTGATGGACTTTCTTGCGGTACCGCTGATATTTCACGTCATCAATACAAAGGGTGTCGCCGTGGCATAACAACGTCGGCACGCCGTATAAATCAATTAATTGATAAGTGGGCAAAAGCGTGAGTCCGCAAGCCTCGGCAAAGGTTTTGCCGATTAAAAAATCACGATTGCCGTGTTGGAAATAGCATTGCACGCCTTGGCGGGTTAGGTTTTTGATTAGCTGTTGCACGTCGTGAATTAACTCGGATTGTTCATCATCACCAATCCAAAAATCAAATAAATCGCCCAAAATATACAGTTTCTCCGCCTGCGGCGCCAGTTCCTGCATAAATTGACGAAAAAGCGCCAATAAGTGCGGTCGATTTTCGGAGAGATGTAAATCCGCAATAAAATAGGTTTTTTGCATAAGAATTTAATTAAAAAAAATTTTCGCTAGATTAGCACATTTAGCACTTATTAATACACTTAATGGGTTAATTTCGCTATACTTAGGCAAATTTTTAAGGGGCTTTATCATGTTAAAAATCGCCAGAATTTTCATTATTCTTATTTGCTGCATTCTCATTTGTGTCCTCGGCACGCTCTATTCTTTCATTCGTTTTCGTAACCCAAGTAACGTGGGCATTTTCGCCCGTTGGTTCGGTCGGCTATACCCGCTTTTCGGGCTGAACGTCGAACACCGCTACCCGCCGAATGCCGATAAAATCGGGCGTTGTATTTATATCGGCAACCATCAAAATAACTACGACATGGTGACCATTTCCTACATGGTGATGCCGCGCACCGTCAGCGTCGGTAAAAAAAGCCTGATTTGGGTGCCGTTTTTCGGCATTTTATATTGGGCGACGGGCAATATTTTCCTGGATCGCGACAATCGCTCCAAAGCCCACAACACCATGACGGAACTGGCACGTCGCATAAATCAGGATAACCTGTCCATTTGGATGTTCCCGGAAGGCACACGCAGTCGTGGACGCGGATTGTTGCCGTTTAAAACCGGGGCATTTCATGCCGCCATTGCTGCCGGCGTGCCTGTCGTGCCGGTGGTCTGCTCCACCACACACAACAAAATCAATTTAAACCGCTGGAACAACGGCAAAGTGATTTGCGAAATGTTGGAGCCCATTGACGTTTCCGGCTATACCCGCGAAAACGTGCGCGAACTGGCGGAATATTGCCACGATGTGATGCAAAAACGCATCGCCGAATTAGATCAGGAAATTGCCCAATCCACGCAAACAACTTCATCAGCAGGCTAAAACGCAAATGAAATCGTGTTCCCGTCGTCAATTATTAAAAACAACGTTATTTTCCACCGCACTTTTTGCGGTGCCTAAGCCTTTGTTGGCGGCAACCAATCCGCCGTTGTACGTTCCGCCGCTGTTTGAAACCCGTCGCGGCAAACCGATTTTCCTGAATATGCAAAACACCCAAACAACCTTACTGGCAGGCAAACGTACCGAAGTTTGGGGTTTCAACGGCGCTTATCTCGGGCCGACAATCAAAATTAAAAAAGGCGATTTTGCCAAGTTAAACTGGAAAAATAATTTGCCGCAATTTGTCGCCATGAATATTCAGGGTTTACAGGCTTCCGGCGAATTAATGGGCGGTATCGCCAAAAATCTGCAGAAAGGCGAAACCTGGGCGCCGATTGTGCCGATTACCCAAGCGCCCGCCACCTGCTGGTATCACGCCTGCACCCTTGCCAGTGCGGCGTATCAAACTTACCGCGGGCTTGTGGGGCTGTGGCTGATTGAAGATAAAGACAGCGCCAAACTGGGCTTGCCGCAAAAATACGGCGTGGATGACATTCCGTTAATTTTGCAGGATATGCAACTCAACGGTGAAGGCGCACAATTATTTCAGCAAAATCAAACTTCGCTCATCGGCGATCGTTTATTTGTCAACGGGCAGGAAGCCCCTTATTTAACCGCACCGCGCGGTTTGGTGCGCTTACGTTTACTGAACGCTTCCCTTTCCCGCGCCTATGACATTCGCTTTGATGACGAACGCGAATTTACTCTTATCGCTCAAGATCTCGGTTTCCTACCGCAAGGCAAAAAAGTCAATGTTATCCATCTCGCGCCAAGTGAACGCGCCGAAATTCTGGTGGATTTAAACAACGGCGAAGCAGTCAGTTTAATTGCCGGTCATAAGCGCGGCTTTTTCGATAAAATCGGCAACTTCTTCAGTTCGGACGGCGAACTGATTGACAACACCATTTTAGAACTACGCCCGGACGGTTTAGCCGGTGCCTTTGAACAAAAAGAAAAAAGCTGGCAATTTGAAACGGATGCGCCTGCCACCTTATCCGCGCAAGTGCAGCAAGAACGCCGTTTCCATATTGACACTACCAACGCCAGCATCAATCAAAACCGATTCGACCCGCGCCGTTTGGACATTTCCGCCAAATTAGATAGTGTTGAACGCTGGACGCTCACCGCTTCTTCCGCCGTGGGATTTTCCGTGCGCGGGGCAAAATTCATCGTCGAATCCATTAACGATAAACCGTTGGACGCCACTGAAATCAGTTGGAAAGACAGCGTTTGGATTGATGGCAAAGTGACTATTTTGGTGAAATTTGAAAACACCTCTTCCAACAATTACCCCTTCACTTTCGGCGCGTCCGATCTCATGCTGGCGGATAAAGGCTGCATGGGGTTGATGATCGTGCAATAAAAACGCGAAAAAAACGCACCGCACTTTATGCTTCACGATAAAGTGCGGTGCATTTTTACGGCGTTTTTCAAATTAGTTCGCGCGCCGTACCAAGCGCGGATAGACGCTTGAAATCAAAGTGGTGCTGACCACCGCCAAAATCCCCAGCCAAGAAAGCGGGCTGATGTTTTCGCCCAGTAACAACACCGCCAAAATGATGGCAAACACCGGTTCCAATGAAACCAAAATGCCGGCAAGGTTGGAATCCACGCTGTTGATGCCTTTGTTCCAGAGATAATACGCCAGCCAGCTGCAACCGATACCGATATACAATAACCCCGCGATGCCTTGCCAGTTCCAGTGAATTTGCCAGCTTTGGGTGAGCCATAACGTAAAAGGAAGACAAGTGATAGTGCCGAGGACGATACTGCTGGTGGTATAAACCTGTGCGGTGAGCTGCACGATGATTTTTTGCGTCCAACGCAGGCAAGAGGCGAAAACCACGCCGGCAAGCAACACCAAACTACAGCCGAAGATGCTGATATTGCCGGTTTCTTCGCCGCCGGCAATCAATAATGCCACGCCTAAAAAGGCAATTAAGCCGAAAATCCAATGATGGGTTTTGGCTTTATCACCAAAGAAAAAATGCCCGATCAGCACCACCAGAAACGGCTCCAGCCCTAACATAGTAGAAGCGCTGGACGCGGAAGTATGACTTAAGCCGATAAACTGCAATAAAAAAATCGCGGGATAATTTAAAAACCCGAGCCACCACACCTGCGGGCGAATCTCCTTCGGCACACGTTTCCAAACCCGTACAAACATCGGCAACACAATCGCCGCCGCAATAAACAAACGCATTTGCACCATCAGCACGGGATCAAGCATGGTGTAAGTGTATTTACCGGCGACAAAGGAACTGCTCCATAAAAACAACGCGATGAGAATGTACTGCATGAGATTCCTTAAAAAGAAGGGAGGTGAGCGACTATTGTAGTGCGCTTTGATAACAGCGTAAACGAGGAAATGGAGTTTATTTGCGCTAAAAGTGCGGTCGTTTTACAAAACGTTTTTCAGATCGGGCGGCGCCCGATCCGGATTAATATTTGACGATGTGACCGTAGCCTTCAAGGATGGTTTTAATGTGTTCTAAGGATTCTTTTGTCGGTGGTTTTACGTCTTCCAATTCGTATTTCTCACCCATTGCCGCCCATTTGTGCGCACCTAAACGGTGATACGGCAACAGCTCGACTTTTTCGATATTGGTCATGCCTTCGATAAATTGCCCCAGCAAATGCACGTCGTGGTCGGAATCCGTATAACCCGGCACCACCACATAACGAATCCATACGGGCTGATTCCGTTTTTGCAGGTATTTGGCAAATTCAAGGGTGCGCTTGTTCGGTACGCCGATGAGGTTTTGGTGCACTTTGTCGTTAAGTTCTTTCAAATCCAATAACACCAAATCGGTGACATCAATGAGTTCATCAATAACATGATCATAGTGACGCACGAATCCGTTGGTATCCAGGCAGGTATGAATGCCTTCCGCTTTGCAGGCGCGGAACCAATCGCGAACGAATTCCGCCTGTAAAATTGCCTCGCCGCCCGATGCCGTCACCCCGCCGCCGGTGGCGTTCATAAAGTGGCGATAAGTGACCACTTCTTTCATCAACTCTTCCACGGTGATTTCTTTGCCGCCGTGCAAATCCCAAGTATCGCGGTTGTGGCAATACTTACAGCGCATTAAACAGCCTTGTAAAAACAGAATAAAACGAATCCCCGGTCCGTCAACGGTACCGCAGGATTCATAAGAATGGATTCTTGCAACGACTGACATGTATTCCCCAATAAAGTGTCATAAATAGCGAAAAAGTGCGGTTGTTTTTATCAACGTTTTTATTCCGCTTTTTGGAAAGTTTGCACCACCGGCGCTTGTTCGCAATATTCCACCAACACCGGAACGATGGAGGTGAAATGCGGCGTGGCAAAATGAAGTTCTAAATCGGCTTTACTTTTCCACTGTTCTAAAAAGACGTAGTGATTAGCCTGTTCGGTATTTTGTTGTAATTCATAAGAAACACAGCCGGTTTCTTGACGGGTGTGTTTAATCAATTCTTGGCACTTTGCTAAAAAATCATTGATTTTGTTTTCTTTCACTGAAAATTGTGCGATGACGGTAATCATTTTGCTTTCCCCAACATACTTAAATGACAGAAAAAATCAGACCGCTTACCATAGGGTAAGCGGCTGAAATCTTAAGGTATTTTTATCACCAAATTACATTGTTTGGGTAAATGTACGGGTGATAACGTCTTGTTGTTGTTCTTTAGTCAACGAGTTGAAACGTACGGCATAACCGGATACGCGGATGGTTAATTGCGGATATTTTTCCGGATTTTCCATTGCGTCTAACAACATTTCACGGTTCATAACGTTAACGTTCAAGTGTTGACCGCCTTCAACAGTGGCTTCGTGGTGGAAGTAACCGTCCATTAAGCCTGCCAAGTTACGTTTTTGCGCTTCGTAATCTTTACCTAACGCATTCGGTACGATGGAGAAGGTATAGGAAATACCGTCTTTCGCGTAAGCAAATGGCAATTTAGCCACGGAAGTTAAGGATGCCACCGCACCTTTTTGGTCACGTCCGTGCATTGGGTTAGCACCCGGTCCGAATGGTGCGCCTGCGCGACGACCGTCCGGTGTATTACCGGTTTTCTTACCATATACCACGTTAGAAGTGATAGTAAGCACGGATTGCGTTGGAGTCGCATTGCGGTAAGTGTGGTGAGTTTGAATTTTCTTCATGAAACGTTCAACCAAGTCGCACGCAATGTCATCCACACGCGGATCGTTGTTACCGAATTGCGGATATTCGCCTTCGATTTCGAAGTCGGTTGCCACATTAGATGCCACAACATTGCCGTCTTTGTCTTTAATGTCGCCACGAATCGGTTTAACTTTCGCGTATTTAATTGCGGATAAAGAGTCGGCAGCCACGGAAAGCCCTGCGATACCGCAAGCCATGGTGCGGAATACGTCACGATCATGGAACGCCATTAACGCCGCTTCATAAGCATATTTATCGTGCATGAAGTGGATGATGTTCAAGGCGGTCACATATTGTGTTGCCAACCAATCCATGAAGCTGTCCATGCGGGTCATTACGGTGTCGAAATCAAGCACTGCGTCTTGAATCGGTGCGGTTTTCGGACCGACTTGCATACCGTTTTTCTCATCGACACCGCCGTTGATTGCGTATAACAAGGTTTTCGCCAAGTTCGCACGGGCACCGAAGAACTGCATTTGTTTACCAACCACCATTGGAGATACGCAGCAGGCGATAGCATAGTCATCGCTGTTGAAGTCCGGACGCATTAAGTCATCGTTTTCATACTGTACGGAAGAAGTATCGATAGACACTTTGGCGCAGAAACGTTTGAACGCGTCAGGCAATTGTTCGGACCAAAGAATGGTTAAGTTTGGTTCCGGAGACGGTCCCATGGTGTATAGGGTGTGTAGAATACGGAAGCTGTTTTTGGTCACGAGAGTACGACCGTCTAAGCCCATACCGGCTAAAGTTTCGGTTGCCCACATTGGGTCGCCGGAGAACAATTGATCGTATTCAGGGGTACGCAAGAAACGAACCATACGAAGTTTCATCACTAAGTGGTCGATTAATTCTTGTGCATCTTGTTCGGTGATTTTACCGTTTTTCAAATCACGTTCGATATAAATATCTAAGAAAGTCGATACGCGACCGAATGACATCGCCGCACCGTTTTGAGATTTTACTGCCGCCAAATAAGCGAAGTAAGTCCATTGAACGGCTTCTTGTGCGTTTGTTGCCGGATTAGAAATGTCGTAGCCATAAGACGCTGCCATTTCTTTTAATTTGCCTAATGCACGATGTTGTTCGGCAATTTCTTCGCGTAATTGAATGGTGGCTTGAATGTCTTCACCACGTTCTAATTTAGGTTGTAAGGAAGCGAATTGTTTTTTCTTATCCGCCATTAAGAAATCGACACCATAAACCGCTAAACGACGATAGTCACCGATAATACGACCACGACCGTAAGCATCCGGCAAACCGGTTAATACACCGGATTTACGGCAACGAAGAATGTCCGGCGTATAAACGTCGAAAACACCTTGGTTGTGGGTTTTACGATATTCGGTAAAGATATGTTCTACTTCAGGATCTAATTGACGACCATAAACTTCGCAAGATCCTTTAACCATTTTGATACCGCCGAACGGCATAATTGCACGTTTTAACGGTGCATCGGTTTGTAAACCGACGATTTTTTCCAATTCTTTATTGATATAACCCGGTTTGTGAGAAGTGATTGTAGATGGATTATCCGTATCAAAATCTAACGGCTCATGCGTTTTGTTTTCGATTTTAATCCCTTCCATCACTTTGTCCCACAACTCCGTTGTTGCAGATGTTGCATCGGCTAAGAAAGATTCGTCGCCTTCATACGGAGTATAGTTTTTTTGGATAAAGTCACGCACGTTGACTTCTTTTTGCCAATCTCCACCGACAAAACCTTCCCAGGCTTTTTGTTGAGCTTCTGTTAATTGAGTCATAACATTCCTCTTTTAGATTATTGATAACAAATTATCTACGACCGGGAAAGAAAGAAAAACATACCCTCTTCTTTTCTTTCCATCCCACCATAAACCGATTAGTGCGGTCTGTTAATTGACCATAAAGTCAATGCAATACAACAACCACCGCCAACAATATTACCCAGCGTTACCGGAATTAAATTCTTCACCACAAAATGATAAACATCCAAGTCCGCAAACTGCTGAGGGTCCATATTAATCGCCTGCCAAAATTCAGGTGAACTGAAGTGCGCGGTAATCATTCCCATCGGAATCATAAACATATTCGCCACACTGTGTTCAAACCCTGAGGCGACAAACAAAGCAATCGGTAAAATCATAATGAATGCTTTGTCTGTCAACGTTTTTCCGGCGTATGTCATCCAAATGGCGATACACACCATGATATTACACAAAATACCTAAGCAGAACGCCTCAAACCACGTATGGTGAATCTTATGTTGCGCCGTACTTAAAATGGTGAGCCCCCACTGCCCATGAGCAGCCATTGTCTGACCGGAAAACCAAATGACCAAAACAATAAAAATAGCGCCGACGAAATTACCGCAATAAACCACAACCCAATTTCGCAGCATTTGAAACGTACTGATACGACCACTGGCACGGGCAACTGTCGTCATTGTAGAAGAAGTAAATAACTCGGAGCCGCACACCACTACCATAATGACCCCTAACGAGAACACGATCCCGCCGACTAATTTCGTCAGCCCCCAAGAAGCGCCCACATTTCCCGTTTGCGTAGTGGTATAAAAAACAAACGCCAATGCAATAAACGCACCGGCAGGAATAGCTGAAAAAAACGATAAAATCTGTCTTTTTGAAGCTTTGTACACACCGACGTCCTCGCCGATTTGGCTCATTTCTGCCGGAGACACCATACAAGTCGTTTTGGAAGTTTCGGTATCCATTTCAAAATCCCCCTTTATAATTTTTTTGACTCGAAAATACACTAACTTACAACCGTACTACACTGCTTAAGCAGCAAAGCTTAAAAAAAATTTTATTTTTTATAATTTTTGTTAATTATATTTTCTTTCCAGCGCAAAGTAAAAATATTTCTCGGTTTTCACACGGGAACTTTGTTCTTTGTCAATAATTAGATAGGCGTAACCCGAACGGGGGAATTCACATCGGCGAAAAATCAAGGAGAAATTGCTATTTAGCCCGTTTTCTGCTAAAAAGTGCGGTCATAAAACGCAACGTTTTTTAAGGAGAAAATCATGGCAGCCGAAACCATTTTCAGCAAAATTATCCGCAAAGAAATCCCCGCCGATATCGTATATCAAGATGAGCTCGTCACCGCCTTTCGCGATATTGCGCCACAAGCAAAAACCCACATTTTAATCATTCCGAATAAATTGATCCCGACCGTTAATGATGTCACCGAACAGGACGAAGTCACGCTCGGTCGCCTGTTCACCGTTGCCGCCAAACTTGCCGCCCAAGAAGGCATCGCACAAGACGGCTACCGTTTAATCGTCAACTGCAACAAACACGGCGGACAGGAAGTGTTCCACTTACATATGCACCTCGTCGGCGGCGAACCTCTTGGCAAAATGTTGGATAAATAAATGAAAAAACCGATTTCATTGTTTTTTATGACCGCACTTTTAGCGGCATGTAGCGCAAAAGCGCCGAATTTATTGAATACGCAAAGCCCGATTCTGAATATTGAAGCCCCGGCGGCGGCAAGGGTAGAAGCCGGTGTAAATAGCGATAACGCCTGGGTGAAAAACAAAACCGGACGCATCGTAGATCTGGCATACAGCCTCTATTGGTACGACAAAAACGGCGTCACCACGCTGGCGGAAGAGCAGCCTACATGGCACGCGCTGACCTTACAACCAATGCAAAAACAGACGCTGACTTTCGCCCGCCCAAGCGCCGACAGTGTTAATTACCGCTTATACCTTCGCCTGAAATAAGATGTCCACGTTACTCATTGACTTAGCCGGCTACGAGCTTCAACAGGAAGAAATCGAACTGCTGGAACACCCGCTGGTGGCGGGCTTGATTCTTTTCACCCGTAACTTTCACGATCGCGCGCAACTTCAGGCGCTTATCCGATCCGTACGGCAAAAAGTGAAAAAACCGTTGCTGATTACCGTGGATCAGGAAGGCGGACGGGTGCAACGTTTCCGCGAAGGATTCACCCAACTGCCCGCCATGCAGGCGTTTTCCGCATTGATTAAAGATCCCGCGCAACAACAGGAAATGGCGCTGGAAGCCGGCTGGCAAATGGCGGCAGAAATGACCGCACTTGATATTGATCTGAGCTTCGCACCGGTGTTGGATCTCGGGCACCAATGCAAAGCTATCGGCGACCGCAGTTTCGGCTGCGACGTTAAAAGTGCGGTGGATTTGGCGGCCAATTTTATTCGCGGCATGCACCAGGCAGGCATGGCGGCAACGGGCAAACACTTCCCCGGGCATGGACACGTCATCGCCGATTCCCATTTGGAAACGCCTTATGACGAACGAAGCAAAGACGAGATTTTCCGGCAGGACATTCAACCGTTCCAACAACTCATTGAACAAAACCTTCTGCAAGCCATCATGCCCGCCCATGTGATTTATCCGCAATGCGACAGCCAACCGGCGAGCGGTTCTACCTATTGGTTGCAAGATATTTTACGCCATCAACTGCATTTTAACGGCGCCATTTTCTCCGACGATCTCGGCATGAAAGGCGCCGGGTTTATGGGCGATTTTGTGGCGCGCAGCGAACAGGCGCTGAACGCAGGCTGTGATTTATTGTTGCTTTGTAACGAGCGGGACGGCGTGATTCAAGTGTTGGACAAGTTAAAACTCTCGGAAAAACAATCTAACTTTACTTTGCGTCAACAGCGCTTACAACGCCTATTCAAACGCAAAAGCCTCACTTGGTCGGAACTGGAATCCGCGCCACGCTGGTTAAAAAATCACGAAAAACTGACCGCACTTCAGCAGCAATGGCTGGCGACCAAAGGTTAATATGATTCCTTGCGAACATTATCGACGGGGCGATTGTCGTTCCTGCCAATGGTTGGAAATGCCTTATGCCGCACAACTGGAACGGAAAACCGCGCACCTGCAACAGCAACTGCACGGCTTGAACACGTCCCGTTTAACTTGGCTCACCCCATTTCAATCGGCGCCTACCGCCTTTCGCAACAAAGCCAAAATGGTAGTCAGCGGCGCGGTGGAACGCCCGATTCTCGGCATTCTGCCGAATCCGCAGGCACCGCAAAGTGCGGTGGATTTATGCGATTGCCCGCTTTATCCGCAACGCTTTCAGGCGATTTTCCCCATTCTCAAAGACTTCATCGCCCGCGCGGGGCTGGTGCCTTACAACGTAGCGAAACAAAAAGGCGAACTGAAACATATTCTGCTGACGGAAAGTCAACACAGCCATCAGCTGATGTTGCGTTTTGTGCTGCGTTCGGAAAGCAAACTGCCGTTGATTCGGCGCGAATTACCGGCGTTGCGTCAAAAGCTGCCGCAACTTGCCGTTATCAGTGTCAACATTCAGCCGCAAAATGCCGCTATTTTAGAAGGGGAAAAAGAGATTTTCCTCACGGAACAACACACCTTGCCCGAATCGTTTAACGGGATTCCGCTGTTCATTCGCCCACAAGGTTTCTTTCAAACCAATCCGCAGGTTGCAGAAGGATTGTATGGCACGGCGCAGCAATGGATTCAAGATCTGCCGATTAACACCCTGTGGGATTTATTCTGCGGTGTCGGCGGCTTCGGATTACATTGTTTACACGCCCTGCAACAGCGACATCCGCAGAAAACCCTTCGTCTCACCGGCATTGAAATATCCGCCTCCGCCATTGCCGCCGCCAGCTTATCGGCACAGCAACTCGGACTTGCCGAACAGGTGCATTTTCAATCTCTGGATGCGGCAAATTTCGCCTTGACCCAAGCGGAAAAACCCGATTTAGTCATCGTCAACCCGCCCCGCCGCGGCATCGGCAAGCCGCTCGCCGAATTCCTCAATGCAATGCAACCGCACTTTATTCTCTATTCCAGCTGCAACGCCGAAACCATGGGCAAGGACTTGCAATCCCTCACGCATTACCAACCGGACAAAATCCAACTGTTCGATATGTTCCCGCATACTGCCCATTATGAGGTGTTGGTGTTGCTAAAATTGAACGCTTAAAAACGTTGTATTTTCCGACCGCACTTTCCGTCTTTTTTCTCTTTTTACACGCCCTTTTCACATATTAAAAAATATTTTAACGCCTAATCGTTTCAGTCATTTTTTGCGCCTTTAATACGATATTGATAATTGTTATTATTTTTAAAAAAATAATTCATTTATTTCGGAGCCAAAAAAATGCGTAAATCTCATCTCTCATCAAATCACTATTTTCAACTAAGTCTTATCTCCGCCGCCCTGTTTGTTGCGTATCAAACGGCAATGGCGGAAGACACCTTAGAGCAAATTAATATCACCGAGGAAGCCGACACCAACACAACGGCAGGCAGCAAGGGGTACACGATTAAATCGATGAACACCGCCACCGGGCTGAAAATTGCCGGGAAAGATACGCCCCAGTCTGTGAGTGTCATTACCAAGAAACAATTAGACGACAAAGCGATTCACACCCTTGAAGACGCCATGAAAAACACCACCGGGATTAATGTGGTGAGGGATTCGGGCTTGCAGACCCGTTTTCTGTCCCGCGGTTTCTATGTGGATCAAATCGGTGAGGACGGTATTACGACAAATGTCGGCGGACGCTCCGGCTATACCGCAAAAATTGATGTTTCACCCAGCACCGATCTTGCTATTTATGACCATATTGAAGTGGTGCGTGGCGCGACCGGTTTAACGCAATCCAATGCGGAACCGGGCGGGACTATCAATTTAATCCGTAAACGCCCGACAGATAAATTTCAGCATTTAGGTGAAATCACCGTAGATCATCGCGGCAGCGCCCGTACGATGTTGGATGTTTCCGGCGGATTAAATCAAGATAACAGCATTCGCGGGCGTTTAGTGGGCGTCGGTGAAAAATCAAAATCCTTTAAAAACAATGTGCATGGTAAAAAAGGTTTAATTTATGGCGTCACCGATGTGAATTTAGGCAACGTCGGCGTATTCACCCTCGGCGGAATGTATCAAAAAATTAACGAAGTGCCTGATTTCGCGGGGGTAATGTTGCCTTGCGAGAATCCGCCTGTTGCCCCTTTTGCTTCTCGCCCTGCTTGCAATGATCCGTTAAAACTGCCGCGTAATACCTATTTGGGACAAAGTTGGTCCCGTTTAACAGGCGATAAATATAATTTATTCGCCAATACCAAATTTGTTTTTGATAACGATTGGGAACTGACGATCGAGGCGTCTTACACCAAAAATAATTCAGATGCGAAAATAGGTCAGTTTTTTATTAAAGATGAGCACGCTGCCGGTTTGTCGGGTTCCGATGCAACCGCATTTTTAACAGAAAAAGGCGAGGTGATTCCGTTTGAACCAAAAGATAAGGCACTAAAAAAACTGCAAGAATATCGTGAGCAGGCGACGCAGGAATATGAACGGCGTAAAACCGATTATGCACAAAATAACTTTAATAATGAGGATTTTAATCAATATCGAAATGAGCGTCTTGTTTCCAGACAGAAAGGATACGAACAATGTATGAATGATTTCGGTCTTGATTTTCTCTGTGGCGATTGGGTTGATCCGGGGATAGATAAAGATAAACAGGAATATATTGATAAAAAACTGCAAGAAATGGGAATTGCCAACGATGCGGAAAATCGTTTCTCGAACTCTCTTTATAATCGTGCTTATAACAACAAAGACACGACGAATCGTAAATTTACTTTTACCCCAATTCGCCACCTTAAAAAAGATGAGCAATATGGAATCAAATTAAATCTAACAGGCACTTACACTCTTTTTGATCGAAGCCATGATTTTTACCTCGGCTATGCCTACAACAATGAACATATTCGTTCTGATTACACCGAAATTTTCCAGAAAAAATATCGTATAAGAACGCTTGAAGAAGTAGGACAAGTTCACCAGCATTTGGCAGGAACTTGCATTATTGACGATAAGGGAAGTTATTACTCACCTATGGATAAAGGTATTCGGGAACCCGATTGGGGAAAATACGATAAGAATGGAAATCATACGGTTTATATACCGGAATGTGAAAACGCCTATAAAGTCAAAGTGGATAATAACGGCAACATCATGTATGAACGGGATCAAAACGGAAACAAGATTCCGGAACGTGATAGTGACGGAAATATTAAATATAAAAATGGGGCTTACGGCAATCCGAATGAAATCATTTATAAGATGTTAAAAGAGCCGGATAACTATGATGTTGCCCGTTATAACTATTCCAAATATATCAACAAGAATAAGACCCACGCTTTAATAATGAGCACCCGCTTCAATGCCACAGAGCAACTGCATTTATTGGGTGGTTTACAATTAACCTATTTTGAAACGTCACAAAGTAAAGAAACACCGGTGTATAACGGAGAACCTTTGAGTCATTATCAGTCTCAATCCAATATCGCGAAAGATAATGAGCATTACACGGCGAAAATGAAAGGTCATCGTTTTACGCCTTATGCCGGTATTACCTATGACTTAACCGACGAACAAAGCGTTTATGCCAGCTACACAAAAATCTTTAAACAGCAGGATAATGTAGATATCACAAACAAAACCGTGTTGCCGCCATTAATCGGCACAAATTATGAAATCGGCTGGAAAGGATCATTTTTTGAAAAACGCCTGAATAGCGCTTTAGCTTTATTTTCGACCGAACAAAAAAATCGTACCGTCGTAGATTTCGGTTACATTCCCGGTAAAGCGGGTACGGTGGGTTCTTTCCAAACTATTGCCAGACCAATCGGTCGCGTCGTCAGTAAAGGCTTTGAGTTTGAACTCGCGGGGAATGTCACTGAAAACTGGCAGCTTTTTGCCGGTTATACCTACAACAAGAGCAAATACAAAAATGCGGAAGAAATTAATAATGAACGGGCGAAAGGTGCTAAGGATCCTTATAACTTCAGTAACTTCACACCGGTGCAAATGCTACGCCTTGCCACCAGCTATCGGATTCCAAATACCAAATGGACTATTGGCGGCGGCATTTCCGCACAAAGTCCGACAAGCAGCTTATACGGTATCAAGCAAGCGGGTTACACCTTATTTGACGCCAATGTGCAATATGAATTTAACACGCACGCCAAACTCAGTTTAATCGGAACAAACCTGACGGATAAAACCTATTTTGAAAATAACTACAATCGCACCCGCGGTATGAACAATTTCTATGGTCGTCCACGCACCGTCATGATGAAATTCGATTGGCAGTTCTAGTGTAGAAACAAAAAGTGCGGTCAAAAAAACAAATGAATTTTTGACCGCACTTTTTTGTGCAAGAAGGGAGAGTGATTAATCCAAACGTTTGGACATATTCAACCAATCGGCTTTGAATTCACGGCGCATATTGTTGATCGCGTCGATGATGTCATGGTGAACTAATTGTTCGTTTTGGATACCCACGCAGTAGCCGCCTTTGCCTTGTAATAGCAAATCAACGGCATAAACCCCCATACGCGAACCTAAAATACGGTCGAAAGCGCAAGGTGTGCCGCCACGTTGAATGTGCCCCAAAATAGTGGCGCGGGTTTCATGTTTCACGCGGGCTTCAATTTCACGTGCCAATTCGTTGACATCACAAATTAACTCGGTAATGGCGATAATTGCATGGCGTTTGCCTTTGATAATGCTTCTTTCGATTTGGCGAATTAATTCTTCACGATTAAATTCGATTTCTGATGCCACGATATATTCACAACCGCCGGCAATCCCTGCGGAGATGGTGAGGTCGCTACAATGGCGCCCCATGATTTCGACGATAGAAATACGTTGGTGGGAACTTGAGGTATCGCGTAAACGGTCGATGGCTTCAACGGCGGTTTCAAGGGCGGTTTGGTAGCCGATGGTGTAATCGGTGCCGGCAACGTCGTTATCGATAGTGCCCGGAATCCCCACGCATGGGAAGCCGTGTTCTTCCGTTAATAATTTCGCGCCCATGTAGGAACCGTCACCACCGATAACCACTAACGCATCAATGCCGTGAGAGCGTAAAATCTCCGCGCATTTTGCCCGCACATCAGGATCTTTAAACTCCGGGAAACGGGCGGAACCTAAGAATGTGCCGCCGCGATTAATCACATCAGACACACTATAACGGGTTAACTGCTTGATTTTATTGTTATATAAACCATGATACCCGTCGTAAATACCATACACTTCCAACCCTTCGGCTAATGCTGAACGGACCACACCGCGAATTGCGGCGTTCATGCCCGGGGCATCGCCACCACTTGTTAATACTGCAATTTTTTTAATCATAAGTCATACCTTACATAAGTTTTAATTTTTAAGAAAATCGGTTTTTATCAAAATGCGCAAATTATATCACTTTTTTATCTGCTTGCATTTCCCGTTGCACCACAATTGTGGGTTCGGGGTGAATTACAATGTCGCTGCGCGGAAATAATCTCTGTAATTGGCGTTCCAAGTGTTCGGTGATGTCATGAGCATCAATAAACGACAGTTCATCCGCCAATTCCAAATGAAACTGAATAAAACGAATGGCGCCGGAACGTCGGGTGCGTAACGCATGGAAGCCGAGAATGCGCCGATCCGCTGCGATTTCGGCGGTAAGCAATGTGTTGATTTGCACAATTTCCTGTGGCGGCAACATTTGATCCAACAACAACTGCACCGAATAAAACAGCATTTTGGCAGCATTCAACAAAATATACAGGGCGATTAAAATAGCAAAAATCGCATCCGCCAACAACACGCCGTAAGCGCTTAAACCAAGGGAAATCAAAATCGCCACATTCATCAGCAGGTCGGTTTGATAATGCAACCGATCCGCTTTAATCGCCGGGCTGTCCGTTTGTTTAATCACGCGGGTTTGGTATAACACCAAAAGTGCCGTTGCAAAAATAGAAAACAGCGTCACCACAATACCGAGCGACGTATTAGTCAGCGCCTGCGGTGAATTAAAACGATGAATGCCTTGCAATAACAGGAAAATCGCCGAGCCGGAAATAAACGCGCTTTGCACCAACGACGCCAACGATTCTGCCTTGCCGTGACCAAAAGAATGATTGTGATCCGCCGGCATTAACGCAAAGCGCAAAATCAACATGCTCATAAAGGACGCCAGCAAATCCAACATGGAATCCGTGATGGAGGCAAGCATACTGACCGAGCCTGTTTGCCACCAGGCAATGCCTTTTACCACAATTAAAATCAGCGCGGTAAGAATGGCAAAATGCGCGGCTTTTTTTACCTGCGCGGAATAAGCGATTGCGGGCATTATCTTCTACATCCCAACGCCCAATCCGCTTGCGTCAACTTTTTCATTTCTTTATCTACGAAGAATTTCTTCAAGTGGCTGACGATTTTTTTATTGCTCATATTGCGTAATTTATGGGTGCGCGGAATTTTCATGGAATATTGATATTGCACAAACCCGCAATGCGCCACATTCTTGCCTTTCGCCACATTCACCTGCCAGTCTTTACTTTGCGCGGACGGCTCATAAATCACATAGGAATACAGGGCATCATCTTTCACGTCTAATTTGAAATATTTCACCCCGGTGTTGCCATACACCTTTTTACGCCACTCTGCGCGCTCTTCCAGCGTGCGATGCTGCTCGCCACGATCGAGCAGAATTTCCACCGCACTTTGCCATTTCGACGCTTGTTCGCTCGGTAGCACATAAAAATAGCGGGCAACGGAATCCAAATCCTGCTGGCTCGCCAAATCATAGGTTTTCTGATTATGTTGCAGGTTTTGCGGCACCTGCAACTGCGGTTTTGAGGCACAGGCCGCCAGAAAAAGTGCGGTCAAAAACCCAAGTGTTTTTTTTATCTTCATATTATTCCGCCAAATCCCGTTTAAAGACAAATTCCGTTTTGCTTGAAGACGCGCTGTCAAACCAATAACCGCCGAAGTCGAAATCTTTCAACTGTTCTACCTCCGTTACACGATGTTGGATAAGATAACGACACATTAAACCACGGGCTTTTTTGGCGTAGAAACTGATGATTTTGTATTTGCCGTTTTTATTATCCAAAAACACCGGTTTGATGATTTGCGCCGTTAAATTCGACGGTTGCACCGATTTGTAATATTCGTCGGACGCCAGGTTTACCAAAACGTCATCTTGTTGTTCATCAATCGCCTGCTGTAACGCCTGCGTCACCAAACCATGCCAAAAGGCATATAAATCGGCGCCTTTGCCGTTGGCTAATTTGGTGCCCATTTCCAATCGATAGGGCTGAATCAAATCCAACGGCGTCAACAGCCCGTATAAACCGGACAAAATGCGCAAATGTTGTTGTGCGAACAACATATCGTCATGGCTTAAGGAATCCACGTCCAAGCCGGTGTAAACATCGCCTCTGAAGGCGTACACCGCCGCTTTGGCATTGTGTTCGTTATGTTCTAATTGCCATTCGGCAAAACGGGCGGCGTTCAACCCCGCCAGTTTGTCGCTGATGGACATGAGCGAAGCAATATCCGCCGGTGTCAGGCGGCGGCAAATGTCGATTAATTGTTGGCTTTGCGGCAAAAAGTGCGGTTGAAATTTCGGGAGTTTTTCCTGCACGGAAGACTGAAAATCTAACGTCTTTGCCGGAGAAATAATCGCGAGCATAAAAATTCCTATTACTAAAAGCTAAATTGAAGTTAATTGCCAGTTAATCGGCGCAATATGATGTTGTTGTAAATAAGCATTGGCTTGGGAGAAATGACGGCAACCGAAAAAACCGCGATGGGCGGATAACGGCGACGGATGCACGGATGTCAGCACGCAGTGTTTTTGTCTGTCAATAAACCGCCCTTTTTTCTGCGCCGGACTGCCCCACAATAAAAAGACCAGATTTTCCCGTTGCGAATTCAAGGTTTCAATCACTTTATCGGTAAAAATTTCCCAGCCCCAATTAGCATGAGAGTGCGCCAGACCTTGCTCCACGGTCAACACCGAATTCAGCAGTAACACGCCTTGCTGCGCCCATTCCAGCAAACAACCGTGATTAGGGGTTTGAAAACCGTCAATGTCTTTCGATAATTCCTGATAAATATTCATCAACGACGGCGGCGGACGCACGCCATGTTTTACGGAAAAAGACAAACCGTGCGCCTGATTCGGACCGTGATAGGGATCCTGCCCTAAAATCACCACTTTCACTTGTTCAAACTCGGTTAATTTAAAGGCGTTAAACACATCCTGAGCCGGCGGGTAAATAATCTTGCCCTGTTCGCGCTCCGCGTGCACCCGTTCCAACACCTGCTGAAAATAAGGCTGTTGTTTTTCTTGTCCGATCACATCTTTCCAGGTTCTCATACCAAAATTCCAACACATTTCTTAATGAGCAGGAATTATAAAGAACCTCGGGCGAAATTCATAGTAAGCGGCGCAGTTTATTTGTTATAAAATTGTGATAAAAATAGCCTTATTTTGTTAAAAAATACCTCGAAAACGCCAAATATTTTTGACATGCGTCAAATATTAAAAATTAATTGAAAAAAGACTTTGGTTCCAGGTCAAATTAATTTGAAAACTTCAAAATTTTTGATAAAATCCGCACCGTTCAATTAATATACAAACGCGCCAAATTTAGGAGGCATTTATGATTAAAGGTATTCAAATTACCCAAGCGGCTAACGACAATCTGTTAAACTCTTTCTGGTTGTTAGATAGCGAAAAAGGTGAAGCTCGTTGTTTATGTGCAAAAGGCGATTACGCTGAAGACCAAGTGGTTGCAGTAAGTGAACTTGGTAAAATCGAATATCGCGAATTGCCGGTAGATGTTGCACCAACCGTTAAAGTTGAAGGCGGTCAACACTTAAACGTTAACGTATTACGTCGTGAAACATTGGAAGATGCGGTAAAACACCCTGAAAAATATCCGCAATTAACTATCCGTGTTTCCGGTTATGCCGTACGTTTCAACTCTTTGACGCCGGAACAACAACGCGACGTTATCACCCGTACTTTCACTGAAAGCCTATAATTTCAGGTTGAATTAAAAAGAAACCCCGAAGCGATTCGGGGTTTTGTTTTTTCAAAACGCCGTAAAAAACGACCGCACTTTTCCTTTCTTTTCTAGCGCTCCCCATGCTTTTCAGGTACAATCCGCCAGTTAAATTTAATGACTTTTTATGAGAAAACTTACCTATTTATGAAGAATATTCGCAACTTTTCCATTATTGCCCATATTGACCACGGTAAATCCACCTTATCGGATCGTTTAATCCAGACCTGCGGCGGGTTGTCCGATCGCGAAATGGCGGAGCAGGTGTTGGATTCCATGGATCTTGAACGTGAGCGCGGGATCACCATTAAAGCGCAAAGCGTGACCTTAAATTACAACGCCAAAGACGGCGAAACCTATCAACTCAACTTTATCGACACCCCGGGACACGTTGACTTTTCTTATGAAGTGTCTCGTTCCCTTGCCGCTTGTGAAGGCGCGTTATTAGTGGTAGATGCAGGACAAGGCGTAGAAGCGCAAACTTTGGCGAACTGTTACACCGCCATTGAAATGAATTTGGAAGTAGTACCGATTTTAAACAAAATCGACCTGCCTGCCGCCGAACCTGAACGCGTGGCGGAAGAAATTGAAGACATTGTGGGCATTGACGCCATTGATGCGGTGCGCTGTTCCGCCAAAACCGGCGTGGGCATTGAAGACGTATTGGAAGAAATCGTGGCGAAAATCCCCGCACCGGAAGGCGATCCGAACGCGCCGTTACAAGCCTTGATTATCGACTCCTGGTTCGACAATTATTTGGGCGTGGTGTCCTTGGTGCGGATTAAAAACGGCACATTACGCAAAGGCGATAAAATCAAAGTGATGTCCACAGGGCAATCGTATAACGTGGATCGCTTAGGGATTTTTACCCCGAAACAAGTGGATACCACCGTACTAAATTGCGGCGAAGTGGGCTGGGTAGTATGTGCCATCAAAGATATTTTAGGTGCGCCGGTGGGCGATACCTTAACTTTACACAATAACCCTGCCGGTTCCGTCTTACCGGGCTTTAAAAAAGTGAAACCGCAGGTTTATGCGGGGCTGTTCCCAATCAGTTCCGATGATTATGAAGCCTTCCGCGACGCACTGGGTAAGTTAAGCCTAAACGATGCCTCTTTGTTCTATGAGCCGGAAAATTCCACCGCACTTGGTTTCGGTTTCCGTTGTGGTTTCCTTGGGCTGTTGCACATGGAAATCATTCAGGAGCGCCTGGAGCGGGAATATGATTTGGATTTAATCACCACCGCGCCGACCGTAGTCTATGAAGTCGAACTTACCAATGGCGAGGTAGTCTATGTAGATAGCCCGTCAAAACTGCCGCCGTTAAACAATATCGCGGAAATTCGTGAGCCGATTGCGGAATGTAATATGCTGTTGCCGCAAACCTATTTGGGCAATGTAATTACCCTGTGCGTGGAAAAACGCGGGGTGCAAACCCACATGGTGTATCACGGCAATCAAGTGGCGCTCACTTATGAAATTCCGATGGGCGAGGTGGTGCTGGATTTCTTCGATCGCTTAAAATCCACTTCACGCGGTTATGCCTCCCTGGATTACGGTTTCAAACGCTTCCAGGCGGCGGACATGGTTCGCGTGGATATTATGATCAACGGCGAACGCGTAGATGCCTTGGCGTTAATCGTACACAAAGATAACGCGCCGTATCGCGGTCGCGAATTGGTGGAAAAAATGCGTGAGCTGATTCCGCGCCAGCAATTTGATATTGCCATTCAGGCAGCCATCGGCAATCACATTATCGCCCGTTCCACAGTGAAACAATTACGTAAAAACGTTTTGGCGAAGTGTTATGGCGGTGACGTGAGCCGTAAGAAGAAATTGTTGCAAAAACAAAAAGAAGGTAAGAAACGCATGAAACAACTGGGTAACGTGGAAGTGCCGCAGGAAGCGTTCTTAGCCATCTTGCACGTTGGAAAAGACA
This sequence comes from Aggregatibacter actinomycetemcomitans, assembly GCA_017160915.1. Taxonomy (GTDB): domain Bacteria; phylum Pseudomonadota; class Gammaproteobacteria; order Enterobacterales; family Pasteurellaceae; genus Aggregatibacter; species Aggregatibacter actinomycetemcomitans_B. The sequence goes on from JACAWG010000073.1 coordinate 33,208, forward strand.
AGTAAGGAAGTATCAATGTCGAACTTATTTACGATTATTTTAATCGCTGTCGGATATGGTTTGTGGAAGCTGTTGGATCACTTCCAACTGCCTAACACCTTTTCAATTTTGCTGATTATTTTCACCGCACTTTCCGGCGTGGTTTGGTGTTATCTGCGTTTTGGCGTGTTGCCGAAACGCGCCAGACAAATCAGCCGATTGGAACAACGTAGCGGAAAAACCTTAACGGACGAAGAAAAAGCGCAAATCGAGCCGATTTCCGAAAGCGCCGAGTTTACGGCGTCGCTCTTTCCGGTATTGGCGTTTGTGTTAATTATTCGCTCCTTTGTGTTCGAGCCGTTCCAAATTCCGTCTTCGTCAATGGAACCGACCTTGCGCATCGGCGATTTTATTGTGGTAAATAAGTTTGACTACGGCATTAAAGATCCCGTCTTCCAAAACACCATAATCAAAATGGGCAAACCGCAACGTGGTGACGTGATCGTGTTCAAAGCGCCGGAATCACCAAACATTGACTATATTAAACGTGTCGTTGGCACGCCGGGCGATCGAGTCATTTACAATGATGTCAACCGTCACCTCACCATCGTTTACGGTAAAGACGGCAAAGAATGCCTCACCGATTGCACCACTAAAGAATTTAGCTACACCCAGCCGCAACCGAATGAAAATTTCCGTTTCATTTTAGGACGTGATTACGCAGGCAAGATTGTTTATGGTCCTTCCCCGTTGGAAACTATCGAAAGCGGTGATGTTTCCCATGCGATTCATTGGGCGCCTGAGGTGAGAAATGAAGGTTTTCGCTATAAAGCCTTTGATAAACAAGACAATTACGTGACCGAATGGGTCGTGCCGGAAAATCAGTATTTCGTGATGGGTGACAACCGCAACAACAGCGAAGACAGCCGTTTTTGGGGGTTTGTGCCGGAGCAAAATATCGTCGGCAAAGCTACCTACATTTGGCTGAGTTTGAAGAAAGAACAGGATGAATGGCCGACCGGCGTACGTACCGAACGGTTGTTCCAAAAAATCCAATAATTCGATATGAAAGAAAATCAATTAGAACGTTTACAGCGTCAAATTAACTACGGGTTCCAAAATATCGGGTTGCTTAAACAGGCTTTAACCCATCGTAGCGCCGGACATCAACACAATGAGCGGCTGGAATTTTTAGGCGATGCCATTTTGAATTTAACCATCGGCGAAGCCTTGTTCCATCAATTCCCGAAATGTAACGAAGGAGAATTGAGCCGTATGCGCGCCACCTTAGTGCGCGAGCCGACCCTTGCCCTGCTGGCGCGGGATTTTAAGCTGGGCGATTATATTTTGCTCGGTCAAGGGGAATTAAAAAGCGGCGGCTTCCGTCGTGAATCTATTCTGGCGGATTGCGTGGAAGCCATTATCGGCGCGATTTCGCTGGACAGCAATCTGACAAACGCGACACAAATTGTGCGTCAGTGGTATCAGAATTTATTGAAGGAAATTAAACCGGGCGACAATCAAAAAGATGCGAAAACCCGCTTGCAGGAATATTTACAAGGCAATCGCCTGCCTCTGCCGACGTATAATATCGTGAATATTCAAGGGGAAGCCCATAATCAATTGTTCATCGTGGAATGTTCCATTCAAAATAATGACCGCACTTTTATCGGCAAAGGCTCCAGTCGTCGTAAAGCGGAACAGGCGGCGGCAGAACAAATTTTACAAGAGTTAAATATCAAATGAGCGAACAACAAAACGAAACTTACTGTGGCTTTATTGCTATCGTCGGACGCCCGAATGTAGGCAAATCCACCCTGCTGAATAAAATCCTCGGACAAAAAATCTCCATTACCTCGCGCAAAGCACAAACCACCCGCCACCGCATTGTGGGCATTAAAACCGAAGGTGCGTTTCAGGAAATTTACGTGGACACCCCAGGATTGCACATTGAAGAAAAGCGCGCCATCAATCGCCTGATGAACCGCGCCGCCAGCAGCGCCATCAGCGATGTGGATTTGGTGATTTTCGTGGTGGACGGCACGCACTGGAACGACGATGATGAAATGGTGCTAAACAAACTGCGCAAAACCAAAGCGCCGGTGGTGCTTGCCATTAATAAAATCGACAACATCAAAAACAAAGACGATTTGCTACCGTTTATCACCGAAATCAGCAGCAAATTCAATTTTGCCGACATCGTGCCGATTTCCGCCGAGAAAGGCAATAACATTAACGTGCTTGAACAAATCGTGCGCAAATCACTCCGCCCCGGCATACACCATTTCCCGGAAGATTATGTCACCGATCGTTCCCAACGTTTCATGGCATCGGAAATTATCCGCGAAAAACTCATGCGTTTTATGGGCGAGGAATTGCCTTATTCCGCCACCGTGGAAATCGAACAATTTAAAGTCAACGAACGCGGCACTTACGAAATTAACGCACTAATTTTGGTGGAACGGGACGGACAGAAAAAAATCGTCATCGGACATAAAGGCGAAAAACTGAAAAAAATCGGTACTGAAGCCCGTCTGGATATGGAACGCTTATTTGACAACAAAGTCCATCTGGAACTTTGGGTGAAAGTGAAATCCGGCTGGGCGGATGATGAACGCGCCCTGCGCAGTTTAGGTTATATGGAAGATTAAAAAAGGTGAGCACCGCGCTCACCTTTTTATATGCCGAATGGATACATCAATACGCCAAAAGTGCGGTAGAAAAAACACCTGAAATTTTCACCGCACTTTTGTCTTATTTGCCGATACAAAACGAACTGAAAATATTCGTCAGCAAATCGTCAGAGGTAAATTGACCGGTAATTTCACTTAACGCGCTTTGCACCATGCGCAGTTCTTCCGCCAGCAATTCACCGGCATGGAATTGGGTTAATTGAACCTGTCCCAGTTGCAAATGCTGCACCGCCAGCTCCAACGCTTCCAAATGACGACGACGCGCCAGGAAGCCGCCTTCCATGCCCGTTTGATAACCCATCGCCTGTTTTAAATGATCACGTAATAAATCTACGCCCTGCTGCGTTTTCGCCGACAAATTCACCACGGTATAGCCGTCTTCTTCATATAAACGTTCCGCTTCGCCGCTTAAATCCGCTTTATTACGGATAATGGTCAACGGAATATTGTTCGGTAATTTTGCCAAAAATTCCGACCGCACTTTTGTCAAATCCTGCTCCGTATCGCTGCTGTCCAGCATCAACAAAATGCGATCCGCCTGCTCGATTTCATGCCATGCACGGGAGATGCCGATGCGTTCCACTTCGTCGGTGGCATCACGTAGCCCTGCGGTATCAATAATATGCAGCGGCATACCGTCCAAATGAATGTGCTCACGTAATACGTCGCGTGTCGTTCCCGCAATGTCGGTTACAATCGCCGCTTCCCGCCCGGCAAGAGCGTTCAACAAGCTCGATTTGCCCGCATTCGGACGACCGGCAATCACCACTTTCATGCCTTCACGCAAAATCGAACCTTGTTTTGCTTCGGCGCGAACTTTATCCAGCTGCGCGATAATATCGTTCAAATGCCCTTCGATTTTACCGTCGGCGAGAAAATCAATTTCTTCATCAGGGAAATCAATTGCAGCTTCCACATAGGTACGCAGGTAAATCACGGAATCCACCAACTGATTTACCTTATTGGAAAATTCGCCCTGCAAAGATTTTAACGCCGAGCGCGCCGCCTGTTCGGAGCTGGCATCAATTAAATCGGCGATGGCTTCGGCTTGTGCCAAATCCAGTTTATCGTTCAGAAATGCCTGCTCGGAAAACTCGCCCGGACGAGCCAAACGAATGCCGTCAATGCGTAAAATGCGCTTTAACAGCAAATCCAGTACAACTTGCCCGCCGTGTCCTTGCAGTTCCAGCACATCTTCGCCGGTAAAGGAATTCGGCCCTTTAAAATACAGCGCAATGCCCTGATCCAAAACCGTGCCGTCCACCTCTTTAAACGGCAAATAGTCCGCCATACGCGGTTTCGGGCATTTCCCCAACACCGCCTGCGCCACCTCAACGGCTTTAGGGCCGGACACACGCAAAATGCCGATTCCGCCGCGTCCAGGGGCTGTGGCCTGTGCTACGATTGTTTCTTTCATAAGTCTATTCTCAAAACATTGGATTTTGTGACCGCACTTTTTCCTGTAAAGTGCGATCATTTTTCGATGCATTTTTTAACTAAAATAAAAGGCACCGATGCGTGCCTTTTAGATATGAGTTGATTCAACTATTTTTTATGACGGGTATGTAACCCTTTTTTCTCTAAACCACGGTAAATCAGTTGTTGTTGGATAATCGTGATTAAGTTGGACACCAACCAGTAAAGCACCAGACCCGCCGGGAACCAAAGGAAGAATACCATGAAGATTAACGGCATGAAGGTCATCACTTTTTGCTGCATTGGGTCGGCAACCGGTGTCGGTGACATTTTTTGTAACAGGAACATGGAAGCGCCCATTAAGATCGGCAGGATATAATACGGATCTTGTGCAGATAAGTCCTGAATCCAACCGAAGAACGGCGCATGACGCAATTCAACGGCTTCCATAAAGGTCCAATATAAGGCGATGAAAATCGGCATTTGTAATAACAACGGTAAGCAACCGCCTAACGGATTGACTTTCTCGTCTTTATACAGCTTCATCATTTCCTGGCTCATACGTTGACGATCTTCACCGAAACGTTCGCGCATTTCCTGCAATTTCGGTTGCAACATACGCATTTTCGCCATGGAAGTATATTGTGCTTTGGTAAGCGGATACAAAATCGCTTTCACCACCAAGGTAACACAGATAATCGCCACACCCCAGTTATGCACCAGTTTTTGAATAAAGGTCAGTAACCAGAATAGCGGTTTTGCAATAAACCATGCCCAACCGTAGTCAACGGTTAAATCCAAATGGTTCGCCACTTGCGCCATTTCATTTTGTAACTTCGGACCGGTCCATAATTTGCTGGTTAAAGTTTCTGTCGTATTCGGTTGAATACTGGTTACCGGACCGCGATAACCGATTGAACCGATGTTATTGGCTTTGTCCGTTAACGTGTAAAGTTGGTTGTCGGCATCCTGGTTCGGAATCCAGGCGGAAACGAAATAGTGTTGCAACACAGCCACCCAACCGGCTTTGGTATTGATGGACAAGTTGGCATTTTCCATGTCGCTGAAACTGTATTTTTTGTAATTCGTTTCGGAAGAGGAATAGGCACCGCCGGTGTAAGTCGGCATAGCCACACTACCGGAGCTGTCAACCAACGTGTGTTTTAATTGACCATAAGGCTCCACTTCGATAGTTTTGTCGCTTTGGTTATTGATTTCGTAATTGACGGCAATGTCATATTCACCGCGTTTTAATGTGAAAACTTTGCGGTAAGTTACGCCGTCTTTCACATAAACAAGCGGCACGCTCAATTCATTCTGACCATCAGCCAATTTAAAATTGTCACCATCCACTTGGTAGTCCGCACGACCTGATTTCGTGTCAATCCCGTCTTTACCGATTAAACCGCTTTGTGCGATATACACGTGTTGCGGTGTATTTTGTAGCAACACGAACGGGGTATTTGAATCTAACTCGGCATCATATTTCAATAACTCGGAACTGACGACATCACCGCCCAACGTATTGATCTTCAAACGAAATACATCATTTTCCAAGGTGATGATTTTGCCTTTTGCTTGGGTGTCCGTTGCGATAACCGCATTGCCCGCATTAGAAGAAGCAGGCACATCGGATGCCGATGCGGCGGTTTGTTCGGTTGTTACAGGTTTTGGCGTGTGATAATCCAGTTGCCATTGCTGATAAACAATAAAAGACATAAAGAGTAGTGCAATGACCAGCAGGCCTCGTCTTGAATCCATTATTTATTCTCTGTTTTGTTATTATTGATCTTCGGTGGAACGGGATCGTACCCACCCGCATTTAAAGGATGACATTTTAATATACGTTTAAGCGTAAGCCAACCACCTTTTAGCATGCCGTGCGTTTTTACCGCTTCAATGCCATAACAGGAACACGTGGGCGTAAAACGGCAACGCGGACCGATTAACGGGCTGATAACGATTTGGTAAAAACGAATTAATCCGATGAGGATTTTTGCGCCAAACGAATGTGTCGTTGCCATAATTTATCCAGCGTTTGCCATAAAGTGCGGTTGTTTAAAGCACCGATTCCCTGTTTTGCCACAATCACAAAATCATAGTTCGGCAAATCATGTTGCGCTAAACGAAAAGATTCCCGGCACAATCGTTTAATACGATTACGATCGTGGGCACGTTTCAGGTGTTTTTTTGCCACGGTTAAGCCTAAGCGGGGATGCTCAAGGTTATTCTGGCGGGCAAGAATGGTGATTTCAGATGAACTGGCGCGGGACGGCTGTTGGAAGACGTATTTAAAATGTTCGGGAGTTAACAAACGTAACTCCCTGGAAAAGTTTAGCTTAATCACATTGATATGCGATTATGCAGATAAACTTTTACGACCTTTAGCACGACGACGGGCTAAAACTTGACGGCCATTTTTAGTCGCCATACGGGCACGGAAACCGTGAGTACGGCTGCGTTTTAATACAGAAGGTTGAAATGTGCGTTTCATTATAATGTACCTAAGTCAAAATAGTTTAACTGTTTCTATTTTAAACGTTTCAAAAACATTTAAATAAACAAAGATTGTCGAAAAATAAGGAACGGAATTGTAATCATAAATTCGACGTTCGTCAAATGAGATTCAGGAAAAACTCGGCAATCCGCTCAATTTTCCACCACTCACGGCATTTGAAAGCGAGGGGATTATACGGTTTTGGTTAAAAATGGCAAGCAACCTTTTTTGCTTTTTTTAGAGGCGGGTGGAAGATCTTTTTTTTCCTTTATTGTAAAATGGTCGCCTTTCCAACCGCACTTTATGGCGAAAAAAGCCAATAAAAATCATATAAGTTCAATGAAAAACAATGAGATAAAGGTTGGCAAAGTAATCTAGGGAAAACATAAACCAAAAACAAGGGATATATTAACGTGGAAAACCGGCCGAATTCTCTGTGGCAAAATTGCCTGCTGCAACTACAAGATAAAATTCCTGCGGACGATTTCAAAATCTGGCTTTATCCGTTGCAAGCCGATGTGAATGCAAACGGCGTCCTACTCTATGCTTCAAACGCGTTTGTGCAAAAATGGGTGGTCGATAATTATCTTCCCTTGATCACCGACATTGCCCGTCAAACCAGCGCCAATCCGAACCTTAACGTATCCGTCATCGAAGGCATTAAGCCTGCCGCACCGAAAGTCGAAAAACCGGCAAAGAAACAAAGTGCGGTCGGTTTTTCCGAAGAAAAAAGCGCCGGCAAAACGCCTTATCATTCCAATTTAAATACCAAATTGGTGTTTGAAAATTTCGTTGAGGGGAAATCCAACCAGCTGGCACGCGCGGTGGCGCAAAAAGTTGCGGACAATCCCGGCGAACAAACTGCCAACCCGCTTTTCTTATACGGCGGCACCGGTTTGGGTAAAACCCACTTATTGCATGCTATCGGCAACGGCATTATCGCCAATAATCCGAACGCCCGCGTGGTGTATATTCACTCCGAACGTTTCGTCCAGCAAGTCGTGGCTTACATTCGTGATAACAAAATGGAAGAATTCAAAAAATTCTACCGCTCGCTGGATGCGTTATTAGTGGATGATATTCAATTTTTCAGCGACAAAGAAAAAACCCAGGAAGAATTTTTCCATATTTTCAACACCTTATTTGAACGTGGGCGCCAAATCATTCTCACCTCCGACCGTTATCCGCGTGAAATCGAAAAAATTGAAGAACGGTTAAAATCCCGTTTCGGTTGGGGATTAACCACCGCCATTGAGCCGCCCGATTTGGAAACCCGCGTGGCGATTTTAATGAAAAAAGCGGAAGAAAATAATGTGGACTTACCGCACGATGTGGCGTTTTTTATCGGGCAAAAACTGCGTACCAATGTACGTGAATTGGAAGGTGCGTTAAACCGCGTGAAAGCCATGCAAGAATTCAAAGGCGAACCGATCACCATTGATTTCGTGCGGGAAACCTTAAAAGATATGCTGGCGTTACAGGACAAACTGGTTACTGTGGATAACATTCAAAAAGTCGTTGCCGAATACTATCGCATTAAAGTTTCCGATCTGAAATCCAAAAACCGCTCCCGCTCAGTGGCGCGTCCGCGTCAGGTTGCCATGGCATTGGCAAAAGAATTAACCAACCGCAGCTTGCCGGAAATCGGTAAATCCTTCGGCGATCGTGATCACACCACGGTTTTACACGCCTGCCGTACCATTGCAGGATTCCGCGACACCGATCCGAATATTCAAGAAGATTGGGCTAACTTAATCCGAATTTTATCCGTATAGGAGTCATATAATGCAATTTATTATTTCCAGAGAAAATTTATTAAAACCTTTACAACAAGTGTGCGGCGTATTGAATAGCCGCCCGAATATTCCCGTGTTAAATAATGTATTGCTGCAAATTGAAAATAATCAATTAAGTATTACCGGCACGGATTTAGAAGTGGAACTTTCCACCCAAACCCCATTACTTCATGCGGAACAGGACGGCAAGTTCACCATCCCGGCGAAAAAATTTCTGGATATTTGCCGCAGCCTGCCGGAGAGCGCAGAAATTACCGTGACATTTGAAGAAGATCGCGCCATTGTGCGTTCCGATCGCAGTAAATTCAATTTATCCACCTTGCCGGCGGAAGATTATCCGAATTTAACGGACTGGCAATCGGAAGTGGATTTCACGCTTGAACAAGCCACATTGCGCCGCTTGATTGAAGCCACCCAATTTTCTATGGCGAACCAAGATGCCCGTTATTTCTTAAACGGCATGAAATTTGAAACGGAAGGAAATTTATTGCGTACCGTGGCGACCGACGGTCACCGTCTGGCGGTGTGCACTATTCCGCTGGAGCAGGATTTACAAACCCATTCGGTGATTTTACCGCGTAAGGGCGTGCTGGAACTTGCCCGCTTGCTGGAACCCAGCGACCAACCGGCACGTTTACAAATCGGCACCAATAATTTACGCATTCAGTTAAATAATATCACCTTCACTTCAAAACTCATTGACGGTCGCTTCCCTGATTATCGTCGCGTGTTGCCGCGCAATGCCACCCGTATTGTGGAAGCCGGCTGGGAAACCTTAAAACAGGCCTTCGTGCGGGCTGCGATTTTATCTAATGAACGTTTCCGTAGCGTGCGCTTACAACTCAGTGAAAATCAACTCAAAATCACCGCCACCAACCCGGAACAGGAAGTGGCGGAAGAAATTATCGACGTGTCTTACAGCGGCGAAGAAATGGAAGTGGGCTTCAACGTGAGCTACATTTTAGACGTGCTCAACGCCCTCAAATGTAATCAAGTGCGTATGCGCTTAACAGACGCCTCCTCCAGCTGCTTAATTGAAGACTGTGAAGATGCCAGCGCGGAATATGTGATTATGCCGATGCGTTTATAATTTATGGCGATTTCACGTTTAACCGTCGAAAATTTTCGTAATTTACAAGCCGTGGATCTGGAATTGGATCACGGCTTTAACTTTTTAGTCGGCAACAACGGCAGCGGCAAAACCAGTTTACTGGAAGCGATTTTTTATCTGGGGCACGGACGTTCCTTTAAAAGTGCGGTCAGTAATCGAATCATTTCTTACGATCAACCGCACTTTACCCTGTTCGGGCAAATTCAGGAGCAACAACATCAATGGTCGGTGGGCCTGCAAAAACTACGTCAAGGCAACACCCTCGTTAAAATTAACGGCGAAGACGGCAATAAAATTTCCGACTTGGCACACCTGCTTCCCATGCAAATCATTACGCCGGAAGGCTTAAACCTGCTCAACGGCGGACCAAGCTATCGCCGCGCCTTTCTGGATTGGGGCTTATTTCATCATCATGTGGCTTTCTATAATTTGTGGGCGAGTTTAAGCCGTTTGCTCAAGCAACGAAACGCCGCCTTACAACAAACCTCCGCTTATTCGCAAATGAAAATCTGGGATGTGGAATTGGTCAAACTTGCCGAACAAGTCAGCCAACTGCGCGCCGACTATGCCCAGGCACTACAACCGGAAATTGAACAAACCTGCCGTTTATTCTTACCCGAATTAGAAATTAGCGTGAGTTTTCATCAAGGTTGGGAAAAAGAACAGCATTACGCGGAATTACTGGAACACAATTTTGAACGGGATCGCGCCTTAGGCTATACGGTTTCCGGCCCGCAAAAAGCGGATTTTCGTTTTAAAGCTAATGGGTTACCGGTGGAAGATGTGTTATCGCGCGGGCAGCTGAAATTGCTCATGTGCGCCCTCCGCCTCGCCCAAGGGGAACACTTAATGCGGCAAAAGCAACGTCATTGTATTTTCTTAATTGACGATTTCGCTTCCGAATTAGATCAAACCAAACGAGGTCTTTTGGCGGAACGTCTGCAAAACAGCGGCTCACAGGTTTTTGTCACCGCCATCACGCAAAATCAACTCAACGAAATGCAACCGGAAAAGCACCGCACTTTTAAAATAGACGCAGGAAAAATAACATTGCTATAAAAAAATCAGCCCTCAATCATGAGGGCTAATTATAAGACCATCGGTTTATTTCTGGCTACAAACCGCAATAAAATGCAATTTATGTTCAGGATCATTAAAGGTCTTAAACATTTTCTTAAACTGCTCGCGATTTTCCGCTTTCATGGCATTTTTAATGATTTTCAACGCACCGAACACACCTTCGTCATAAATCATGCCTTTCGGTGACAACAACGTCATCTCACCGGAAAAAGTTTCGATGTTACGGAATCCGCTGTCGGTAAAGACCTTTTTCCAGCCGTCTTTGGTAAGCGGTGTCACCGTGACATTAATGGCATCGCGCATATTGGTTAAAATCGTCTGGTGATCATCCCCTACCAACATCACATCATGGGTAAGCAAAAAACCACCCGGTTTTAACACACGGAAATATTCGGCAACCGCTTTCATTTTGGCTTCCACCGGTAACATGGTGAGCATCGCCTCATTAATCACAATATCAAACGTGTCGTCTTCAAAAGGCAATTTCATGGCGTTGGCACGTTGCACATGAATTTTATCCTGCAAGTTATTCGCCGCAATATTGGCTTTGGCTTTTTCCAACGCGTTTTCATCTAAATCCACGCCTTCAATGTGACAACCGTATTGCTTCGCTAGCCCAATCGCCGTGGTACACATATTGCACGCCACTTCCAGCACCTTTTTATCTTGATTGAAATCACCGCTGGCAATCAGCCAATCCGTCGCTTTACGACCGCCCGGACGTAAACGGGTTTTGCCTAAACGCGCTAAAAAATTATGACCGACTTCTTCTTTACCCATTTTGCTTTCTCCTTAATAACGTCAAACGGCTTACATTATAAATAAATATGATTTTTATTAAAAATAAAAAAATTAACGCATAAAAATAGCAAATACTTTTAATAGCTAATATCTTTAATAAAAACATCGGTTTTCCGTTTAATTTCCGCTAGAATAGCGAAGATTTTTTACAACAACATAAAGGAGATCATCATGAAAATAAAAACGTTCTTAGCCGCAACTATCGGCATGATCTGCGCTGCAGGTATGGCTAACGCCCATGAACACAAACATGACACCATGGCACCAACCGGTGCGTCCATTGAAGTGAAAGTACAACAACTTGACCCGGTCAACGGCGACAAAGATGTGGGTACGGTCACCATCACCGAATCCAACTACGGCTTGGTATTCACCCCGAATTTAAAAGGCTTGGCGGAAGGCTTGCACGGTTTCCACATTCACCAAAACCCAAGCTGTGAACCGAAAGAAAAAGACGGCAAACTTACAGCAGGGCTTGGCGCGGGCGGTCACTGGGATCCGAAAGACACCAAACAACACGGCTACCCATGGCAAGATGACGCCCATTTAGGCGATTTACCGGCATTAACCGTATTACACGACGGCACCGCCACCAACCCGGTTTTAGCCCCACGCATTAAGCACTTAGACGACGTGCGCGGTCACTCCCTCATGATCCACGCCGGCGGTGACAACCATTCCGATCACCCTGCCCCACTTGGCGGTGGCGGTGCACGTATGGCGTGTGGCGTGATTAAATAATCCGTTTCCAGATAACAAAAGTGCGGTCAAAATTCTCAGCGTTTTTTGACCGCACTTTTTTTGTAGTAACTTAATTTCTTCGTATTTTCTTCTGTCAAATCTCCCCTACCCCTCTTTGCTAAAGAGGGGGAAGTTCTTTAGTGAAATAATGACAACGGGCTCATTTATATTTATCTACTTGTTTGTATCTTTAAGTTTAGTAACACTAGAGTAAGACATTGATACTTAAGTTCATAAAGTAGCAATCTTCTTTTGTTAAAGAGGAGAGAAATTAATGACACTTGGTTCATTTACATTCTTATTCAGCTTGCTTATTTATACCTTTAGGATTAAGTAATGCTGAAGTAAGACATTGATATTTAATTCCGTAAAGTACCAATCCCCTCTTTAGCAAAGAGGGGTAGGGGAGATTTATTCGCGATGCTCACACTTCGTGCCGTTGCTAAAGCAACGTTCAAACGCAAGCGTTTGTGGCAGTATCAATTAACGGAGAAATCCCCCATTTAGTTAATCACTTCCGCCGTATAATTCAACTTATGAATAGCGTTAATCAGTTGCTCATTCGTCACTTTCGGATCTTCCACCACCGTCACCGTTCCGTCTTTAATTGAGGCTTTGGTGGAAATCACGCCGTCAATACTGCGCAATTCTTTGTTCACTAAATAAGCGCAAAGCTGGCAGTTCATTTCTTTTACTTTTAGCACAATTTGTTTTTCCGCTTCGGCGTGCGCGAAAGACACGGCGAACCATGAAACCAAAAGTGCGGTCAATAATTTTTTCATTTTTCGTTCCTAATTTGCTAACTGTTCTAATTTCCTAGCTCTAAAATCCAAGGCAAAAGCGTTGGATAGGTTAAGAAAAATAACATCACGATAAACACAATCCAATATAAAACAATGAGTTTTTTACGCGAAATGTATTTGCTGCAAATGATTTTCTTGGAAAACATCAACAACCAAAAGCCATAAGCAAAGGCGCATAATGACACAATCAACATCGGAATGCGCAAATAATCATATTCGCCCAAGCCGATGAGCCACGTGGATGACACGCCGAACACGAGATAAATTAAGGGCGCAATGCAACACAGCGTGGAAGCCACCGCGGCACTTAACGCGGTGGCAATAGCAACCCAAAAGGATTTATTGGAGCTTTTTAGAGACGTAGTCATATTTGAAGGTTTTCGGATCAAAGGAATTTAACGGATCGCCACCCACTTCTGCATACGGATAACCGAAGTTGTTGATTGGCGCCAATTCCGGTTGCGGGTATAAATCAAAGTCGCGCGCGTGGTTGAAGCCCACCCAGTTCGCTTCCCAGTTACCAAAGAGATATTTCGCCACGGCTTGCGTATCTTTATCTTCCACGGATTTTTTCTCCGCTAAACGCATTTTCGCTACGTCCGCAGAATCCACCGGCACCCAACCGAAACCGGCAAGGTAAAATTCTGCACGGCAGTGTTGACCGCCGCTCACATTGGCTACGCCGTTTTCATCTGCGCTACCGAAAGCGCCTTTGGAATATTTGCCCATTTTGTCCGCTGCGCCTAAACGAATGCCGAAAATTTCACGAGCCGGAATGCCTGCCGCACGGGCGAGCGCCACGAACACGGAATTAATATCGGTACATTTGCCTTTTAACACGCCGGTGGTCAGAATTTTTTCCACATCGCCGTCGCCACAGCCTAATACGGAATTATCACGTTCCATATTGTTCACGATCCATTGATGAATCAACTCCGCTTTTTTCAACGGATTGGTTTCGGAACCCACGATTTTATCGGCAAATTGTTTCACAATGCCATCAGTTTTAATGTGTTGTGTCGGTTTCAAATATTCCTGCACATCCACGGAATAACGAATCTCTTTTGGCGGCTGATAATTCTCTAACGCCCCTTTCACCATCGGCTCACGGTCTTTGGTTTCAATTACCATGGTCACTTTCAAATCGCGTTTTTGCGCGTCTTTATCCCAAGTGGCGAATAAGGTTTTGGCGCCGTATTGGTTGTTTTCCGTCACATAAGCATCTAAATAATTGCCTTCAAAATGAATGGATTTCACCGTTTGATAATCGCCGTTAAAGGGCAACGGCACCCACAAATTCGCTTGCCCCTTAGAACCCGCAGGCGCGACTAAATCATAGGTTTGCGTGAATTCATACAGATGGGAATCGGTATTGTAATTAGGGATGGTGGTATTGGCATAAGCCATTGCGCTGCAAGACAGCACCGCAGTTGCGATAAGATGCTTCATCCAGAAGACTCCTCTTAGTTGAAACTAATTGTTGAAAATAACAGTTAAACTTAACATCAATTCACCGAAATGAACGGCGCTATACTAATGAATTTCCGATACAAGCTCAATGTATTCCAAGATTATTTTTGCAGGAGAAAAACGTTTGGGATTTTGACCGCACTTTAAAAACTCAAAGGTCGTCTGAAACTTTCAGCGACCTTTATCTGTCAATATTTCGGCAACGAACAAGCCTCAGAGACGACAATCTTGCACTGCCCAGATCCCGAAGCCTGACATTTTCCTAAAGCTGCCGGCTCCGCCTGTCCGGGGCGGGGTCCGTTTCCGTAGAAAGTCTTCGACTTTTTACCGGATTTCCCTTGGGCAACGGCGATACAGCCGTTTCGAGCCCAAGCAACTACTTTACATGGTGCATTGCTGCCCCCGCGTTCACAAGTCTTGACGGCTTGTTTTTCGGCAGCCTCGCGGGAGTCCATATCGAGTGCGCCACCTGACATACCCGTTTTGAGATTGACTGCTAATGCCAAATATTTGGAAGGAACATCGATGTTGACAACCTCCGGTTGTTGTTGGCGAGACGAACGGGATGAGCAATTGGGATTGTAACCGTACTGACATAAAATCGGGTCGTTCTGCAAAGCGCCTCTAGTCGCGTCATAGGCATAAACATTAAAACTTGCCAGCCCCAATACGATAAAAAGCAGTTTCTTCATCATTATTTTTCCTCTTTTTCGTTGTTTTTTATCTGCTTCCAAAATAGGTGGAGGATAGTATATTTTAGGCATATTTATTGCAATACCTTTTTGTTGGAACGCCCGGGCTAAAAAACACTTGGAAAAACGACCGCACTTTAAACCTAGGCTGCAACTTGTTACACCAAATACATCACGGTGTTTTCGGGACTCATGCCGCCGATGATGCCGATGGTTTTCATATTTTCTCCTTGATGGTCGTCCAAAAAGCGCGGTTTATATTAACATTGTTTTGATTTGGTTTTTGATGGCTTAAAGAAAAGTGCGGTCGGTTTAAAAAACGTTTTTAAAACCGACCGCACTTTTCCGATAAACCCTCCTCGCCCAAAAACAAATTTTCAGACGACGTTCAATATCGGGCGGGTATGCTTGCCTGCTATTCATCAGGCTGTTGCCCGTCGTGTGCCTGCCACGCGCATTCGCCAAGCTGCATATCGGTGAATACGGCGGTGAATGAGGAATCTTCGGGGCTGCACGCGTACACGCCAAAGCGGATTTTTCCTGTGGCTTTGTGCATATGGCAAATGCGCATTTGGCTGAAATGTGTGCCGTCGGGCGAGCATTCGAGGCGGAAGTCGTCCGCACGGCGGCTTAAGCGATACCACATGGTTTGCGTGTCGGCAGAAATCGCCGTGGTCGCCCAGTCCGAATAGCCTTGATTGGTAACCACGCTGCCCAAGTGTCGGAAGGTTTCGTTTTCATATTCCACCGAGGCTTTCAGCCAGTTTTCGCTGTCCAAATACATCACCACGCCGCATTGGTCGAAGCGTTGGCGGCTGCCGCTAAAGTCGGTTTTGACGGTAAAGGAAAAATACGGCTCGTCCATTTCCATTTGCAGCATGGGGGCGTTGTCGTTGCGGAAATGATAGAACGTGCGCTGCCACAAGTCGGTATGCGGCTCGGTGGTGATTTCAATGCGCTTGTCGCCAATCTCAAAACGGCGCGGCGGATTTGTCCAAACAAGTTTTTCAGGGTAAAAGGAAAGCATAGTTTTCTCCAAATAACATCATGATTGTAAAAGTGAATATCGTATTAAACATAGGATAACGAGGCGTTGCCTGATGTTGCTGACGGTATTTTCCTCATTATTTATCCTCTCTCACTCCCCTCTCGCCTCTCTCGGCGGATGCCCAAAATGGCGTTTGTATTCGCGGCTGAATTGGCTGGGGGATTCGTAGCCGACTTGGTAGGCGGCGTCGGCGATGCTTCTACCCTCCTGACTGATAAGGCGGAAGGCTTCGGTCAGGCGCAGGGATTTTTGGTATTGCAGCGGACTCATGGCGGCGACGTGGCGGAAGTGGCGGTAGAAGTTCGGCACGCTCATATTGGCTTGTTCGGCAAGGGTTTGCATGGTCAGCGGCTGGGCGAAATGGGCTTTTAAATAGGCGATCGCCTGCATAATCCGCGCGGTTTGTCCGCCCAGCGACACCATGTCGTAGAGCCTGCCGCCGATTTCGCTTTGCAGCAGGTAGTAGTGCAGCTCTTTTTGAATCAAGGGGGCGAGGACGGCGGTGTCATCGGGGCTGCACGCCAGATGGGCGAGACGGTGGAGCGCGTCGGTCATTTTTTCGTTCATGATACCGATTTGGGCGGGGCTGCTGTCGGTTTTGTCGGCGGCGGATTTGCCTGAATCTATCAGAAGCTGCAATAAAACGGCGGTGTCGAGTTTGAGCTGTATGCCCACATAAGGATAGCTTTCGCTTGCGCCCAAGACTTCGCCCGTGATGGGCAGCTCGACCGAATAGCACATATATTGCCCGTCGCCGTAGGTGAGGCGGTTTTGCCCCCAATAGACGGTTTTTTGCCCGCGCAGGATAAAGCAGACCGCAGGCTGCTGCACATAGCTTACGCGCTCAATCGGTGTGTCGCAGCGGTAAAGGGTCAGCCCCGTGTTTTTCAGCTCCATCACTTGGTCTTTTTGCAAAAAAGCCAGCAGGGAGTCAATCAGTTGTTGTCGGCGTTCGTTCATGGTTGTCGGTTACAAGAAATCAATGGAAAAAGTATAACAAAAGAATCTGCATAATTTTATCCTTTGATAAGAATAGGCAAGAATATGATAGAAACCGCCTACCGTTTCGACCGCACTTTTGCCAATAATAAACGCTTTCAAACCTGCAATTTAGAGGACACTATGCACAACATCGACAAAATTTACATCAACGGCGAATTTGTTACGCCGCACGGCACGGAAGTGCTGGAACTCACCAGCCCCGTGAGCGGCGAAAAAGTCAGCCGCGTGGTGCTGGCGGACGAGGTGGACACGCAAAATGCGATTGCGGCGGCAAAAGAAGCGTTTAAAACGTTCCAATACACGAGTAAAGCCGAGCGCATCGACTATTTGCGCAAGTTGCACGAGATTATGGCGGCGCGCAAACAGGATTTGATGGACGTGATGATGGAAGAATACGGCTGTCCGCTGTATTTCACCGATTTGCTGATTCAGGGTGCGGTGAACGATTTCAAAAACATGGCGGACATCCTGGAAACCTACGATTTCGCGCCGACGGTGGGGCGTTCCAAAGTGCGGCTGCAAGGCGTGGGTGTGGTCGGCGTGATAATCCCGTGGAATTCGTCCAACGGCTTTATCGCCACCAAAGTATCCGCCGCGATTTCGGCAGGCTGCACCTGCGTGATTAAACCGAGCGAACTGTCTGCCCGCCAAACGCAGGTGATGATGGAAATTTTCCACGCAGCAGGCTTGCCAAAAGGCGTGGTGAACTTTGTTACAGGCACGGGCGCGGTGGTCGGCAACGAAATCACGCGCAATCCTGATGTGAACAAAATCACGTTTACGGGTTCGACCGGCGTGGGCAAAATCATCGCCAAAGGCGCGGCGGACACCATGAAACGGGTAACGCTGGAGCTGGGCGGCAAAGCGCCGAACATCATTTTGAACGATGCCGATTTCAATACTGCCATTCCGCAAGCCCTGTTCGCCTGCTACATCAACAGCGGACAGGCGTGCGTGGCGGCGACCCGTCTGCTTGTGCCGAAACACCGCTTGGCGGAAGTGAACGCCATCGCCAAAAACGCCATTGAAACGATGGTGAAAGTCGGCTTGCCGCAGGAAAAAGACACCACCATCGGCCCGATGGTCAGCCAAAACCACTGGAACACGGTGCAAAACTACATCCGTATCGGCATTGAAGAAGACAAAGCCGAACTCTTGGCTGGCGGCTTGGGCAAACCCGCAGGCTTTGAAGCGGGCAACTTCGTCAAAGCGACCGTGTTCACCAACGTCAGCAACCAAATGCGCATCGCCCGCGAAGAAATCTTCGGCCCGGTGCTGTGCATTATTCCTTACGAAGACGACGAAGACGCCATCGCCATTGCCAACGACACCCCGTTCGGTTTGGGCGCGTACATCAGCGGCAAAGACCGCGCGCGTATCGACTACATCGCCGAGCGCATTGACGCGGGTCGTGTGTGCATCAACGGCGATTTCCACGACGAACTCGCCCCGTTCGGCGGCTTTAAACAATCGGGCTACGGACGTGAATTTGGCGTGTACGGCTTAGATGCGTATTTGGAGCCGAAGGCGATTATTGGTTAAAAAGTAGGGTGGGCATTCCTGCCCGCCAAATACCCAATGTCGTCTGAAACTACAGTTCAAGCGGTCAAATTTCTTCCCAATTTGCAAAAACACCAAGAAAAACGACCGCACTTTTCAGACGACCCCAACACGAAACAACCCCACAGAAGGAAGAAAACATGAAAACCTATCTCATCACAGGCGCAACAGGCGGACTCGGCTTGGAACTGGTTAAAACCGCTCTCAATGACGGACACCGCGTCATCGCCGCCGTGCGCAACCCCGATGCACTGGCGGAACTCGTGCAAGCCTATCCGAACCAATTACAAACCGAACGCTTCAACGCCGCCGACACCGCCCAATTCCAAGCCCTTGCCGACCAATACCCGCAAGTCGATGTGCTGATCAACAACGCAGGCGGTTCGGTTTTAGGCGCAATGGAAGAACTCACAGACGAACAAGTCGAGCAGCAATTAACCCTGAACCTACGCACCCCGATTTACCTCACCCGCGCCTTCCTGCCCGCCATGCGCGCCAAACAATCAGGCACGTTGGTCTATATCACCAGCATCGGCGGACGGGTCGGCTTCGCCAGCGGCGTGATGTACCACGCAGCAAAATTCGGGCTGGAAGGCTTCGCCGAAGCTTTGGCACAAGAAGTCGCCGACTTCGGCATCAAAACCCTCATCGTTGAACCCGGCTCGATGAAAACCCGCTTCGTCGCCAACGTCAACTGGGCAGCACAAAGCGAGGCATACCACAGCGGCACCACCGTCGGCAAAATGCGCGACTACATTCAAAACTACGGCGAAGACAGCGTTGCAGGCGACCCCGTGAAAATCGCCCGCGCCGTGATTGATTTGACTACAACCGACACCCCGCCACTTCGCACCGCATTAGGCACAGACACCTACGCCACGCTGGAACAAGCCTACGCCAAACACGCGGCCGACCTCAAAGCGCAGGAAGCCTTGGCAAAATCGGTCGCGTTTGAAGGCAAGACGGGGTTTATGCCGAATAGTTGATTGGTGGTGATGGAATAAACAAAGGCAGCCTGAAAATGCGGTAAAACTTCACTGCGCTCGTTTTCAGGCAGCCTGCAACATCCGACCGCAACCACCATCCCAAGGAACCCCATGGAACACGGATACATCATCAAACACGACGACACCACCTACGAAATCCACACCGACATCCTGATCAACGCCCCCGCCGCCACCGTATGGCGGATACTGACCGACTTCACGCGGATGCCCCAATGGTCGTCGCTATTCAAAGGGCTGGAAGGCGACTTCACACACGGCGGGCAGGTCTTCTCGCTGTACGACGACCCGCAAATGGGGCTGGTCAAAGCCCCGCACACCGTCTATATCCACGACGGCGTGAAATTCTGGTGGTCGGACGAATTCAACGTCCTGCCCGGAATGCGCGACAACCACCATTTCATCGTCAATCCAGTGGACGACAACACCAGCCGCTTCATCCAAAAAGACACCCATACCGGCGAAAGCCGCCTGAACATAAACGGCGAAACCACCACCATGACCGCCGAAACCCTCACCGCCCTGCAACTGGCGCCCTTTATGCAGTTCAACCGCGAACTGAAAGCCGAATGCGAGCGCCATCAAAAGGCTACCTGAAAACAGATTACCGTTTCAGGTAGTCCCAAAAGCAGCCTGCACCTTGTTTGCCAAGTGTGCAGGCTGCTTTTTGTATTTAAAAACAAAGGTCGTCTGAAAACGAACGCAGTGCGTTTCGCTAAAACCCTGTTGCAAGGATTTTCAGACGACCTTTTATTTTTGGTACATCAAGTTTCATGTAGGTCGGGCATTTATGCCCGACCTACCTAACGGGGACAGCCACGTTGTCTGAAAACAGAATTTCAGGCGACACCTGTTTATAAATTAATGCACAAATATAGTTGTTTTTTAAGTATTTTTAGGCTGTCTTTTTAAACAGATTTTCTAAATGGTGCGATCGATTCTGGACATAGGGAAACAAGAAGGTCATAATGTCCGTAGAATTCCCCAGAGAAAGTAATTTATGGAACAGTCATCCTCTTACACCCTACTTAAAGAAGCACGCTCCCGTTACACGCAACGGGAGTTGGCGCAAAAAATAGGAAAAACCGCTAAAACCATCCGACGTTGGGAAAAAGGCGAAACTCCCTGCCCACCAATGCTTGAGGCTGCCTTGCGAGACTTGCTCGGACAAACGGGGCATAGCAATACGCCACCGAACAAATTCAAATTCATTGATTTGTTTGCCGGCATCGGTGGCATCCGTATGGGATTTGAAGCGCAGGGGGGAGAATGTGTCTTTACCAGTGAATGGAATGATTTTTCTAAAAAAACCTATTTGGAAAATTACGGGAACAACCATCCGTTTGTTGGTGACATTGTTCCATTTCCTGCGGAAAACATCCCTGCTCATGACGTTCTGTTGGCAGGATTTCCCTGTCAGCCGTTCAGCATTGCCGGAGTCAGTAAAAAAAACGCGCTAGGCAGACCACACGGATTTGAATGCACCACACAGGGTACATTGTTTTTCGATGTTGCCCGCATTATTGCCGCCAAACGTCCGAAAGCCTTCTTACTGGAGAATGTGAAAAATCTGTTGTCGCATGATAAAGGAAATACCTTTGATGTCATTCTGCATACTCTACGCGACGAGCTCGGTTATGACGTGCATTACCGCATAATCGACGGTCAATATTTTACCCCGCAGCACCGCGAACGTATCATTATTGTCGGCTTTCGTGAAAAAACCGATTTTTCTTGGCAGGATTTGCAGTTGCCGGAGCAAGGACCGAAGCTGACTGCCATCCTCCACAAAACCGATGGAAGCGAACCAGTTCTCCCTTGGGACGGAGACCGTTTCTTTGATCATAACAGCGGGAAAGTACAAAACAAATACACGCTCACGCCGAAATTGTGGGCATATTTGCAGGCTTATGCCGAAAAACACCGTGCAGCAGGCAACGGATTCGGTTTCGGTATGGCTTATCCCGACGGGATTGCCCGTACGCTTTCCGCACGCTATTACAAAGACGGTTCGGAAATCTTGATTTGGCAGGGAGAAGGAAAACGCCCACGCCGCCTTACACCACGTGAATGTGCCCGCTTGATGGGCTTCCCCGACACATTCCGCATTCCAGTGAGCGATACACAAGCATACCGGCAGTTTGGCAATAGCGTAGTTATGCCCGTTATGCGGGAAGTAGCTAAAATTATGCTACCTCGCATCAGCACAATGATTGATGCTGAGACGGCACCGATTACCCTACCTTTATTTGCTTGAAAAAGTGGGGAATGTTATGAAGCGTGGTTATTTGTCCGATTATTTTGAAGGTGTTGCCGTTAAACGGTTGAGTGCGGTGGAAGCTGATGTCATCCGTTCCAACCAGCATGAATTTAATGGTGTAGACGGTTTGAAGAAAATTCTTGGCGAACCGAATGGTAAAGTGCGGTTTACCGCCAAATTTTTATATCTGACAGACCAAGACGACGAACCGATAGTGGAAGACGGTTTTTTGACATGGTACGACGCACGACAAAAAGCCAGAATTGAAAGAAATGTCATGCGCTGGGAGTATCGGCTTTATTTTCCGACCAATTTGGTTTCACAATGTGCCGCAGAAGGTGATTTACTGGTCATCGCTAAAAAATCCGACGATACTCTGTTGGCTGTCGTTGCTGAAAAAGGAACAACTATAGAACATCAGCTCTTATGGTTGTTCGGCTTCTCAGACCTAACCTATCCCGGATTTTCCGTCAAATCCGAGTTGGAAAACGAACAAGACAGAATTAGTTTTGCCGCACGCGTAGTTTTGGAACAAATCGGGGTGGAAGTCAAAGATGATGCGCCAAATTATCTTGATGAAATGCTGTTAAAATTTAACGGGCAATTTCCAAAAACCATCGAATTTTCGACTTTTGCACGAAATACACTTCCCGATTGCTCTGCTTTGGAAGACCCTGACAATGCCCTCTTGAGATGGATGGAGCGTGAAGAAATCCTGTTCCGAACTTTGGAAAAACACCTGCTCGGCAATAGTTTAAGAGAGTTGACCGCAACTAAATCCGAAGACACCGAAGCTTTTATCAAGCTGGTGCAAAGTACCCTGCAACGGCGGAAATCACGAGCAGGTTCTGCTTTGGAAAACCATATGGAACAAATCTTTCTCGATTATCATCTGACTTATTCCCGCACCCCCGTTACTGAAGGAACAAAGAAACCCGACTTTATTCTTCCTTCTATTGCGGATTATCGTAACTTGCAATTTTCCTCTTCGCGGCTAATCATGTTGGGTGCAAAATCCACCTGTAAAGACCGATGGCGGCAAATTTTGAATGAGGCGGCTCGTATTCCACACAAGCATTTACTGACGTTGGAACCAAGTATCAGCGAAAATCAAACGGCAGAAATGCAGGATGAAAATGTGCAGCTTGTTTTACCCAAAGGTCTGCATGACACTTATACGAAAAAGCAACAGCAATGGCTGATGAGTGTAGAAGAATTTATCAAATTTGTTCAAAAGAATCAGATTGAATGTATGTCGTTAGGCAAAATAAGCTAGCTTGTCTGAAAACGTAAGATGTCAAAAACACCAAAAAACCGACCGCATTTTATAGCTTCAACGGAGTTAAAATCTAAATCTCAATGAAACTGCTACAAAAGCAGCCTGCACATTTAAAATCAGGTGCAGACTGCTTTTGGGCTTTCTGAAAAGGTCGTCTGAAACCCGTTTCAAGGATTTTTCAGACGACCTTCTCGCCTAATTTCTCCGCCAAAATCTCCGCCAGCCAGTCAAACACCAGCTTCACGCGCGGGTGGGTTACGCTTCTTTGCGGGCGGTACACATACGCCGTCCATTGTTTGCGCGGCAGTTCGGGGAAGAGTTCCACCAGTTTGCCACGCGCCAAATAGGGTTTGCATAAAAAGCGGGCGACAAGGGCGATGGTATTGCCTGCCAGTGCGCTGGCGAGATCGTCGTTGACGTGGTTGCCTGTGAAGCGTGGCGATTGCGGCATAAATTGATATTCGTTGGAAAGATACCATGCGTAATTGCGCCCCGTGTTGGGGTTGAAAATCGCGCTTAAAGGATAGCCTTTTTGCAGCGCCTGCCAGCTTTCGGGCGTGCCTGTTTGGGCGAGCAGTCGGGGCGATGCCACCACGCATTCTTCGGTTTCACCCACGGGTTTGACAATCAGGCGGCTGTCGTCGGGCGTGCCGAAGCGGATGCCCACGTCGATTTGATCGTCCACCACATCGGCGATGGTCAGATCCCGATGCCAATTAATCCGCAAATCAGGATAATCGGCGGCTTTTGCCCACAATGCCTTCAACACTTCGTCCATCAAATACATTTCAGGCACGGCAACGCGCACCAGTCCTGCAATTTCTTGTTTTCTAATCGGAATTTTGGCGTTGGCGAACAAGGCATCGGCGACAAGCTGCTGCGCTTGCGGCAAAAACTGTTCGCCGAACTCGGTCAGTTTCACCTGTCTTGTGCTGCGCTGGAACAGCACTTCGCCAAGGGTTTGTTCCAATTCGGTAATGGCGCGCGACACCACTTGCGGCGACACGGCAAGGCGGTGCGCGGATTCGCGAAAATGCAGGGTTTCGGCGACGGTGCAGAAGATTTTCAGGGTTTCTAAGCGGTTCATTGTGTTTCCCTTATTTTTAAAGTGCGGTGGGTTTTACGGGCGTTTCAGACGACCTATCATACTCTATTGTTCCTTCTGGGCGAACAATAAAATCCGATTTTCAGAATAGACGTATGCCATTGCGGATTTTAAAATTCCCCCCGTTCCAATAAACAAACATTGCAACAGGAGATTTACAATGCAATCCGTTTCTTATCAAAACACCTTCGGCTTAACCCTTGCAGGTCATTTATTTACCCCTGAAAACTTCGACGCAAACCAAAAATATCCCGCTATCGTCGTTTCACACCCAGCCAGTTCGTGCAAAGACCAAACCGCAGGCATTTATGCCAAAAAATTGGCGGAAAACGGCTTTGTTACCTTGGTGTTTGATGCCGCCTATCAAGGCGAAAGCAGTGGCGAACCGCGTTTTGTTGAAAACCCGACCGTTCGCATTGAAGACATTCGCGCATCGGTGGATTATTTGGTGGCACAAAATTTCGTTGATGAAGAACGCATCGGCGTATTGGGCGTGTGCGCGGGCGGTGCGTATGCTGCAGCCGCCGCGATGATCGAACGCCGTATCAAAGCCGTCGGCACGGTGGTGGCAACCAATTTAGGGCGTTTATACCGCGAAGAAATGACGGGGCAATCCGCCATCGCCACCTTAGAAGCCATCGGCAAACAACGCACCGCCGAAGCACGCGGCGAAGCGGCAAAACTGACCCAATGGATTCCAAGTTCGACGGAAGATGTGAAAGCGGCAGGCATTACCGACATCGACGTAACCGAAGCCGTGGACTATTACCGCACCCCGCGCGGACAACACGTCAATTCGCCGAACAAACTGAACTTCGTCAGCATTGCCAACTGCATGAATTTCGACGCGTTCCACTTGGCGGAAAAACTGCTCACCCAGCCGCTGCAAATCATCGCAGGCGAAAAAGCGGGCGGATTCGGTTCATACCGCGATGCCTTTGAACTTTACGGCAAAGCCGCTTCAACGGAAAAAAATCTGCATATCGTCAAAAACACCAGCCACTACGATTTGTACGACAAACCCGAAGCCGTGGCGGAAGCATTAAGCAAATTAGTGCCGTTTTATCAGAAATATTTATAAGAAGATTGAGGGGGAATGGTCTCGATTATTCGTTCCTAGCAGGTAGCTTGGGTTGAAAAAAGCAATCTTTCAACACCCCGCTGTTATGTCGGGTTTGCAGCCCAAGGCTGGCATGAAGGCGCAGGCTGCTTTTCTCTTAAAAACAAAGCTCGTCTGAAAGTATTTTTCAGACGGCCTTTTAAATGTGTGAAGTAGGCGTAGGGGGCAACTCGCACCGCCGCTTATTCAACCCACTGAACCACCTCCCCCGCCGCCCGACGCGTTTTGCCGCGTTTGGGTTCATCCGCCCGATAGCCAAACACCGCCATGATGCTGATGCCGTATTCTTGCGGGTTGATTAAGCCTTGGTCGGCAAGCAGTTTTTCCACGTTTGCTTTTTGAAAGCCCTCAATCGAATCGAACAAGCCGTCATCCCCCATGTGGCAAACGAAAAACGGCTGATGGAAATGCTGGATGGGGAGGTCAGAATGGAGTTGGAAGAAGGACTCGAGGAATTATTGAAAGTATTGGAAAACGGATAATTCTCAAAATGACGCTGTAAGGTAAGAAAACACCGAATATTTCGACCGCACTTTTCACGCCATGCGATAAAGTGCGGTCAAAAAAGACGATGTTTTATTATTTCGGTTCCACCACCAATTCAGCGGAATGGGTTAAGTCCGACACTTTTTTTGCCATGGTTTTGACGTTTTCCAAGGTGATGCTGTCGAGCAGTTTTTTGCTTTCGGAAAGATAACTTGGGTTGCCGTAGTGGGTTTCGCTTAATATCAAGCGGTTAAGCTGCGTGCGTACGTCATTTTGGCGGGCTTTTTCTTGTTGCGCAAAACTTTGTTTGGCTTGGTCAATATCCGCTTGGGTAATGCTTTGTGGTAAGTCCGCAAGAATTTGTTTCGCTTGCGCTATCAGCTTCGGCATATTTTCCGGTTTGGCACCGAAAAAGAGCTGGCTTTCAATGCGGTTTGCGGTGGGGTCTAACGTGCTTTCGAGGCGCAGGCGATAAATGCCCAGAGATTCATCACGCAAGCCCGCTTTGAGTTTATTTGCCATAATCGGACGAATAAGGGCGACCAACATGGCGTCTTCGCCTTTCCATGGGTGCAGCGAATAAAAATCAAGGTATAAATCCGTGCGCGGTTCCACATTGGCTTTGATTATCGCCCGGTGTGAGCCGCTCAGCGGCGTGTCTAATTTTGCCGTCAACGGGGTTTTGCGGGGCAGTGGCGCAAGATAGGTTTGCACCAGCTTTTTCATGTGGTCGGCAGACAAATCATTCACAAAATAATAGGTGGTCGGTAATTCGCGAATGATCTGCCATTGTTGATTGAGGGAATCTGCCGTAACCTGTGTCAGCGCCTGCTCCGTCGGCAAAGTGGCGTCGTTAATGTTGCCAAAACGTAGCGTTTGGCGGGCATCGCTAATTTCACGATCCGTCGCATTTTTTGACCGCACTTTCAGCATTTTCTGCATGTCTTCCACGGTTTCATCCACGCCGTCATTAATCACGATGTCGCTTTCAAGGGCATAATATAAGCGCAACAAATCCGCTAAATTGGCGTTATCCGTTTCGCCGTTGAAGATAAGATGATCGGCTTTTTGCTCCAGATTTAAATTGACTTTGCGATCTTTCTTCCACTGCGTAAGTTGCTCAATTTGCCAATTTTCCGGCGCGGATTGCGCCATCATCTGCACCGCCATTTGGCTTTGCCACGGCGATAAGCCCTGTGCCATATAGCCGCCGGAATTCACGGCGCGGAATAAAGTGCGGTCTTTTTCCAAGGCGGATTTTAACCAGACCACCTTATCACCGTTTTCCAGTTGCCAATGCACCACATTTTCCGCCGGGAATGTCTGCTCTTTGACGATGTTGCCCGCCTGCGCATTTTCTATCGGTAATAATTCCATGGGCGGCAGCGCCTCTTTTTCAATGGGGGCGCTAATGTTGAGTTGCGCGACCTGTTGTTGTACCCGATTAAATACCGTTTGATCGATAGGCGCTATTTTTGCCATGCGCGGCGATTGATATTGCACGATGCGATCCGTGGCACTGAACCACTGTTCCAATAATTGCTGCACCTCTTGCGGCGTGATGGCATCTAAAATCGGTTTCGCGCGCTGGGCAATTTGCGGTTGGGATAAATAGGGTTTATCCATCAACAGCGTGCTATTCATCACATTCACCCACTCCTCAAACTGACGTTTTTTGCCGCCTTTTAACGCGAAATCGAGCTGTTCATAAAGCGGCTTTTTCTCTGCGTCCAATTCTTTTTGCGTAATGGGAAAAGCGTTTAAGCGGGCAATTTCAATCAGAATCTGTTGCAAACCCAACTGATGGGCGTCTCCCTCCACGCCGGCAAACAACCCTACGGCAGCGGTGTTTGTGCCGATGTCCGATTTGCGTACCACCAGCGCATTCACGCCCTGCGGGAAATCTTTTTTCTGATTTTGTAAACGGTGGCTTAACGCGGAAAGTGCCAAACGTTCCAACAAACGCAATTTACGCCCTTTTTCGTCGTGTTGACGGGCGGCGTTTTCGTTAAAACGGAAAATGTAGGCGATTTGGCTTACGGCGCTTTTTTCATCACCCAGTTGATTAAATTGAATACGCTCGGTTAGTTGCGGATCACGGTAATTTTGCAGCGGAAGTGCGGTCATTTTTTCCTGCGAAAATACCGCGTTAATCAGCGCCTCGGCTGCTTTAGGCTGCACATCGCCGATAATCATCAGGTGCATATTATTGGGGCGATACCAAGTGCGGTAGAACGTTTGCAGCGCTTCTGCCGGCATGGTTTCAATGCTTTGTTGCGAACCGATGACCGGCCAACGCGCATAACGGGAATCGGCGCGAATACTGGCGGTGCGTTGCACGTTCATGCGTGCGCCAACGCCTTGCCCCGAACGCCATTCTTCCAGAATAATTTTGCGTTCATCGTCCAAATCTTTTTGGCTCATCGTGGCATGGAACATCATTTGATCCAGCACATTCAAGGTAAAGGCAAGATCTTGCGCCCCTTTCGGCGGGCTGAACATATAGGTGGTGGTATCCGCGTTGGTTACCGCATTATAACTCTGCGCCCGCTTCCAACCGGCATCCAGCAACATTTTCATCACGCCTTGCGGATATTGCGTTGTGCCGCGAAACACCATGTGCTCCACCATGTGTGCGCCGCCCATTTGCGTTTCCGTTTCGTCCACCGAACCGGCATTTACCCGCAGGCGAATATCGATGCGGTTTTTCTGCTCATGCAACGGCACAAGACTGTAACGCAAACCATTTTCCAGCTTGCCCTGCACAATTTGCGGCGCTTCTTGTTGTGGTGTTTCTTGCGCCCCGGCGTTCAATGCAAGCACGGAAAAGGCTAAAAAAATAAAAGTTCGAAATGTCATCATGGCTCCGAAATAAGAAAAAAGGAAACCGCACTTTTGGGGAAAAGTGCGGTGGATTTTATCGGTGTTTTTACCAGTTATAGCTCACGCCGAACCAGAAGTTGCGACCCATTTTGTAAGTTTTGGTTCGACTGGTTGAAGATACGGATATACGTTTGTTCAACACATTATTGACATCTAAGGTGAATTCTAAATATTGATCTTTAAAGGTCGGCTGCTTATAAGAAAAACGCCAATCCAACAGCAACGCGCCGCTATGTTTTTCATCATTATATTCAATAATATTACCCACATGACCACCGCATAATTCATGACCTCCCGGGCAAACGATGTCACTTTTTCCGACTCTGGAATATTGTCCTGCGGTATAACTTAAAATCTGCGTCCAATTTAATCGAAGTTGCGGGAATGTCGTATCAATCGTTAAGGTTCCGCGCCAAGGTTGATTGAAATCGCTCGGCGGCAAGTCGTCAATATCGATCAGTTTTCCGCGATAAATGACTTTATCCACGCGTTCTTCTTCCGCAACGGTGGATTGATCATAATACGTATTATTGGTTTTGCTGCGGCTTGCCTGTAACCCTAAATCCCATCTGACGGTAGCATATTTAAAGTTATAAGGTTCTAACGGTGAAACGGATAACGTGAACGTATCGTTTTTACTCCAACCGTCGTTACTTAATACCCGAACATTATCTTCCCGTTTTGTGCGGGTAAATTGGTCTTTGCCATCTCGATGAACCCATTTCACCGTCCAAAGCATCCCTTGGAATTTTTGCGCTAAACCAAGCACTTTTTCATCGCTATATGGTGTTTTCACATGGGAGGCATCATAACGGGTGGAGCCGCCGGTGCCTTCCGTTGGATTTCCCCATTCGGTTAACCTACCGTTTCGAATGGAACGGGTTTGCGTATAGTTAGAGCCGATACCTTGGCGTAATTTATAAGCAATCATAGAACCTGCATAATAACGATTCAAGCCACCAAAAAGGCGGGTTGTTGAATCACCAAACACGTCATAAGTAACGGAAAAACGTGGGGCAATATCATTATTTTTAAGATACTGATTACGATCAAAACGTAACCCGACGGTCGTTTCTAAATTTTTCCATTTCAAATTATCTTGAACATAGACGGAGTATGTTGAATCGTTAACTTTCACATTACGCGCATCATAAACCGTTCTCCGATTTGCGTACTGTTCACCAAGAATACATTCATCTGCACATTCCGTGAGATTATTAATGCCCGTAGTAACGTAGTTATAGCCTGCCGTTGCTGTTTTTCGCTCATATTTGGAAGAAGTGCGGTCAATTTGCCAGCCAAAAATAACTTTATGATCAACACTTCCTGTCGTGAACGGCAATAATTCATAATTTTGCTTTAACGTATAGTTTTCACTTTCTGTCTCGGTCGTCCCATAACCGCCACTATTTACTGTAGCGCCGTTAGCACGATAAGGAATACTTGGCGTTAAACGATAGATACGATAAACATCGCCGTCATGCTCAACTTCATTACCGGTTTTCTTATAACCCACAGCCGTTTTCATTTTCGCCCAGCTTAATTCTTTTTCCCATTCCAAACTTGTTTGAATGCCACCGCCCTTATTAGTCATTCCGCCGTTATAGACGTTTCGTTTTGGATAAAAAGATTCATGGGGCGCATAAATGACTTTTGCCCGCCATAGATCACCGTTATCAGGAAGATAAACCGCACTTAATAAAAAGGTTTCGCTTTTTCTTTTTTGTTTAGCGGAATAAGTGCCGTCGGTTGCTCTTGCAACATTGGCATCACGTAAAACGGAATGATTAAAAGGAATGGAAGATTCCGCCCGATCATAGGCAAATAAAATCCCGCCTTTTTTATCGGCAAACGGTTGGTTTAATTGTACGCCATAGAAGTGCTTAGTGAACTGAGGTTGATCGACAAAACGGTTAGCCTGTTCAAATGTCTCTTGATCAGGCTCATAAATGTGGTATTTCGCCCAATTATCGCGGGTTGTTCGATAATACACTTTGCCTTTCATTTTTTCTAAATCAGGATCTTTTATTTCCGCATTGACAACACCACCGGTAAAACGCCCGTATTTTGCCGAAATATTGCTGTCGAATACCTCTACATTTTTCAATAAATCAGGGTTAATCCATAAGGATTGCGTACCGCCTGCCGGCAGTTCCCACGGGTTTACGCCGTCCGGGTTGACATCATCATTTTTCCCCGCGCCGGAACCCGGGTTAATATTGTCATTATTGGAAAATCCATCGATGGTGTAATTATTATTGTAGAATTTTTCGCCATGAAACGAGATTTCGGGAGGAGAAATTTCACCGGCAGATAAGGAAGTATCGTCTTTGTTGGAAAATCTAACGGCAGGATTCGTTTTTAATAAACCGGTGATACTCGGGTTTGTTGCAGGACGATGAGCGATCTCATCTTCGGTTATTTTCTGTGTCCCGATCTGCTGACTAAAAGGGGTTCCCGACACCACAATCGTCTCTAATGTTTCGCCGGGGAGGTTATCTGCTGATTCATCAGCAGATGCCATTAATGGCAGGCAAAATGTGGTGGTGATAAATAATGCGATCCGAGTTTGGAGGAAAGGTGGTTTCATAAGCGCGCCTTAGACAAAATGAAATAAGAATAGTTCGCGTTTAATTATCTACTAACTAAATGCTTTAAGCAACATTCATTAGCTCACCTTAAGTAGGTAAAACCACCCAATATTTTCCAAATTTGAAACAATTTGCATATTTTGATAGAATTACCTCAATTAAAAGAAATAATCCTTTATATTCCACAACTTATTTCTCTCAAATTGCTCATTCCATGAGCTATCCATTCGTTAGCATTAACGTTTATTTTTTATACCAATTTTAACGGCTTATTTTTGTTATTTTGACTTTTTATAGGAGAGTATGCTTTGCCTTTATCGCGATTTTTACACCAAAAATCGTCCTTTAATCCCTTAGTGATTTCAGTGACATTGCTGTTTGTTTTGTTCGTCGTGGGTATTACCTTGCTTATGCCGGAACAATCCAATCTGTTGTTAAACGCAGCCAAAAGTAGCATTTTCAAAAACTTCAGCTGGTTTTATATTCTGGCGTTTTCGGTTTTTTTGCTCTTTTTGATTGCGCTTTCCATCAGTAGCTTCGGTAACATTAAATTAGGCATGAACGAAGAAGAACCGGAATTCGGTTTTTGGTCGTGGCTTG
Organism: Aggregatibacter actinomycetemcomitans; assembly: GCA_017160915.1. GTDB lineage: Bacteria > Pseudomonadota > Gammaproteobacteria > Enterobacterales > Pasteurellaceae > Aggregatibacter > Aggregatibacter actinomycetemcomitans_B. The sequence continues at coordinate 65,225 of JACAWG010000073.1, forward strand.
CCATGTTATTTGCCGCCGGTATGGGGGTGGGGCTGATGTTCTTCGGCGTGGCGGAACCGTTGACCCATTATCTTTCATCAATTACCACCGGTGGCAATGCGCACAAACAGCAGGAAGCCCTGCTGCATACGCTTTTCCACTGGGGAATTCATGCCTGGGCGGTGTATGCGGTGATTGCCTTGGCACTCGCCTACTTTGCTTTCCGTTATAAACTTCCGTTAGCCTTGCGCTCTTGTTTTTACCCTTTATTAAAAGATCGCATTAACGGCAAAGCGGGCGATGTAATTGATATTTTAGCGTTGGTCGCCACCCTGTTCGGGATCATCACTACCCTGGGGTTCGGCGCGACACAGCTTGGTGCGGGGTTGGAACAGCTGGGCTGGATAAGCGAAAATCGTTTTTCCATTCAGGTTGTCATTATTTTTGTGGTGATGGGAATGTCGGTGACTTCCGCCATTTCCGGCGTGGGCAGAGGGGTGAAAATGCTGAGTGAGCTAAACCTCAGCCTTGCCTTTTTATTAATGTTGTTTGTACTCATTGCCGGTCCGTCGCTTTATTTATTCTCGGCGTTTAACGACAATCTCGGCACATATTTAAGCAACTTAATCCAGTTGAGTTTTAAAACCTATGTGTACGAACCCAACAACACCGACTGGTTTAGCGGTTGGACGATTTTATACTGGGCGTGGTGGTGTTCCTGGGCGCCATTTGTCGGCTTATTTATCGCGCGTATTTCACGGGGGCGCACTATTCGCGAGTTCATCTTTGGCGTGTTGGCGATTCCGTCATTATTTTGCGTCATTTGGTTCACCATTTTCGGCGATACCGCCATTTGGATTAACGAACACATTGCCAACGGCGCTTTAGGTGAGCTGGTTAATTCGCCGGAAAAATTGTTATTTAAGTTCTTAACTTATCTGCCGATGCCAACGATCACCGGGCTGGTCAGTTTGGCGGTGATTTCGTTGTTTTTTATCACCTCGGCGGACTCCGGCATTTATGTGTTAAACAACATCGCATCACGGGATAAAAGCCTGTCGGCACCACGCTGGCAAGCCATTATGTGGGGCTTAATGATGTCTATTGTGGCAATCGTGTTGCTTCGCTCCGGCGGTTTGCCGACATTGCAAACCATGACATTAATCGTTGCCCTGCCTTTCGCCCTACTCATGCTCATCATGTGTTTCGGCTTATGGAAAGGCTTGAACGCCGACCATAAATATTTCACCACTAAAGTGACGCCGACTAGCGTATATTGGAGTGGTGAGAACTGGCAGGATCATCTGGAACAAATTCTCAACCAAACGCAGGAAAAAGACATTCTGAAATTCCTCAAAAAAACCGCCTTGCCGGCAATGCGCGAATTGCGTCAGGAATTAATCGGTAAGTACGGTTTAAGCGTGCATATCAACACGAATTTTGAACAAGAGGAGCCGGCGGTTGAGTTCATCATTCAAAAAGAATCCTTGCGGGATTTTATGTACGGTATTAAATCCGTGGGACGCGAAGTATCGGCACAATTGATTAATGACGAACATTTGCCGCATATTCAGCACAGCATGACTTATGAGCCTTATACCTATTTCTTTGACGGGCGTAGCGGCTATGACGTGCAGTATATGAATAGTCAGGAATTAATCGCGGATATTTTGAAGCAATATGAACGCTATTTAACCTTATTAACCGATGTGGGACAGGAATTGATGTCGCATCAACAAACGGAACTTGCCGAATAAGCGATTCCCAAACAAAATGCCGTCATCACGACGGCATTTTTTATGCTTTCTCAGCAATCGCCTGCGCACAGGCATAGGCGGAACTCCACGCCCATTGGAAGTTATAACCGCCGAGCCAGCCCGTCACATCCAGCACTTCGCCGATAAAATACAAGCCGCTCACTTTATTACTTTCCATGGTTTTTGAGGAAATCTCATGGGTATCCACACCGCCCATGGTGACTTCCGCCGTGCGATAACCTTCCGTGCCGTTAGGGACGAACTGCCAGTTGTGAATTAAATTTACCAAATTTTCTAACCGCACTTTGCTGAGTTGGGCAAGCACTTCGTCCTGTAAAAGCCCTTGTTCAAGCCAAAGCTCCACCAATTTTTTCGGCAACAAGCGGATTAATGCGGTTTTTAACTGCAATTTCGGCGATGATTGACGCAGTTCATCTAAATAATGGCGAATATCCTGATAAGGCAATAAATCAAGATGAATGCTTTCACCCGGTTGCCAGTAATTGGAAATTTGCAGAATCGCCGGTCCCGATAAACCGCGATGGGTAAACAGCATTTGATGCGTAAAGGTTTTGTGTTGGTTGGTCGCTGCTACATCTAAGGAAATGCCCGATAACGCGGCATAAAACTTATCGCATTCGCGCCAGGTAAAAGGCACCAAACTGGCACGGGGCGCGATGACATTGATGCCGAATTGTTGCGCAAGCTGATAACCGAAAGGCGTTGCGCCCAACCCCGGCATGGATAAACCGCCCGTCGCAACAACCAAATTTCGGCAAGGCAAGGTTTCGCCGTTGGTAGTGACGCAAAAACCGTTCTCCGTTTTTTCCACGGCAGAAATGTTTTGCCGTAGCGCAATTTCCACGTCGTACTTTTTACACTCCGCCAGCAACATATTGACAATATCTTCCGCGCCGTTATCGCAAAACAACTGCCCCAGTTCTTTTTCATGGTAAGCAATGCCGTAGTCCGCCACCAAGCCGATGAAATCCCATTGGGTAAAGCGTTTCAACGCCGATTTCACAAAATGCCGATTTTGGCTGAGATAGCGTCCTGAAGACATTTCCATATTGGTGAAATTACAAAACCCGCCACCGGACATTAAAATTTTCCGCCCGACTTTTTTCCCGTTATCTAAAATCCGGACGTTTCCGCCGCGCTTTGCCAACTGCGCCGCACAGAATAAGCCTGCCGCCCCGGCGCCGATAATGAGGGTTTCATGGCTGACGGATCGGCTCATTGCATATTCCCCTTTTGCATAAAATCCACCATTTTCATTTTCTGAATAATCGCACGACGATCCACCGCGGTATTGCCCGAATCTAGAATTTGCTGCCAATAATCAAGTGCGGTGGAATAATCCCGCGTTTTTAAGGCTTCCGCCGCCAAAAGGGACAGACTCGACACCTCTTTGCGATCCTGCGTCAAAACCGCCTCCACCAACTGTTGCACTTGCGGCGTAACCTGCTGATTTGCCTGAAGATATAACGCCATCGCCCTTAGCCCTAAAATGGTCGGTTTGCGCCCTTCGATTTTTTCCGCGTTGGCATAGCAAATTAAGGCGCTGTCAAAATCATTATTTTGCATATAGGCATCGCCCAGCTTGATCCAGTTTTCCCCATGATTCGGATTTTGTCGCAATTTATCCTGAATTTTGCCGATAATGGCTTCCGTCTTGTTTTCTTCCGGCGTTTCAATTTGATGATTTAACTGCGCGATTTGTGTCTGTTCCCCTTGTTGGGCACGAGTGAAGCGATCCAGGGAGAAGTAATAAGCTAAGGGGACGATAAGTACTAATACAAAAATAAAAAGCGTTAACCTTATGGATAAAATTCTTGGCTCCCCCTGTTTACGGGGGGAGCTGCCGAAGGCTGAGGGGGGGAGAACATCGCCCCCTTCCGCCCGTTGGGCACCTTCCCCCGCAAGCGAAGGCAGGAAAGTATTGGCTTTTGCAGAATTCCAAATCAACCCAAACGCCGTTAACAACAATCCTGCCGGCAACAGCCAAAGCAATGCCGTATTCCATTGAAAAGGCGGTTTGTAATTCACAAAATTACCGAAACGCGCCGTCATGGCATCAATAATTTGCTGATTGGTTTTGCCTTCATTGACCATGTTATACACTTCAAGGCGCAGGTCGTAGGCGATGGGCGAATTAGATTCCACCAGATTCTGATTCTGACATTGCGGGCAACGCAGGGATTTCGCCAATGCCACCGCGCGCGCGCGATCCGCCGGATTGTGGAATTCAAAGGTATCCACCATTTCGGCAAAAGCACCGACACTGATTAATAAAAAAAGTAACGCGAAAAATCGTTTCATGGCTGAATTAACCGATTAAGTTGCGGCACAAACGTGTTTTGCCAGGTTTCACGATCCAATACCCCCGAATGCCGGTAACGAATAATGCCGTCGGCGTCCACTAAATAGGTTTCCGGCGCGCCGTCCACGCCCAGCTTCAACGCCAGCTCGCCACGGCTGTCATCAATCACTAAGGTATAAGGATTTCCCATGCGTTGCAACATGGCAATGCCGTTTTGCGGCTTGTCGCGATAATCCACGCCGACAATAGAAATTTCTTGTGCCAATGCCATCAACAACGGGTGTTCCTGTTGGCAATAACCGCACCAACTGCCCCAAATATTTATCAAAAAGGGACGTTTCGGGAAATCCTTCGGGCTGAGCGTTTGGCGGTTATCCAGCAAATTCGCCTGATAAAATTCCGGCACGGGCTTATCAATTAAGGCGGAGGCAATTTTTTTCGGGTCCTGATGCAAGCCCGCCAGCAATAGCACGCACACGCCGAGCAATAAGATTAAGGGCAGGAAAAAAATCACTTTTCTATTCATCACGCTTTCCTTTTCGCTTCATCGTCAACATGGAACACAACGCCCCGAACGCCATTAACACACCGCCAAACCATAACCAGCGAATCAGCGGTTTGTAATGCAGGCGAAAGGTAAACTCGCCTTTGCCGAGCGGATCGCCCATCACAATATACAAATCGCCCCAAACCCCACCGGCAAGCCCGACTTCGCTCATAGTCATGGTACGCACATCATAATAACGACGCTCCGGCTGCAAATCCGCATAAGGTTTACCATTCGCCGTGACATGAAAATTCGCCACTTCCGCGGTAAAATTCGGTCCGATTTCATTGGAAAAATGCACATATCGGAAATCAAATCGCCCTAAGGTTTGGCTTTGTTGCGGTGATAAACGCACGCCGATTTCACTGCCGAAGTAACTGCTCATCACCGCGCCCATGGTCGCAATGGCAACACCGCTGTGGGCGAAAATCATGGCGTAACGGGAAACATTTAACCGACGCCAATTTTGCCATAAGGTCGCTAATAACAACCAAATCGCCAGCGTGAGCAGAAAATATGCCGTCAGGTTAAACTGTAAAGCGCTGTCGTTTTGCATTACCTGATCAATGGCGAAATAGGCAATCAATAAAGACGGCAGCAATAATGCCGTACGTTTAAGCAAAACGCCCTTGTCCGCCTTCGCCCAATGCAAGCCGAGGGAAAGCACCATGGCGATCAAAAGTAAGGTAAGGAGCGGTAAGAAAATACTGTTGAAATAAGGCGCACCGACGGAAATGGAACCCCAATTCATGGCTTGAAACAACATCGGATAGAAAGTGCCGAGGAAGGTGCTGACGGTGGCGATACTCAATAAAACATTCAAAAAAAGCACCGCACTTTCTTTGGAAAGCAGCGTTAATTTGGCATGGCGTTGCTGCAAATTGGCTTTGAACGCAAATAAACCGAGAGAACCCACGGTGAGCAGGAAAAAAATCAACAATAATGCCGAACCGCGTTGGCTGTCCACGGCGAAAGCGTGTACGGAGGTGAGCGCGCCGGAGCGCACGATAAACGTGCCTAATACGCTGAACGCAAATGCTAACAAGGAAAATAAGGTCGTCCAGTAATTAAACATCCCGCGTTTTTCGCTGACGATTAAACTGTGCAGCAATGCCAAACCGAGCAACCACGGCATGAGCGACGCATTTTCCACCGGATCCCAGAACCACCAACCGCCCCAGCCCAGTTCGTAATACGCCCACCAAGCGCCGAGCACAATGCCCAGGGTTAAAAATAACCATGACACCAACACCCAAACCCGCATAATTTGGGCAATCTGACGTTCCAAATGCTGATGAAGCAAGGCGGTAATGCTGATGGCAAAATTCACCGCAAAGCCCACATAACCGAGATAAAGCAACGGCGGGTGAAAAATCAAACCAACATCCTGCAACATCGGATTCAAATCCCGCCCCTCCAACGGCGCCGGGAAGATTCGCCCGAACGGGTTAGAGAAAAAGACAATAAACACGGCGAAACTAAAGCAAATCAGCCCCAAAATCACCAAACTCTGCGCCACAAAAGTGCGGTCGTTTTTTCGGTTAAATAACGCAAACAACACCACCCAAACCGAGAGCGAAAACAACCAAAACAACATGGAACCCTCATGCCCGCCCCAGGTTGCGGCAATTTTGAAAAAGGTCGGCAGTTGGGAATTAGAATGGGCGGCGACATATTCCAACGTGAAATCATCCGCCGCAAAGGAATAGGCAAGCACAGAAATGGAAACCAGCGTAAACAAACCAAAGCAATAACTCAGTCCCCAAGCCAGTTGAGTAAGCGCCGGCTTACGCAACCAAAGCCCAAGCTGCGGCACCACCGCGAGGAGCAACGCGCTCATGGTGGCGAGAAGAAGGGAAATAAAACCAAGTTCGGGGATCATAAATAATTTCGTGTGTTTTAGGTTGTTATATCAGTTTGTTGATAATCGCTTCAGGTTTCACCTGTATTTTATTCCCTTTTTAACAAAGAGAGGGTTAGGGAAAAATTTTGACGAGATTGGCTAATAACCTATGAGGTTGAAATGACTTCTGCCAAATCTCCCCTCCCCCTCTTTGCTAAAGAGGGGAAAGTTAGATAAAAACGTTTCAAATTTTAACCGCACTTTTAATAATGCTCCGCCGAGTCCCCATCTGAACCGCCTGAGCGACTTGCAATTTTTAGGAAATTTTCGCTTTGTTTGAGCCACATAGTGGCGAGTTCGAAAATTTCCGTTAAAAAAATTGCAACCAAGCGAAGATCAGCGGTGAAGCTGGGGTGTGTTCTTTGCTACTTTCTTGCACAAGCAAGAAAGTAGAAACAACTAAACAAAAAGGCGTACATTATACGCCTTTATCAATAATAAAAAACCAATCCCTACGCAACCGTCAACTGTCCGCCGTACAAAATAAAATACCGCAAACACAACACACCGATTAAATCAAATATCGACACTAAGATAATGAAATTACGGTCGTATTTTAATTTATCGCTGACCAGCAGGTTACCGGCGAGCGGGATGAGGATGCCGATGAACATGACGCCGATCCAGAAAATGCTTCCCCAGAAACCGCTTAGCGCATTGTGCATGGCGACCACTTTTTGTCCGCCGCCGAAATACAATCCGGCGAAGAAACAGACGATGCAAAAGAGTTCGGCGAGCATGATCGGCACTTCAAATTTGTGCATGAAATGCACTTCGTCGGAATGTCCTTTTAATTTGCCCACAATCAAAATGGTTAAGAACACCGCAGCGATACCGGAAGACGTGCCCGACGCCAGGAATAATGCCGGCAATACCGGGTTGTTTAACATCGGGTAGCTGATTAATGCCGACAATAAGAAACCGGTGTAAGCCCCTAATAATACGGCGAGGAGCAACAGGAACAATTCCAACGGGTTGGTAATGCGTTCACAGGCGGAAATCCATTTCACGATAAATTTTAATTTCGGTAAAAATCTATCGAGCAAAGCGGCAATTTCATTTTTAAAGATAATGGCAATCCAGAGGAAGACCGCCGCCATATAGACTTGGAATAACAGAACCCCCATGGACATCACGGAATTGAACTGGTAGTTAAACATCAAATACCAGAACGTCCAAGGGCGCGCCAAGTGGAAAATCAACAACAATAAACCGATGATCACCGTGCCCGGCGCCAAAATCGCGGCGCTGCGAATAATCCAGTTTTCGCTTGGTTTTTCCAACTGACGATTGCGTTTGTAAAGCACTGCAAGCAATAAGGAACCGGAAGAAATCCCCAGTAAGAACAAATAGATGGCAATACTGGAATCCCATACGAGGTTCGGCGTATGAAACGGAACAGGATAATCTAATGTCATCTTCTCGGTTCTCCGTGTTGGAATGGAATGTGGTAAAGATTCGGTTGAGTCCCCAATTCCACTTTGGTGCGGTAAACAGGTTTTTCTTTTACCTTGCGTGCCACTGCGCTGGTCGGATCGTTCATATCGCCAAAGGTTAAGGCTTTGGTCGGGCAGGCTTCAACGCAAGCCGGTTGTTTGCCTTGTGCCAGATTGGTATCGCGGCAGAAGTTACATTTATCGGCGGTACGATGCACCGGATGAATGAAACGCACGCGATACGGGCAAACGGCGATACAGTATTGACAACCGACGCACAGATCTTTGTGCACATCTACAATGCCGGTGTCTTTATCGATAAATGACGCGCCGGTCGGACAAACCGCCACGCAAGGCGCGTTGGTGCAGTGTTGGCAAGATTGGCGGAAAAACTCATATTCCTGATTCGGAAATTCGCCATACGGCTCGCTGCGCAAAATCTCCAAGCGGGAAACGCCTTGCGGCACTTGGTTGGTTTCACGACAGGCATCCATACACGCGGTGCAGCCGATGCACGCGTTTTCATCGTGCACCATGGCGTAGCGTTTCGGTTTATCCGCCTTTTTCTCTTTTGCCAAAGAGGTGACTGATGTCCCCGTCATAAGGATTAACGCCCCCATGCCGGAAACAAAGTTTCGGCGTGAACAGGCTGTCATTGTTTATCCTTTTGTTCGGTTGATGGAGTTTGTTCTTGCTGCGCTTTGCGTTTTTGTTGTTCTCCGTGACAATCCACGCAAAGTTTCACGCGATTTTTCGGTTCAATGCCTTTCATCGCATCGTCTTTTGGGTGCAATGTGTGGCAGCTTGCACAAGGCAATTTCATGGCGTGCACATCATGCGCCCAGAATTTTTCGCGCAGTTTGTCCGGTTGGTGACAAGAAAAACACACTTGATTTTGTTCTTGTGCGCTATACATCGGTTTTTTCTCGCCGAAAATATCGCCTTCAAAACGCATCACGTCTTTCGCGCCACGACGGTGATCTTCGGAAATATTACCGTGGCAGTTGACACAATTAATCGGTTTACCGTTATTCGGATTTTTCTGGCTTAAGTGGGCGCCGTGGAATTTACCGAAATGCAATTCGCCGCCGGATTGATCCAAGGTTTGGTTTTTATCCACTTTGTCAAACTTATGGCATTTTGCACAATATTGATTCGGATCCCGTTGATTATCCAACTGCGGTTCATAAGTCAACGGATTATCAGCCGATGGCATTTCCGCCTGCGCCACCATCGGCAGCGCCGCAAGCATGGTGAGCAGTGCGAGCGCTTTTGCCGGTTTACGGATTAAGGAAGTTAAATTCATTCTGATTACCTCAAATTTGTGTTTGAAAATGACCGCACTTTTTTCTCTCACGGCAAAAGTGCGGTGCTTTTTTCTATTGTTTTGTTGCGGAATCTTCAGCTAATTTGCCGGCGGCTTTCGCTTCTTTTTCCCATTGAGGTACAACAGTTTTTAAGAATTCTTCTTTGGCTTTGCGTTCTTTCTCGATGTCGATGCCCACCGCTTTCCAGGCATTTTCCGCCGTAGAAATGTCCGGCACCTCAATCGGTGTCTTCACGCCATGTTTGGTTAAGATAGCGGCAAGTTTGGCACGGGCATCGGCGGCACGATCAAGACCGGAGCCTAACACACGCAACATCACATCAGGCGCGTGCATATGACCGCCATGGCTGGCTGCAGCGTAGTCCCAACGCCATTGGGCGTGACGGATATCCATTAACGCCGGTTCCATTTCTTCTTTGGTCGCGCCGGCATCCCATGCGGCTTTCGCTTCAAAGTGCAAACGAACCACTTGATCTTCCAAACGTCCCATGATGTCTTTCACTTCTTTTTTGCGGGAAGCCACGATGTCTTTTAACTTCTCTTTGCTTTGATCGTGACAGTTGGCACAGGTGGTATCAAAGGCATCAAATGGATTTTGAATTTGGTGGTCGGTATAAACTTTACCGTCCGCCCCTTGCACTTTCGGCATATGGCAGTCGATACAGGTCACGCCGTTTTTACCGTGCATACCTAAAGACCAAATTTCAAAGTCAGGGTGTTGCGCTTTTAAGATCGGCGCTTTGGATAAGATATGAGTGAAGTCGGTGAACCCGATGTCATCGTAGTATTTTTCGATGTCATCGACGGTTTGACCGTTATTCCAAGGGAAGGTCACTTGTTTCAAGTCACCCGCGAAATAATATTCAACGTGGCAGTTCGCACAAATTTCCGCCCGTTTTTCGGTGCGGGCGGCGGTGCCGAAACTTAAATCAGGCTGCGTTTTGCCTTCCGCTTTCGCTCTGGCTTGCAACGCATTGTTTAGATGATCCAAGGCGCGAAGAACGTGTGGACGGGCAATACGCAACGCCGGTTTACCTTCGGCAAACTCTTTTGAGGTGGTGTCGTGGCAGTCGGCACAACCGATGGCATTCACCACTTCCGCGCCGCCTTTCGCCCATTTACCGCTGAAATAACCTTCTTCTCCCCATTCGGCGATTAAACGCGGCACATCCGGGCCTTTACAGGTCCAACACGCCATCGGTTGCGGGCCGTCGTTCGCGGTTTTCGGCGCGCCGGTACGCAAAATATCGCGTAAATCTTTGATGGCATAAATATGTCCGCGTGGTGCGTTATATTCTTTCGCAAACGCATAACCGCCCCATAATATGATTAAACGTGGATTTTCTTCATCGGCATAAATGAGCTTGTCACCTTTTTCGGTGGCTTTCCAAGACTCAAATTGTTTCGGGTATTTCGCCGCAAATTGTTCGTTCACCGCTTCAATTTTTAGATTCGGGTTCGGTGCTTCCACGGGCTGCTCAACAGGTTTATACACCAATTCGGCCATTGCCGGATTAAACACACCTAAAGCTGCGAAAGAAGCTGCCACCAATAGGCTTTTTCTCAATGCGTTCACGATAATCACTCCACTAAGGTAAATACGGGTTAAATATGACTTCTTTAAAGAAGATTAAAATACCGACCGCATTATAGAAATGAGAACTTTTATCATTAAAAACAATGCGATACAAGGCATAAAAAGGGTTTTAAGTGAGCCTAACATAACCAAATATCCGCGCGTATTCCATGGTTATTTTGCGTTTTCTTGTTTTTGATCAATTTTCTCAATTTAATTGGCTATTTTGTGACATTTTGTAGCATAAAAATTTTTCCTTAAAACGCACCTAATACCCATTTATTAGTAGAATCAGGGATCATTGATGGGAAAAATGGAATGAAGCAGGAAAACTAACTATAAAGAGGTATATTTGCATTTTATGCTACAAAAAAGAATCATTCTTATTTGGATGAATTAGAGAAAGGAAGCGGTTGATTTACAGGCAACAAAAAAGCCGAATTTATCGTAATGAATCCGGCTTTATGAGATGGGACCGCCATAAAAGTGCGGTTGTTTTTTTCGGTGTTTTTACCAGTGCCAGCCCCGATAATAGCCAATGCTCGGTGCCACAACAAATCTTGGCTGACGCTCGCGATAAATCACGGTTTTCGGCTCCGAATCGCTGGCATTTAGCACATTTTCTTCCGGTTTGTTATCTTTCACCTGATATTTTTTCGCCACCGTATTTCCGCCGTACACCTTCGCTTGATAGGCTTCAACCGCCTGCGTATCTAACGGCGCAGTATTGGTTTGAGGCTGAGAGGAGCACGCCGCTAAACACAAGCTCATCGCGGCGAGGGGTAATAATTTTTGCATAATTTACCTTCTTATTTTTACTTACAAACGACGTTGGAAAGGATTTCTTTACTTTTTTGCAGGTTTTTGTTCATCAACATTTTACCGTTTCGTTGTTCTTCCGATTTCACTTCTTTGTCTAACTCGGGATCCTGAATGTTAAACACCGGTGCATATTGCACGTTTTTCGGTTCCACATCGGAAGATACGGTGGCGCCGATGATACTGGCGTAATATTGCTGTTTGGATTTATCGACATAATAGGTTGTAGAATCGGTAAACGCGACGCCATCGGTATATTTGAAGCCGTAACAAATGCCCGCGCCGGACTCAAATACTGAGTGAGAATCTTTATTTTCTTTAATTTCAAATACTTCAAAAGCGATACTTTTACCCAATTCACTCACATCGGCGGCATTTTTAGGATCGAATTTTTTGCCGTTATTTTGATTAATGTAAGTGGTTTTACCTTGTCCGCCGTTGTCAGAAAAAGAAAATTGCTGTTTCTGCGCAGGACCGGCATATCTTGCCTGATTAGGCTGTTGAGCGTTTTTATCGGTGGTCACGCCGTCTTCAGAAATATGCATAGACCAAGACTCCGCAAACACCAATGGCGAAAGGAAAACAAAACTCAGACCGAGCGTTAATTTTTTGAAAAGCATCATTGGGACCTCTTAAGAATAAAATGAAATAGGATATAAATTATAAAATTGTATAAATCTCAAGCGGTAAATTATCAGGATCGCAGAAGAAAGTAAATTGTTTTCCCGTCAATTCAAAACCCCAAAGCGGCGTCATTATTTTTCCTGTTGCGGCGTAAGCTGTTGGTGTTTTTCCTGCTCCTGCGCTTCTAGCGCATCGCGCGCGGAACGAATACTTCGCTCAATAATCGGAATGCGCGGGTCATCTTTCGGCAACAGTTTTAACATCATCGCCCAGCTGACCGCCGCCATTTTGTAATCTTCCGTTTCAAAATAACGGAACGCCAACAAACTCAAGGCTTCAACGTTGGTATGATCTTCGCGAATGACTTCGCGCAATAAATTGTCCCCTTTCAATTTATCCGTTTCATCTTCGGAGAACATCAAAATGCGGGCATACGCCAATTTATACAGATTATTTTTCGGCTCTAATTTATTGGCGCGGGCGAAGCTGTCTAATGCCATTCTCGGCTGTTCCAGGTTCATGCCGATTTGCCCTAACAGCCACCAGTTTTTGGCGTTATTGGGATCTTTTTGCAAATCCACCCGCAGCGCCGTGGCAAATTGCTGCATTTCGGCATCGTTTAACGGATTTGTGCTTTCGCTTTTTAAACGCTCATAAAAGTGCGGTAGTTTTTCCGCGCTTTTTTCCAACATAATTTCAGCCTGCCAGGATCCCACCACAAAATACGCCGATACGGATAAAATGCCGAGTGCCAGAAAACCGGAAACAAACCACAGTTTGCCATAATTTTTTTCACTGCGCACCGCACTTTCCGGCTGTGATGGAATGTCTTCCAATAAGGATTTTTGCAATTCGGTTTTAAGTTGTTCGGCGTTTTCCAGCAAACCCTGTTTTTCATCCCGTTCCAGCTCTTTTAAACGCTCAAAATAAAACGCTTTGTTGAGATCGTCGCGACGGGTTGATTGGGTTTGCACAAAACGCGCAGACAACAACGGGAAAAAACAAATTAACGCGGCAACCAGCGTTAACACAAAAATGCTTATCCACAAACTCATTGTTTATTTTCCTTATTTAACAAAGCATTAAGGCGTTGCTGTTGCGCTTCGCTTAACGCCTGTGACGCGACATTATCCGTCGCATTCGGCATCGTTTTTTTACGCCCGAAAAGCCATACCAGCCCGAATAAAATCAAGGCAAAAGGCACAACCCATAAAACAAGGGTGGCAACGGTCAACGGCGGATCATAAGTCACAAAATTGCCATAGCGATCCACCATGTATTGCACCACATCCTGTTTGGATTTGCCTTCCTGTAGCAATTCAAACACTTTGGCGCGCATATCCACGGCAATTACGGCATTGGAATCGGCGATATTGTTATTCTGACATTGCGGACAGCGCAGTTCCTGCGTTAAGGCATGATAGTCGTCTTCCTGCTGCGGCGAGCTGAAATTCAGCGCGTCGATGGCGGCAAACGCATTAATACTGACGAAAAGTGCGGTTAACAAAAGACAACGTTTTTTAAACGTTAGCTTTGCCAACGGGATGAATAAGCGAACAAGTGAGCTTATAAATATAAATAAACGTGCTTTTTTCATTACTGCGCCCCGCCTAATTTTTGATAAATAGGTTGCAAGGTTTCCTGCCACACTTTCGCGTTCACATCACCCGCATGGCGATAATGAATCACGCCGTTGCCGTCCACCAGAAAGGTTTCCGGCGCGCCATATACGCCCAAATCCAAGGCAAATGAACCTTTTTCATCTTTTAACACCACCTGATAAGGATTGCCCAAGTCCTTCAGCCATTTCGTTGCTTTGGCGCTGTTATCTTTATAATCCAAGCCGATAATCGGCACGCCCTGCTTCGCCAGTTGATTCAAATATTGGTGCTCCGCATAACAGGTCGGGCACCATGTCGCCCATACATTGAGCAAAAGCGGTTTGCCCTGTTTAAACAGCGTTTCATCATAGGTTTTATCGGACAATAAATCCTGCAACGTCTTCGGCGGAACCGGTTTCCCCACCAACGCCGATTCCAGTGCTTTCGGATCATCACCCAGCGCATTACGTTGTAATTGCACCAGAAATGCCGTGGCTAAGGCTAAGAAGATAATTAAGGGTAAATATAATTTCTTTTTCATTATCAATACTCGATGATTCTATGAGGGCTTATTGCACGGTTTCTTTGTCTAAAATTTTACTAAACCGATAGCGGCGGTCGAACAAACATAATATCCCACCGAGCGCCATAAACAACCCGCCAAGCCATATCCAGCGGATAAACGGTTTGTAATACAAGCGCAACGCCCAGGAATTGTCGTCTAATTTTTCACCTAACGCCACGTATAAATCACGGCTGAAACCCCAATCAATCGCCGCTTCGGTCATCGGCATTTTGCTCACGGTGTATAAGCGTTTTTCCGCATACAGCGTGGTTTCTTTTTTGCCGTCACGATGAATATCAATTTGCGCTTTGCCGCCGATATAGTTCGGTCCGTTGGCATCGCTGATGCCTTTGAAGGTGAAATCATAACCGGCAATTTGTACCGTATCACCAACCTGCATCCGCACATCCCGCTCTACACTGTAATTTTGGCTGAAAGCAATGCCCCAAACGGTCATGGCGACACCCAAATGCGCCAAAATCATGCCCCAATGGGAGCGGGATAATTTGGTTATGCCACGCCAAAAAGATTCACGATGCGTTGCCCGTTGCTGCATTTCATACAGGCTCAACAGCACGATAATCACCGCCATCATGGTGCCGAGCACGGCGCTGACGGTTAATTTGTTTTGGAGCAAATACGGCAAGGCAAAACCGGCAAGAAGCATAATCATCAGGCTGATGATCACCGGCGTGCGAATGGCAGAGAACTCATCACGCCGCCATTTAACCAGCGGCCCGATACCCAATAACAAAGCGAACGGGGTCATGATAATCAGGAACATTTGATCAAAAAACGGCGCGCCGATGGAAATGGAACCCAAGCCTAATTGTTTGTGCACAAGCGGCAGTAATGTCCCCAGCAACACCACACAAAGTGCGGTCATTAATAAAATATTATTTAACAGCAGCAAACTTTCGCGGGAATAGCGTTCCGCATTATCACGGGAACGAATTTGACTGCCTTTGTAGGCGTATAAGGTCAGGGAGCCGCCGATCACCACGATTAAATACGCCAACACATATAAACCGCGGGTCGGGTCGGAGGCAAAGGCGTGTACCGAGACCAAAATACCGGAACGCACCAAGAAAGTACCGAGCAAACACAGTGAGAAGGCTAAAATCGCCAGCAACACCGTCCAGGCTTTGAAAGAACCCCGTTTTTCCGTCACGGCTAAGGAGTGCAACAATGCAGTGCCTGCCAACCAAGGCATGAAAGAGGCGTTTTCTACCGGATCCCAGAACCACCAACCGCCCCAGCCCAGTTCGTAATATGCCCACCAGGAACCGAGTACGATACCCAGGGTTAAAAAGATCCAAGCCGCCATGGTCCAAGGGCGTGACCAACGCGCCCAGGCGGTATCCAGTTTACCGGTCATTAAAGAGGCGATGGAAAAAGCAAAGGCGACGGAAAATCCCACATATCCCATATATAACAACGGCGGGTGGAAAATTAAGCCGACATCTTGCAATAACGGATTCAGCTCTTTGCCGTCCACCGGAAAATCAGGGAAAGTGCGGTTAAACGGGTTGGAGGTAAATAACACGAAAAGCAGAAAACCGATGCTGATAATGCCCATAATACCGAGCACGCGGGCGGTGGCTTCCTGCGGTAAGTGTTTGCTAAACAACGCCACTGCCGCGCTCCACAACGACAACAACCAGATCCACAATAACAATGAACCTTCGTGGGAACCCCAAACGGCAGATAAACGATAGTAAATAGGTAAGGTGGTATTGGAGTTGTTCACCACATATTGCACGCTGAAATCATTCACGGCGAACAAATAAAACAAGGCGCCGAATGAGAAGGTTAATACGGCAAACAAACCGTAGGTCATCGGGCGTGCTAAGGACATCAGCTGGACGTTGCCTTTTTCCGCGCCCCATAAAGGGAAAATCGCCAGCAAAACGGCGATCGCCAGACTCAGGGCTAAGGCATAATTTCCTAATTCCGCAATCATTACTGACCTTCTTTCATTTTTTCCTGACGATCGCGTTCGCTTTCGCCTTTCAGATCAGAGACGCCCATCGGTTTATGGACTTTTTGCATTTGTTTTTCCAGATCTGGCGGCACATAGTTTTCATCGTGTTTTGCCAACACTTCGGTGGCTTCCAATAAGGTCGGTTCTTTTAGCACGCCCTGTGCCACAATGCCCTGCCCTTCACGGAACAAATCCGGCAAAATTCCTTCATATTCCACGCTGATGGAAGGACCAATGTCATTTAAATCGAACCGCACTTTCAGGCTTTTCGGATCCCGTTGTACCGTGCCGGCAACCACCATGCCGCCGACGCGAATACGTTGCCCCACTTCCGGTTTTTGGTCGGCATTGTCATTTTTGCCGTACACCACTTCCGACGGGGTATAAAATAAATCGATATTTTGGCGTAATGCGTACAACACCAACGCCGAAGCCACCGCCACACCTAACAGGACAAACAAAACGACGGACAAACGGGATTTACGTCTTGGGTTCATAGCGTTTCTCCTTTTTGTTTTAATTGTTGTAAGCGGGCTTCACGCTGTTGTTCACGTTTGATGGATTTTAACACCGCACTTTTGCCGGCAAGGCTTTGCACAATGAGCACCACAATCGCCAATAAACTTAAACCATAAGAAAGCCACACATAAAAACCGTAACCTCCCATGTTGATGAAATCACTCCAAGATTGAAAAAACATATTTTCCCCCAGCTAACACTAAAGTTTTTCAGCCAACGCTTTTACCCACGGGCGTTTGGCGTCTTCTTTTAATAATTCATTGCGGTAACGCACTAAAGTCAACCAAATGTATAACGTCATAAAACCGAAGATGCACAAAATCAGCGGAATCAACATCGGTGTGGCGATAGACGGGCGTTCCAGTTTGGTAATGCTCGCCCCCTGGTGCAAGGTATTCCACCACTCCACCGAGAAATGGATAATCGGCAGATTCACCACGCCCACAAGGCATAATACGCAGGCGGCTTTTGCGCCCACATTGCGATCCTGAAAGGCGGAATATAAGGCAAGTACGCCTAAATATAAGAAAAACAAAATTAATTCGGCGGTTAGGCGGGCATCCCACACCCACCAGGTCCCCCACATGGGTTTGCCCCAAATAGCGCCGGTAACCAACGCCAAGAACGTAAATAACGCCCCAATCGGCGCCATGGCAATCATCGCCAGCTGTGCCTGTTTAATTTGCCACACTAACGCCACCAACGCGGCAATCGCCATGGAGCCATAGACACCCATAGACCAAATCGCCGTCGGTACGTGTACATACATAATGCGGAAGCTGTTGCCCTGTTGGTAATCCGCCGGTGCGAACGCCAGCCCCCAAACGATACCGACCGCTAATAAAAGTGCGGTCAAAATGGCAAAGAAAGGACTAAACTTGCCGCATAATTGATATTGTGTTTCCGACTTTGCATAAGGATGCAACCACTTCCACATAAACTATCCTCTATTGATCCAAACTAATCCGCAACGCCGTCGCAATCGCAAAAGGCGATAAGGTAACAACGGCGGCTAAAATCGCACCAAGAATGGCTAATTGCCCGCCGTAAGGTAAATTCAATGCGGCGGCATCCAGTACCGACGCAGAAAAAATCAGCACCGGAATAAATAACGGCACCACCAATAAACTCAATAACACACCGCCTTTGCGCAACCCCACCGTAAGCGCCACGCCTATGGCGCCAAGGCAACTCAACACCGGCGTGCCTAATAATAAAGTCTGCACTAACGCCCACCAAATTGATCTTTCCAATGACAGCAATAATGCGGCGATAGGCGATAATAAAATCAACGGCAAGCCCGTGAGCAACCAATGGGCAAGCACTTTCGCCAATGCCGTCAACATCAACGGCTGTGGCGTGAGCATGAGCTGTTCCAGAGAACCGTCAATAAAATCATCGCGAAATAAACGCTCAAAAGACAACAATGCAGACAGTAACGCCGCCACCCAAGCCACACCGGGCGCAATGCGGGAAAGCAGTTTCGGATCGGGTCCGATAACCAACGGAAACAACGTAATCACGATGAGGAAAAACCACAACGGATTTAAAATTTCCGCCTGTTTGCGCATGGCGATTTGTAATTCGCGTTTAATAATTTGCCAAAAAATCATGCCGTTACTCTGCACATTTAAACTGTTCTAAATGGATTTTTTTCAACCGCGCACTCGGCACTTCCTGATGGCTGGTTAAAATCACGATGCCGTCATGTTGCGCGTGTCGCTCAAAAAGTGCGGTCAATACCGCCACGCCTTTTTTATCAATGGCATTGAAGGGTTCGTCTAAAATCCACAACGGCGCTTCCGACAACCACAAACGCGCCAGGGCTATACGCTTTTGCTGCCCGGCAGAGAGTTGCGCCGCCGGAATATCTTCACGGCCAAGCAAACCCACGGTTTGCAGCACCTCCCACAGGATGTCGTCGCCCTGCCGGCAGCGTCCGATTTGCTGATAAAAACGCAGATTTTCCCACGCCGTCAATTCCGGTTTAATGCCACTTTGATGCCCCAAATACAGCAAATCCTCATGAAAGGCTTCACGCTGTTTAAAAATCTCCTCGGAATTCCACCGCACTTTTCCTTCCAGTGGCGTAGCAAGCCCCGCAATAATGCGTAGCAAACTGGTTTTACCGATACCGTTATGCCCTTCAATTTGCACAAAATCGCCTGCCCGAATGTGTAAATTCAGGTGGTGAAATAGCACTTTGTCGCCACGTTGGCAGGCAAGTTGTTCAAGGTTGAGTTGGTTGTGCATGATAATTTGTGATTCAGACCGATTTTAGCGCGGCATTCTATCATAAGGTAAGGGAATGGCGTAGGCGGGAGGGCGCTAAATCATATAACTCTTTAGCGGTACTTTGAGGTATTTTTGACTTAGAACAAATTTATCCGTCCGTTGCGAATCGCAATAAATCGCAATCACGCAACGAGGCGTTTTCCTACTACAAATTGCGTGCGGTTAAAAAATAATAGCAAACCACCGCCATCACCGAACACGCCGCCATGGTGAGTAACATTGGTGTTGCACTGCTCATATTCATAAGGGCGACCAACGATCCCACGCAGGCACCGGTGCCGAAACGCACGCTGCCCACCATGGAATTTGCCGAACCGGCGGCGTTCGGGAATTTTTCTAAAATGGATGCCATAGCGTTGGAAGAAATCAGCGAGTTTTGCCCCACAAAAATCGCAATGCCGATTGCCATTGCCCAAAAGCCCAAATCCAGCAACACCACCAGAACCAGCCAAATCGCTGCTAAAAACTGAACCGTCAGACCAATGCGCAACATGGTTTCCGCCCCAACTTTATGCACCAATCGCCCGTTCAGGAAGGAGCCGAAGGTCATCACCGCAATGTTCAGCATGAAGAAATAACCGAAATTTTCCGGCTTAATGCCATAAATGCCGATATACACAATAGACCCCGCCGTGACGAAAGAAAATAAGCCCCCGAATGCAAAAGACGCGGCGAACATATACCCCAGCACCGGTTTTTGCTTCCATAATGCCATGAAATTACGGGCAATAATGTTCAACCGCAAGGGAATGCGTTTTTCTTTATGATGGGTTTCCGGCACCACGAAAAAGACCAACAGAATACTTAACAAGCCCATCATGGCGATCACATAAAAAATCGCGTGCCAATGAAAGAAATACACGATATAACCGCCCAGAATCGGCGCCACCAACGGTGCCACCATGAATACCAGCGTGATGGTTGACATCATTTTGGACAGCTCGTTTTTATCGAACAAATCCCGTAACAGCGCGCCCACCAACACCACCGGCGCGGCGCCAAAAAAGCCTTGAATGAAACGAAGTGCGGTGAAATTGCCGATTGAATGGATTTGCGTCAGGATCAATGCCGCCAACGCCGCCACGGTTACGCCCAACAAAATAATCGGCTTACGCCCGAAACTGTCGCCGAACGGCCCCCAAAATAACTGCCCGAGCGCCAAACCATAAGCAAAGGACGTTAACGTATGTTGTACCTGATCATTGCTCACCTGAAAATCCTGCGCGATATTCAAAAATGCAGGCAGATACATATCCACGCTTAACGGTGGCAGCATGGACAAAATGCCTAAAGCAACAACAAAAATAAAATTCGTTTTAACGGTTTTGCTTGAAGTCAACGGCTTATTCTCCGGAAAAATACGCGATTTCTTCCGCGCTTAACGCACGAAAATCGCCTTCTGCTAAATTGTCGTCCAAGATCAGATTGCCGATTTTCCAACGATGCAACCCGACCACTTTGTTCCCCAATGCGGCAAACATCCGTTTCACCTGATGATAACGCCCTTCGCTGATGGTTAAATTCACATTGTAATCATCTAAAATGTCAAGCGTCGCCGGCTTAGTAGGGTCTTTCTCGCCGCGCAATAAAATGCCCTCGGCACAGGCTTGCGCATAATTGGCTTCCACCGGATCCGCCAGCGTCACCAAATAGGTTTTCGGCTGATGATGCTTCGGCGAAGTAATGCGATGCGACCACTGCCCGTCATCGGTTAACAACACCAACCCCGTGGTATCCGCATCCAAACGCCCCGCGCTGTGCAAACGGGCGGATAAGGGATAATCGAAAAACTGATAAATGGAAGGATGGTCGCCCTCCTCATGAGAACACACATACCCCTGCGGCTTGTTAAACATCAAATATTGCCCGGCTTCCAGCCACGTCAGCAATTCGCCGTCAAAACAAATCGCATCTTGCGGAGACACTTTGACCGCCCCGCTCTTCTCAATTTTACCGTTAATCGTAACCGCACTTTGACGCAACGCCTTGGTCGCCTGCGAACGGGTCAGCCCCGTATGCTCCGCTA
Source organism: Aggregatibacter actinomycetemcomitans (assembly GCA_017160915.1). Classification (GTDB taxonomy): domain Bacteria; phylum Pseudomonadota; class Gammaproteobacteria; order Enterobacterales; family Pasteurellaceae; genus Aggregatibacter; species Aggregatibacter actinomycetemcomitans_B. The sequence continues at coordinate 86,506 of JACAWG010000073.1, forward strand.
AAAATTTATCTAACCGCATAATGATCCTTTTATTTTTCTTGCCCGTATTATAAACCCAAATGGATTTTTCTGCCTGATGAAAAACACTTGTAAAAATGACCGCACTTTTTTCCTTATTCCCCTTATCTATCAAAAAAATTGCCAAGAATGTGTGAAATATCACAGAATTCTTTTGGAATTTAATTATAATGCTTGATGTTTTTTTCACCCTGTTATTCAAAAAAGAGGATTTATTTTATGGATGAACAACTTAAAAAAGCCGCACTCGATTTTCATGAATTTCCGATTCCGGGGAAAATTGAAGTTACTCCGACAAAATCTCTTGCTACCCAACGTGATTTAGCGCTGGCGTATTCACCGGGCGTGGCGGCGCCTTGTTTGGCAATTCAGGCGGCTCCTGCTGATTCCTATAAATATACCTCGCGCGGCAATTTGGTTGCCGTGATTTCCAACGGAACCGCGGTGCTCGGTTTGGGCAATATCGGTGCGTTAGCCGGCAAGCCGGTGATGGAAGGGAAAGGCGTGTTGTTTAAAAAATTCGCCGGTGTGAACGTGTTCGATATTGAAATCAACGAACACGATCCGGATAAATTGGTGGACATTATCGCCTCCCTTGAACCGACCTTCGGCGGGATTAACCTGGAAGACATTAAAGCGCCGGAATGTTTCTATATTGAACGCAAACTCCGCGAAAGAATGAATATTCCGGTCTTCCATGATGACCAACACGGCACGGCGATTATTTCTGCGGCAGCGGTGTTGAACGGTTTACGCATCGTCGGTAAAAAAATTGAAGACGTAAAATTGGTGGCTTCCGGTGCAGGCGCGGCGTCTATCGCTTGTTTGAACCTGTTGGTTTCCCTCGGTATGAAACGGGAAAATATCACGGTGTGCGATTCCAAAGGGGTTATTTATAAAAACCGTGACGACCGCATGGACGAAACCAAAAAACTTTACGCCATTGATGACAACGGCAAACGCACGTTAGCCGACGCCATTCCGAATGCGGATATTTTCTTAGGCTGTTCTGCGGCGGGTGCCTTGACGCAAGATATGGTGAAAACCATGGCGGCACACCCGTTGATTTTGGCATTGGCGAACCCTGAGCCGGAAATTTTACCACCGCTTGCCAAAGCCGTGCGCCCGGATGCCATCGTGTGTACCGGTCGTTCCGACTATCCGAACCAAGTGAACAATGTCCTGTGCTTCCCGTTCATTTTCCGTGGTGCGTTAGATGTGAGCGCCACCACCATTAACGAAGAAATGAAATTGGCGGCGGTGCGCGCCATTGCCGATTTGGCGTTGGCGGAACAAAGTGAAGTGGTCACCTCCGCTTACGGCGACAGCGAATTGTCTTTCGGCCCGGAATACATCATTCCGAAACCGTTCGATCCGCGTTTGATCGTGCGTATCGCGCCGGCGGTGGCAAAAGCCGCCATGGATTCCGGCGTGGCAACCCGTCCGATTGAAGATTTCGATGCTTATATCGAAAAACTGACGCAATTCGTTTACAAAACCAACCTGTTCATGAAACCGGTATTCGCGCAAGCCAAACAGGACAAAAAACGCGTCTTGCTCACCGACGGCGAAGAAACCCGCGTATTACACGCCGTCCAGGAAATCGCCACATTAGGCATTGCCTACCCGATTTTACTGGGTCGTCCGAGCGTCATCGAACAACGTATTAAAAAACTGGGCTTGCACATTCAGGCAGGACGTGATTTCGATCTGATCAACATCGAAAACGACGAACGCTACAACCAATGCTGCACCACCTACTACAATATGCTTAAACGCGCCGGCATCACACCGGATATTGCCAAACGCGAAATGCTCAACAACCCGACCGCCATCGGTTCCGTGTTGTTACATTTAGGTCATGCCGACGCCATGTTGTGCGGTTTGGTCGGACATTACGCGTCCCACTTAAAAACCATCAAAAACGTCATCGGTTTACGTCCGGGCGTACGCACGCCGGCAACGGTGAACGGTTTGGTATTACCGACCGGCAACCTGTTCCTGACCGACACTTTCGTGAACAACGATCCGAGCGCGGAAGAACTTGCCGAAATTACCATGATGGCGGCAAAAGAAGTGAGTTTATTCGGTATCGAACCGCAAATCGCCTTGATCTCACATTCCAATTACGGCAGTAACAACAGCCCAAGTGCGGTCAAAATGCGCGACGTTTTAGCCTTAGTGCGGGAAAAAGCGCCGGAACTCAGCATTGACGGCGAAATGCACTGCGACGTGGCGTTGTCTCAACGTTTACGTGACGAAGTGATGCCGGACAGCCCGTTAAAAGGCGCGGCAAACCTGCTCGTGATGCCGAACATGGAAGCGGCGCGTATCAGCCTGAACCTGTTGCAAGGCACAGCCACACCAACCACCGTAGGGCCGATTCTCATGGGCTTGAACAAACCGGCGCACATTTTGACTTCCGTGTCTTCCGTTCGCCGTATTATCAACATGGTGGCGATTGCCGCAGTCAAAGCGCAATAATCACTTAACAAAAAAACAAAGAAGATGGCTAATCACCATCTTCTTTATTTGTTAATAAATTGTAACGTTTAATGATTCCAATCAATCTTTGTGCTATCATTTTGGCGTTTTATACTCAATCAACCCGAAGAAAAGGAAAACATTATGGCTTATACTTTACCTGAATTAGGCTATGCCTATGACGCATTAGAACCGCACTTCGATGCGCAAACCATGGAAATCCACCACAGCAAACACCACCAAGCCTACGTTAACAACGCAAACGCGGTGTTAGAAACCTCCCCTGAATTACAAGCGCTTTCCGAAGGCTGCCCGGGCAAATTATTGGCGCACTTAAGCGAAATCACCCCGGAAAAACGCCCTGCACTACGCAACAACGTGGGCGGTCATTTAAACCACAGCTTATTCTGGAAAAGCCTGAAAAAAGGCACAACCTTAAAAGGTGCATTGAAAGATGCCATCGAACGCGATTTCGGTTCCGTTGAAAACTTCAAAGCGGAATTTGAAAAAGCGGCGGCAACCCGTTTCGGTTCCGGTTGGGCATGGTTGGTTTTAGAAAACGGTAAACTTGCCGTGGTTTCCACCGCCAATCAAGACAATCCGATTATGGGTAAAGAATACGCCGGCTGCTCCGGCACCCCGATTTTCGGTTTAGACGTTTGGGAACACGCTTACTACTTGAAGTTCCAAAACCGCCGCCCGGATTACATCAAAGAATTCTGGAACGTACTGAACTGGGATTTCGCCAACGAACGTTTCGAAAAAGTGTTAGCCGGTGCACATCACCACTAATTCGCTAAACCAATAAACCCCAAAAGTGCGGTCGATTTGAAAAACGTTTTTTAAATTGACCGCACTTTTACGCTATAATCCGCCCACTTAACATTCAACTTCAAATCCGCTATGTGGCATTGCAAATCTTTTCACGAATTAACCACTTTAGAACTTTTCCGTATTTATAAAATCCGCACGGAGGTATTTGTGGTGGAACAAAACTGCCCTTATCCCGAAGTGGACGACAACGATCTCCGCGCATTGCATTTGTTCTATCAGCAAGATGACGAAATCCTTGCCTATGCCCGCATTATTCCTGCTGAAAGTGCGGTGCATTTCGGGCGCGTTTTGGTGGCGCAATCCGCTCGAAAAGGCGGTGTTGGTCGCGAATTAGTGGCGAGAACTTTGGCGGAAATCGAACGCCGCCATGCAGGCAAACCGATTCATATCCAAGCGCAAGAATACTTACAAGGTTTTTATGCGTCCTTAGGGTTTGAAGCGGTGTCGGACGTCTATTTGGAAGATGGGATTCCGCATTTGGATATGGTGAAGGAATAGGGCGGTCAAATTTTTCTTCTGATTTGTAAAATCTTCCGAAAAATCAACCGCTCTTTTATTCCATTTTCCCCAATAGCCTATGCCGAATTTAGGCATAGACAGCTTGTAAAAAAACTCTATAATGCTCCCAATTTTTAGCAACTCATAAATGGGAGCTTTTATGCAACAACGTATCCAAATCCCACGCAACGGCATCGAATTGGCAGGTGTTTTTCATCCCCCTGAAGGTTCGCAGCTTCCCAGAAATATTGTCTTACGAAGCGCTACGTTTCGTAGATAAATTCTTAACCCTACCAATTTTTTTAACCCCCACTAGGAAAGTAAAATGAGAATCTCTCCGGAACGTTTGGCGAAAGCCTTTGAACAAGAAAAAACCATCTCCGCCGAAGATTACGAAAAAGTCAAAGGCTTGGCGGCAATCGTGCGTCCGCTTCGCAGCTTCATCTTCAAAACGCCTGACGAATACGGCATGGAATATCAAGAGTTAGTGATTCCATCTGACGACGGCGTGCCGCTCGAAGCGTGGTATATCCCCGCCAAAGAAAAATCCGACAAACTGATTATTTTCAACCACGCGCTGCCGATGTGTCGCGCAGGTTTCCCTGGTCATTTCGGTATGCCGTGGGCAGGTTTTGATGCGGTGGAAATCGATTTTGTCATTCAATACAAACACCTGACCGACGCAGGCTACAACGTACTCACCTACGACATCCGCAACCACGGCAACAGCGGCGCGGCAAACGGCGGCGTGAGCGGCATCGGCAACTGGGAATGGCGCGACTGCGTAGGCGTGAAAAAATGGGTCGATGCCCACCCCGAGCTTTCCAAAATGACCGTAGGTTTATACAGCCAATGTATGGGCGGCAACTCGCAATACCGCGCCATCAAAGAACGCCCCGATTTGTTCACCAACGTCAAATGTATGGTCAGCCCGATGGTGGTATCTATGGCGGCAATTTACGATGCGTTCTCCGAATTGCAAGGCGTACAGCAATATCAAGAATTGATTGATTTGGAATTGTTGCGTATGGGTGGCTTTACCGCAGCAGAAATGACCCCGCACCTCACCGCGCCGTTCGTGCATATGCCGACTTTAATCGTGCAGGTGAAAGACGATTCTTGGACGCGCAACCCTGAAGACGGTCAAAAAACCTTCGACTTGCTGGCTTCCAAAGAAAAAGAAATCTTCTGGATCGAAGGCACAACCCGCCGCTTCAAAGACGGCTACAACTGGTTTGGACGTGAGCCGAAAGTTGTGTTGGATTTCTTTGCGAAATATATGAAATAAGAATGGGGGGCATTCTTGCCCACCTTGCATTTTGTAAAGTGCGGTCATTTTTGACCGCTTTTTTCTACATCAAACAAGGAAATTTATGAAAGCCATCCTCATCGGCGCCACAGGCGCGACGGGTAAAGTATTGCTGCAACAGCTTTTGGCAGACGAGACATACAGCCAAGTAAATATTTTTGTGCGAAAACCGACCGCACTTTCCCACCCGAAATTGCAAGAGTTCGTGATTGATTTCGATCAGCCCGAACAATGGCGCGACCCAGTGCAGGGCGATGTGCTGTTTTCCTGCTTGGGAACCACCATCAAAGCCGCCGGCAGCCAAGACGCGCAATGGAAAATCGATTACGACTACCAATATCAATTTGCCCAAGCTGCCCGTGCAAACGGCGTGCCGCGTTATGTATTGGTGTCTTCATTCGGCGCAAACGCCAAGTCAAAATCGTTCTACACCCGCATGAAAGGGCAACTCGACGAAGCCGTGCAGCAGATCGGTTTCCCGCATTGCGTGATTGTCCGCCCGCCGATTTTGGAACGCCCGAACAGCGACCGCGCAGGCGAGAAAATCAGCTTGGCGATTATCAAAGGCTTGAACATCATCGGTTTGCTCAAAAAACTCACGCCTATGCCTGTGGCAACCTTGGCAAACGTGATGCGGCAAGCGGCGAAATTTGAGGGAGATTTTGCGATTTGGGAGAGTGGGGAGATGTGGGGGAAAATTGCCTAGATTAGAGTGATTAAATTTCGGAGGGAGAGGGGAAAATCACTATCGCTTCCCCTCTCTCTGACGAAAATTGCCGAACGCAATTTCCGTCTTTCTCTCTCCCGCAAGCGGGCGAGAGGATTAGTATCCACTTTTACACCTCAAACGCCCTAATCATCAGGCCGTTCATTCCTCGCCAACCAAACCGCGAGAAAAAACCATACCACGCACACCGGCACGGTGAGCCATGAGATGGCGGTGAGGCTGAGTCCTGCGGCGGTCAAGCCTGCGTAGCTCCACGAGCCGATTTGGTCGCCCGAGCGGTAAACCACGGTGTCGATGACGTTTTTGGCTTTATAGCGGTCTTCGCGCGAGAGGCGGGTGAACAGAACTTCGCGCGACGGTCGGGTGAAGGCGAAATTGCTGACGCGGCGCGCCACTTGTACCAACACGAAAACCGCCACGGTCGGATAAACGGCGAGCAGGGCGAAGCTGCCTGCGCTTAAGAGCGGCAGGATTGCCAGCACGGGGATAATGCCGAGGTATTTCATCATGCGTCCCGTCAAGCCGAGCTGGAAAATCAGCGTCAGGCTGTTCACCCACAAATCGATATTGGCGAAAAACGCCGTGCGCTCGGCGCGGTCGGTCAGGTTGGCGTTCACAATGTCCGCCTGTTGGAAATACAGCACGGTGGACGTCGTCGAATAAAGCAGAATAAAGGCGGAAATGCCCAGCAGATAAGGCGATTGGAAGGTGCGTTTCAAGCCGTCCAGCACGCCGCCGCCGATTTCGCCCTGCGACGCCTTCGCATCGCTTTCGCTTTCCACTTCCTGATTGCCCAAGCGGGAAATGCGTTTTGCCGACAACACCGCCACTTCCAGCAAGACCAACGAAAGGGCAAGCCAGATGTAGTTGTTGAAGGTATCGGAAAGCGCGGAAACGAACGCCGAGCCTGCAATGCCGCCCACCGTTGCGCCCGTGGCAAGAAAGCCGAACAAGCGTTTGCCTTGTTCGGTGCTGAAAACGTCGGACATCAGCGACCAAAACACCGACACCACAAACAGGTTGAACACAGACACCCAAATAAAGAAAATCCGCCCCGTCCAAACCAGCACATCGCCCGTCGCCGTTGCCATCAGCACGGCGAAAATGCCCAAATTGAGCATAAAAAAGCGGTAGGCAATGGCGATAAACTGTTCGCGCCGCCAGCGTTTGACCAAATAGCCGTAAAGCGGCGTAAGCGCGAGCATTGCCACCAACGTCCCGCCAAACAGCCAAGTCAACTGCTTCACGCCGCCCGCCGCGCCCAGCTCGTCGCGAATCGGGCGCAGAGTGTAATAGGCAAGAAACAGCACGAAAACATACAGCCAAGACCACCAAAGCGCGCGCCGCTCGTTGGGCTTGACATCGACAATTTTTGAAAAATCAAACATCACTAAATTCACGAGTTAAATATAGGGGCTGGATACCGAATTATTTTGCTTTCCACTGCGGCACAGCTTTTTTAAACTTGCCGGAATCCACCACCGCGCCGTCTTCCGCCACGTTGTACACGCCGTTCAAATCCACTTCCACCGCGCGCACGGTCGCATCCACCACCGCATCGATATGCACGCCCGCATAGCCTTCCGGCGCGGCATCAAAGCCCGATTTGCCGCCGTAAATCCAGCCGTAGCGCAGCACCACCGGCGTGAATTTTCCCGCCAGCGTTTGCGTTTCCAGCGACTTGATCGACTTCACCGATTCGCCGTACATCGGGTCGTTTTCATCAAACCACGCCCCGTCTTCCGCCACAGGCTTGTCGCTCGGCGCGTAATACATAAAACTTTGGGTGATGTATTTCTTCACGCCCGCCTTTTCCGCTGCAGCAATCAGGTTTTTCGTGCCTTCGATACGGATTTTGCTGTCGCGTTTCAAACCCTCCGCCATCTCCGCCTCCTTCAAACCCTTCGGCAAAGAAGACAACTCGTTAATCACCACATCAGGCTTGGCGTCCGCCACCGCCTTTTCCAGCGCCGCCGCATCAAACACATCCAGCACCACAGGCTTCACGCCCGCCGCTTCCAAGCCCTTCGCCTTATCCGCACTGCGCGTCGTGCCATACACCGTATAGCCCTTTTCCACCAAGGCTTTGCCCAGCGGCGCACCAATCACGCCCGTCGAACCTGCAAGAAAAACCGTCTCCGCCTTCGGCGCCGCATCCCCTGCCTTATCCTGACTGCACGCCACCAACGCCGCGCAGCCCATTAAAAGTGCGGTCAATTTCAACCCTGTTTTTTTCATAAATAACCTCTTGAAAATGCGTAAAAAAATCAGCGAATTGTAACATCGTGGATACAAAAAGAAAAATCAGCCCTGCCGCTCCCGAAAACGCAAAATACCCCAAAACCATGCCCTCGGCAGCTCGGCAAAGGTCGCACAGCAAACAGATTTGAGGAATATTGCGACGGGAAAATTTCGAGAACCCCGTCGCCTGATACGGAAAACCGCCGACAAAGTGCGGTCGGTTTTTTCGGTGTTTTTTAAAGCAAAGGTCGTCTGAAAAATTTTCAGACGACCTTTTAGCGTTTTATTCGTATTTGAATCCGTAGTAATCCGCCCAACCACGCAAAAACCGGATTGTGCGTATCTCACTAACGTGCACAAAAAAAATGGGAAATTTGTGCACGTTGTATTAATATGCACAAAATATTCGAAATATTGTGCACGTTATCCAAACCTGCACAAGGAGCAACGCATTTTTGTGCATGAAGGAAGCAATAATGAACGACTACCAAATTCCCGATTTATTTGCCTTGGGTGAAATAGAAAGCAAAGCCGTGTTGAAAGCCTGTAATGCGGCTCATCAGGCATTGGGCGAGTTGAAAGGTGTGGTGCAGACCATGCCGAACCAGAATATCCTGTTGGGGACATTGCCTTTGCAGGAAGCAAAAGAAAGCTCGGAAATTGAAAACATCATCACCACGCAGGACGATTTGTATCAAAGCAATGCCGCTACGCAACAATTCACCACGGTAGCGGCGAAAGAAGTCCATTATTACGCACAAGCCATGTCGTTGGGCTTTGAGTCCGTCCGTTCGGACAGGCTGATTACCCTGAACCTGATTAAAGAAATTCAGGCGGCGTTGGAAGGGAACAATGCCGGCTTCAGAAAACAGCAGGGAACGGGGCTGGTGAACCAAACGACAAAAGAAGTCGTTTATATGCCGCCGCAACATCCTGCCGATATTGAAAAATATATGTCTGATTTGGAAAGGTTTATCAACGATTCGGCACAATTAGATTACGATCCGCTGGTCAAAATGGCATTGATTCACCACCAGTTTGAAAGCATCCACCCGTTTTACGACGGAAACGGTCGGACAGGACGGATTTTGAATATCCTGTATCTGATTCAACAGGATTTGTTGGACACGCCGATTCTGTATCTTTCCCGATATATCAATCGAAACAAAGCAAAATACTACCAATTATTGCAGTCGGTACGCGACAGTCAGAACTGGGAGACGTGGCTGGTGTTTATGCTGAACGGCATCATGGAAACCGCGAAACGGACAGTTGTATTAATCAATGGAATCAAAATATTAATGCAACAACACAAACAGCTTATCCGTACCGAACTGCCGCAGATTTACAGCCATGAACTGATTAACAATCTGTACAAACACCCTTACACCAAAATCGATTTTGTCGTACGCGACTGCCAAATCCACCGCAATACCGCAAGAACCCGCTTGGAGGCGTTGGTTGAAATCGGTATTTTGAGGAAGGAAAAAATCGGAAAAGAAAATTTTTATATTAATGTGGCGTTGTATGGGTTGTTGATGGCGCAGTGAGGTGAATGAGCCTGAAAAAGCCAACTTCAATTATATTTGTTTACTAAAAGATAAAAGAATGATGAAAAGTTTTGACTTTAAATTGTGGTCGGCATTTTTGCTGATTATGTTTATTCCAACGGTAATCAATACTCTCAGACTGCATTTTATCGGCGCAATGCCGAATGACTGGGGATTTAATATCGCCAGTCAAATTCAATGGTTGAATATTATTTATGAAGTCATTAAAGAAATGCTCTTAGTGCCACTGTTTTTTATGCTGGCGCAAGCATTGAAGGAAAATAAAACGGCATTAATCAATAATGCGCTCGGCGGTTTGTTATTGGTGGCTGTCATACACACAGCGGTTTCGGCAGTAATATTTTTCTCGGCAGAAACCTTGGTGGCGGGATTAAATCAAGACCCTGCTTTGGTTCATAAAACCGCACACTACATCAAGTTGGAATCCATTGCGATTATGTTATCGGTGGCAACGGAATATCTGATTGTTTATCTGGCGATTACGGATGATTATAAGAATCTGATTAAATTGTCCTTATTGAAAATCGGTTTGTTGGTTGTATCGGATATTTTCTTGATTTCAGATTGGAGTATTTCGTTAAAATTGGGCGTAAATGGGATTGCTATATCCAATATTTTAATCAATGGCATATTGACCCTATTTATTTTGTCCAACGGCGTAATCCGTCGATTTATCGGGTTGCACCATTTTTATTTTGATAAAAAATGGTTTAAACAATGGTTGAGATTAGGAGCATTTTCAGGACTGGAATCACTGATTAGAAATACCGTTTTTGTATTAATGATCTTAGGGATGGTTAATCAAATTGGTGAGCAAGGCGCGTATTGGATTGCCAACAGTATTATCTGGGGCATTCTGCTTGTGCCATCACTGGCTTTGGCTGAAGTGGTTAAACGGGATGTGGCAACAGATACTTCGGCAATTCTTGCGAATACACCGTTTTATATGAGATTGACGGTGATATTTGCTGTGTTGTGGTTGCTTTCCATGCCTGCGTGGGAATGGTTTTTAAGCCATATTTTGAAAACGGCGGATATAAAAACCGTAACCGATATTATGAAGCTGCAAACGGTGTTTTATATTACATTTATGTTCAATAACGGCATATTGGATTCGACGATTAAAGGTTTGGGTATCACAAAGTATATGCTGTATCAGTCGATTGTGATTGATATTGTGTACTACAGTTGTGTGTTTGCAGCGTATAAAATGGGGTTTATCGAGATGTCGCTAACCAATATTTCGTTGATTTTCGGCTTCGGCATGCTGACGGATATTTTCCCGACAGCTTGGCTGTACATAAAAGCATTGCGTAAAGAGAATATTCAATTGTCTCAGATTAAATGGATTTAATGACTTTAAAAGGTCGTCTGAAAACTTTTTTCAGACGACCTTTCCCATACCCCCCCAACAAACTACTCTCCCCCACCTGCCACATTCACCCCTTCCCCAATCTTATAAAACTGTCCGCCGGCGATATAGTGCAGGGTTTTCAGTTCGTCCGGGGCTTCGTCGAATTGCCAGTGTCCGCGGTTGAAAATGCGGTCGTCCGCCCATGCGGCGAGGACTTCGCCGATGAAGAGGTCGTGTTTTTGGTGGTTGTCGGGTTCGGGGATGACTTTGCAGACAATCCACGCGGCGCAGCCTTCCACCAGCGGTACGTCGAAGCCGTCTTGGTAAAACAGCTTCAGTTTGTCTAGTTTGGCGGGGTTTTCTTTGCGGCTTTCGCCCATTGCCATCACCAATTCGGCTTGTGCGGCGACGGGGATTTGCACGGCGAAATAACCGCTTTTTTCAATCAGCCCGCGCGTGTAGGCGGCTTTGTCGATGATAATCATCAGCTTGGGCGTGGGCAAATAATCTATGGCGCACACCCATGAGGCGGACATGACGTTTTCCACGCCGTCGGCTTTGGCGGAAATCATGGTGGTCGGGCCGTGGTTGATGAGGCGGTAGTATTTTTCGAGTTCGACAGGTTTGATTGCCATTTTTTATTCCTTGTTTTGATAAAAGTGCGGTCAGATTTCGCGGCGTTTTTGCGTAGGGTGGGCTTCAGTCCACCGTTTCAGACGACATCGGCGATTGGCGGATTAAATATCCACCGCCTGCCATGCTTTGCCTTTCACCGGCGGAAGCCACGCGCCGCCTTCTATGCTCATTGCCCACAAGCGGCTTGGAATGCCGTAGTGGTCGGCTTTGGCGGGATCAAGTTCGGTAACGATGTCGTCTGTGCGGTTTTCGCGGATTAAGGTGGCGATATTCGGATTAATCATCACGGCTTTACCCAGTGCGATAAATTCTGCCCAGCCGGTTTGGTAGGCGGCAAGGATTTGTTCTGCGGAAAACAGGCTGCCCACGCCGATCAGCGGGAGTTTGCCGCCGATGCGTTCGTGGATAAGCTGCATACGGGTGAGCTTGGTGTCCGCGCCGCGGCGGGCTTTTTTGTAGAAATCCCAAAGGGAAACGTGCAAATATTGCAGCGGTTTTTGCACTAAGGCGTCAATCAGCGCGAAGGTGTCCGCCATGGTTAAGCCGTCCTCGCCGCCTTCTTCGGGGGAGAAACGGTAGCCGATGATGAAGTCGGGGCGGTTGTGTTTTTCGCGCACGGCGTTGACGGCATCGACCACGGCAAGCGGGAAGTGCAGGCGGTTTTCAAGGCTGCCGCCCCATTCGTCTGTGCGGCGGTTGCTTTGTGCCGAGAAGAATTGTTGGATTAAATAGCCGTTCGCACCGTGGATTTCCACGCCGTCGAAGCCTGCTTGAATCGCTAAATCGGCGGCGTTGGCGAAACTTGCGATGAGTTCGCGCACTTCACCGTCCGTTAAAGCACGGCTGCCCGTGGCTTCGTCATCAGAAGGGGCGACTTTGTCTTTGCCGTTTAACAAGTCGTTTAACGCAAGTTTGCCGCCGTGATGGAGCTGCAAAATGGCTTTTGCGCCTTGTGCTTTAATCACGTCAGCCGTTTCTTTCAAACTCGCTAATTGGCTGGCGTGAATCGCTTCAGGCTGACCGTGGAATGCCTTGCCGCCATCAGCCACTAAGGTTGCTGCGGCAATAAACAAGCCGATGTCTTCTGCGCGATTGTGCAGGAAATAGCGCTCTTCTTCGCTGATCGTGCCGTCATCGTGCGAAGCAAAATGCGTCATCGGCGCAACTGCTAAGCGGTTTTTAATGATGATGCCGTTGTTTAAGGTGTAAGGCTCAAAGAGCGGTTGGAATTTGTTCATGATTTGTTTTCTCAAGTAAGAGGCATTTTTGCCCGTCTTTTCCCGTCAAGGGTTAAGGTCGTCTGAAAGGGCGGGCAAAACCCACCCTGCGTCCGATTAATAATGCGCGTGGAAGATTTTGCTCACCACTTGCCATTTTCCGTTGATTTTCAATAGATTGAAATAGTCGGTAAAGCCGTAGCCGCTTAAATTGTCGGTATCCACGCGGGCGGAAGCTGCCGTGCCTGTAATGTCGATATAGGCGATGGCGACCGTCGGGTCAGACGGTTTGAAGTGGTTGTCAATCACGGGGAACAGGCTTTCGGCAACAGGTCCGCCTGCCAATTCGCCGTTTTCGCCGACGCTGTACATCGTCGCCACATCATGAAAAGCGGGTTTCATGATTTCGCTTTTGGCTTGCTTGCCGCCTTCGGCATAATGACTCAATAAAACGTGTTCAATTGCTTTGTAATCAGCAGTATAAGTCGGTTTGTTCATAGCGGTTTCCTCATTGCTTCGTTAAAGATGAGGCTATTATAGCCCGCCATTTTAGATTGACTAGACAGCAAATTTATAATAGCTTGTTCAATCCAATTTGACAATCAGGTGCCAACCATGCAGGAAAACCTCAACGACCTACGCACGTTTTTACTCGTCGCCCAAACAGGCAGTTTCACCAAAGTCGCCGCGCAGCTCAATCTCTCACGCGCGGCGGTAAGCCACACCATCGGTCAGCTGGAAAGCCGTTTGGGACTGAAACTCTTCAACCGCACCACCCGCAGCGTCGCCACCACCGACGCCGGGCAGCAGCTTTATCAGCAGCTCTGCCCACTGTTTCAAGACATCGACATCCGCCTGGTTTCCATTTTAAACAGTCAAAACCAGCAGCGCGGGACGCTCAGAATCAACGGCACGCCGCAAGCCATCAATGTCGTGCTTTGGCAGAAATTCCTCAGCTTTCTCAACGCCTACCCGAACATCACGCTGGAGCTGGCTTCGGAAATGAAATTTATCGACATCGTCGCCGAACGCTTCGATGCAGGCATACGCGAAGGCGGTTTGATGGACAAAGACATGATTGCCGTGCGCGTTTCAGACGACGTGCGCTGGTGCTACGTCGCCTCGCCCGACTACCTCGCCGCCCACGGCACGCCGCAAACGCTCGAAGACCTGACCCAGCACAACTGCATCCGCCTGCGCGTACCCACCTATCAAAGCCTGTTGCAATGGGAGTTCACCCACCCCGAAACCGGCGAACGCTCGTCAATGGTGGTGCAAGGCAACTTAATCGTCAACCAAGCCCCCATGACCCGCCAAGCCGCCCTCGACGGCGTGGGCATCTCGTGGGAAATGGCAGATGATGTGGAGGCAGATATTCAAGCAGGCAGGCTCGTTCGTGTGCTGACCGACTGGGAATGCACTTATGCGGGGTTTTATCTTTACTTTCCGAACCGCACGGAGTATTCGCCGTTGTTGAAGGCGTTGGTGGAGTGGGTGAGGGTGTAAAATCGTTCCCAAAAATAACCGCACTTTATGTCGAGATGATATAAAGTGCGGTCAATTCTAGCAATGTTTCTGCAGATTATTAGAAAAATCCAACCGTCGGTCTTACTCAATTACACCGTCATCTGTTCCGGATGTGTCGCTTTAAACAACGTTTGGCTCACCCATTCGTTTAAACTGATGTTATTTGCCGCTGCTGCCACAACTGCTGCTTCGTGAATTTGCGGGCTAACACGCACATTAAATCGCCCGGAATAATGCTTGTAAGGGGCAATGCCTTGTTCTTTGCAAACCGCTAAAAAAGTTTGCAGGCTGGTTTCGCCTTCTTTGTGTAAATCTGCGATGTTGTCTGCATAAAAATCTGCTCCACCATTTAAACCAATAAATTCTCCCCGCAAAAGTTCGGTTTCAGGATCGTATTGAATCACGGCTTTATGTCCGTTAATGGTCATGATATTTTTCATTCTGTTACTCCGTGCTTTTCAAGCCATTTTCTGATTGCCGCCACGGCACCTTTATCCGTATCAGGGCTTGGATGTGGGCGATGAAAAACTTGCACCTCATTAAATAAAATCACCGCCACGCGACTGCCTTCGCGTTCTTGAATCGTCGCCCCTAATTCAATAAATAATGCCTCAATATCCGCCCATTTTATCCCGCCCGAAATGGGGCGTTTATAAAGAGCAGATAGCGTTTTTTGATGTTTCTTTTTCATAAAAATGATACTGTTTTATGGTACTAAAATAAAGTGCAAAATCATGCGTTATTTATGAAATATGAAACCTTAGCCCATTCTTATTGAGAAGTCGTATTCAGATTTTCGAGCGAGATCGTAAAATAAAGATAAAAGAGGGAGAAAATGATGGGTTTGTATCGATATTTTACAGATTACCAACAGACGACTCGTGAAGAAACAACTGCACTTTATGTCTGAACAATATAAAGTGCGGTTGTTTTCCGAGGTGTTTTTTACAAGCTATTTCTTCAAATTCGACCAAGCTACCGAAAGCAAAATAATCGCGCCACCGATGAACATCTTCAGCGTTGGGGTTTCGCCGAACAGAAGCCAGGCGAGCGCAATGGTGTAAACAGGTTCCAATGAGATAATCATCGATGCCGTGCGGGCGTTGATGGTGTCAAGACTGGATACGAAGAGCGTGTAAGCAAGGCTTGTGCAGAAAAAACCAATACAGAAAATCCAGAACCAATCGACGGCAGGTACGCTCAATAATTTTACACCTGAGAATGGCAGCAGGAACAAGGCGGCAGCAAGGTATTGCCAGAAGCTCGCCTGCACACCTGAAATTTTGCTCATACTTTTGCGGTTCACCACCGCCAACACACCATATACCACGGCGGATAAAATTCCCCACAGCAGCCCTTGGGTGTTTTCGCTGCCGAAGCTGAATTCAGGCGTCACCAAAATCAAGCCGACAGTAATGGCAATCAGCAAAATGATGTCTTTGGCGCGCAGTTTTTCTTTGAAGAAAAACATTTCAAACACGGCGACAAAGGCGGGAAAGCTGGCGAAACCGAGCGTTGCCAACGCCACGCCGCCCACTTTTACGGCAATGAAAAACGTCACCCAGTGAATCGCCAACAACACGCCCGAAAGCATCAGTTGCCAAAATTGCCCTTTGGAAAGTCTTGCAAGCGGTTGTTTTTTGTAGAGGAAATACAAAATCAAAATGCCGAACGCAATCAACACGCGCCCGAGCACCAACGTGTCTGCGCCGCTTTGAATCAATGCTCCGAAAATGCCCGACGCGCCAAACAACACCGCCGTGCCGTGGACTTTTAATAACGCCAAATTGTGTTTGTTCATTCGGTTATCTCAATTAATGCCCCGACATGTGGGAAACGGTATTGAGCAATACCACGCCGAGTAAAATCAGCCCGATGCTAATGATCCCCATCAAGTCCGGTTTCTGCCCAAAGAACAGAATGCTCACCACTGAAGTCAACACCAGCCCCAAGCCTGCCCAAATAGCGTAAGCCGTGCCGAGCGGCAGGGTTTTCAGCGTAAGGGATAAGAAGTAAAAGGACACAATAAACCCAACGGCAACGCCCACTGTCGGCAACGCTTTTGAAAAGCCGTCGCTTAATTTCAACATGGAAGAGGCGAACACTTCGCTCACGATGGCAAGGGCTAAAAACAGCCAATGTAATTGCATAATGAAAATCCTATAAATTAAAAAGACGCGAAATTCTATCAATAAGATAGATTAAAAAACAGTCTTGTTTTTTGAGGAGGGTTGTGCGCAAAGGGAGATTACTTGTGAAATGCCTAGGGTAACAAGTTACCCTAGGTTAGGCATAATTCAGCCCCTTTGGGGCTGGTTCTTTCAATACCCCAACGGGGTATGGCTATGCTTAACCGTGGGTATTTATACCCACGGCAAATAATGAAATTTGACAACCAGTTACCAAAATACGTAAACTAGTTGTCAAATTAACCCCTTATATCGACATTATGCACTTCCAATCTCTTGAAAATTTAATTTTAGAAACCTTTTCGCTGAACGGGAAACTCACCCGTTTTGGCGATCATTTCACCGCGTCTGATGGCTTGAGCGGTTCGCGCTGGCAGATTTTGGGGGCGTTGTATCATTCGGAACTTCCGCTCACTTCGCCGCAGCTGGCAGAAAAAACGGGAATGACCCGTCAGGGTATGCAAAAGCAGCTCAATCAACTGTTGGAACAGGGCTTGTTGCAACTGCTGGAAAATCCGCACCACAAGCGTTCTTCGCAGTTTGCGTTGTCAGAAAAAGGCGTGCAGCTTTATGAAGCCATCACCCAACGCTGGATTAAAACCGCCACCCCTTGGGCGGCGCAATTCAGCCAAGCCGAATTGGAAACGGCGTTGAGCGTGTTGTCGCGCTTCGCCCGGCTTTTGCCTAAAGTTTAAACTTAAAATAAAGGAAAAAACGATGAAATTTGTGATTGAACCCGCAATTTTTAACCGCTTACCAAATTTATGTATTGGCGTGGTGGTCGCCAAAGACATTGATAATCGCCATACGCCTGAACGCATTCAAGCCCTTTTAGCCCGATCCATAGCCAATGTGGAACAGCAATTTTCCGGTGTGAAAGTGAAAGAAAGTGCGGCGATCTTACCTTATCGTGAAGCGTTCCAGCAGCTTTCGATCAACCCGAACAAATTTATGTGCAGCATTGAAGCCTTGTTCACTCGTATTGCCAAAGGCAAGGGAATGCCGTCTATCAACCCGTTGGTGGATTTGAACAACGCCATCAGCCTGAAATATCACCTGCCGATGGGGACGCATGATTTATCCCTCTCTGATGACGACGTGATGTTGCGCTTCGCCAACGAAAACGACCGCTTTATTCCCTTTGGCAGCGATGCGCCGGAAACGCCCGAGCAAGGTGAGCTGATTTACGCCGTGGGCAATCAAGTTCGCACCCGCCGCTGGACATGGCGACAAAGCGAAATCGGCAAAATTGATGAAAACACCAACTACGTGTTCTTCCCGATTGATGGTTTTGTAGGCGTGAATGATGACCAAGTGAAAGCCGCCATTGATGAACTAAGCACGCTTTTGGCAACAGAGTTCCATGCTGAAGTGAAAGCGGGCTGGTTGGATAAAGATAATACGGAGATGGATTTGGGGTTGTAACCGAATACCGTGGGTATTAATACCCACGGGCAAACGGTCAAATTCCTCTCCTGATTTGCAAAAACACCGCAAAAACCCACCGCACTTTACGCCCTCACTGCTACAAACTTCAATCTTGCGTTGTCGTAAATCCAGTTGAAAATCAAGGCGTAAACGGTGATCAGCACGGTCAGTCCGATGTCCGCCAAGAATGCCTGCCACAGGGTCAGTTGCAGGAAGTGGGCGATGAGCGGCACGGTGGCGAACAATAAGCCGCATTCAAAAGCAAAGGTGTGGAACAAGCGGAAGCCTAAACCACGGGTTTCGCGCGGGGCGGTGAAGATTTTGTCGAAGATGGTGTTGAAAATTAAATTCCAGACCATCGCAATCGCCGCCATTAATATGCCTACGCCGAGCGCCGTGCCGCCCTTTTCGGGGCTGACCAAAATCACCGCCAGCGTAGCGACGCTCACTGCGCCTACTTCAAATAAAACCGAATGGAAAATACGTTCTTTTAACGTCATCATGATGAAATCCTCTGTAAAAATGCACTTGTTTATTCAAGATGGCGCCATTATGATGCATTTTTTGTGATGGATAAAGTTGGTATCCATCGGTTTTTTAGATAGGTAACAGGTTATGTTGAGTTTGGAACAATGCAGGATTTTTGTCTGCGTATGCGAAACGGGGTCTTTTTCGGCGGCGGCGCGGCGGCTGGGCAAGGCACAATCGGGGGTGAGCCAAGCGATTGCCAATTTGGAAATCGACGTGGGGCGTGAATTGTTTGTGCGCGAAAAAGGCGGGGCGTTGCCGACGGAGGCGGCGAAAATCCTGTTGCCCGTTGCCGAAAACCTGCTGCGCCAAGCCAAGCTGTTTGAGCAGAAAGCCGAAGCCTTGGGCAAAAACGAGGCGCTCGCCTATTCCGTTGCGTTGGAAGAAGGCTTGCTTGGCGGGCATTTGGCACGGGTTTTGGCGGGGTATTTCGCCGATTTTCCCCATTTGGAACTGGATTTGGTCATTGCTTCGACCTTCGACATCGAACGGCTGGTGCAGGAGGGGCGCGTGCAGCTCGGCATTCTGTATTACGACGAGACGCTGCCGAAAACTGCCGACGCCGTGCCGCTGGGCAGCTACCGCTTTATCAGCGTCGCCCACCCCGAACACCCCTTGGCGGGCACAAAAAACATCAACGCCGAAACCATGATGCAGCACCGCCATCTGGTGCATAGAAGCCTCGACAAACGCGAGCTTTCCTTCAGCCAAAGCCTGTCGGAAAACTGCTGGTTCTGCAACGATTATTTCACCATCAGGGAGCTGGTGCTGGAAAACGCGGGCTGGGCGGATTTGCCCGAAAAACGGGTGGCGGAGGATTTGAAAGCTGGCAGGTTGGTGCGGCTGGATTTGGAATTTGAACCGCACGGCAATACCGCCGACATCATCGCCCTGCGCTCGCCCGCGCATTTGCACGGGGAACTGACGGCGGGGCTGTTGGGGAGGTTGAGGGCGTTTTTTGGCGGGTGAGCTTGGTTAGGGTGTTTGAAAGGGTGCGGGAAAGCACGCGGCGAATCAATAAAACGCTGCGAAAATCGACCGCACTTTTAAACCAAAAGGTCGTCTGAAACCCGTTTCAAGGATTTTTCAGACGACCTTATGCTTTATTAGGTATGCAGACAAATGAATCAAGGCAGGGAACAGGCTTCGGGACCGAGAAGTCTGCATTCCGTCGCACCACCCGCCTTGCAATCCTGCAGGGCTTGCTGTTCGGCAGCGCCGGGCGCACCGCCCGCCTGAGCCAGAAAATACCGCCCGTTCCGTTTTCCTTCAGCTGCTGCAAGACAGCCGTTTCTAATCCACTTGGTGATTTTGCAGGACGCACCGCGACTGTTTTGTCGGCAGAGTTTGAGTGCTTCCCGTTTCGCCTCATCCAAAGAATTTTGATTGACAACCCCTTCAATGCGTCCCGCTTTTTCACTATATGCAAAAGCCCCGAATTTGTCCGGCACGACCACATCGTGGTAGATGATTGTTTTGGACGACGAGGTGCCTCCTGCCTGAGACGGAGGAATATTGTACAGAATTTCCCGTCCCGAACTATCGATAATGCGGCAAGTTCCCGTTTCCGGCTGGTATTCGCCGCCGCAGCCGTTGGCAAAAACATTAAAACTCGTCAGCCCCAATACAATAAAAAGCAGTTTCTTCATCATTTTTCCTCTTTATTCGTTATCTTTTTTATCTGCTCCAAAATAGGCAGAGGATAGTATATTTTAGGCGTACTTATTGCAATACTTTTTGGTGGAACGCTTGGGCTAAAAAACACTTGGAAAATCGACCGCACTTTTCAGCCTTTTCAGATCCAAAACGCCGTGCTTCGACTCATCCTTCGACAGTGGTTCGACAAGTTCACCAACCGTCTCAGGAACCGTCTCAACACGCATTTTGGCTTTAAAACGTATTGCATTGCGCCGGATCCGCCGTATTCACGCCGCGTTTGAACCATTGCAAACGTTGCGCCGATGTGCCGTGGGTAAAGCTGTCCGGTACTACATAGCCTTGGCTACGTTTTTGCAAACGATCATCGCCCACGGATTCCGCCGCGTTGAACGCCTTTTCAATATCGCCGCTTTCAAACAACCCTTTTCGGATTGCCTGACCAGCCCACACGCCCGCATAACAATCCGCCTGTAATTCCAGCTTCACGGAAAGCTGATTAGCTTCCGTGCGGGAGGTTTGTCGTTGCAGGCGATGAACCTGCGATAAAGTGCCGGACAGATTTTGCACATGATGCCCCACTTCATGGGCAATCACATAGGCAAACGCCGCTTCGCCCGCCGCGCCGAGCTTATTTTTCATGTCGTTATAAAAAGATAAATCGAGATACACCCGTTGATCATTAGGGCAATAAAACGGCCCCATTGCCGATTGACCGGAGCCGCAAGCGGTCGGTGTCACGCCGTTATACAACACCATTGTCGGTTCGATATATCGTTTATTGTGTTTGGCAAAATACGCATTCCAAACATCTTCCGTATCGCCCAGCACCACTTTGGAAAGCCCCGCCAGTTCTTGTTCCTGCTGCGATTGCAAAGGTGTGGTTTGGGTTGCGCCCACATCAACGTCGCCGACCAAACCCGATAAATCCACGCCATAATAAGCGCCCACTAAAATAATGATTAACCCGAGAATGCCGGTGGGTCTGCCGCCGCCGAAACCGCCGCCCGATGACCGTCTGTCTTCCACGTTTGAACTTTCTCTACGCCCTTGCCAACGCATAATGCTTCCTATTGATTAAGTGAAATTTGCGCCATTCTAATCCATAACCTTTTTCCCGCCTACTGTTTTATGTCTAGACTTATGTGATTGAATTGGTTATGTTGTGGCTTCCGTTCATTCATCAATAAGGAGAGAAAAAAATGGGTTTATTTGATTTTGTCGGCGACATCGGTAAAAAAATCTTCAGCAAAGAGGAAGAGGCTTCCGCCGCCGTGACCAAACACATTAACGAGGACAATCCCGGCGTTGCCGATGTGGAAGTGAAAGTGGAAAACGGCGTGGCGAAAATCGCCGGTGTCGCAAGTTCCGCCACCGCGCTGGAAAAAGCCGTGTTAATGGCGGGCAATATTGTCGGTATCAGCGAAGTCAATATCGATGAAGTCACTGTGCAAAACGGTGAAAAGGTTGCCGGCGACGATGAATTTTATGTGATTCAAAAAGGCGATACCCTTTGGAAAATCGCCGAAAAACATTACGGCAACGGCAGCAAATACACCGCCATCGTAGCCGCCAATAAAGAAGTGATTAAAGACGCGGATAAAATCTTCCCGGGGCAAAAAATTCGTTTGCCGAAAGGGTTGTAGGCTCGGCTTAAAAAACGTTTTGAAAAACGACCGCACTTTTGGGCTAAAGATCAAAGTGCGGTTGATTTTTGCAGTGAATTTGATTCCACATCATGTTATGGCGGTCAGCAAATTTCCGCCTGTTCCAATACCACTTTTTGTAAAACTTTCACGCCTGCTTCAACATCCTCCCATGTGGTAAATTCCAACGGATTATGGCTAATGCCTAAATGAGAAGGGACGAAAATCATCCCGGTCGGACAAAGGGTTGCCATGTGCATGGCATCGTGTCCTGCGCCGCTTGGCATGATTTCATAGGAATAGCCGAGTGATGCCGCCGCAGTTTCAATGCGCGTGACCATGTCTTGTGGAAGCACGATCGGGCTGTCTTTGGAGATCAGTTGGAATTCAATGGATAATCCGCGTTTCTTCGCCACTGTTTCGATTTCCTGTTGTAATGCGTGCAACACCGAATCCCGTGCTTCCGTATGCGTGCCGCGAATATCCACGAGCAATTCGCAATATCCCGGCACCACATTCATGACACCCGGTTTGGCGGTGAGATTGCCTACGGTGGCAACGGTGGAATGCCCTGCATTTATGGCGGCTTGTTCAATGGCAAGAGAAAGTTCGGCGCCGCCCAATAAGGCATCGTGCCGATAATGCATGGCGGTGGCACCGGAGTGATCCGCCTGCCCTTGTATTTTTACGATGCCCCGAATCGGCGCGGCAATGCCGGTGACTACACCGATGGTTTTATTTTCATTTTCCAGGCGCGGACCTTGTTCAATGTGCAGTTCAAAGAAACATTTGAATTCATCGGCATGGCGTTTGGCTTGATTCACCAGATTAAAATCCATCCCGATTTCCGCCATCGCCTCTGCCAATCCTTTCCCTTGTTTATCGCGCAATTGGCTTAATTTTTCTTGCGTCACAAGCCCGCACATGACTTTACTGCCCAAGGTGGCAAAGTTAAATCGGCTGGATTCTTCACACGTAAAAATAATCAATTCAAGGGGATAGCGTGTTTGAATGCCTTGTTCGCATAATTGCAAGAGGATTTCTAACCCGGCAATGGAACCGAGCGGCCCATCAAATTTGCCTGCATTCACCACGGTATCAATATGTGAACCAAACGCCACCGCCGGCAAATGATCGTCTTTTCCCGCTTTGCGAATAAAAAGGTTGCCGATAGGATCGCGTCGGACGGATAAATCATGGTGGCGGCATAATTCAACGATGAGCGCATGGGCTTTTTCATCTTCGCTTGTGAAAGCTAAGCGGGTAAGTTCACCGGAAACGGATGAAATAGAAGCTAATTTTTCGATTATGTGTTGTACACGCTGAAGATTAATAGACATGATTTTCTCCTTTCATGATTGATTTTTTGACTTTCATCAAGCGAAAAGAATTTTTCTTTGGAAGCCTGTTTTTCTTTTATCGTTTCTAGGCATAATAGCAACATTGCTTAAACATTACTCAAAAGGGGTAGAATGATGAAAAATATGTTACTGCTCAGTAGTTCAAAATACAAGGCAACGGGCTATTTAGAACACACCGTGCCGTGGTTGCAACAATTCCTGGCGGATTATCGTGGCAAGAAAATTGCCTTTGTGCCTTATGCCGGTGTGCGTCGGACTTTTGATGAATACGAACAAACGGTGCAAACGGCATTATCCGCCTTAGAAATGGACATCGTCTCCGTTCATCACGGCAAACCACATCGTGATGTTATCGAACAGGCGGACGTAATCGCTATTGGCGGCGGCAATACGTTCTGTCTGTTGAAACAGCTTTATGAACATCATCTCATTGAAGCGATTCGTGAAAAAGTGAATGCCGGCACGCCGTATTTTGGCTGGAGTGCCGGGGCGAATGTGGCGGGCGCATCCATTATGACGACGAACGATATGCCGATTACTTATCCGCCAACCTTTGAAGCGTTGCAATTATTCCCGCATCAACTCAATCCGCACTTTATCTCCGGCAAAATGCAAGGTCACAATGGCGAAAGCCGTGAAGAGCGTTTGAGCGAATTTTTACTGGTAAATCCGACCGCACTTGTGTATGCGTTGCCGGAGGGAACGGCGTTGCATATTCAAGGTGAAATGGCGACGGTGCTTGGCGAAAATCCGGCGCTATGTTTTAGTAAAGACATGAAATGCGATACTTTTGAAATTGGTACAACGTTTTCTTATTAACAAAAAAGGAACATTCTATGGAATTATTTAAGTCCATTGTTGCAATCATTGGCATTCTTGCCACTATCTATTTTTTAATTAAAAAAGCGGAAACCCGCACCGTGTTAATCGGTATCGGTTTATTGATGTCTGTTGTGACGTTAAATCCCATGGGCGCGTTGGATGCCTTTGCCAAAAGCATGACATCCGGCGGGTTAATTATGGCGATTTGTTCCAGCATGGGTTTTGCTTATGTGATGAAATATACCCAATGTGATACCCATTTGGTGCATTTACTCACCAAACCCTTAAGCGGACTTAAATTCTTTTTAATCCCCATTGCGACCATTATTACCTTCTTCATTAATATTGCGATTCCTTCTGCGGCAGGTTGTGCGGCAGCGGTGGGGGCGACATTGATTCCCGTCTTAAAAAGTGCCGGTGTGCGCCCTGCCACCGCCGGTGCGGCAATTTTAGCCGGGACGTTCGGTTCCATGATGAGCCCCGGATCTTCCCATTCCGCCATGATCAGCGAAATGTCAGGCTTAACCATTACGCAAGTGAACCTTTCCCATGCGCCTTATAACATGATTGCAGGCGCCATTGGTGCGGTCGTGCTCACCATTTTGGCTTTAGTGTTTAAAGACTACGGCGAAGAACACCGCAAAGCCTACCTTGCCGAACAAAAAGAAA
Source organism: Aggregatibacter actinomycetemcomitans (assembly GCA_017160915.1). Taxonomy (GTDB): domain Bacteria; phylum Pseudomonadota; class Gammaproteobacteria; order Enterobacterales; family Pasteurellaceae; genus Aggregatibacter; species Aggregatibacter actinomycetemcomitans_B. The sequence continues at coordinate 111,221 of JACAWG010000073.1, forward strand.
GTGAAACGAAAGCCGTGCAAGGGGTGAATGTGCTTTACGCCCTTGCGCCGTTATTGCCTTTGGTGATCTTAGTGATTGGCGGCACATCGTTACAACAAGTGCCGGGGCTTGAATGGACAAAAATGGGCGTGCCGCAAGCCATGTTAATCGGGGCGATTTACGGCATTATTGTGACCCGCATTTCACCGGTGAAAATCACCGAAGAATTTTTTAACGGCATGGGCAACTCTTACGCCAATGTGCTGGGGATTATCATTGCCGCCAGTGTATTTGTGGCGGGGTTAAAATCCACCGGCGCCGTAGATGCGGCGATTGCATTCTTGAAAGAATCCAATGAATTTGTCCGCTGGGGCGCCACCATTGGTCCATTCTTAATGGGCTTGATTACCGGCTCCGGTGATGCCGCGGCAATTGCCTTTAACAGCGCGGTGACACCACACGCCGTTGAGTTGGGTTATACACATGTGAATCTGGGGATGGCAGCAGCGATCGCCGGTGCGATCGGTCGTACCGCCTCACCGATTGCCGGTGTGACCATCGTGTGCGCGGGGCTTGCGATGGTCAGCCCTGTCGAAATGGTGAAACGCACGGCGCCGGGCATGGTGCTTGCCGTGTTATTTTTGGCGTTATTTATGTTGTAAAAACACCTTAAATTTTCACCGCACTTTTTTATATCAGCGATAAAGTGCGGTCGATTTTCACCGTATTTTTAAGGAGAAAAAAATGAAATTAGATTTACCTCAACTCATCAACTGGCGTCGTGAATTTCATCGTTTCCCTGAAACCGGTTGGAGCGAATTTTGGACCACCTCGCGCATTGCCGATTATCTGGAAAGTTTTGGTTGTTTTGATATTTTAATGGGCAACCAAATCATTAATCCCGATTTTGTGCGTGGGCGCAAACAGGCGGTGGTCGATAAAGGCTTAGAAAAAGCCAAATCCTACGGCGCAAATGAAAAATGGTTGAATAAAATGGAGGGCTACACCGGTTGCGTTGCCGTGTTTGATTCCGGTAAACCCGGCAAAACCGTCGCATTGCGTTTTGATATTGACTGCGTGAATGTCACCGAAACCCGCTCGCCGGATCACATTCCAAACAAAGAGGGCTTTGCCTCCATCAATGAGGGCTTTATGCACGCTTGCGGGCATGATTCACATATCACCATCGGCTTGGGCACCGCTTTATGGATTGCGCAAAATAAAGAAAAACTCACCGGCAAAGTGAAAATTGTCTTTCAACCGGCGGAAGAAGGCGTGCGTGGCGCGGCTGCCATTGCGGCAAGCGGCGTGATTGATGATGCCGATTATTTTGCCGGCTCTCATATTAGTTTTTGCGCCAATTCCGGCACGGTAATTGCGAATCCGAGAAACTTCCTTTCCACCACCAAGATTGATATTCGCTATCATGGCAAACCGGCACACGCCGGTGCGGCGCCGCATTTAGGGCGTAATGCTTTATTAGCCGCCGCTCATGGGGTAACGCAACTTCACGGCATTGCCCGCCATGGCGCAGGCATGACCCGCATTAACGTGGGTGTGTTAAAAGCCGGAGAAGGCAGAAATGTGATTCCAACTGAAGCCGAATTGCAGTTAGAAGTCCGCGGGGAAAATAAAGCGATTAATGAATACATGACCGAGCAAGTGATGCAAATCGCCAAAGGCATTGCCATCAGTTTTGATGTGGGCTATGAAACAGAAATCGTGGGCGAAGCGGTGGATATGAATAACGATCCGGAGTTGGTGCAATTGATCGAGGACATCGCATTACAACAACCGCAGGTTCAACAGGTGTCGGATTATGCGTTCAACGCCAGTGAAGATGCTACGGTTTTAGGGCGTCGCGTACAAGATCACGGCGGCAAAGCCATTTACTTTATCTTGGGTGCGGATCGCACTGCCGGTCATCACGAAGCCGAATTTGATTTTGATGAAAATCAATTGCTGACCGGGGTGAATATTTATAGTGAATTGTTGAAGCGGTTATTGGGATAATTTGCTGTTCTCGCCATTCGCTTGTGTTTAAAAAACGCCTTAAAAAATAACCGCACTTTAAATTTGAAACTAAAGTGCGGTTATTTTTTTCGGTATTTTTCAGATGGCGCTACTTTTTAAACTTGCTCCACATTTTATCTTCCTGCCCACGCCAGAGACGTTGGATATTTTCGTGATGGCGATAGATCAGCAGACAGCAAACCAAGGCGACGGGAAAGGTGAATTCGGGTTTGAACCACCACACGTAAAGCGGCACCAGTAATGCGGTGACGACGGCGCTGAGGGAGGAATAGCCGCTGATGAGAAACACAACAAGCCAGGTGCCGAGTGTCGAAAATAAGACACCCCAAGCGATAGGCGCGATGGCACCGAAAGCGGTGGCGACGCCTTTGCCGCCTTTAAATTTAAAGAAAATCGGGAAAATATGCCCTAAACACGCTCCTAACGCCACCATGCCCAATTCAAATTGTGTTAACCCCAAGTAATAGCCCAACCACACCGGCAGCATGCCTTTTAAGATGTCGCAAATAAGCACCGCCAAAGCAATCCAACGCCCGCCGATACGTAACACATTGGTGGCGCCGGGATTATGGGAACCGGAGGTTCTGGGGTCCGGCAAGCCGGTGATTCGGCATAATAAAATCGCACTGGAAACGGAGCCGAGCAAGTAGCTCAATAGCATATAAAAAAGGGCGAAAAGGCTCATTGGACTTCCTATGACTGGAGAAAAAGAGTTCGTCTATTGTACCCAAAGTTGGTAGTATAAGCCCACAAAAATTTTAGGAATAACAATAGGAACACCATGCAAGATCTGATTTTTATCGAAGGTTTAACGGTATTTGCGCAAATCGGCATTTATGACTGGGAACAACAAATTAAACAAAAACTCATTTTTGATGTCGAAATGGCGTGGGATAGTCGTCAGGCGGCAGCCGCCGATGACGTTCAATTTGCATTAAATTATGCGGACGTCAGCCAATTCATTATTGATTATGTGCAATCCAAACCGTTTTGGTTAATTGAGCGGGTTGCCAATGAAGTGGCGGAACAATTACAACAACAATTTAAAATTTCGTGGCTTCGCCTCAAATTAAGTAAACCGAAAGCCGTCGCGCAAGCGGAAAACGTCGGTATTATTATTGAGCGTGGTCGCTAAAAATCAGAGAAAAAGACAATTTGAAAGGTTTATTTTTACGCATTATTGCGGGCTTGTGCCTGTTGTTATGGGCAATTGATATGGTGTTTCCGTGGCAGCAAATTATGCATTCGGAAGAAAATGCTTATCATGCCATTCAAGATCGCGGCAAACTGGTGGTGGGGACGATTAATAATCCGATTTCTTATTTCATCAATGCCGAAGGCGAATCCGGCTTGGAGTACGAATTAAGCAAAGCCTTCGCTGATTATTTGGGTGTGGAACTTGAAATGCAGCCGATGAATAACACGGATGATCTTTTTTCCGCGTTAAACGATCATCAAATTGATATTGCTGCCGCCAATTTATTTTATCACCCGACCAAAGCCGAGCATTTTCAGCTTGGTCCGTCCTATTATTCCGCTTCCTGGCAAATCGCTTATCGTAAAGGAAAAAATCGCCCGCGTTCGTTAGCGCAAATCAACGGCAGCCTTGTGGTTCCCGACAGTTCCGAATTGCAGCAAATTTTAAAAGAAGCACAACTGAAGAATCCGAATTTAAGCTGGACGGTGGACGGTAAATTAACGCAGGAAGAATTGTTGCTTCAGGTAGCGGAAGGGAAAATTGATTACACCATCGCCAATTCTTTAGATATTTCCGCCACCCAGCAAATTAAGCCGCAAATTGCCGTGGCTTTCGATTTAACCGATGAAATGAGCGTGCATTGGTATTTGCCGAACAATTCTTCAAGCGAGTTACAATCAGCATTGCTGGATTTCATGAACAGCTCTATTGATTCGGGCTTAATCGCCAATATTGAAGAAAAATATTTTAATCATTTCCGTCAGTTTGATTATGTGGACATCAAATCCTATTTGAATTCCATCGAAACGATTCTCCCGAAATTTGAACCGCTCTTTACCAAACACAAAGGCGATTTGGATTGGCGTTTATTGGCGGCTATCGCGTATCAGGAATCCCACTGGAACCCGGATGCCACATCGCCTACCGGCGTGCGCGGCATGATGATGTTGACCAAAGACACCGCAGAACGCATGAAGATCAGCGACAGAACCGACCCGGAACAAAGCATTAAAGCCGGCTCCGAATACTTACATTGGCTGATCGAACAGATTCCCGACAGCATTAACAGCGAAGATCGTATTTGGTTCGCCCTTGCCGCTTACAATATGGGATTAGGGCATTTATTGGATGCGCGCCGTTTAACCAAAAATTTAGGCGGCAACCCGGATAATTGGCTGGATGTTAAAAATAACTTGCCTTTGTTGGCAGAAAAGCGATATTACCGTAATCTGAAATACGGTTATGCCCGTGGCTATGAAGCATTTCAGTATGTGGAAAATATTCGACGCTATATGAACAGCATCATGAATTATTATCGTATTCAGGAAAATCAAAACGATAAAGCCGCGGAATCCACCGCAGGACAAGCGGAAGCACAAAATAAATAAGGAGAAAATCATGCTTAAAAGACGTTTTTTAAAACCGGCTAAAAAGAAATTTTTTCACCAACAACAAGCCCGTTCTTTGCGCCTGAAACATTTAAAGCAACGTAAAGCCAAGCTGTTCGCCCGACACGCCTTACAATTCGTCGTGCAGGATATATAAACAAAAAATGGTGCAGTTTTTAAGCTGCACCATTTTTTATAGTTGAATTAATTGAATAAACGTCTTCTTCCCCGATTATCAAGACGTTTAAACTGGCTAATCAGCACTAACACAAAAACAATCAAATACACGGCAAACATCACTACAATCCACTGCGCCATGGAAAGCCCCAACCACGACCAAACCACATCACTGCAAGAACCGGTGGGTTGGAACAATGCCGGAAACCATTTATCCAGCGGCAGGGTTTGCGGAAACTCCGGCAAATAGGAGCATTGATTCCAAGGTGCCGGATGCAATTGATAATCCACGTGCTTAAGGGAAATTAATAACCCTTTCACGGTGCTGAAAAATGCGATAAGCAATGCCAATAAACGGAAAATCAAAAAGCGCGGTGCAATTAATCCGACAATGCCCGCAAAGGCGATACCGAATAAGGCAACCCGTTCATAAATACACATGACGCAAGGTTGCAATTCCATGCCATATTGGAAATAAAGTGCCGCGCCTTCTAACGCCAATGCCGAAATCACCAACAACAACCAACCGGTACGTTGCACGGAAAGTGTTTTGAAAAATTTTAGCATTGCGTTCTTCCTCCTAAAAAAATGTTAAATCGGCATGATTAAGCCCAAATTCGCCAGCCAAATGGTCATCGGCGGTAAAATATATTCCACGGCAAGCAAACCCACTAACGACAACACAATCGTATAAGGCAACGCCATGTAAACCATTCTACCATAAGAGAGGTTGATTAGGGGCGCTAAGGACGATGTCAGCAAGAACAGGAACGCGGCTTGTCCGTTTGGTGTTGCCACGGAAGGCAGGTTGGTACCGGTGTTAATCGCCACCGCCAACAATTCAAATTGATGTGGCGGGATCACATTAGCGGTCAACGCATTTTTCGCTTCATTAATATAAACCGTTGCCACGAACACGTTATCGGAAATGGAAGACAACAAGCCGTTAAACGCATAGAACAAGGTTAATTGGGTATTTTCTTCTGCGGATAATACATAATGAATAATCGGCGCAAACAGTTTTTGGTCGATAATCACCGCAACAATGGAGAAAAACACTACTAAAAGTGCGGTAAATGGAAGAGATTCCTGGAAAGCTTTTCCTAAGGCGTGTTCACTGGTAATTCCGCAAAATGACGTACAGAAAATGATAACAGTCAAGCCGATTAAACCGACAGAAGCCAAATGGAACGCCAAACCGATAATTAACCAAATACCAACAACGCCCTGCACCATTAATTTTAAACGTTCTTGTTTGGTCAATTTTCTCATATTGGCTTTATCAAATTCCGCCAGCACTTCCCAAACTTTTGGCGGTAATTTCGCCCCGTAGCCGAATAAGTGGAATTTTTCCACTAACGCACAAGTCAACATACCGCAAACAAAAACCGGTACGGTGACGGGTGCCATTCTAAAGAAGAATTCGACGAAATCCCAATTCGCCTGTCCGGCAATAATCAAGTTTTGCGGTTCGCCCACCATCGTCATTACGCCGCCAAGTGCCGTACCGACACCCGCATGCATCATCAGGCTGCGTAAAAATGCTCTGAACTCATCCAGCGTTTCACGATCTTTGCCTATTTTCTCATCGTTAGTAATATCGGTAGAATCATAGAACGTGCCGCCTGATGCCACTTTGTGATACACCCCGTAAAAGCCCATCGCCACGCTGATGATTACCGCCACCACCGTTAACGCATCCAAAAATGCAGATAAAAATGCGGCGCTGAAGCAGAAGGACAGGGAAAGCACCAGTTTGGAATGAATATTAAGAAGGAGCTTGGTAAACACAAATAGCAGCAATTGTTTCATGAAGTAAATCCCTGCCACCATAAACATCAAGAGCAGAATCACTTCAAAATTTGCCAACACTTCCGCCTTAATATGCGCCGGATTCGTCATGCCGATGAACACCGCTTCAATGGCAAGTAAGCCTCCGGGTTGCAGCGGATAGCATTTTAGCGCCATGGCTAAGGTAAAAATGAATTCGACGACTAACAGCCAACCTGCCCAGAAAGGCGAAATGGCAAATAAGATGGGATTAATGACAAGAAATGCGACGATCGTTATTTTATACCAGTCCGGACTAGAGCCGAGAAAGTTTTTAAGAAACGCCTGTGTATAATTATTATCCATAAAAGCTGACCCTAATTTCTTAATTAACAATATATTAACCTACGCCATTCGAGGTAACTCCGCGCTAAACTGTGTCAAAAATAGCAGGTGATGTCAACGAATTTAAAAAATAATTATCTAATTGTAATGTATAGCCGTTTCAACGATAATAAAGCCAATTTTTTATTTGATAACCACTCAGTGAATACCGAATTACTATGAATAACGACTCCACCCTTCTGAAAGCACAAAGCCCGGCGGCGTTGGCGGAAGAATACATTGTCAAAAGCATTTGGAATAATCATTTCCCGCCCGGTTCGGATTTGCCGGCAGAACGTGAATTAGCCGACAAAATCGGTGTTACCCGCACGACCTTGCGTGAAGTTTTACAACGTTTGGCGCGTGACGGTTGGTTAAATATCCAACATGGCAAACCCACCAAAGTGAATGATATTTGGGAAACTTCCGGTTTAAACATTCTGGAAACCATGATCCAACTTGACGGCTCACGCCTACCTTCGCTGATTGCCAATATGCGTTCCGCACGTACCGACATTTCCATGATCTACATTCCGAAAGCCTTCAAACGCGCCCCCGAGCGTTCGCTGCATATCCTTCACCCGATGAACAATCTGGAAGACACGGCGGAAGCCTACACCAAATTCGACTACGATGTGTTCCGCAATCTGGCTTTCGCCTCCGATAATCCCGTTTACGGCTTAATTTTAAACAGCTTTAAAAGTTTATATGCCAGAATCGGTTTGTTCTATTTCCAAAGCGCCGAAGCGCGCGAACTGGCAAAACGGTTTTACCTCAACTTACGGGATATTTGCCAACGCCAAGCCATTGAAGAAGTCGCGCCTTGTATTTTCCAATACGGCAAAGAAAGTAGCGCGCAATGGACAAAAATGCAGGAATTTTTGCCGAAAGATTTTGGCGAATAACGCATAAAAGTGCGGTGGTTTTTTCCGGTGTTTTTACATTCACGCTAAAAAACACCGGAAAAAACCACCGCACTTTATGGGTAAACATGATTTAGTCAACCCCAACTATCACATCGTTCCTATTTCAAACCGATATATCAAGGTTAAAACACATCTTCCATTATTCGCTTCAAAATCAGTTAGCCTCGACATGGCGTTTGGCGGTAGAAGCAAAGGTAATTTTATCGGGGCGATAACTAATACTACCGTATTGGAATGGACGTCCGTCAGCCAAATATGTCGTGCTGGTTACGCTGACCACCATCGTGTATTCACCGAGATCCATGGCGTTTTTTTCTTCTTCGTTGGCATAACGAAACGCGATTTCCCGTTGTGAATGGCTGATTTTTAAGCCCAATTCGGTCTCTAAATAATGATAAATGGATTGTTCCGCAATATCACGATTAATAAAAGGCACAATGCGGCGGTCAAAATAAGACACTTCATATTCCACCGCTTCCCCATCAATTTCACGCGTACGACCTATACGGTAAAAGTCAATCTGATCATTTACGTTAAAGATACGCATTAAATCCGCTTCCCCCTGCACAATATATAAGCTCGTTAATGTCGTTTTTACTTGATGCTGCGAGGAACGATTCAATTCGCCTACGGTTTTAATTTCAGAAAGGATTTGAGGTTTTAATAAGTTATGATCCAAAACGATGGAGTTTCTTCCTTGCTGCTTTTGAATATAGCCGTCAATTTCAAGTAATGAAAGGGCTTTGCGGATAGTATCTTTCGAAAAACCATAGTCTTGCATTAACTCGCTTTCACTCGGTAATTCTTGCTTTGCCGCCAACGTGCCGTTGGTGATTTTCGCTTTGATCTCGTTATACACTTTTTTGTACTTGCTCATGTTCCACTCCATTTCTCCGTGTTTATTCCACTGTCTTCCTTGTTCAATAGAATAGCACAAACTTCAAAAGTTATACGTATGATTTTTGTGATCTAAATCACGCTTTACCGTTAATGTTTAAACTTTTACGTAAAAGTTATTGCATTGCGCCGGATTTGGATTAAAATCGGCTGAAAAATCTTTCTTAACAAAATGTCCTCGTTATATCAAAGAGTGAATAAGGAAAAACAATGACTAAATTTAGCAACTTTGTGCAAACCGCAACCAATAAAACCCTTGAGCAATTAAGCGATCAAGAGATCTATGTGCAGTTATTAAATTACGTGAAGGCAATTTCTGCAGATAAACCCAAAAATACCGGCAAACGCAAAGTTTATTATATTTCTGCCGAGTTTCTGATTGGTAAATTGTTATCAAACAACTTAATTAACTTAGGTGTTTATCAAGAAATTAAAAATGAATTAGCAAGCGCCGGTAAATCATTAAGCCATATTGAAGATATTGAACCGGAGCCGTCCTTAGGAAACGGCGGTTTAGGTCGCCTCGCGTCTTGCTTTATTGATTCCATGGCGACCCTCGGTTTAAATGCGGAAGGCGTAGGTTTAAATTACCATTGCGGTTTATTTAAACAGGTCTTTAAACACAATGAACAACAAACCGAACCAAACTATTGGATTGAAAAAGATTCCTGGTTAATTCCTACAGCGATTAGCTATGAGGTGCCGTTCAAAAAATTCACGTTAAAATCGAAATTAGATCGCGTCGATATTTTAGGCTATAAAAAAGACACGAAGAATTATCTGAATTTATTTGATATTCAATCGGTTAACTATAATCTCATTGAAGAAGGCATTGAGTTTGACGAAACCGACATTCAAGAAAACTTAACCTTATTTCTTTACCCGGATGATTCCACGAAAACCGGCGAACTGTTACGTATCTATCAACAATATTTTATGGTTTCCAATGCCGCACAATTATTAATTGATGAAGCCATTGAACGCGGCAGTAATTTACATGATTTGGCGGATTTCGCTTACGTGCAAATTAATGACACGCACCCCTCCATGGTGATTCCGGAGTTGATTCGTTTGCTCACGGAAAAACATCACATTAAATTTGCCGAAGCGGTCAATATCGTACGTAACATGGTGGGTTACACGAATCATACGATTCTTGCCGAAGCCCTCGAAAAATGGCCACTTGATTATTTAGATGAAGTGGTGCCGCATTTAGTGGTTATCATCAAAAAATTAGATAAATTAATCCATAAGGAATATCAAGATCCTGCGGTACAAATTATTGATAAGAAAAAACGTGTTCACATGGCACATATGGATATTCATTTCTCCAATTCCGTGAATGGTGTCGCCGCATTACACACCGAGATTTTGAAAAATTCCGAACTTAAAGCGTTTTATGCCATTTATCCTGAAAAATTTAACAATAAAACAAACGGGATTACTTTCCGCCGTTGGTTAGAATTTTCCAACCAACCTCTCGCCGCTTATATTAAGGCACTGATTGGTGATGATTATTTGCACGATGCTGCACAATTAGAAAAATTACTGGCGTTTGCCGATGATAAAACCGTGCATCAAAAACTCGCCGAAATTAAGTTCAAAAATAAATTAGCGTTAAAAACTTATCTTAAAGAAAACAAAGGGATTGAGTTGGACGAAAATTCCATTATCGATACGCAAATTAAGCGTTTCCACGAATATAAACGCCAACAAATGAATGCGCTTTATGTGATTCATAAATACCTTGAAATCAAAGCAGGGAAACTGCCGAAACGCAAAATCACCGTGATCTTCGGTGGCAAAGCGGCGCCGGCTTACATTATTGCGCAGGATATTATTCACTTAATTCTTTGCTTATCGGAATTGATTAACAACGATCCTGAAGTGAGCAACTATTTAAACGTGCATTTAGTGGAAAACTATAACGTCAGCGTGGCGGAAAAATTGATTCCTGCAACGGATATTTCAGAGCAGATTTCGCTTGCCTCAAAAGAAGCCTCAGGCACGGGCAATATGAAGTTTATGCTCAACGGTGCATTAACCCTTGGCACCATGGACGGGGCAAACGTTGAAATCGCCGAACTTGCGGGTATGGAAAATATCTACACCTTCGGTAAAGATTCGGAAAGCATTATTAAACTGTATGAAACCGAAGGCTATGTTTCAAAAGCGTATTATAAAAAGGACAAAAATATCAAAAGAGCGGTCGATTTTATCCTTAATCCTGCATTAGTGAAATTGGGTAACGAAGCGCGTTTGGAACGTCTTTACAACGAATTGCTGAACAAAGACTGGTTTATGACCTTAATTGATTTCAATGCCTATGTTGAAGCCAAAGAGCAAATTTTAGCGGATTACGAAGATCAGGATAGCTGGACTCGGAAAGTCATTCACAATATTGCGAAAGCCGGTTTCTTCTCATCGGACAGAACGATTGCGCAATACAATGACGACATTTGGCATTGTGAGGACTAAAGGGGGAGCGATGAAACTACTTACCCTCAATGTACACGCTTGGTTAGAAGATAACCAAGCGGAAAAAATTGCCATACTGGCGCAAACCATTGTGGAAAAAGGCTATGACATTATCGCGCTTCAAGAAGTCAATCAACTGATGGCGTCTCCCGCCATTGGTCAAGCATTAAAAGCGGATAATTACGGCGTGATTTTATTACGCCAAATTAACCAACAAGTTGAACAAAAATATTCGTTATTTTGGAGCAATTCCCATATCGGTTACGATAAATACGATGAAGGCGTGGCATTTTTAACCCGCCTGCCGGTTTATGAAGTGGATCCCTTTTATTGCAGCCGACATCAACGTCTTGATTCTATTCTCTCACGCAAAATCCTCGGTTTAACGGTGGAATATCAAGGACATCTGCTGGATTGCTATTCCTGCCACATTAATTTACCGGATTGTGAAGGTGAAGATCAGATCGACAATATTCGCCATATTGTCGAACGCAGCCAAAGCGGTAATTTAAAAGTCTTAATGGGCGATTTTAATACGGATGCCATCACGAATCCCGAGGCTTATCAGCAAATCAAAGCCTTGGGCTTGCTTGATAGCTATGACATGGCGGAGCAAAAAGATGCAGGGATTACCGTGGAAAAAGCCATTGATGGCTGGCGTAGCCACAGCGAAGAAAAACGCCTGGATTATATTTTTTTAAATCAAGCCAAAAGGGTTTTATCCAGCCAAGTGATTTTTAATGGCAAAAATAAACCTGTGGTTTCCGATCACTTTGGTTTGGAAGTGGAGCTCATATTGTAGGAGAAAACAAATGAAAAAATTGCTGAGTTTTGAATTCTGGCAAAAATTTGGCAAATGCCTCATGGTGGTGATTGCCGTAATGCCGGCTGCCGGTTTGATGGTGAGTATCGGCAACTCGTTACCCTTAATTAGTGATGCCGAATGGCTGGCGCGTGTGGGTAACATTATCGCCCAAATCGGTTGGGGGATTATCGGCAATCTGCATCTCTTATTTGCCTTAGCCATTGGCGGCAGCTGGGCGAACGAACGTGCTGGCGGGGCATTCGCTGCGGGCTTAGCGTTTATTCTGATCAATTTAATTACGGGTAATTTCTTCGGCGTGAAACTTGAAATGCTCGCCGATCCGAACGCACACGTCAGCACCGTATTTGCAGGCGATATTCCGGTTGCCAACTATTTTGTGAATATTCTGGGACAACCTGCGTTGAATATGGGCGTTTTCGTCGGTATTATTGCCGGTTTTGTGGGCGCAACCACCTTCAACAGCTATTATAATTTCCGTAAATTACCTGAAATTCTCACGTTCTTTAACGGTAAACGCTTTGTGCCTTTCGTGGTGATTTATCGTTCCGTTTTGGTCGCCTTGATTTTGTCGTTGTTCTGGCCTTTAGTCCAAACCGGGATCAACCACTTCGGTGAATGGATTGCCAACTCACAAAACAGCGCGCCGATTCTTGCACCTTTTATCTACGGCACACTAGAACGTCTCTTATTGCCTTTCGGCTTACACCATATGCTGACCATTCCAATGAACTACACCTCATTAGGCGGTACTTACGAATTCTTGACCGGCGCCTATCAAGGCAAACAAGTATTTGGACAAGACCCATTATGGCTAGCCTGGATCACCGACTTAATCAATTTAAAAGATGCCGGCAATCTTGCGCAATATAACGATCTGCTTTCAACGGTCACACCGGCTCGCTTTAAAGTGGGACAAATGATCGGCTCAAGCGGTATCTTGATGGGATTAACCCTTGCCATGTACGTGAACGTCGATTCAGACAAGAAAAAACTCTACAAAGGGATTTTCCTCTCCTCTGCCCTTGCGGTCTTTTTAACCGGCGTAACCGAGCCTATCGAATATATGTTCATGTTCGTCGCATTACCGCTTTATATTGTCTATGCCTTAGTACAAGGTTGCGCATTTGCCATGGCGGATATTGTGGATCTCCGCGTGCATTCATTCGGTAATATTGAATTCCTAACCCGCACGCCAATGGCGATTAAAGCGGGCATCGGAATGGACGTCATCAACTTTATTTGGGTTTCGATTCTGTTCGCAGTAGCCATGTTCTTAATCGCCAACTTTATGATTAAGAAATTCAATTTAGCCACCGCCGGACGTAACGGCAACTATGATGCGAAAAGCGCCGATGAAGGCACAAGTAACGAACCGAAAGTTGCCAACGCCAGCGCGCAAGTGGTTCAAATCATCAATTTGCTCGGCGGACGCAACAACATCGCGGACGTGGATGCCTGTATGACACGTTTACGCATTACCGTGCACAATGCGGATTTGCTGGGTGATGAAGCCGGTTGGAAACAAGCGGGCGCGATGGGCTTAATTATCAAAGGCACCGGCGTTCAAGCCATTTACGGACCAAAAGCCGATGTATTGAAATCCGATATTCAAGACTTACTTGCTTCCGGAGCGGAGATTCCGAAAGTTTAGCTTGGCTTTCAAACGCAAAAAGTGCGGTTAAAATTCACCGCACTTTTTTAGTCTCCGTAGCCTGCGACTTGCCGCACGGCGAAAAGAAAAACCCCGAATTCTCGGGGTTTCTTTTTGACGGTTCTTATTGATGATAATGAGACAAAAATCTGGCGAATTTGCCCAACGCTTCTTCAATTTGATGCACATACGGCAAGGTGACGATACGGAAGTGATCCGGCGAATGCCAGTTAAAACCGCGCCCGTGTACCAACAACACTTTTTCCTGCGCCAACAAATCAAACACCATTTTTTCATCGTCATACATATTGAATTTTTTGATGTCAATTTTCGGGAACATATACAACGCCCCCATCGGTTTGGTGCAGCTGATGCCCGGAATCTGATTAATTAACTCGTAGGCTTTATTCCGTTGTTCCAACAAACGCCCGCCCGGCAGGATAAATTCGTTAATGCTTTGATAGCCGCCCAAGGCGGTTTGAATGGCGTGTTGCATCGGCACATTGGCACACAAACGCATAGACGCCAACATATCCAACCCTTCAATATAACCTTTGGCGTGTTTTTTCGGTCCGTTCAAAATCATCCAGCCTTGACGGAAACCGGCAACGCGATAGGCTTTGGATAACCCGTTCAGTGTCACCGTTAATAAATCCGGCGCCAAAGCGGCAATATGATGGTGCACCGCGCCGTCGTATAGAATTTTGTCGTAAATTTCATCGGCAAAAATAATCAGATTATGTTGGCGCGCCACTTCCGCAATCTCTAACAACAAATCTTTGCTGTACACCGCGCCCGTCGGGTTATTCGGATTAATAATCACAATGGCTTTGGTGCGTGTGGTGATTTTGCTTTTAATGTCTTCCACATCAGGGAACCAATCCGCCTGTTCATCGCATAAATAATGTACCGCTTTGCCGCCCGCCAAAGTTGCCGCCGCCGTCCATAACGGATAATCCGGCATCGGGATCAACACTTCATCGCCGTCATTCAGTAGCGCCTGCATTGCCATGGTAATCAGCTCGGACACACCGTTGCCGATATACACATCGTTTACCGTTACGTTACGAATATCTTTCGATTGATAATATTGCACAATGGCTTTGCGCGCCGAATAAAGCCCTTTGGAATCGCAATACCCTTGCGCCGACGGCAAATTACGCAACACATCCACCAAAATCTCATCAGGCGCTTCAAAACCGAACGGCGCGGGGTTGCCGATATTCAGTTTTAAAATTTTATGCCCTTCTTCTTCGAGACGCAGTGCCTCTTTGTGCACAGGCCCACGAATATCATAACAAACGTGCTCTAATTTATCGGATTTCGGAAAGCGTTCCATAGTTTCGACCTTAGTGATTAAGAAATGAAATATTTTGTGAAAAATTCCCGCAAAGTGCGGTAGAATTGCGACCTATTTTTAACTTATTTTCCCATTAAAGACAATGCTTTTTCAAAATGGATAGTTTGCAATCAATAAAAGCGCAATTAATTAGCCAAATTCACCAATTAGAATCAGAACAACATGCCATTTCGGTTTGCTCGGCGCAGATCGAAAGCAACGTTAATTTGCTTGCCTGGTTAAAAGCGCAACCGCACTATCCGCAATGCTATTTCAAATTACAACAAGGCGAATCGGCTTTTGCCGCTATCGGCGAAGTGCGCGCCTTTGATCAATTAGCTGCCGCCCAACATTTTATCGAACACGCCGACTTCTCTTTATTCGGCGGCATGACCTTTAACGGCGACACCTATTTTTTTCTGCCGCAACTGCTGTTGGAACAAACACAACATCGGCTTACGGTGAAGGCTTTTATCGATCACGCCGATTTCCAAAAAAGCAAGCAGCAGGCGTTGGCAGCCTTAAAAACACTGGAAAAAACCACCGCACTTTTAGACGTGCAAAGTGAGGCGACCCAAATCCACCGGCAAGCCGACCAATCCCGCTGGCAACATTGGATAGAACAGGCGTTAGCGCAAATTAGAAGCGGCTATGTGGGCAAACTAGTGCTGGCGAACGAAACCACATTTCAGCTTAACACGCCATTAAATGCGCAGGATTTTCTCGCTAAAAGCGAAGCCCATAATCACGGTTGTTATCATTTTTTATTGGCGAAAAGCCCTTCTTCCATCTTTCTTGGTTCCACGCCGGAACGCCTATACGCACGCCATCAGCGCCGACTCACCACCGAAGCCCTTGCCGGTACGGCGTTGATGACCGACGATCCCGCAGAAAACCGTCAACAGGCACAATGGCTCTTGCAGGATGGGAAGAATATTCACGAAAATCAGTTGGTTGCCGAGGGCATTTGCGCCAACTTAAGCGCCTTTGCCAAACAGATTCAGCTTGGTGAAATCGGTTTGAAGCCACTGCGTCGGGTACAACATTTACGCCGTGAAATCACCGCACTTTTAACGGAAAACTGCACCGATTTGGATTGTTTGAAAGCAATCCACCCCACCGCCGCCGTTGCCGGTTTGCCACAACAAACCGCCAAAACCCTACTGGCACAAATTGAAAACTACGATCGGAGTTGGTATGCAGGCACCCTGGGCTTTTTTAATCGGGAACGAGCCGAATTTTGCGTAACCATTCGTTCCGCCTTTATTGAAGCGGACAAAATTCGCGTTTTTGCCGGCGCCGGTATTGTTGAAGGGTCTGTTCCCTTGCTAGAATGGCAGGAAATTGAGCGTAAAGCCGCCGGTTTAATCTCATTGTTACAAATAACGGAATCTAAAAACGGAGAGAAAAAATGTCAGTAAGCGTATTTAATCGTTGTTGGTCGAAAGTGATCTTGGAAACCCTTGTGCGTCAAGGCGTATCCCACTTTTGTATCGCGCCCGGTTCGCGTTCGACCCCGCTGACATTGGAAGCCGTTCGTTTGCAAAACGCCAACCGTGCCCTTTGCCACACGCACTTCGACGAACGTGGCTTAGGCTTTTTTGCCCTTGGTGTGGCGAAAGCCACCAAAAAACCCGTTGCCGTTATCGTCACCTCCGGCACGGCTGCCGCGAATTTATACCCGGCGATCATCGAAGCGCGCCAAAGCCATGTCAACCTCGTCGTACTCACCGCCGATCGCCCGCCGGAATTATGGGAATGCGGCGCCAATCAAGCAATTTTACAAGAAAATATGTTCGGCGATTATCCATTGGCGAGCCTGAACTTACCGCGCCCAAGTCAGGATTATGCGGCAGGCTGGCTCATTTCCAAAATCGAACAGGCTTGTCATCAGCAAACGGAAGAAGGCGGCGTTATACACATTAACGTGCCGTTCGCCGAACCGTTATATGACGCCAATGTGGAAGAAATTGACGTGCATCCGTGGCTGGCGCAAGTTCAGCGTTGGTTAAGCCAAAATAAAAGCTGGACGACTTATCCTGCCTTGCACCAAGAAGTGATCATTCACGAGCATTGGGATCACTGGCGTACCAAGCGCGGTATTATCGTGGCGGGCAGAATGCCGGCGGAACAAGCCATGGGTATCGCCGCCTGGGCAAATACTATGGGTTGGGTGTTGTTGACGGACATTCAATCGGGCGTGGAAGCGTCATTGCCTTACGCCGATATTTGGCTTGCCAATCAAACGGTTAAACAA
This sequence comes from Aggregatibacter actinomycetemcomitans, assembly GCA_017160915.1. Taxonomy (GTDB): domain Bacteria; phylum Pseudomonadota; class Gammaproteobacteria; order Enterobacterales; family Pasteurellaceae; genus Aggregatibacter; species Aggregatibacter actinomycetemcomitans_B. Next base: position 128,525 of record JACAWG010000073.1, read on the forward strand.
AAAATGTTACAGGCGGATATTGTCATTCAGCTTGGTAGCCGTTTTATCAGCAAACGCATTAATCAATTTTTAGCGGAATTTAAAAACGAATATTGGATTGTGGACGAAAACCCGCAAGCCGTGGATCCGTATCATCACTCACATACCCGTTTTGTTGCCAAAATTCACCATTGGTTACGCGCCCACCCGCCGTTAAGACAAAAACCTTGGCTGTTGGAAGCGCTGGCGCTGTCCAAATTCTGCGCCACATTCATTGAGCAACAAGTGGGCGGCAATTTGAATGAAGCCTCTTTGGCTCATCATATTGAACGCCTGCTGCCGAACAACGGCGCACTTTTCCTGGGTAACAGTTTATTTGTGCGTTTGGTGGACGCGCTAACCAAATTGCCGGAAGGCTATCCGATTTACACCAATCGCGGCGCCAGCGGCATCGACGGTTTACTTGCCACCGTTGCCGGCATCGGTATCGGCTCCAATCAGCCGGTGGTCGCGTTAGTAGGCGACACCTCTGCGCTGTACGATTTAAACTCGCTGGCGTTATTCAAAAAAATCACCCAACCGACGATTCTCTTTATTATCAACAATAACGGCGGGGCGATTTTTGATATGTTGCCGGTGGAGGCAGAGGTGAAAGACAAATTCTACCGAATGCCGCACCACACGGAATTTTCCCAAGTGGCGTCCATGTTCGATTTAAAATATGCCCGCCCTTACACTTGGGCGGATTTGAGTTCCGTACTGAAGCAAGCCTATTCACGCCGTGAAGCCACCATCATCGAAATCAAAGTGGCACCGAACGACGGTAGCACCGTTTACAAACGCCTGATCGAGCAAATCAGTTATGCCGTTGTCGGCGAATAAATAACCCCATCAAAAGCAAATTATTTCACGATAATTTGCTTTTTTAACCGTTATGAAACCGTATCTCGTCTTTTTACACGGCTTGCTCGGCACGCAAGCCGACTGGCAAAAACTCACGGAAAATCTACCGCACTTTCATTGCGTCGCCTTGGATTTGCCGTGGCACGGCAACGCCAAAAATCACCAAGCGCAAAATTTTGACGAAACCTGCGCTTATGTGGCGCAACAAATCCGATTGACGGTGGGAAATCAACCTTATTTTTTAATCGGTTACTCGCTCGGCGGACGGATTGCGCTGTATTATGCGCTCCACAGCAAATTAGAGAAATACAACCTACTGGGTTTGATAATCGAAGGCGGCAACCTAGGACTAACCGACGAACAAGCGAAAAAAGTGCGGTGGAAAAATGATGAGTTTTGGGCGCAACGCTTTCGCCATGAAACGGCGGAATCCGTGCTGAACGACTGGTACCAACAGGCGGTGTTTGCCCATTTGAGCGAACATCAACGCAACGCCCTCATCGAAAAACGCCGCGCCAACTGCGGGGAAAATATCGCACAAATGCTGTTGGCGACTTCCCTTGCCAAACAGCCGGATTTACGTGCTGCCGTCAAAAACAGCCCTTACCCCATTTATTATTTCTGCGGCGAGCGGGATCATAAATTCAAACACATGGCGCTAGAGAATCGGCTCAATCTAACGATTATTCCCGACGCCGGGCACAACGCCCATCAGGAAAATCCGACGGCATTTGCCGCGCAATTAAATGCCTTGTTACGGGATAAATTCATTGCTTTTTGAGCGCGTAATGGCTAGAATCTGCATTCCTTATTGTCGTAGCTGAATTAGAGATCGGCTAACGATGTATCATTAACCACCTCATATCAGGAGTTATTATGTCTCTAAGTACCGAACAAAAAGCAAAAATCGTTGCTGAATATGGTCGCGATGGTAAAGACACCGGTTCTTCCGAAGTTCAAATCGCTTTATTAACCGCGCAAATCAACCACTTGCAAGCACACTTTGCGGAACACAAAAAAGACCACCACGGTCGCCGCGGTTTATTACGCATGGTTTCCCGTCGTCGTAAACTTTTAGATTACTTAAAACGTACAAATCTTGAACTTTACAGCAGCTTAATCGCTCGTTTAGGTTTACGTCGCTAATCTTTTAAGTTGTTATTTTAATAGAAACCCTCAACATTTGTTGGGGGTTTTCTTTTTTATACACCTCATTATTTACACCAAACTGACAAAATTCTCCCCTTTCCAAGTTGCATTTTTGAGCTAAACGCGTATTATAGCCGTCTAGATGGAAATACTTCCAAACACCCTGACATTTACACCGAATTAACATCATTCCGGAGAACGCAATGAGCCAATATTTATTCACATCCGAATCCGTTTCTGAAGGACATCCGGATAAAATCGCCGATCAAATTTCTGATGCGGTATTAGACGAAATCATCAAACAAGACCCGAAAGCCCGCGTTGCCTGCGAAACCTATGTCAAAACCGGCATGGCGTTAGTAGGCGGTGAAATCACCACGTCCGCTTGGGTGGATATTGAAAATTTAGCCCGTGAAGTGATTTGCGACATCGGTTACACCAGCTCCGAAATGGGCTTTGACGGTCGTTCCTGCGCAGTATTAAATGCCATCGGCAAGCAATCTTCCGACATCAACCAAGGCGTAGATCGCGAAAATCCATTGGATCAAGGGGCGGGCGACCAAGGCATCATGTTCGGTTACGCCACTAATGAAACCGATGTATTCATGCCTGCCGCCATCACCTATGCCCATCGTTTAATGGAGCGTCAGGCACAAGTGCGTAAAAGCGGGAAATTAGACTGGTTGCGCCCTGATGCGAAAAGCCAATTGACCTTTAAATACGAAGACAACAAGATCGTCGGAATCGATGCCGTGGTGCTTTCCACCCAGCATTCCGAAGCCATCAGCCAAAAGGATTTACATGAAGGCGTCATGGAAGAAATCATCAAACCGATTCTGCCGAGCCAATGGTTATCCAAAGACACCAAATACTTCATCAACCCGACCGGTCGTTTTGTTATCGGCGGACCGATGGGCGACTGCGGTTTAACCGGTCGTAAAATCATCGTGGATACTTACGGCGGCGCGGCACGTCACGGCGGCGGTGCGTTTTCCGGTAAGGATCCGTCGAAAGTTGACCGTTCCGCCGCCTATGCCGCCCGTTATGTGGCGAAAAATATCGTTGCCGCCGGTCTTGCGGATCGCTGCGAAATCCAACTTTCTTACGCGATCGGCGTTGCCGAACCGACTTCCATCATGATCGAAACCTTCGGTACCGGTAAAGTGGCGGATGAATTATTGGTGAAATTGGTACGTGAATTCTTTGATTTGCGTCCGTACGGTTTAATCAAAATGTTAGATTTAATCCAACCGATTTATCGCCAAACAGCGGCTTACGGTCACTTCGGGCGTGAGCAATTCCCATGGGAGAAAATCGATCGTGCGGCAGATTTACGTGCGGCGGCAGGATTAAAATAATACATTAAATCATTAAGTTGTGATAAAGTGCGGTTAAAAAATAACGCGTTTTTTAACCGCACTTTTTTATATGCAAACTGAAGAAAATTTTCGCATCCTGAAAATGCAGATTCTGCGCCGTTTACAACATGGTTTACAGCTGGCGGAAGCGCATTTCAATCAACCCTTTTCCATGCCGCAAATTAATTATGAATTAAAGGGCAGCAAAGCGGGGCTGGCGTACCTGCAAGAAAACACCATCAAATTTAACCGCACTTTATTACTGGAAAACACCGAAGAATTCATTCATCAAGTGGTGCTGCACGAATTGGCGCATTTGGTGGTATATCAACACTACGGCAGAGTGCAGCCGCACGGCAAAGAATGGCAATTTGTGATGACCGAAGTATTCCATCTGCCGGCAGAGGTGCGCCATCAATTTGATTTAACCTCCGTGCAAGGTAAGACCTTCACTTACCGCTGCGCCTGTCAAACCCATCAACTCAGCATTCGTCGTCATAATAAAATTCAGCGTGACGGCGCGGTGTATTTTTGCCGTAAATGTAAAACCCAGCTCAATTGGGTTGTTTAAATATTAACAAGTCATATTAAAAACTTGTTACAAAACTCTCAAAATTTTCGATAAAAGTTATACTTCGATCACAAATCTTCGAAATTCTTTTTGCACTCCCTCCGCGACAGCACTACTATCCGCGCCAAAAAATATAACTTATAAAAGGAGACAATATGTCAAATCAAAATGAAAAAAAATGGCGTAAATTCGATATTGTTTGGATGCTTAATCTGTTCGGCACCGCGGTGGGAGCGGGCGTGTTGTTTTTGCCGATTAATGCGGGCATGGGGGGATTTTGGCCGTTAATTGTGATGGCGATTTTAGTGGGACCGATGACGTATCTGGCGCACCGCGGTTTGTCCCGATTCGTGCTGTCGTCCGCGAAACCGGGCAGCGATATTACCGAAGTGGTGGAGGAACATTTTGGTAAAACCGCAGGGAAATTAATCACCTTACTGTATTTTTTTGCGATTTTCCCGATTCTGTTAATTTACGGCAATGGCATTACCAACACCGTGGATTCCTTTATCGTCCACCAGTTAGGCATGCCGTCGCCGAATCGGGCGCTGCTCTCGTTCATTCTTATCGCCACATTAATTTCCATTATGCTGATGAATGAAAAAGTGATGTTGAAAATCACCGAATTGCTGGTTTATCCGCTGGTTATCATTCTTTTCGCCTTATCGGTTTACCTGATCCCGAACTGGAACACCGCCATGTTACAGGAAATGCCGACGGCGCAAGGCTTTATCGTGACCTTGTGGCTCACCATTCCGGTGCTGGTGTTTTCTTTTAACCACTCCCCTGCCATTTCCGCGTTTTCACAATCGCAACAACGGGAATATCAAGATCCCGTTTTGGCGGAAAAGCACGCGAGCAAAACGTTGAAAGGCACGGCGACCATTTTGTTATTCTTCGTCATGTTCTTTGTGTTCAGTTGCGTATTAACCTTAACCCCGGCGGAGCTTGCGGAAGCCAAAGCACAAAACATCAGTATCTTGTCTTATTTAGCCAACAAATTTGACAACCCGTATATTTCCTACTTCGGTCCGTTAGTGGCATTTTTAGCCATTACCAGCTCCTTCTTCGGACATTATTTGGGCGCCCGTGAAGGGTTGGAAGGCTTGTACTTAAAAATGACCGGTAACAAAACCATCAATCGAAAAACACTGAATTATGGCACCGCACTTTTCTTCCTCATCACCCTTTGGCTAGTGGCGATTCGCAATCCGAGCATTCTCGGTTTAATCGAATCCTTGGGCGGTCCGATTATCGCCATGATTTTGTTCATCATGCCGATGTATGCCATTCGTAACGTACCCGCCATGCAACGTTACAGAGGCAGACTCAGCAACGTATTTGTAGTGGTCATGGGCTCCATTGCAATTTCTGCGGTAGTCTATGGATTATTTTAAAATTTCGCGTAGAATGCGCTTCCTTTAAAATTTAACCCGATGCCTCACCTCGCACGTGAGGCATTCCGATAATGAAAAATGATGAGTGAAATATGATTAGTGTTTTTGATATGTTTAAAATCGGCATCGGCCCGTCCAGTTCCCACACGGTGGGTCCGATGAAGGCGGGGAAACAGTTTATTGACGATTTAATTGCGCAACATCTCTTGGAAAAAACAGAAAAAATTCAAGTGGATGTTTACGGTTCACTCTCCATGACCGGTCTTGGACACGGCACCGACACCGCCATCATCATGGGCTTGGCGGGTTATTTACCGCATAACGTAGAAATTGAACGTATCCCCGGTTTTATTGCGGAAGTGAAAAAAACCGCCAAACTGCCCCTTGCCGAAGGCAAACAGCTTGCACAATTTGACCCTGCGACGGACATGATTTTTCACCAAACCTTCCTGCCGCTACACGAAAACGGCATGACCATTACCGCATTTCACCGGGAGCAAGAATTATATAAACAAACCTATTATTCTATCGGCGGCGGCTTTATTGTGGACGAAGCCCATTTCAATCAAACCGAAAAAAATGACGTACAAGTGCCTTATCCCTACCACAGTGCGGCGGATATTCTGCGTAATTGTCAGGAAAGCGGGTTATCCATTTCCAGTTTAATGATGCAAAACGAACTGGCATTACACAGCAAAGAAGCACTGAAAACCCATTTGCATCAGGTGTGGCAAACCATGAAAGACTGTATCGAACACGGTTTACACACTGAAGGGGTTTTGCCCGGTCCGTTAAAAGTAGCTCGTCGTGCGGCAACACTTTATCGCATGCTGAAAGCGAACAGTGAGCTTTCAACGGATCCAATGAGTGTCATCGACTGGGTAAATATGTTCGCTTTGGCGGTGAACGAAGAAAACGCTGCCGGCGGACGGGTCGTCACCGCGCCCACTAACGGGGCTTGCGGTATCGTGCCTGCGGTGCTGGCGTATTATGAGAAATTTGTCGGCGCACTCACCGATGAAATCGTCGAACGTTACCTGCTCGCCTGCGGCATGATTGGCTCGTTGTATAAAATGAACGCTTCCATTTCCGGTGCCGAAGTGGGCTGTCAAGGGGAAGTGGGTGTTGCCTGCTCCATGGCGGCGGCGGGACTCTCGGAAATTCTCGGCGGCAGCCCGGAACAGGTGTGTATTGCGGCGGAAATCGCCATGGAACACAACCTTGGCTTAACCTGCGACCCGGTGGGCGGACAAGTGCAAGTGCCTTGCATCGAACGCAACGCCATCGCCTCCGTCAAAGCCATTAACGCCAGCCGCATGGCATTGCGCCGCACCACCAGCCCGCGCGTCAGTCTGGATAAGGTGATCGAAACCATGTATGAAACCGGTAAAGACATGAACGCCAAATACCGCGAAACCTCACAAGGCGGTTTAGCGATTAAGGTGGTTTGCTCGTAAAAGTGCGGTCATAAAAAATGCCGTTTTTTAAATGTAACCCCATACTTACCGTATGGGGTTATTGTTTAAACGGAGGTTATAAAACCTCAAACAGAACGTCATTAAAAATCATCAAAATACTGCTGAATTTCCTTCACATCTTTGGTTTTGGTTAACGCCAGTTGCAACAACACGCGCGCTTTTTGCGGGTTCAACGAACCTGAGGTTACGAAGCCGTATTTGCTGTCATCCACTTCCGCATCTCGGGTGGTATACCCCGTCGGCACGCGGGAAGAACGCACCACCGCCACGCCGTCTTTCGCCGCTTTTTCCAATAAATCCAAATTCGCCTGATTCACATTGCCGTTACCCACGCCGGCACTGATGACGCCCTGATAACCTGCGCTCAATAAGGCTTGTAACGGTTCCGTCGGCATATTGGAATACGCATACACGATTCCCACTTTCGGCAAAGCATCCAGTTTCGACACATCAAACGGCGTGTTGGTGGTGTGCTTGCTTTCCGGCGAACGTTCGTAATCCACTTTGCTGTTATGAATATAGCCTAACGGACCGAAGTTCGGCGCCACAAAGGTTTGCACCGCCGTGGTGCTCATTTTGGTTACATCACGGGCGCCCAGCACTTCGCCGTTCATCGCCACCAACACACCACGACCGGCAGATTTTTTATCCGTCGCCACCACCACGGCATTATATAAATTTAACGGACCGTCAGCGCTTTTTTCCGTCGCCGGACGCATGGCGCCCACCAACACCACCGGTTTTTCACATTTTACGGTTAAATCCAGAAAATAGGCGGTTTCTTCCATGGTGTCCGTGCCGTGCGTAATCACAAAGCCGTCCGTATCGGCGCATTGCTGATTAATGGTTTTGGCTAATTTCAGCCACACTTCATCGTTCATATCCTGTGAGCCGATATTCACCACCTGCTCGCCTTTAATTTCCGCAAGATTTTTCATTTCCGGCACCGCTTCAATTAAGCGTTCCACCGTCAACTGCCCCGCTTTATAGGCGGAACTGACCGCCGTTTCCCCACCGCCGGCAATGGTTCCGCCGGTTGCCAAAATGGTAATGTTCGGCAAATTTGCCGCATAACCAGCGGAACAGGCTAAACTTAATACGGTGAATGCGGTTAATTTTCTTAACTTCATAATGACTCCTCTTTATTCACATTTAACGCTACCCGGATTTTACTCACAAAGTGCTCAAGCAAAAGAACCAACCAGTGTTATTTCCTGATATTTCAGCAGGATTTTTTCCAATTCTTCGATCCTGATCACAAAAAAGTGCGGTCATTTTTTACAACGTTTTATTTCCGCGCGTAAAATCGCTGGCTTAATGGAACCGAAATCAGTACAATCGCACCTCATTTTTATCCTGTCGTCACTTCAAATGGAAGGACGTCGATTTCGGTTTCCGCCGTAATGTGTAATAACGAGGCTCCCATGTTAGAACAAGCTGTTGCCGAACCGGCAAAAAAAGTCAATTTAATGAATTTAACCCGCGCGCAAATGCGTGAATTTTTCGCCGAATTAGGCGAAAAGCCATTCCGCGCCGATCAGTTGGTGAAATGGATTTATCATTTCGGCGAAGACAATTTCGACAACATGACCAACCTGAACAAAGCATTACGGGAAAAACTGAAAACCGTAGCGGAAATCAAAGCGCCGGAAGTGGCGGTTGAGCAACGTTCCGCCGACGGCACCATTAAATGGGCGATGCAGGTGGGTGATCAGCAAGTGGAAACCGTGTATATCCCCGAAGCGGATCGCGCCACCTTATGCGTTTCTTCACAGGTGGGTTGCGCCCTGGCTTGTACCTTTTGCTCCACCGCCCAACAGGGCTTCAATCGTAATTTAACGGTGGCGGAAATTATCGGTCAGGTGTGGCGCGCCTCGAAAATTATCGGTAATTTCGGCGTCACCGGCGTGCGTCCGATTACCAACGTCGTCATGATGGGCATGGGCGAACCCTTGTTAAATGTGGCGAATGTGGTGCCGGCAATGGAAATTATGTTGGACGATTTCGCCTACGGCTTGTCCAAACGCCGCGTTACTTTATCCACCTCCGGTGTCGTGCCTGCGTTGGATAATTTAAGCAAAATGATCGATGTGGCGTTGGCGATTTCCCTGCACGCGCCGAACGATGAATTGCGCGATGAAATCGTGCCGTTAAACAAGAAATACAACATTAAAACCCTGATTGATTCGGTGAACCGTTATCTGAGCGTCTCCAATGCCAATCACGGCAAGGTGACCATTGAATATGTGATGTTGGATCACATTAACGATCATGTGGAACACGCCCATCAGCTCGCCGCCGTACTGAAAAATACGCCGTGCAAAATTAACCTGATTCCGTGGAACCCGTTCCCGGAAGCACCTTATGCGAAAAGCTCCAATACCCGAATCGACCGCTTCCAGAAAACCTTGATGGAATACGGTTTAACCGTGATTGTGCGGAAAACCCGCGGCGATGATATTGACGCCGCCTGCGGGCAATTAGCCGGCGATGTGATCGACCGCACCAAACGCACCGCACAGAAAAAACGCTTCGGGCAAGGCATCGCCGTTCAAGTTCAATAACCCTGTTAAGGAGGAAAAATAAATGGTTAAATTTCAACGACGCAATCGTGCAATACCGTTTATTTTTCCGTTTTTGCTTTCCGCCTGCGTCACCCAACAAAGTGCGGTGGATTTTGACAAGCAAAAAGCCGCCAAAGCACGCGTAGAACTGGCATTAGGTTATTTGCAACAGCAAGATTCCGCACAAGCTAAGCTGAACCTGGACAAAGCTCGTTCTTACGCCCCCGATTATTATTTGGTGTCGGCGGCATTTGCCTATTTCTATCAACAACAGGGCGACATTGAACAAGCCCGTACCGCCTATTTGAACGCCATAAAATTGGATGATAAACAAGGGGATGTGTTCAACAATTACGGCGCATTTCTTTGTGCGCAAGGGGAATTTGACTCTGCCTATGTGCAATTTGAACGCGCCCTCAAGACCCCGAATTATTATCATCAGGTAGACACTTATGAAAATCTGGCATTATGTGCCTTATCTGCGAAAAACCACACCGTTTATCAGCAAAATCTCGCATTATTGACGAAAGTTTCTCCGGCGCGGGCGGCGAAATTACCCCAAGAGATAAAATAAGTTTTTTTCACGGACAAAAGTGCGGTCGTTTTTCCCCGCAAATTTCCTTTCAATCGCAGAATAACGCCATATAACAGTTGCAAAACAGGCGTTACAACCTTAAACTTTAGCACTCAATTTTAGTCAGAAGTATCGTCCGTTTATGAATATGCAAAATACATCCGAAGCACAACCCCGTAACGAACAGCAAATCACTTTAGGCGATAAATTCCGCCTCGCCCGCGAAGCCCTCAATCTTACGCCGGAGCAAGTGTCAAAAGAGATTTCTTTACGTCCCGCCCTTGTTCGTCTCATCGAAAATAACCAGTTTACCAACGAAACCATTCCCGCCACTTTTATGCGCGGTTATGTTCGTAGTTATGCGAAATTTTTGCGTATTCCGGACAGCGATTGGGTCAATGCCATTCATTTCGGCAACGAACAGAAAAACGATTTGGGCAAAAACGCCCGAGCGACCCGCTCCGTTAACCAATATTCATCACACAATAACTGGATTGGCTACCTCAGCGCCCTGGTGATTTTGATTGTGGTCGGCATGACCGGCATGTGGTGGTGGGAAAGCCACCAGCAATCCAATGCGGAACGGGATGTGTTAGTCAACTCCTACACGCCGTCCGCACCGGTGACTACGGAAGTGAACACCGCGCCAGCCAAGCCCGCAGCTAACGAAATTCCGGTGCCTCAGCCTACCGCCAAAATCGAAAATACCTTAACGGATAATGCGCCGAAAGGTACTAGTATCGAAATTGAAACCAAGCCGCTCACAGAGACACCGACGGCAGCCAATACCGCGCCTGTCGTTCAAGAATCAAGCGCACCGGCAACCGCCAATGTGTTGCAATCGGAAATGGACAAAATCGGGGGCAACGAGCAGTTAGCCAACGTTCAGCCTGAAGCGCAAGCCGCTACCGAGCCGCAAAGTGCGGTGGAAAATCCAAGCGTTTCTGCGGCGGTCACAAACGATAACTTATACATTGAAGTCATCGGTAACTGCTGGATCAGCGTAAAAGACAAAAACCGCAAAGTATTGGCGCAAAAAGAATATAAACAAGGCGACGTGTTAAGCTTCAACGAAGAAGAACCTTATTCCTTAATTATCGGCGCACCGGGCAATGTAAGAATTACCTATAAAGGTCAAGCCTTCCCGTTAACCGTTGACGGACGCGTGGCAAAATTTAAATTACCTCAATAATGAATTAACGCATGTTAGAAAAACCAAAGATTCAACGTAGAGAATCAACGAAAATTTATGTGGGAAAGGTGCCGGTGGGCGGTGATGCGCCGATTGCCGTGCAATCCATGACAAATACGCGCACCACCGATGTGGAAGCCACTGTGGCGCAGATTAAATCCTTGGAACGGGTGGGCGCGGATATTGTGCGCGTTTCTGTGCCAACCATGGACGCAGCGGAAGCCTTCAAATTGATCAAACAACAAGTCAACGTGCCGCTGGTGGCGGATATTCACTTTGACTACCGTATTGCGCTGAAAGTGGCGGAATACGGCGTGGACTGTTTGCGTATCAACCCGGGTAATATCGGGCGGGAAGATCGCATTCGTGCCGTGGTGGATTGCGCTAAAGATAAAAATATTCCGATTCGGATCGGCGTCAATGCCGGTTCATTGGAAAAAGACATTCAGGAAAAATACGGCGAACCGACGCCACAAGCCTTATTGGAATCCGCATTACGTCATGTGGAAATTCTGGATCGTTTAAACTTCGATCAATTTAAAGTGAGTGTTAAAGCCTCCGATGTTTATTTGGCGGTGGAATCCTATCGCTTGCTCGCCAAAGCCATTAAACAACCCTTGCATTTAGGTATTACCGAAGCCGGTGGCGCCCGTGCGGGTGCGGTCAAATCGGCAATCGGTTTGGGAATGCTGCTGTCGGAAGGCATCGGCGATACGTTACGGGTATCCTTAGCGGCGGATCCGGTGGAAGAAATCAAAGTCGGTTTCGACATTTTAAAATCCTTACGCATTCGTTCGCGCGGGATTAATTTCATCGCCTGCCCGACCTGTTCCCGTCAGGAATTCGACGTTATCGGCACGGTCAACGCCCTTGAACAGCGCTTGGAAGACATTATTACGCCGATGGACGTCTCCATTATCGGCTGTGTAGTAAACGGACCGGGCGAAGCGCTGGTTTCCGATTTGGGTGTAACCGGCGGCAACAAGAAAAGCGGTTATTATCTTTCCGGCGAACGTCAAAAAGAGCGTTTTGACAATGAGGATTTAATCAATCAGCTGGAAGCCAAAATTCGCGCCCGCGTTGCGCAGCAAGACCCGAAAAATCGCATTATTTAATCTTTATTACAGGAATTTATTGTGGCAAAAACTATTCAGGCAATTCGTGGCATGAACGATTGCTTACCAACGGAAACCCCTTTGTGGCAGTGGGTTGAAAATAAAGTGCGGTCGGTTTTACAGGCGTATGGTTACGCCGAAATTCGGATGCCGATTGTAGAAAGCACGCCGCTATTCGCCCGTGCCATCGGCGAAGTGACCGATGTGGTAGAAAAAGAAATGTTCACCTTTAACGATCGCGACGACGAAAGTTTAACGCTCCGCCCGGAAGGCACAGCAGGTTGCGTGCGCGCCGGGATTGAGCACGGTTTGTTATACAATCAGGAACAGCGTTTATGGTACATGGGACCGATGTTCCGTTACGAACGCCCGCAAAAAGGGCGTTATCGTCAATTCCATCAGGTCGGCGTGGAAATTTTCGGCATTCCGAACCCGGAAATCGACGCGGAACTCATCGCCTTAACCGCCCGTTTGTGGAAAGATTTAGGCATTTTCGACCATGTGACGCTTCAACTGAATTCCATCGGTTCCTTGGAAGCACGCAAAAATTATCGTCAGGCGTTGGTAGATTTCCTGCAAAATCATCTTGATATTTTAGATGAAGACAGCAAACGCCGTTTAACCACCAATCCGCTGCGGATTTTGGACAGCAAAGATCAACGCGTTCAACAGGTGTTAAACGATGCGCCGAAATTACACGATTATCTTGATGAAGAATCCCGCGAACACTTTGCGCAATTATGCGCCCTGCTGGATAATTTGGGCATCAAATACGAAATCAATCAAAAACTGGTACGCGGTTTGGATTACTACAATAAAACCGTGTTTGAATGGGTCACTTCCGCGTTAGGCGCGCAAGGCACGGTATGCGGTGGCGGTCGTTATGACGGCTTGGTGGAACAGCTTGGCGGACACGCCACCTCCGGTGTCGGCTTCGCCATGGGCTTGGAGCGCTTAGTGTTGCTCGTGCAGGAAGTCAATAAACAGATTACGCTACCAAGTGCGGTGGATATTTACATCGTTTATCAAGGTGAAGGCACCACGGTGGCGGCATTTAGCCTGGCAGAAAAACTCCGCTCGGAATTACCGCACTTACGTACGCTATTGCATTGCAGCGGCGGAAACTTCAAAAAACAATTCAAACGTGCCGATAAAAGTGGCGCGAAATTGGCTTTAGTGATCGGTGAAGACGAAGTGAAAAATCAACAAGTGGTCGTGAAAGACTTGCTACAACACAGCGAACAAGCGGTGGTAGCATTAAGCGACATTACCACTCATATTCAAAATACATTTAAATAAGGAAAGAAAAATGGCTTATACCATTGAAGAAGAACAAGAACTGAGCGCCATCAAAGCCTGGTGGAATGAAAACTACAAATTTATTATCGTTTGTTTTGTCATTGCGTTTGGCGGCGTGTTCGGCTGGAATTACTGGCAGTCTCATCAAGTACAAAAAATGCACAACGCCTCTGCAGAATATGAGCAGGCATTGTTTAATTATCAAAAAGATCCGAAAGCACAAGCGGAACAATTTAATCAATTCATTAAAAATAATGAAAAAACCAGTTATGCCGTTTTAGCCTTGTTGGACAAAGCGAAAATCGCAGTGGAAAACAAAGACTTCCCATTGGCGGAAGACGCGCTGAAACAGGCGATGGCGCAATCTAACGATGATATTTTATCTTCCGTCAGTGCCTTGCGTTTAGCTTCCGTGCAGTTCCAACTGGGGCAGTTGGATCCCGCGTTGGAGAGCCTTAAATTAGTCAAAGAACAAGCATGGAACAGTGCGAAAAACCTGTTGGCAGGCGATATTCAATTAGCCAAAGGCGATAAAGAGGCAGCGAAGAAAAGCTACCAACAAGCACAGGAAAATGCCGGCGCATTGGAGCAACAGCTCATTCAAGTGCGGTTAAATAATTTATAGTTTTTAAGGCTTGGTTTCCCCCAAGCCTTTCTTTTATCCCAATCCAAGGCTTATTATGTCAAGAAATAAACCGAAACTTCCCATTCCGCCGCCATTCATTTTTGTCTTTTGCGCATTATTGATGAAATTGTTGCCACCCCTTTGGCAATTTCCGACATCCTGGGGATTGGTCATCATTTTCGGTGCCTTAGGCAGCCTCATCGGCGCGGGCAGTGTGTTGCAATTTTTGCTGGCAAAAACCACCGTGAATCCGTTGCAATTAGAAACCGCTTCACAATTAGTTACCACCGGAATCTATAAATTCACCCGCAATCCCATGTATTTAGGCTTGGTTTTTGTCCTACTGGGTTGGATGTGTTACTTAGGTTCGTTATCTGCTTTTTTCGGCATTGTATTATTCATTTGGTACATCACCGAGTTTCAGATTAAACGGGAAGAAGAAAGTCTGCGGAACATTTTTGGAGAGCAATTTACCCAATATTGCCGTCGTACCCGCAGATGGTTGTAAGCGAATTATAAAGACAGGATTTCTTTGACGAAAGGAATGGTCAGTTTGCGCTGTGCCTGCAAAGAAGCCTGATCCAGTTTTTCTAAGGCTTCAAATAAGGTTTTCATATCCCGTTCCAAACGTTTAAACAGGAAATTTGCCGTTTCATCAGGCAATTCGATACCGCGTTGGTGGGCATTCTCTTGCAACACGGCAATTTTTTGTGCGTCGTCCAACGGCATTAATTGGTACACCTCCCCCCAAGTTAAACGGGAATGGAGATCCGGCAGGCGTACCGCTAAATTCGCCGGTGATTGATCGGCGCCCATTAACAAAAGGGTTTTTCCGGTTTCGCGAATGCGATTAATTAAATCGAAAATCGCCAGTTCCCATTCCGCATTGCCTATCACTTCCTGCACGTCATCCAAACACACGACGTCCTGCTGTTCAAGATTTTCCAACACCGCCGGAGAAAAGTATTGTGCCTTATTCAGCGGAACATAAAGTGCGGGGCGTTGTTGGGTTAAATAATGGTGGCAAATGGCTTTCAATAAATGGCTTTTACCGCTGCCGCGATTGCCCCAAATATAGAAAAATTGCTGTTGAAGATGGGAGAAATTTTTTTGCAGGGAATTGAGCAGCAGCTGATTATTTTCCGCATGGAAATTTTCCAACGTATCATCATCAAGCTGATGAATAGGCAAGGGAAGTTGAAAATGTGGCTCGCTCAAATCAAATACCGAAAAATGCTGAAGTAAAGTGCGGTAAGAATAAACGAAATTTTTTCATTTAGAAAGCCATTGGCGGATATTTTTATCTTCGTTTTTATCTCCGCCAATGGCATTTTCTCTTAATCCTGAAGGGTGTCGTTTTTCGCTTTTGGCAATACCAAATTCAAGATAATCGCCACCACGGCACACAGGCTGATTCCTTTCAAAGAAACACCGCCCACATCAACGAACATATTGCCGATACCGAAGGTCATCACCACCGCAATAATACACAGGTTACGCGCTTCGGTAACATCCACTTTGGCGCGAATTAAGGTGCTCATGCCGACCACCGCAATGGAGCCGAACACCAACATCATGATACCGCCCATCACGATGGTTGGGATGCTGGATAAAAAAGCACCTACTTTGCCGCAGAAAGAAATGCCAATCGCCCAAACTGCCGCCCAGGTCATGATATTCGGGTTAAAGTTACGGGTCAGCATCACCGCGCCGGTCACTTCCGCATAAGTGGTATTCGGCGGTCCGCCTAATAATGACGCGGCGCTGGTGGCGATACCGTCACCCAGCAATGTGCGATGTAATCCCGGTTTTTTGATGAAATCTTTGCCCGTTACCGAACTGATCGCCATAATCCCGCCCACGTGTTCAACCGCAGGCGCGATGGCAATCGGCAGTAAATATAAAATTGCCTCCAGTTTAAATTCCGGCACCGTGAGATTCGGCATACTGAACCAAGGCGCGTCCAATACCGGTTGGAATTTAATTAAGCCCATAAACAGGCATAAAATATAGCCTATGGTGATACCGAACATAATCGGGATTAATTTCATCAACCCCTTGGAAAATACCGCGACGCACAAGGTGGTAATTAACGTCACCATGGAAACCAGCACCGCATCGTTATATTGATAGTCGCTGTTTTTACCGAGCGCCATATCCACGGCGATAGGCGCCAAGCCCATACCGATGATAATAATCACCGGACCGACCACAACCGGCGGGAAAATACGCTCCAACGCCGCCGCGCCGCGCAGTTTCACCAGTGCGCTTAACGCCACATAAACCAAGCCCGCGCACGCCAAACCGCCCATGGTGACAGGAATGCCCCAAGTGGCGACGCCGTATTGAATCGGTGCAATAAAAGCAAAGGAGGACGCCAGGAAAATCGGCACCTGTTTTCCGGTGCAAAGTTGGAAGAGTAAGGTTCCAATACCGGCGGTAAGCAATGCCGTATTGGCGTCAAGACGGGTAATTAAAGGCACTAAAACCAACGCGCCAAACGCGACGAATAACATTTGTAAGCCGACAAACGCCTGTTTGCCGACGCTTTGACGCGCTTGTGAGGCGTCTAACTGTGTTTCTGTTGTCATGTAAGTTTCAACTCTCTGTCTGAATTAACTTAAAGTGCGGTCGTTTTTTCAAGTGTTTTTGACTTTCTTTCGCCCGCAAAAGAGGCGGATAAAAATCCGCCTTTGATTCGGTATAAAATCAGGTTTATTTCGTACCGAAAATCTTGTCGCCCGCATCACCTAAACCAGGAATGATGTAGCCGTTTTCATTTAAGTGATCGTCAATAGAAGCCGTATATAACTCAATATCCGGATGGGCTTTTTCCAGTGCGGCAAGCCCTTCCGGTGCCGCCACCAAAACCAATACTTTAATATGTTGGCAGCCTTTTTGTTTAAGTAAATCGATAGTGGCAATCATGGAACCGCCCGTTGCCAACATCGGATCCACCACGATTGCCAGGCGTTCATGTAAATCACTGGCAAGTTTTTGGAAGTACGGCACCGGCTCTAAGGTTTCTTCATTACGGTACATCCCCACTACGCTGATACGCGCACTCGGAACGTGCTCCAACACGCCGTCCATCATGCCAAGACCGGCACGCAAAATCGGCACCACAGTCACTTTTTTGCCTTTAATACGATCGATTTCCACCGGGCCGCACCAACCATCAATAATCACTTTTTCCGTTTCTAAATCCGAGGTGGCTTCATAGGTCAACAGGCTGCCCACTTCCGTCGCCAATTCACGAAATTTCTTGGTATCAATATCGGCGGCGCGCATTAAACCTAATTTATGCTTTACTAACGGATGTTTAACTTCTACTAATTTCATCGTATGTCTCCTTCTTTTTTTTTCTGGATGGTTAGACGCGAAAAATTAAATCGCGGAATTGTAAATGAAAATACCTTTAATGAATAGCGCATTGCGGACAAAAATAATGCCTATGATGTCATAGGCATTATGTGCAATTATTGCTCCTGATCCACCACCGAATCGTTTATTTCAATTTTGGCTTTAGCGCGTAACGCATTCAACAGATTATTCTGCAACGCCATCTGATCGGCACGCTCCAGTTGCACGGCAAATTGTTGCTGCTCCTGTTCGCTTAATGCACCGTCAACAACCTTATCCAAGGCAATCACAACGATATCGCCTTTCGTTTCTTTGGTTGCTTGGTAAACCGCTTTTCCTTCCGCCGGTTTAGGCATCGCAAACACGGCATTATGCAACATCGGATCGTTATTTTCTGCGAATACCAGGCTTTGTGTCGCACCGAATTTCAGACTATCCACGGTTTTACCCGCCGTTAATTCCTGCACTAACTTGTTGGCTTCGGCTAACACCACCGCTTCCGCCTTTTGACGTTTCAGACGGGCGGTAATGTCATTTTTCGCTTCGTCTAAACTTTTCACGCTTTCCGCTTTATGCTCTAACACGCGAATAACAACGGAATGCTGATCGCCGATGCTCATCGGCTCGGAATTGCTACCGCCCTGAGAAATATCGGAATCAAAAATCGCCGAAACTACATTTGGGTAATTCAACGCTGCAGGAATATCTTTACGTGAGAAATACCCCGTTTCCTGCACTTTCACACCACCGGCTTCCGCCGCCGCGTTCAAAGAGGAAGAATCTTCAAAGGCTTTTTCCGCGACGCGTTTTTCAACGGAAAAGAACTGGTTATTCACTAAATTTTGACGAATTTGCGCAACGATTTGAGGTCTCACGCTTTCCAACGGCAACACCGCCGAATCTTTACGCTCTTCCACTAAAATAATGTGGTAGCTATTATCTAATTTAACCGGCTGACTAAACTTACCCACCTCTAACGCATTTGCGGCATCTTCAAAAACTTTCGGAAATTCACCCGCACTTACCCAACTTAAATCGCCGCCTTTTTCTGCGCTAATCGGGTCAATGGAATGGTTTTTCGCTAAAGTGGCAAAATCCGCGCCGTTTTGGAGTTGCTGATATAAATCCTGCGCCTGTTGTTCGGTTTTCACTTCAATATGCGCCAGGCGTTGTTGCCCCTGGGTCATAAATTGGGATTTATTGTCCTGATAATATTGCGCGATTTCCACATCAGTAATATTGATGTTTTTCTCCATATTGGCACCGGACAAATCAAGATATTGTACTTTTACCGATTCCGGCAGAGTAAAGTCCGCTTTATGAGCGTCATAGTAAGCCTGAATTTCTTCGGCACTGACCGTTTGTTTGGCAATTTCATCTGCTAAAGACAGGGTCGCTAAACGCACATCACGACGTTGAAAGAAAAGTTTTGCCAAGGCTTCCTGCTGCACCGGCACGGTGAACGCGGTAATGCCTAAACCGCTTTGCAATTGCTCCAAACGCAAGGCTTCGCGTACATAACCAGCATAGGTTTCGGCGCTGATACCGTTACTTTGCAACAATTGCTGATATAACGCATTGTCAAATTTACCGTTACT
Source organism: Aggregatibacter actinomycetemcomitans (assembly GCA_017160915.1). Classification (GTDB taxonomy): domain Bacteria; phylum Pseudomonadota; class Gammaproteobacteria; order Enterobacterales; family Pasteurellaceae; genus Aggregatibacter; species Aggregatibacter actinomycetemcomitans_B. Next base: position 147,690 of record JACAWG010000073.1, read on the forward strand.
TTGGAAACTCGGTGTGGTAACGATTTCCTGCTTAATGCGCTCATCGCTTACACCTAATTTGAGGTCTTTCACATATTGGCGCAGCAATTCCTGATCAATCAGGGAAGATAGAACCTGTCTTTTTAAATTGGCAACGACCGTCGGAGAATCCGCTTCTTGCGGGCTGAGATTTTGAGAGGCAATATTGTATTGATTTTGAAAAGCTTGCTGTGAAATTTCTTCGCCGTTCACTTTCGCCGCCGAGCTATCGGTTCTGGAGTAAAGATAGCCTGCCATAGAACTAATAACGAAGGTGACCGTAATAAAACCAAAAAGAAACTTGGAAGCCCAGTTATTTGAAGCTCCGTGCAGTTTTTCCATTACCATTGAAATGTATCCTATAAAAATGACGCAAAAATTTGCACGATTATAATCTAAAGCGCCTTTGTACGCACTAGCAAAATAAAAAAAGCCAAATTATTCGATGATAATTTGGCTTGTAAAAAACACGGAATTAATTGACCGCACTTCTGGAAACGGTTTTCTTACGGCGACCGGTTTTTACCGCCGAAATCGGATCCAGTTTGACAAACTCAACGCCCAGCGGCGGATTTTCCAACGCAAGACCTAACACCTCGTCGATGGTTTCCACCGCATGAATCTTCAGATCGCGTTTCGCATTTTCCGGAATGTCTTCCAAATCCTTCACGTTATCTTTCGGAATAATCACGGTTTTAATTCCGCCACGGTGTGCCGCCAGCAATTTCTCTTTTAAACCGCCAATCGGCAATACTTTACCGCGCAGACTGATTTCACCGGTCATCGCCACTTCCGATTTCACCGGATTGCCGGTTAAACAGGAAACCAAGGCGGTGCACATTGCAATCCCCGCACTCGGACCATCTTTCGGTGTCGCACCGTCCGGCACATGGATATGAATATCGCGTTTTTCGTGGAATTCAGGGTTAATGCCCAATTTATCCGCACGGGAACGCACTACGGTCATTGCCGCCTGAATGGATTCTTTCATCACATCGCCAAGAGAACCGGTGTAGCTGAGTTTGCCTTTGCCCGGCACCGACGCGGTTTCAATGGTGAGCAAATCACCGCCCACTTCCGTCCATGCCAGACCGGTGACTTCACCGACGCGGTTTTGCGTATCGGCACGACCGAATTCAAAGCGTTTTACGCCCAGGTAATCGTGCAGGTTTTTCGCATTGACTTTGATGGATTTTAATTTTTTATCTAGCAGTAAGGTTTTTACTGCCTTACGACAGATTTTTGAAATTTCACGTTCCAGATTACGCACCCCAGCTTCACGGGTGTAGCAGCGGATAATATCCACAATCGCACTTTCATCAATGGTTAATTCGCCCGTTTTTAAGCCATTACGCTCCATTTGTTTGGCGATTAAATGACGGATGGCGATATTCAGTTTTTCATCTTCCGTATAACCGGATAAACGAATCACTTCCATACGATCCAACAACGGCGTCGGAATATGCATGGAGTTGGACGTCGCCACAAACATCACATCGGATAAATCATAATCCACTTCCAGATAATGATCGTTAAAGTGGGCATTTTGTTCCGGATCCAATACTTCCAATAAAGCGGACGCCGGATCACCACGCATATCGGAGGACATTTTATCAATTTCATCTAACAGGAAGAGCGGATTTTTCACGCCGACTTTCGCCATTTTCTGAATAAGTTTGCCCGGCAGCGATCCAATATAAGTTTTGCGGTGACCGCGAATTTCCGCTTCGTCACGCACGCCGCCCAGCGCCATACGCACATATTTACGCCCTGTTGCATTGGCGATAGATTGCCCTAAAGAGGTTTTACCTACCCCCGGTGGTCCCACCAAGCAAAGAATCGGACCTTTCAACTGATTTAAACGGGTTTGAACCGCAAGGTATTCCAGAATACGTTCTTTCACCCGCTCCAAACCGTAGTGATCGGCATCTAAAATTTCCTGCGCCTTGGCAAGATCTTTTTTCACTTTGGTACGTTTGTGCCAAGGCACTTGTAACATCCAATCAATATAACTGCGCACCACCGTCGCTTCCGCCGACATCGGCGACATCATTTTTAATTTTTGCAATTCGGCTTCGGTTTTCTCACGCGCTTCCAGCGGCATTTTCGCCTCTTCAATTTTTTGGCGTAGCTGCTCGATTTCACTCACGGTATTTTCTACTTCACCGAGCTCTTTTTGAATCGCTTTAATTTGCTCATTCAAATAGTAATCGCGTTGGCTTTTTTCCATTTGTTTTTTCACGCGACCGCGAATGCGTTTCTCGACCTGCAATAAATCCGCTTCCGATTGCATTAAACCAAGCAAATATTCAAAACGCTCCACCACATTGTTCATTTCCAGCACCGCCTGTTTTTGTGCGACGGAAACCGGCAAATGAGACGCCAAGGTATCGCTTAATTGTTCAAGATTTTCAATTTGTTGTAATGCGGAAAGAATATCAGGCTGAACTTTTTTGTTTAAATTCAAATAGTTTTGAAATTCATCCAACGCCGCTTTGTGGACGACTTGTAATTCTTTCTTATTACCAAGCGTACTGTTCAACGGCTCAATTTGCACCTGAAAATGTTCACCGGAATCTTCAATATGATGAATTTTGGCGCGCTGTTGCCCTTCCACCAACACTTTTACTGTACCGTCCGGCAACTTTAACAGCTGAATAATGTTGGCAATGGTGCCCACATCATATAAATCTTCAATGCCCGGTTCTTCCAATTCCGCCTGTTTTTGCGAAACCAACAACAGCTGTTTTCCATTATTCATGGCTTCGTCAAGACTGCTAATGGATCGCGGTCTGCCGACAAATAACGGCATCACCATGTAAGGAAACACGACAACATCGCGCAATGGCAATACCGGTATGGTTTGTAATTCTGATTTTTTTGCTCTCATCATGTACTCTCTTATCTAAATTCCGCTGGTTTGGCTCTATATTGGGATGGATTATGTAAATTCAAGACCTAAAACAGATATGCCGGCACAGAAAAGTGCGGTCGTTTTTTCAGTATTTTTTTATTATTGGAACGGCTGTCAGTATAACCGAAATCGATTGGGGTAAGGCAAAATAAAAAAGAAAATTCATTAAGAATGGCGGTGAGAGGGGGATTCGAACCCCCGATGCAGTTTCCCACATACACGCTTTCCAGGCGTGCTCCTTCAACCACTCGGACATCTCACCGTGATTAGGACTTGCGCACTATAAGGATTTCATTGAGCCTCGTCAAGTATTTTTGCAATTTGTGTGATTAGAAGATAAAAATTTCACCAACAATAGAGTAAAATAAGCGCGAATTAAAGGGCTATTCCATTCACTCTCACATCTTATTTTCATTATGCTAAAAAAATGGTTTCTTTCTAAAAATGTGTTCTTGGCGGTTAAACCTTTCAGCGCGCTAAAAGACAGTTTCCGTGCGGGCTACAGTTCCCGTCATTTAATCAAAGACATTATCGCCGGTCTTACCGTCGGGATTATCGCCATTCCGCTTTCTATGGCGTTGGCAATTGCCAGTGGCGTACCGCCGCAGCACGGGTTATATACGGCAATTGTGGCGGGGATTATCATCGCCCTTGCCGGCGGTTCCCGCTTTAATATTTCCGGGCCGACCGCCGCCTTTGTGGTGATTTTATATCCCGTCACCCAACAATTCGGGCTAAGCGGCTTGTTGATGGCAACCCTGCTGTCGGGCATTATTTTGGTGTTAATGGCGCTTTTCCGTTTAGGGCGATTAATCGAATATATTCCGCTGCCCGTCACGCTCGGCTTCACATCGGGTATCGGCATTGTTATCGCCACCTTGCAAATCAAGGACTTTCTCGGTTTAGACATTTCACAAATGCCGTCTCATTATCTTGAAAAAATACAAGTCATTTTGACCGCACTTCCAAGCATCAACTGGGCGGATACCGCCGTCGGCGTCGTCACTCTGTTCGTCTTAACCCAATGGCACAAACTGCGCCTGCCGATTCCGGGACATTTGCCGGCGGTGATTATCGCCACCTTATTATCTTTAGGGCTGACCCATTTCGGCTTTTCCGTCGCCACCATCGGATCACAATTTCAATATACATTATCCGACGGCAGCACCGGTTTTGGTATTCCCAGCGTTCTGCCGGAGTTTGCCTTGCCGTGGAACATCCCCGATGCCCAAGGCAACCTGATTAATTGGAACTTCGACACCATTCAAAGCCTGCTTCCCGCCGCGTTTTCTATGGCGGTATTAGGCGCTATCGAATCCTTATTGTGTGCGGTCGTACTGGATAACATGACCGACACCAAACACCATTCCAATAACGAACTGTTGGCGCAAGGTTTAGGCAATATCGCCTCCCCGTTCTTCGGCGGTATTACCGCCACCGCCGCCATCGCCCGTTCGGCGGTGAACGTCAAATCCGGTGCGGTCTCGCCGTTTTCCGGTGTGGTTCATGCGTTATTGGTGCTTTTTGCCCTATTATTCTTCGCACCGGCACTTTCCTATTTGCCGTTATCTTCCATGGCAGCGTTATTATTGGTCGTCGCCTGGCACATGGCGGATTTACCGCAAATCATTCAACTGATTCGCCGCTCAGGACGCAATGAAATCACGGTGTTATTGGTCTGTCTGGTGCTTACGGTGCTCTTTGACATGGTTATCGCCATTTCGGTGGGTGTCTTACTGGCAAGTCTATTATTTATCCGTACCATCGCGGAAATGACCAAATCCATCAGCATTGCCGTGCCGGAAGATTTAGACGACGTATTAATTTACCGTATCAGCGGCCCGCTCTTTTTCGCAGCGGCGGATAATCTCTTCGCTGACCTGCACGACAAAACCGTACACACGGATCACGAAATCAAACACATCGTTTTACAATGCGATGCCGTAACCGTGCTGGACACAGGGGGCATCCACGCCCTCACCCGTTTCGTGCAGCATATGCTTCCGCACCAACAACTTTATATGTGCAATATGCAATTCCAACCGCTGCGGACTATCGTTAAATCCGGTAGCCTGCCGGAAATCAAAAAAATCAACTTCGCCACCGATTTGCCGGAAGCATTGAATAAAATTCGGGAGTTTGAGGGAATTGAGGTTAAATGATTGATTTGAAAATCATTAAAATATAACGAAGTGAAAAGGAGAAAAAATGTCATACACACTCGCGCAAATCACCCAACAACTCCGCCGACTGAAAGTCGTGCCGGTCATTGCCTTAGATCATGCGGAAGATATTTTACCCCTGGCGGATACCTTGGCACAAAACGGTTTGCCGGTGGCGGAAATTACCTTTCGCTCTGAAGCGGCGGCGGAGGCGATTCGTTTGTTACGCGCCGACAAACCGGATTTTTTAATCGCAGCCGGAACCGTTTTAACGGCGGAACAAGTGGTATTAGCCAAAAACAGCGGCGCAGATGTGGTCGTCACACCGGGATTTAACCCTAAAATCGTGCAATTATGCCAAGATTTAGCCTTGCCCATCACACCGGGAGTCAACAATCCGATGGCAATTGAAGCCGCGTTGGACGTCGGTATTGAAACCGTGAAATTCTTCCCGGCGGAAGCCTCCGGCGGCGTGAAAATGATTAAAGCCTTATTAGGCCCTTACGCACAGTTACAAATTATGCCGACGGGCGGTATCGGTATGCAGAATATTAAAGATTATCTGGCGATTCCCAATGTGGTGGCGTGCGGCGGTTCCTGGTTTGTGGAAAAAAAACTTATCAATGAAAAAAACTGGCAGGAAATCGGGCGATTGACGAAAGACGTGGTGGAGTGGGTTCAGTTGTAATCGGAATGAAAAAAGTGCGGTGGAAAAACACAATGAATTTCCACCGCACTTTTTATTTATGGAAGATTAAAACAACACCCGTGCGCGAATGGTGCCGTCGATTTCGCGTAATTTTGCCAATAACGGCGCGGTGTCTTCCGTTTCCACGTCAATGACGACGTAACCGATTTTCGGGTCGGTTTGTAAGTATTGCGCGGCGATGTTCACGTTGGCTTCCACGAAAATCTGGTTGATGCGATTGAGCACGCCCGGACGGTTTTCGTGAATATGCAACAAGCGTTTGGAGCCCTCGTGTTCCGGCAGGGAAACTTCCGGGAAGTTGACGGAGGACAGGGTTGAGCCGTTGTCGGAATATTTCACGAATTTGCCCGCCACTTCAAAACCGATATTTTCCTGCGCTTCGGCAGTTGAACCACCGATGTGTGGAGTTAATAGCACGTTGTCGAATTTGCGTAACGGTGAGACGAATTCTTCATTGATGGACGCCGGTTCTTTCGGGAACACGTCAATTGCCGCACCACGCACTTTGCCTTCTTCCAAGGCTTTTGCCAGCGCGTCAATATCCACCACCGTGCCGCGTGCCGCGTTAATTAAAATGGAATCCTGTTTTAACTGCGCAATGCGTTCCGCGCTAATTAAATTACGGGTGGAAGGCAAATCCGGCACGTGCAGGGAAATCACATCGCAGGAACCGAGCAATTCCTCTAGGCTACGCACCTGTTTGGCGTTACCGAGCGGCAGTTTGTTTTCAATGTCGTAGAAATGCACATCCATGCCCAAGGATTCGGCAATAATACTCAACTGGGAACCGATATGACCGTAACCCACAATGCCCAGTTTTTTGCCGCGTACTTCGTGTGACCCCACGGCGGATTTATTCCACAACCCACGATGCACTTCAGCATTGGCTTGCGGAATGTTGCGCATTAATAACAAAATTTCGCCCAGCACCAATTCCGCCACGGAACGGGTGTTGGAGAACGGTGCGTTAAACACTGGGATACCGCGCGCTTTGGCGGCGTTTAAATCCACTTGGTTGGTGCCGATACAGAAACAGCCCACCGCAATAAGTTTCGGCGCGGCGGCAATCATCTCGGCGGTAAGGTTGGTGCGCGAACGCAAACCGATGAAATGGGCGTCTTTGATGGCGTCTTTCAAATCGTCGCCGTCCAAGGCTTTTTTGTGATAATCAATATTGGTGTAACCTGCGGCGTGCAAGGTATCCAAGGCGCTTTGGTGAACGCCTTCCAATAACACGAATTTGATTTTGGATTTATCCAATGAAACTTTGACTGTCATGTTTGCTCTCCAGTTATTTTTAAATTATTTTTGCGCCGCTCGGGGTGCCAACAATCACGGTGTCCGCCGCCCGCAAAGCGAAAATGCCGTTGGTTACCACGCCTGCAATGTCGTTTAATTCTTTTTCCATCGCCACCGGGTTCATAATCTCAAAATTATGCACATCCAAAATGATGTTGCCGTTATCGGTCACCACACCCTCACGATATTCCGGTGCGCCGCCTAATGCCACCAATTTACGTGCCACTTGCGAGCGCGCCATGGGGATCACTTCAATTGGCAACGGGAAAGTAGAGCCTAACACATCAACCTGCTTGCTGCTATCCACAATGCAGATGAAATTTTTTGCTAGTGCAGCCACAATTTTTTCACGTGTCAACGCCGCGCCGCCGCCTTTAATCATCATTTTTTGCGGATTGATTTCATCGGCGCCGTCCACATAAATATCCAACCCCGACACATCATTGGTGCTGAACACCTCAATGCCTTGTCGGCGCAATAATTCTTCCGATTTTTTGGATGCCGCGACCGCGCCTTTAATTTGATTTTTTAGCGCGCCCAGGGCTTCAATAAAACAATTGACGGTGGAACCGCTGCCCACGCCGACGATCATCTCCGGCTTTACAAATTGCAAAGCCGCTTGCGCGGCGATTTTCTTCATTTCAAGTTGATCCATTTTTGCTCCTTAATAACAAAATTACGCGATGTTATCTCGCGTAAACGTTTGCGTTTACTTTAATCAGTTTTCCGGGGATAAACAAGTGGCGGGCAAATTTTATTCCGGCAAAAAGCGTTCCAACAGTTCATTTAAAAACAGTTTGCCGTGCTCGGTGATCTGCCAAGTGCGGTCGGTTTCCGTGATGAATTTCTGTTCCTGCGCCCAAAGGATGTCATTTGCTACCGCATTTAAAGACAAGCCTGTCAGTTGCTCAAAGTCGCTTTTCGGGACGGGTTCGAGCAAGCGGAAACGGTTCATAAAGAACTCAAACGGGCGATCTTCCGCGTTCACCGACCGTTCTTCATACAAATACTCTCCGCGCATATAGCCTTTCGGGTGTTTGGTTTTGCTGTAACGCAGGATATTGCCATTGGGAAAACTGAGCTTGCCGTGTGCGCCGCAACCGATGGCAAGATAATCGCCGAATCGCCAATAATTTAAATTATGTTGGCACTGAAAGCCCGCTTTAGCGTAGGCGGAGGTTTCGTATTGTTGATAACCGGCGGCGGTGAGTAATTGATGTCCCCGGTCGAAAATATCCCACAATTCGTCCTCGTCGGGCAGCTTAGGCGGGCGGTAAGCGAACATGGTGTTCGGTTCGATGGTGAGCTGATACCAGGACAAATGCGGCGGCGCAAGCGCAATGGCTTGGCGTAAATCGTCCAGCGCTTCGTTTAAGGTTTGATTCGGCAAGCCGTGCATTAAATCCAGATTGAAACTACGCAGATGAGAAACGCCGGCAAAACCCACCGCACTTTTGGCTTCTTCGGCGTTATGAATGCGCCCCAGTTTTTGTAATTTTTCATCGGAAAAACTTTGAATGCCCATGGAAATACGGTTCACGCCCGCCTGCACATAACCGCGAAAACGCGCTGCTTCCACCGTGCCGGGATTGGATTCCAGGGTGATTTCAATATTCGGCGCAAAAGGAAGGCGTTGTTCGATCTGGGCTAATAAATATCCAATGGTTTCCTCGGAAAACAGGCTTGGCGTGCCGCCACCGATAAAAATGGAATGAAGCGGGCGCTGTTGCACGCTTTCCTGATAACGCGCCAAATCTGCCGTTAAATCCGCCAACAGATGCTGCACATAATCCTGCTCGGGGATTGCGCCTTTTTGCGCGTGCGAATTGAAATCGCAGTACGGGCATTTCTGCACGCACCACGGAATGTGAACGTATAAACTCAGCGGAGGCAATACCAACGGGTTCAACATCGCCGCCGACATGCTAACGTACAACCACGGCGGTGCCGCTCGCTACGATCATGAACATACTTTTGGACTCGGAGGTGATGGTGGTGTAATTCACTTCCACGCCCACAACCGCATTGGCGCCCAAGGCTCTGGCATTTTTCTCCATCTCGTCCAAAGCGTCTTTGCGTGACTTAGTGATACGTGATTCATACATCCCGGCGCGTCCGCCGATAATGTCGGTGATACCGGCAAAGAAATCACGAATAAAATTCGATCCGGCGACCACTTCGCCGAAGACCAGCTGTTTGTATTCCACGATTTGTTTGCCTTCAATATGAGGTGTGGTGGTGATAATCATGTTGCTTCCTTAAATTCGTTGCGAAAAACGACCGCACTTTATGCGCTCAATTTCGTTTTAAGCACCGCTAACGCGCGGGCGCGGTGAGAGATTTTCTTTTTCTCGACGGTGTCCAGTTCGGCAAAGGTGCAACCCTGTTGCGGGCTGAAAAATAATGCGTCGTAACCGAACCCGTTTTCGCCTTTTTCCTCAAAAGCGATGACGCCATGGCATTCGCCTTGCGCGATAATCGGCGACGGGTCGGCGGGATGTTGCAAGAGCACGATGGTGCTGACGAATTTGGCTTTGCGCTGTTCTGCCGGCACATGGGCTAACTCCGCCAATAATTTGGCACGATTTTTGGCGTCATTGCCCTCTTCGCCGGCATAGCGTGCGGAATACAGCCCCGGCGCACCGTTCAACGCGTCAACCACCAATCCGGAATCATCGGCGATGGCAGGCAAACCGGATTTTTCGGCGGCATAGCGCGCTTTTAAAATGGCATTCTCAACGAACGTCAGCCCCGTTTCTTCCGGGCTGTCGATACCTAAATCCGTTTGAGCAATCACGTCAAAACCGAAATCCGCCAACACATCCGCCATTTCTTTGACTTTGCCTTGGTTGCCGGTCGCCAATACAATTTTTTGCTTCATGTTTGTTCTCTCAAGTGCGGTTGAAAAATGCCCTGTATTATAACTGCGCCCAATAAAAAAGACGAGGAACATTGCCTCGTCTTGCATTAAAACAACAACTAAAGGGAAAAATTATAAGGCGATACGGTCGCGATTTTTTTCTAAGGTCGCTTTGCCGATGCCTTGCACTTCCAACAACTGCTCCACCGCGCTGAAAGCACCGTGTTTTTCACGATACTGCACCACCGCTTCCGCTTTTTTCGCGCCGATGCCCACAAGGGCTTTTTGAATTTCCGTTGCCGTGGCGGTGTTAATATTCACTTTTTCGCCCACTGTTGCCGTAGCCGCCGGTTGCTCCGTTTGCACCGCCGGTTCAGCCGCTTTTTCCGCCGCCGCGGCAGAACCCGCGAACACCGAGCCTAACACGAACAGCGAAGCTAAAAGATGTTTCATTGCCTTCATAGTGATTCCTTTTCTGACTAAAGTTAAAACAAACGTTGAATCAATCAACGGGCGTACTTTGCCGAAAAGGGAAAAAACGCGCGAGAAAATGACCGCACTTTTGGGATCCCGGTCGCAAAATCAAGAAAAGTGCGGTGGGAATTTGGGATGTTTTTGAGGGGATTTGGTTGATAGCGCACGCGTTATGGTACCGATAGGAACAAAAAGGCACGCGTTGGGAAACCATAGCTGTTCGAAACATTGTAACTATTTATATAAAAAGAAAAAACTT